>CAYOID010000048.1:0-25651 GCA_964403955.1 uncultured Desulfohalobiaceae bacterium | reverse complement strand
TGCTCCCCTAACTGCTCCCCTTTTCCAAGGGGAGCTGCCCGCAGGGCTGAGGGGTAGGGGGAGCTGGCCAAAGGCCTGAGGGGTAGGGGGAGCTGTCCGCAGGACTGAGGGGTGAGGGGTTCTTCCTCATGAAGTTTCATACGAGCCCTGCCTCTGGCTGCGCTGAAATGATCTGGAAATCACCCTGTCTTCAGGGGGATTTCCAGATAGGGGTTGAAGTAGCCGAACTCGAGCCAGGGAAAGGACTTTTTCAGCCTGCGCATGAAGTTCTTCAGGCCCATGGACGGGCTGTCCCAGTCGGGCAGGATGCTCAGGTAGAGCTCGGGATCCAGGTTCAGGTTGCGGAGCTGGATGAAATCAGGACGGCAGTCCTCTATCAAACCCTGCAGGGCCTGGAACTCCAGCTCTGTGTCGCTGATGCCGGGAACGAAGAAGAAGTTCAGGGAGACGAAAAGGCCTGACTTTTTGGCTTGCAGCATGGTCTGCAGCACATCTGAAAAAGCATAGCTCCTGGGTCGGTGATAGGCCGTGTACCAGGCCTCCCGGGCACTGTTCAGGCTGACCCGGATGGAGGACAGCCCGGCTGCGGCCAGCTGCTCAATGGTCTGAGGAAGGCTGCCGTTGGTGTTGATGTTCACGGTCCCGGGACCGTCGGCCTCTCGGAAGCTGTGCACAGCATCGGCAATGAGCCTGGATTCGAGGAGAGGTTCGCCTTCGCAGCCCTGGCCAAAGGAAAAGATGGGTTTTTTGGCCTGCCCGGCGTGCTTGTGCATGATCTGGGTGATCTCGTCGACTTTTGGCCTGAAGGCAATCCTGTGCTGGGTGGCTGGAAAGCCGGAGTCTTCGGGCTGACTGGAAATGCAGCCCACACAGTCGGCATTGCAGGCCCGGGCTGTCGGCAGGGGGGCTTCAAACCGTCCCAGGGTCAGGTTCTTGGCTGCCGGACAGCAGTAGGTCAGGGCGCAATGGGTCAGGTGGCGGACCAGCCTGTTGTCCGGGAAGGCCTTCAGCAGCTGGTGCGCCCCGGTGTCGATGCGCTCCTGGGCAATGGTGCTGAAGTCCTGGCGCGGATCGGTGTCCACCTGTCTGGCGCAGACCCAGAATTGCCCTCTGGCATAGCCCAGGGCCCCATAGGCGAGCAGGGGGAGGGTTTCGGCTCCGGGCAGGGTCATGAAGGCGCACTGCCCGGTCAGGGTGTAGCCTGGGCAGACAAAGGCTGCCACAGCAGAAGCCTCGAGCTCTTCCAGGCTGCCGGATTCAGGGTCGAATCCTACTGCAGAGCGCTGGGGGAGAAGGAAGATGTCGCTTCCCTGGGGCAAAGGGATCAGGTCGTCCGGCCTGGGCAGGGCCAGCTCTCTGCCCCGGCGGCAGAGCATGAGCAAATCCGGATGGTCAAAGATGTTCCCATCCTGATCAGCGTAGACGAGGGAAGGTTGAAGACGTT
The DNA here is from genome assembly GCA_964403955.1 of uncultured Desulfohalobiaceae bacterium. Classification (GTDB taxonomy): domain Bacteria; phylum Desulfobacterota; class Desulfovibrionia; order Desulfovibrionales; family Desulfothermaceae; genus CAYOID01. The sequence goes on along the minus strand of CAYOID010000048.1, from coordinate 24,207 downwards.
CGCGGGCCATACATTGAAAAGGCAGGGTCCCAGTCCGACCGGGATCCTGCCTTGATGGTCGTCATAAGGGGGGATATCCCAGGACTTAACGCTTGGAGTACTGGTACTTCTTCCTGGCCCCGGGCTGGCCGTACTTCTTGCGTTCTTTTTCCCTGGCGTCCCTGGTCAGGAGGCCTTCTTTCTTCAGAGGCTTGCGCAGGTCAGGGTCGAAGATCTGCAGGGCCCGGCTGATGCCGTGCCTGATGGCCTGGGCCTGGCCGGAGACCCCGCCTCCGGTGACGTTGACCTTGATGTCGAACTTGTCCCGCATTTTGACCAGGTTCAGGGGCTGATTGATGATCATGCGCAGGGTATCCCTGGGAAAGTAGTCTTCCAGGGATCGGCCGTTGACCTCGATGAGCCCTGTGCCCTGATAGAGGCGGGTCCTGGCGATGGAGTTCTTGCGTTTTCCAGTGGCGTATGTGAAGTCTTGACTCATAGAGTGTGCTCCGCTTGGCTGCTAAATTGAAACGTCCAGCTGGGCTGGCTGCTGGGCCTGATGTGGGTGCTCGGGGCCGGCATAAATTTTGAGTTTTTTGAGCTGAGCTCTTCCAAGCCTTGTTTTGGGAAGCATGCCTCGGACAGCATGCTCGATGACCCGCTCGGGCTTGGTGGCCAGCAGCTTGCGCAGGTTGGTCTCCTTCAGCCCGCCGGGGTAGTTGGAATGGCGATAGTACATCTTGTCGTCCATTTTGGTGCCGGTGACTTTGATTTTGTCCGCATTGACCACGACGATGAAGTCGCCGCCGTCCACATGGGGGGTGAAATCCGGCTTGTCCTTGCCTCTGAGCTTGGTGGCGATGGTCGAAGCCAGGCGCCCGAGGACCTGGTCGGTGGCATCGACGACGAACCACCCTCTCTGGACGTCTTGCTTGCGCTGGCTATATGTCTTAGTACTGTGCATGTTCTGCTCCTTCATCGAACGAAATAAAAAGAGTCTTTTACACGGCTCAGTTCGTCCTGTCAACCCGTGAGTGCAGGCAAATTTGCACTGCCCGATGCGGCTTGATACACTGAAAAAGAACCTCTTCCATCCCGGCCTTTATCCTCTTGATCAAGCGACCAGCGGGAGCGGGCGGTTAAAACACTCTTTCTTCAGCCCGCATTCTCGGACTCATCGGAGAAACTGTCAGGTATATCAGCCTGAAGATCACGCATAAAGGGGATGTTTGATGTCAAGCATACGCAAGAGCCTACTTCAGTTCGTCTTTGCCGGGTCGTTCATGAAGCGCTGGAACGACAAGCTCAGGCCTGTGGAGCTGTTCGAAGTGGACAAGCAGGCCCACAAGATGATCACGGCCTGGGTGCTGACCACCCTCAGCTCAGAAAAGCTGGATGCACAAGAGCGGCTGGACCTGGGGCAGGAGGTGATCGAGGGCGGGATCTTTGAATACCTGTACAGGTTGGTGATCACGGACATCAAGCCCCCCATTTTCTATCAGATCAGGTCCAACCCCATGCACTATCAGCAGCTCACGGAGTGGGTCCTGGAAAAGCTCGAACCCAGGATCCACTCCCTGGGGCAGGAATTCTGGGAGAGGCTCAGGGGCTACTTTCAGAACACCGCTCCACCGAGTCAGGGCCAGCGCATTCTTCAAGCCGCTCACCTGTTTGCCAGTCAATGGGAGTTCAGCCTGATCAAGGGGATCAACCCCTGGGATGAGGAGCTGGAGGAGATCGAGGCCAATTTCGCGTCCAGCCTGGAGACTTACCAGGACATCCCCGGGGTGGCCGCCCTGATCCGGGAGGAGCAGACCGCTCTGCGCCGTTTTGTGGTTCAGTGCGGCCAGCTGCGCTTTCAGAAGCGGTGGTCCCAGACGCCCAGGATCCCTGAGACCTCTGTTCTGGGCCACATGTTCATCGTGGCCTGCTATGCCTACTTTTTCAGCCTGGTTCTTGGCTCCTGCCGGCAGCAGAGCCAGAACAACTTCTTTGCCGGCCTGTTTCACGACCTTCCCGAGCTCCTGACCCGGGACATCATCTCGCCGGTCAAACGCTCAGTGCAGAAGATCGGGGATTTGATCAAGGAGTATGAGGACGAAGAGGTCCGCAGACGGGTGATCAATGTCCTGGAGCAAGGCGGCTACACCACCCTCTCGCATCGGCTGTCCTACTTTCTGGGGGTGGAGCTGGGATCGGAGTTCCTGCCGACCATCATCCAGAACGGACGATGCAAAGAGGTGACCCGGGAGCAGCTCCAGGCCAGATACAACACCAATGCCAGCGACCCCAAGGACGGAGAGCTGCTCAAGGTCTGCGACAGTCTGGCCGCGTTCATCGAGGCCTACACCGCCATGCGCAACGGGATCACCACGGATCAGCTCCAGCAGGCGGTCTGGCGGATCAGGAGCGACTACAGCCAGGTCACCCTTGGCGAGGGGGTGCACATCGGCAGCCTGCTGGCCGATTTTGATTGAATGATCGGGATGGCCAACCTCGATGCGGCTGCAAAAACTCAAGATACAGCCGTAGAAGTCAGAATACAGAATTCAGAATCCAGAATAATCAAGGGGTTGCATACAGCAATTGACGTCGGGAAACCGCTGCATGGACTTTTTGGCCTGGCGTCAATCTAGCAGGAGTCCGGCCGGGGAGATTTGAAGACACCGGCCAGAAGGGCCTGCAGCAGGTTGGACAGATGCGGGTCGAAGGAAGAGGCCTCCTGGCTGAGCCGGGTGCCCATGCCTATGATATCCTGCGCAGATGGGTCTTCCTGAGAGGAGAAGAGTCGGGCAAAAGCTGAGGCCAGGCCGCTGATCCTGCCGGGCTGACTGATGGAGCCCTGGGGCAGCTGCTGGGGGAAACCGCTTCCGTCCAGGCGCTCACGATGCTCCAGGACGCACTTGAGGGTGATCTCGTCCCGGATGCCGAGCTTTTTGAGCAGGGTGGCCGCGATAAAGGGATGCCGGAGAAAGGCCTGTTCTTCTTTCGGGGTGCGGGAGCTTTCTTTGTTTCGGATGTAGAACGGTATCTTGCTCAGCCCCAGAGGGGTCATGGCCAGGCCCAGGGTCATCCGCTGGACAAAGGACGTCTTGAGATCCGTCCCCAGGAGCTCGAAGCACAAAGCCAGGCCGCAGACAGTGGTGGTGTAGGCCTGTTTTTCCAGGCCCGGGCCAGGGGGCAGCCCCCGCAGCAGGGACTTGATTCGGAAGGGGTCGCCGGTCAAATACTGGACCAGGATGGTCAGGTCGGTCTGAACCTGCTCCAGTGAGGTCTTGACCGGTTGATCGAACATGATGCTGAGGCGGTCGCCCAGGCCCTGGGCCAGGATATGGGCGATCTCCGTCTCCTTGAGATTGGTGTCCATGAGGATCAGATCCAGCTGCTTGCTGATGTGTCGGGCATAGATAACGTGGTCGGAGCGGGCCACAAAGATGTTCCCCCTGGCGCATTCCTCATGGAGCTGCTCGAGCTGGGTCTTGTGCAGCCTCTGATCGGCAAAGGAAAAAGGGACCAGCTCGCCAATGGACTCTTTGAACAAGAACAGATTCAACGGCGGCCTGAACCTGGGGAAGCTGGCCAGAATTTCCGGGGAAATTTGAAAATAGGTTTCAGTGAGGTTTTCCAGGGATTTCCGGTCCATTGGGGTGATCATAGGTCAACCATCTTACCTTGAAGCTGACAGCTTTTCAAACACATGACCAAACTCCCACGAATGTGATCCTTCTTCAATTCAACCCGATATGATTCAGGGCTGCCAGAGGCAGCTCTGAATTTGAGCTGTTTTTTGCTTTTTCCCCTTGACGATCAAGTCAGGCATGCCCTAGTGTGGGAAAAAGTGGTAAGCAGTGGGGATCATGTCCATGGGGTTTCGGGGTCATTCATATCGCAGTCTTGATGCAAAGGGAAGACTGATGCTCCCACCTGATTTTCGGGAGCTGGTCTTTCGGCATGACAGCGTAGGCCGGGTGATGCTGACCAACTTCGACAGTTGTGTGGCCGGCTATCCCCTGCCTGAGTGGGAGATCATCGAGCAGAGCTTCAACTCGGTCAATGTGGCCCGGCGTCAGTTTCGAAACTTCCGACGTTTTTTCATTTCCGGAGCCATGGAAGTCACGGTGGACAAGCAGGGCCGGATTCTTGTCCCTCCCTATCTGCGCGATTATGCCCACCTGGACAAAGAGGTCGTGCTGTCCGGGGACGGAAAAAAATTCGAGATCTGGAGTCCTGAGAACTTTGTCAGAATGCGGCAGGACGTGGAAGGCGACTTTGACCAGCTTTTGGATACTATAGCGGATCACGGAGCGGAGCTGAGGCTATAAGAAGAAGTCAGCTTTGCCGCTGGCAAAGCTGACTATTTGGGTTTGACCTGAGGAAAAGGACTTTTTTTAAGCACCATGTGTCGCTTCATACAGCCAGTTTGATCAAGGAAGAAACTTTCACAGGATCACGTGCTGTGACCAGAGCTACTGCTTGGAGTTTTGAAAAGGGGCTGGCTCTGGGACAGAGCCGCCCTACCCGGAGGATCCAGGAGTGTCATCGGGTTGGCCAGCCGCTGAGTCTGAAAAGAAGAGACCTTCCTGTTCTTCCTGGTTCAATAGTCATCCTCTTTTTTTACCAGGAAGGCCAGGAAGTGCAGGAAGGTAAAGAACAAAAGGCTCGTGCAGCCGCCTCAAGAAAGAGGACCAAGGGAAAGAGAGGAGCAAAGCCAGAGGCAAAGCTGACATGAATGAGCACCTGCCGGTCATGCCCGGCGAGGTTGTGGAGTGGCTGGGGCTTCAGCCTGGGGACCGGCTTGTTGACGGGACCCTTGGTCTGGGCGGGCACACCCTGGCCCTGCTCCAGGCCCTTGCCGGCGAGCTGCAGGTCCTGGCCCTGGACCGGGACCGGGAGGTCTTGGACATGGCCCGGGCCCGAATCGAGGCTGCCGGGTATGACCGGCAGGTCGTCTTTGCCCACTCCAGGTTTTCCAGGCTGCCCGACATCATGGCCGAGATCGGTTGGCCGGCCGTGAACGGGGTGCTTCTGGATCTTGGGGTTTCCTCTCTGCAGCTGGATCAGGGGCAGAGAGGGTTCAGCTTTTTGGAAGACGGTCCTCTGGACATGCGCATGAACCCTGATGAAGGGGAGCAGTCGGCCAGGGACCTGGTCAACACTGCCTCTCAGGAGCGCTTGAAACGGATCATCCGGGACTATGGCGAGGAGCCCATGGCCGGAAGGATTGCCTCGCGCATTGTCCGGGTTCGGGAGAAGGGAAAGATTAGGACCACCCAGGAGCTGGCCGGGCTGGTGGCCGGGGCCTACCCTCCCAAGCGACGGGCCAAGTCCCGGAACCATCCAGCCACAAAGACCTTTCAGGCCTTGAGAATGGCTGTGAATCAGGAGCTGGAGGAGCTGAATCATGTGCTGCAAAGGATTCCAGAGATTCTGATGCCTGGCGGGAGAGTGGTGGTCATTGCCTTTCATTCACTTGAGGATCGCCTGGTCAAGCACACCTTCAAGCGCGAGGCGTCCACGTGCATCTGTCCTCCGTATCAAGACCTGTGCACCTGTGAGCACAGTCCGCGATTGCGGGTCCTGACCAAAAAACCGATCAGGCCCAGCCCTGAAGAGGTTCAGGCCAATCCCAGAAGCAGGAGCGCCAAGCTTCGGGCTGCGGAAACTCTGCCAGAAAGGAGGGGACAGCAGTGAAACAGGCAAGCACACAACATGTCTGGTGGTGTCTGGGCATTGGCTTGATCACAGTGTTCCTTGGACTGTCCCTGGTCTGGGTGAACATCGAGCTGGTGGACCTGTCCTATTCGATCAAAAAGCTGCAGGCCACGCTTCAGGAACAGAAGGACTTGAAAGCCAAGCTGGAGCTGGAAAGCGTGAATCTGATGTCCTCCTACAGGCTCAGGGAAAAGGCCGAGGAGTTCGGGCTTGAGCCGCCAAAGGCCGATCAGATTCGGCACATGAATTGAGTGTGAGCCTTCGACGACCATATGCGCAGTGGCCTGGACGGGAACTATGAGTGCTCAAACCAGCCGCACAAAGAGAAGGGACTGGTCCAAGGCTAGGCTGGCCGCGCTGGGGTGTTTTTGCGCTCTGATCTGGCTGGGGCTGTGGGCCAGGGCCTATCACCTCCAGATCGTTCAGGGGCCGGAACTGGCCCAAATGGCCGATCAGCAGTACTGGATCAAGGTTTCAACCTACGGCCAGCGGGGGGAGATCACAGATGCCAGGGGACGCCTCCTGGCCAAGAGCATCCGGGTCAACTCCGTGTTTGCCCGTCCCCGGGAAGTGGTCCATCCTCAGCAGACGAGCAAGGCCCTGGGCAGGATCCTGGATGTCGCCCCGGGCAAAGTCCTCAAAGCCCTGGCAGCAGACAAGTCGTTTGTCTGGGTTGCCCGCAAGGTCAGCGACAGAAAATCTTTTCAGGTCCAGTCCGCACAGCTCCCTGGAGTCTATCTGATTGAGGAGAAGGACCGCTATTATCCCCAGGGGCATCTGGCCGGGCAATTGATCGGCTTTGTGGGCCTGGACAACACTGGCCTGGAAGGCCTGGAACGCTCCTTTGACTCCCTTCTGGCCGGCGAACAAGGGGAGTTCGTGGCTCAACGGGATGCCTCCGGGCAGATCCTCTATGCCCCGGGTCAGCTGGGCACCACTCTGGCCGGGCAGGACGTTCAGCTGACCATTGATGCGAACCTGCAGTTTGCTGCCGAAAAGGCCCTGGCTGAAGCGGTTGAGACCAACCGGGCCCGGGCCGGCATGTTTCTGGCGGTGGAGGTGGAGAGTGGTTCGATTTTGGCCTGGGCCCACTATCCGTTTTTCAACCCCAACAGGTACAGGCAGTCCAACCCGGATCAGTGGCGCAACAGAATCGCTCTGGACGATTTCGAGCCCGGCTCGACCATCAAACCCCTCCTGGTGGCCTCGGCCCTGGAAGAAGGGGTCTGCAGTCCGCGCAAGATCTACTTCTGCGAGAATGGGCAATGGACCTTTGCCGGGCACACGTTCAACGACACCCATGACTACGCATGGCTTTCGGTGCGCAGGGTGATCCGCTACTCAAGCAATATCGGGGCCGGCAAGATCGGCTTGGAGCTTGGGGCAGAGACCTATTTTTCCTATCTGGATCAGCTCGGACTGGGACAGGAGACCGGGCTGCCGTTGCCCGGGGAGAGCAAGGGCATCTTGAGGCGGCCCGGTCAATGGACAAGCGTAGACCTGGTTTCAGCCAGCTTTGGACAGGGATTGTCCGCCACAACCCTGCAGCTGGCCAGATCGTATCTCTGTCTGGCCAACAAAGGCATGCTCAAGCCTTTACAGCTGGTCCCCAGTCCAGCCCAGGATCGCAAGCAGCCGGTGCGGGTCTTTTCCGAGCGCACCGCGGAGATTGTTCTGGCCATGCTCGAGGATGTGGTCCAGGAGGATGGGACCGGAACCCAGGCCAGAATCGAAGGGATCAGCGTCGGGGGCAAGACCGGGACATCCCAGAAGGCCAGCCCGGAAGGGGGCTATGGGCAAGCCTACATGGCCTCTTTTGTGGGCCTGTTCCCGGCCATGAATCCAGACTATCTGATCATAGCCGTGGTGGACGAACCCAAGAAAAATCATTACGGCGGGGTGGTGGCTGCCCCGGCGGTCAGAGAGGTGGCCCTGGAGCTGGTTTCCACCTCGGACCGTGAACCGGTGCAGCTGGCAGCAGACAGGCATGTTCAGCCTCATGCAGATGTGACAGCGGACACGGCCCGGTTCAGGGTCAACCAGGCCCGTCCCGCCCAGAAGGCCACGACCAAGGCTGGAAGCCTGGTCCCGGATCTTCTGGGCCTGTCCCTGCGTGAGGCGGTTGAGATCCTCATCCAGAGGGGAGTGGTTCCCAGGGTCAAGGGCAGCGGAGTCATGGTCACCAGGCAGGAGCCGGACCCAGGGCAGCAATGGCCCGAAAAGACAGACTCCACGCTGCAGCTGTGGCTGGGAGAGCCGAAGGACAGGTCGTAAAGTCAGTGCACAACACGGATCACATCTGGACCCAAGTCCTGCAGGCCATCCGCCGGGGGGCGCAGGTCAGGGACCACTCCGGCAAAGTCAGGCCTGGGGATGTCTTTGTGGCCATGCCCGGGACCAGGGACAGGGGAAGCCGGTTCATCGGCCAGGCTGTGGCCAATGGGGCCAGGTATGTGATCAGTCCCGAGCCTGCACCTGTACCGGACCGGGCCCGGGTCGAGCTGGTCGTCAGGCCGGACATGGCAGAGGCCCTGGGCGAGCTGGCCAGGGAGTCCTTCGGGACCGACAGGCACCGGTTTCAGCTGGTGGGCATCACCGGGACCAACGGCAAGACCACGGTCAGCTATCTCCTGGAGCACATTCTGCATCAGGCCGGGAAAAAGGTCGGAGTTGTGGGCACCATTGCCTACAGGTGGCCGGGGATGACCCGGGAAGCCGGCCTGACCACTCCGGGTTGTCTGCAGATGCACGAGCTGCTGGCCACCATGGCTGCAGCAGATGTGGATGTCGTGTGCATGGAGGTTTCCTCCCATGGCCTGGATCAGGGACGGGCGGCCGGACTCAGGTTCGATGTGGCCGGGTTCACCAATCTGACCCAGGACCATCTCGACTACCATCAGGACATGGAGGCCTACTTCCAGTCCAAGATGAAGCTCTTTTGCCCGCAAGGGCAGGCCCGGCCGGGCGGGGTGATCAATGTGGACGACCCTTACGGCCGAAGATTGTTCACCCGGCTGGACAGGGCTCTGGGGTTCAGCCTGGATGGTTTTGGGGACGACCAGAGCCTGCAGGGCAGGATCACAAGCCTGGGACGGCATGGGCTGGAACTGGAGTGCCGGCACCAGGGACAGGGCTGGACAGTGCAGTCCCGGATGATCGGCCGACACAACGGCTCCAACATCCTGGCTGCCCAGGCCCTGGCCCTGGAGTTGGACATCGACCCCGGGGTCTTTGCCGGGATCAGGGATTTTGCCGGGGTTCCGGGCCGCTTGGAGCGGGTCAGGAACTCCCGCGGCCTGCATGTGTTTGTGGACTATGCCCACACTCCGGACGCCCTGGAGAACGTGCTTTCGTCGGTGAAAGGGCTGGGCTTCAACAGGGTCGTGGTTCTGTTCGGGTGCGGAGGAGACAGGGACAGGGCCAAGCGGCCCCAGATGGGATCGGCAGTGACCAGACATGCTGACCTTGGAATTTTGACCTCTGACAACCCCAGGCACGAGGACCCCTGGGGCATCATTGAGGATGTGCGCCCCGGTCTGCTGCCCGGGGCAGAGGTGATTGAAGAGGTGGACCGCAGGCGGGCCATCGAGCTGGGCCTGGACGTGCTCGGCCCAGAGGACATTCTGATCGTAGCCGGCAAGGGGCATGAAAACACGCAGCAGATAGGCGATGAGCGTATCCCGTTCAGCGATGTCCAGGTCGTGCGGGAACTTCTGGGGGAGAGATGATGCAGCTCGGGCTTCACGAGATTGGACAGGCCATGCAGGGAGTGGGCGACTACGATGCCCATCCTGAGCTGGTCGTCAACCGGATTCAGACCGACAGCCGTTTGGTGGAGCCTGGAGACCTGTTCGTGTGCATTCCCGGAGAGAGGTTCGACGGGCACTCTTTTGCCCGGGAAGCGGTGCACAAAGGCGCGGCAGGCCTTGTGGTCGAGCGGCCCTTGATGGATCTGCATTCCGAAGTTCCTATGATTCTGGTCCAGAACAGCATCCATGCCCTGGGGCTTCTGGCTGCCGAGTGGAGGAAGCGGTTCACGGGGACCGTGGTGGCTGTGACCGGGACGGCTGGGAAGACAACGGTCAAGGAGCTCATTGCCTCTATACTGGCCACCAGGGGCACTGTGGGCCGGAATTACAAGAACTGGAACAACGAACTTGGAGTGCCCCAATCCATTCTCGGGTTTACCGGGAGGGAAGACTTCTGGGTCCTGGAGGCCGGGGTCAGCAATCCAGGGGACATGGAGGTTCTGGGCCGCATGCTCAGACCGGACCTGGCGGTGATCACCAATGTGGGGGCCGCCCACCTCGAGGGTTTGATCGACCTGAATGGAGTGGCCAGGGAGAAGATGCGCCTGGCCTGGTTTGTCCAGCCCGGCGGGAAAGTGGTTGCCAGCGCCGACTATCCGCAGCTGGAGCTGGGCAAAGATCTGAGCGCCCGGCTTGACGTGGTCTTGTTCAGCCTCTGTGGAAGGCAGGCCGCATACCACTGCCGAGAGGGCGCCCATGCTGCAGGCAGCGTTCATGGCTACGTCCTTGAGCTTGACGGCCGGGAGTGCCATGTGCACAGCGAGCTCTTCGGGACCCACGCCCGGGAGAACATCCTGGCCGCCGCCAGCGCGGCCAGTGAGCTTGGCCTTGACTGCGCGGCCATCCAGGAAGGGGTGAGCCAGGCCTGCATTCCTGAGCACAGGAGCCAGGTCATCCGGATCGGGCCCTATGTGCTCATCGACGACAGCTACAACGCCAACCCCCTTTCCATGCACTGCGCCCTGGAGAGTGCAGCAGCTCTGGCCGGGCAGGACCCCCTGATCCTCGTCCTTGGAGAAATGAAAGAGCTTGGGGACAGCAGCACATCAGCCCATGAGGAGCTGGGCCGAATGGCTGCCCGGGTTCAGCCGGAAGTCCTGTTCTTCAGCGGAGAGGACCAGGACTCGGTGCGCAAGGGCTTCGAAGCTGAAGCTCCGGGGGGGGCTTTTTTGAGTGCCGAGACCACCAAGGCCTTTCTGGAGCTGTGGCGCAGGTGCAGGGTCGGCAAAGGGACCATCCTGGTCAAGGGATCCCGGGGCTGCGGACTGGAGCGGTATGTGAGCGCGTTGACCCAGGAGCTTGAAGGATGATCTATCACCTGCTCTACCCATTGAGCGACATCATCAGTGCCTTCAATGTCTTTCGATACATCACCTTTCGCTCGGTCTACGCCCTGCTGACCGCCCTGATTCTGTCCATACTCCTGGGCCCCAGGTTCATCGCCTGGCTGGAGAAGCTTCGTTTCGGCCAGTACATACAGGAAGACGTCCGGGCCCATCAGGCCAAGGAAGGCACTCCGACCATGGGCGGGGTGCTCATCGGGGTCTGCCTCCTGACCAGCGTCTTCCTCTGGGGCAACCTGACCAACGTCTATCTGTGGTTGACGATCCTGGTCTTCACCGGGTTTGGGCTGATTGGGCTGGCAGACGACTACCTCAAGGTGGTGGGCAGGAAAAACCAGGGCCTGACGGTCAAAGGCAAGTTCCTGGGCCAGCTGCTGGTGGCCGGCCTGGCGGTGGCCGTGCTCATCAACCTGCCGGGGTACTCCAGCAAGCTCTACGTCCCTTTTCTGAAGTGGCTCCATCCTGACCTGTCCTGGTTCTACCTGGTCTTTGCCCTACTGGTCATCGTGGGCTCCTCAAACTCGGTCAACCTGACCGACGGCCTGGATGGGCTGGCTATCGGGCCCACAGTGATCGTGGCCGGCTGTCTGCTCATCTTTGTCTATGTGGCCGGGCACGTCCAGCTGGCCGAGTACCTCCAGGTGGCCTACGTGCCTGGGGTGGGAGAGGTGACGGTGTTCTGTGGAGCCCTTGTGGGGGCCGGGCTGGGGTTTCTCTGGTTCAACGCCTACCCGGCCCAGGTTTTCATGGGCGATGTGGGAAGCTTGAGCCTCGGCGGAGCCCTGGGGTTCATCGCGATCCTGTGCAAGCAGGAGCTGGTCCTGCTCATCGTGGGCGGCCTGTTCGTGGTCGAGACCCTGTCAGTGATCCTCCAGGTGGGATACTTCAAGATGACCGGAGGCAAGCGCATCTTTCGAATGGCCCCGCTGCACCATCATTTTGAGCTGACAGGGATTCCGGAGTCCAAGATCATTGTCCGTTTCTGGATCCTGTCCATCCTGCTGGCCATGGTGGCCCTGAGCACCCTGAAACTGCGCTGAGGCGGGAGGCTGCTCATGTTGCACGACGACGTCTTCACAACCGGACCGGCAGCCCAAGAGGTCGCGGTCGTGGGGGCCGGGGCCTCCGGCCGGGCTGCAGCCTGGCTGGCCGCGAGCAGAGGGAGCAGGGTCCGGCTTCTGGAAAAGAACGAGGCGACCCTGTCCGCCGAGCAGCAGGACCGCTTGCGGGAAGCAGGCATTGAGCTCTGCTTCGGGGAGCACAGGCCGGAGGATTTTCAGCGGGCTGAGCTGATCGTAGTCAGTCCAGGGATCCCGGTGCGGGGGCTGCAGCCATTGCTGCCCCGCCATTCCTGGATTGTGTCCGAACTGGAGTTCGCCTCCTGGTTTGTCCAGGAACCGATCATTGCGGTCACCGGGACCAACGGCAAAACCACAACCGTGAAGCTGATCCAGCACATCTTTGCCCATGCCGGCAAGACAGCCTTTCTCGGGGGCAATGTGGGCACCCCCCTGGCCGAACACGCGCTCTCAGGCGACCGGGCCGAGGTTCTGGTCCTGGAGGTCAGCAGCTTTCAGCTCCAGAACACGATCCGGTTTCACCCCCATGTGGCCGTTTTTTTGAACTTTTCAGCCAATCATCTGGATTACCATCTGGACATGAGGGAGTACCTGCTGGCCAAATTGAAGATCTTTGCCAATCAGACCGGAGATGACCTGGCTGTCCTTCCTCCTGAGCTTTTGGGCCCGGTCCGGGAGGAGATGGCCATCCCTTCCAGAGTCCTGGAGCTCGCGCCGGGTCCTGGAGACCATGCCTGCGACGGGCTGTACGGCTGGCACAACCAGGTCAACATGGAGGCTGCCATCCTGTGTGCCCAGGCCTTTGGAGTCAGCCGGGACGAGGCCGGGAGAGCCTTGAAAGATTTTCCGGCCCAGGCCCACCGGCTGCAGAAGGTGGAAGAGAGGGCCGGGGTCCTGGTGGTCAACGACTCCAAGGCCACGACACTGGAGGCCTTGCGGGTCGCTCTGGAGAGCTTTGATCGCCCGGTTCTCCTCCTGGCCGGCGGGGTGTTCAAGGGCGGGGATCCGGCCAGCCTCCGCGGGCTGATCCAGGACAGGGTCAGGGTCCTGGGGCTGTTCGGACAGGGCCGGGACGTCTTTGCCCCGGCCTGGGGGGAGGCAGTGCAGAGCTTTTGGGAGCCGAGCCTGGAAGAGGCTGTTCAGCACATGTGGTCTCTGGCCCAACCAGGAGATGTTTTGCTGCTCTCTCCGGCCACGGCAAGCTTTGACCTCTTTGCCAACTATCAGGAGCGGGGAGACTGTTTCATCCGCGCGGTCAAAGAGTTGGATGCTGAGTGAAAAAAGGCACGATCCCTGGAGAGAATGAGGGTGTGATGGCCCGGACCGAAGCTGAAAAACGTGCAAAGAACCCAGGGACCGACTACGTCTTTGTGGGTGCGGTCCTGGCCATGCTGGGCATCGGGCTGATCATGGTTTTCAGCGCCAGCGGGGTCATGGCCGAACGGGTCTTTGGAGACACGGCCTTCTTTTTCAAAAAGCAGCTCATCTTCACCTTTCTGGGTCTTGGAGTCATGGTCTGGGCCTGGCGGGTACCCCTGGGGCTGTTCACAAAAACGGTCTACCTGTGGCTCCTGGCCGCTTTTGCTTTGCTCTTGCTGACCTTGACCCCCATGGGGCTTTCAGCCGGCGGGGCCAGGCGCTGGCTTGACCTGGGCCTGGTCTCCTTTCAACCCCTTGAGCTGGCCAAGGTCGCTCTGGTTCTCTATCTGGGGTATTTTTTCAGCCGCAAGCAGGACAAGCTCAAGACCTTCAGCGTCGGCTTCGTGCCCCCGGTCCTGGTCACGGCGGCCCTGGCCCTGTGCCTGCTCCTGCAGCCGGATTTCGGCGGGGCGGTCTTCTTGACGGCCATCTTATTCCTGCTCTGTGCTGTGGGAGGGACCAGACTCGTCTACCTGATCCTCTCCCTGGCCTTGAGTGTGGGCGCCGGGGCGTGGATGATCATTCAGTCCCCGTACCGCATCCAGCGCTGGCTGGCGTTTCTGCATCCCTTTCAGGATGCCCAGAACACCGGTTATCAGGTGGTTCAGTCCTTGTACGGGTTCGGTGCCGGTCAGGTCTTCGGGCGCGGCTTGGGGGCCGGCAAGCAAAAGCTCTTTTTTCTGCCCGAAGCCCACACGGATTTCATTCTGGCCGTGCTGGGTGAAGAGCTTGGCTTCATGGGCATGTCCTTTGTCTTTCTCTGTGTGGGCCTGATCATGCTCAAGAGCTTTGCCATCGCCTTCAGGCAGCAGGACCTGCAAAACCGTTTCACTGCCCTGGGGCTGACCCTGGTCATTGTTATGGGCGCCTTGATGAACATGGCCGTGGTTATGGGCGCAGTGCCTCCCAAGGGGCTGCCCATGCCGTTCATCAGCTATGGAGGATCCAACCTGGTCATCATGTGTCTGTGTGTGGGCATTTTGCTGAACATTTCCAAAAGGAGCAGGGCCTAAGTGCAACGCGTCGTCGTGACCACAGGGGGAACCGGGGGCCATATCTTTCCCGCTTTGGCCGTGGCTCAGGCCCTTCAGGAGGAGCACGCCGGAATCCAGGTCTTGTTTGTCGGCGGGGACAGGGGGCCCGAGGGGCGTCTGGCGGCCAGGGCCGGCCTTGAATTTGCGGGTTTGCCGGCCAGGGGGGTTCTGGGGCGGGGGATTCGTTCCCTGGGCTCCCTGTGGTGGCTGAGCCGCAGCTTTGTCAAATGCTGGCTGCTCTTCAAGTCGTTCAAGCCCCAGGCAGTGCTGGGCTTTGGCAGCTATGCCGGCTTTGTCCCGGTCATGCTCGGGGCATGGATGAAAATACCCACAGGGGTGCATGAGCAGAACAGCCAACCCGGGGTGACCAACAGGATCCTGGGCAAACGGGTGGATCGAGTGTTTCTCTCCTTTCCGGACCGCAAGGCCTATTTCGACCCTGCTCAGGTTCGGGTGACCGGAAACCCGGTTCGCTCTGAGCTCATCGCTTTGCGGGACACGGAAAAGGCCTATGCCCACAAACCCAAAGGGCAGGTCTTGATCCTGGGGGGAAGCCAGGGCGCCCGGGCCATCAATGAAGCCGTGGTCAAAGGGCTGGCCGGTTTCAAGTCCCAGGGCATTGTGCTCATGCACCAGACCGGGGAGGCGGACCTGGAATGGGTCTCCCAGGCCTACAGGGACTGCGGCATGGATGATGACAACGTGTTCGCCTTTATCGACGACATGGCCTCGGCCTATGCCTGGGCGGACCTGACCGTGTGCCGGGCCGGGGCCTCGACGCTGGCCGAGCTGACAGTGATCGGCCTGCCGAGCATTCTGATCCCTTTCCCGTATGCGATCCACAAACACCAGTTGAGCAACGCCAAGCACCTGGAGGATCACGGCGCGGCCATCGTCATCGAGCAGAGTCATCTGCATGAGATCAATCTGAGCAGGGCCGTGGCCGACCTCCTGAACGTGCCCGGGCGCATCCTGAGCATGGGCCAGGCTGCCAGGAAGCTGGGCAACCCTAATGCGGCCAGGGACATCGTCAGGGAGATGAATGCCCTGGGTAGGACATGATATGAAGAGCAAGATCAAGAACATTCACATGGTTGGCATCGGCGGGGCCGGGATGAGCGGCATCGCGGAAGTGCTCATCAATCTGGGATACCGGGTGAGCGGTTCTGATATCTCCAGAAACGAAGCTGTGGACAGACTGCTGTCCATTGGGGCCACGGTGGCCCAGGGCCATGCAGCACAGAACCTGAAGGAAACCGAGGTCCTGGTCAAATCCACAGCCGTGGGCATGGACAACCCGGAGGTCCGGGAGGCCAGGAGGCTGGGGATACCGGTCATTCCCAGGGCAGAGATGCTGGCCGAGCTGATGCGTCTGAAGACCGGCATCGCAGTGGCCGGCACCCACGGCAAGACCACGACCACCTCCCTTCTGGGCACGGTGTTCAAGGAGGCCGGTCTGGATCCCACGGTGATCATCGGCGGGCGGTTGAACAGCTATGGGAGCAACGCCCTCATGGGCCAGGGTGAATACCTGGTGGCAGAGGCGGATGAGTCTGACGGCTCGTTTTTGTGCCTTTTCCCGATCATGACCATCGTGACCAATGTGGACGCCGACCACCTCGACCACTACCCGGACCTGCAGACCATTGACGACGCTTTCGTGACCTTCATGAACCAGATCCCCTTTTACGGGGTCAATGTGGTCTGCGGGGACGACCCCGGGCTGAATCGCCTGCTGGATCGGATCAAGAGGCCGGTGGTCACCTATGGCTTTGGCCCGGACAACGATCTGCAGGCCGAGATCGAGACGATGGGCACTAGCAGCCGGTTCAATGTCTGGTGGAAGGGTGCGCCCTGGGGGACGGTCACCCTGGCCCAGCCCGGGCAGCACAACGTGCTCAACGCCCTGGGGGTGATCGGACTGTCCATGCAGGCGGATATCCCCAGGGAACAGATCATTCTGGGACTGGAAGCCTTTGGCGGCGTCGGGCGCAGGCTGGAGCACAAAGGGGACAAGGACGGGGTGCGGGTCATTGACGATTACGGGCACCATCCCACCGAGATCAGGGTGACCTTGAAAGCGCTGCGGGACATGTACCCCGGCCGACGCCTGATCGTGGCCTTTCAGCCCCATCGCTACACCAGGACCCAGGCCCTGTTCGGGGACTTCTGCCGGGCATTCAAGGATACGGACATGCTGATCCTGACCGAGATCTATCCGGCTTCGGAAGATCCCATCCCAGGGGTGAACGGGGCGAGCCTGGCCCAGGGCATCCGGCAGACCAGCCGGACCGAGGTCACCTTTTGCGAGGATGTTCAGGCCATTGTCCCGGTTCTGGACGAGGTCGTCCGTTCCGGGGACGTGGTGCTCACCCTGGGGGCGGGCAATGTCTGGAAGGCCGGAGAACAGTTTTTGAGGTCCCGGAAGCCGTGAAGATCGTGGATCGTCCCAGCTTGAGCCAAAGAACGACCCTTGGACTGGGCGGGCTTGGACTGGCTGAGCTTCAGGTCGGAAACGACCGGGATTGGGATGATGTCCTGGAGTTTGTGGACAGGGAAGGGGCAGAGCCTTTTGTCCTGGGCAAAGGGAGCAACATCCTGGCCGCTGACGGGCAGCTCCCGCTGGTCCTGATCCGCGTGGACAGGGAGGAGCCCAGGATTCTCAGCCAGGCCGGAGATCGAACAGTGATTGGGGTTGGAGCGGGTTTTCCCCTGCCCGGACTTCTGGGCTGGCTGGCTGGAAAGGGCTTGAGCGGTTTGGAGCCCCTGACCGGCATTCCCGGTTCAGTGGGCGGCGGGGTGGCCATGAACGCGGGCTCCTACGGGCAGACCCTGGGGGAGGTCCTGCAACGGGTGCAGATCATGACTCGCCGCCAGGGAGTGACCTGGCTGGACAAAGGAGATGTCAGTCTTGGGTACCGGCATTTCGCTCCCGGCCTGGACGAAGGCTTTTGGCTGATCACCAGGGTGGACCTGGAGCTGAGTACTGAGCGTCCAGAAAAGATCCGATCCAGAATGCGAACCTGGTATCAAGCCAAGAAGGCCGCCCAGCCGGTCACGGCCAGGACTTGCGGCTGCGTGTTCAAGAACCCCAGCCTTGATCTTCCGGCCGGACTGGCCCTGGACCGGTGCGGTCTCAAAGGTCGCCGGGCCGGGCAGGTCGGTTTTTCAGAGCGCCATGCCAATTTTCTGGTCAACTATGGGCAGGGCAGGAGCCGGGACGCTTTCGAGCTCCTGGACCTGGCCCGGGACAAGGTCAAGGCCCGGTTCGGGGTGCAGCTCGAGCTGGAAGTCGTGGCGTTGGGAGCGCCTGCAACTTGAGCTTTTGCAGCCGCACCTGCTTGGGGGAACTGTTGCTGGAGGTTCCAGACAGGATCTGATCATGGCCAGGAAGACGAACAGGTACGCTGGAAGGAGGCAGACTCCACAGCCGGGGCAGTCCGGCCTAGGCAAGCTGCTCAAGAGGGTATTTCAGGTCCTGCTTGGACTGGCCGTTTTTGCCGGACTGGGATTGGGGCTGATCAGCGGCTACCGCTGGGCCACCTGGAGTCCGGTCTTTGCCTTGGACGCCGTGCACGTCAAAGGCAATCACCGCCTGACCCAGGACCATGTTCTGGATCTGGCCGGGGTCAGGGAGGGCGAGAACATTTTCAGCCTGAACATCGGAGCCATTGATCAGCGATTGCGCCGAAACGACTGGATCGACGAGGTTGTTGTCCGTCGGGTTCTCCCCAACGGCCTGGCCATCCAGGTCCATGAACGGGAGCCGTTTTTCTGGCGTCGGAAAGGGGATAGGATTTTTTACGCCGACAAACAGGGACGGTTCATTGCCCCGGTATCAGCCGGGCACTTCGTGTCTCTTCCCCTGCTCGTCTACAACAGCACCAGCAGCTATGAACAGAGGCAGCTCAGTAATGTTGAGCAGTGGTTGAGCAGGAAGCAGGCCCCTTTCAGCCTTGGTGAAGTGTCCTGGGTCAGGTTTGTGTCCGAAGAGATCGTTGAGGTCGCTCTCCTGGGCAGGGAGCTGACGGTCAAAGTCGGAACCGAGCATCTGGACCTCAATTGTTCCAGACTGGTCAGGATTTGGAGGGATCTGGCCTCCAGAGGGGAGCTGGTCCAGTCGGAGCGGATTCTGGTTTATGGAGGCACGGGATGGGTCAAAAAAAGAGGAGCAGGCCATGGGAGCCAAGTCTGAGCTGGTGGTAGGGTTGGATATTGGAACAACGAAGATCTGCGCTGTTGTCGGCGAGACCGCTCCAGATGGAGTGGATATCGTCGGGATCGGCATGAGCCCTTCCACTGGACTCCGGAAAGGTGTGGTGGTCAACATCGAACAGACAGTGCAGTCCATCAAGAAGGCCCTGGAAGAGGCCGAGCTCATGGCCGGGTGCGAGATCCGGAATGTCTTCGCCGGGATTGCCGGCAGTCACATCATGGGCTTCAACAGTCACGGCGTGATTGCGGTCAAGGGGGGGGAAGTCACCCAGAAGGACATCGAGAGAGTGATCGACGCCGCCAAGGCCGTGGCCATACCTCTGGACAGGGAGCTGATCCATATCCTGCCCCAGGAGTTCATCGTCGACGACCAGCGGGGCATCGAGGACCCCCTGGGCATGGCCGGGGTCAGGCTGGAGGTCAAGGTGCACATCGTCACCGGGGCTGTCTCCAGCGCCCAGAACATCGTCCGCTCCTGTCATCGGGCCGGACTGGACGTCTCGGACATCGTCCTGGAGTCCCTGGCCTCGGCCCAGGCCGTGCTGACCGAGGAGGAGCAGGAGATCGGGGTGGCCTTGGTGGACATCGGCGGCGGGACCACCGACCTGTCGGTCTTCAGCAACGACTCCATCAAGCACATCTCGGTGATCGCCCTGGGCGGGTCCAACCTGACCAATGACATCGCATTCGGTCTGCGCACACCCATGAGCAGTGCGGAAAAAATCAAGGAGCGGCACAGCTGCGCCCTGGCGGACATGGTCCAGTCCAATGAAGCCATCGAGGTCCCCAGTGTCGGGGGCAGGGAGCCAAGGCGCTTGTCCAGGCAGGTCCTGGCCGAGATCTGCGAGCCCAGGGTGGAGGAAATCCTGAGTCTCGTGGACCAGGAACTGGTCCGCTCCGGGTACAAGAACATGATCGGGGCAGGAGTGGTCTTGACCGGGGGAACCTCCCTGACCGAAGGGATTGCCGAGCTGGGTGAGCAGGTCTTCAATCTCCCCACCAGGGTCGGATACCCCAGGGGGATCGGCGGTCTCAAGGACGTGGTCATGAACCCCAAGTATTCAACTGCTGTGGGGCTGTTGCTCTACGGGGCCAAGAAACAGAAAGGCGACCACCGCTTCCGGATCCGGGAAAAGGGGGTCTTCAACCGTATCCTGGCCAGGATGCGGAAGTGGTTTTCGGATATCAGCTGAGGACGATGCGGCTGCAAAAATCAAGGAGCAGCCGCAAGAATTCAGGAGCCAGCCCCGCAAGTGGACGCAGACGCCCAGTTTGATCAAGGAAGAAACTCTGTCACGTACTCTGAGAGATTGCTTCACTACGTTCGCAATGACGAGCCAAGGATATTCTCCATAGCTGTGGCCCTAGCCGTCATTGCGAGGAGTCTTCGACGAAGCAATCTCAAGGAAGTATAGTGAGTTTCACACGAGGAGCCAGAATAAGAAAAGACTTACACAATGCACATGGTGGCGGAAAACGACCCACTGGACTTTTTGCACCGGGATCAACGAAGTCAGGTCACTAGAATTTGCATAACGAGGACAAGGAGGGAGCCATGGATTACTTGGAAATTGAAACTGAAGGCAACGCCCAGATCAAAGTCGTGGGAGTTGGAGGCGGCGGCGGCAACGCTGTGAACAACATGATCAGCTCGTCGCTGAAAGGGGTCTCTTTTATTGTGGCCAACACCGATGTCCAGGCCTTGAAGCATTCCCATGCCGAGTTCAAGCTCCAGCTCGGCGAAGAGCTGACCAAGGGGCTGGGGGCCGGGGCAAACCCGGACATCGGCAGGGATGCGGCCATGGAGAGCGTCGACTCCATCCGGGAAATGCTCGGGGACTGCGACATGGTCTTTGTGACCGCTGGAATGGGGGGCGGCACAGGAACAGGAGCTGCTCCGGTCATCGCCCAGACAGCCAAGGAGATGGGAGCGCTCACCGTGGGGGTGGTCACCAAGCCCTTCTATTTTGAGGGCAAGAAAAGGCTTGCCCAGGCGGAAAAAGGGATCAAGGCCCTGCAGGATGTGGTGGACAGCATCATCACCATCCCCAACGACCGTCTGCTCTCTCTGGCTTCGAAAAAGGCCTCTTTTCTGGAGATGCTCAAAAAAGCCGACGAGGTGCTTTTTTATGCAGTCAAGGGCATCTCCGACCTGATCATGGTTCCGGGCCTGATCAACCTGGACTTTGCCGATGTCAAGGCGGTCATGTCTGAATCCGGCCTGGCCCTGATGGGCACGGGGATTTCCCAGGGCGAGGGTCGGGCCAGGGAAGCGGCCATGAAGGCCATCACCAGTCCGCTCCTGGAGGACGTATCCATTGACGGCGCCCAGGGGGTGCTCATGAACATCACCTCCGGGCCGGATCTGACCATCGACGAGGTCAGCGAGGCTGCCAGCACGATTTCCGAGTCGGCCCAGGACGATGCCCAGATCTACTTCGGGACTGTCTTTGATCCGGATGCCGGGGACGAGCTGCGGATCACGGTCATCGCCACCGGAATCGAGAAAGGCGACGAGCAGGTTCAAAGCCGCAGCGTCTTTGATCAGGAAGCCAAGGTCACTCCCATCCAGGGGCAGCAGAAAAAAACCGAGGAAGGCCGGAGTCAGAGGTCCAGGAAGCCTGCTCCGGCTCAGAACTCGGAAGACAGGAACATCCCGGCCTACCTGCGCAAAGGGAGCAACCGATCACGGGAAGGTTCAGAAGAGCTGCCTCGATCCAGAAAGGCCCAGAACGCCCCGGAGCCAGGCGAGGAAGAGTTCATTTTCGACGAACAGGAGTTCGAGATTCCGTCCTTTATCCGCAAGCAGGCTGATTGATCCCACCCGGGCCCGGCCGGGTGGGATCACAAGTCCAGTGCCTCGCGGATTGCGGGCCTGATCAGAGGCTGTGGACCTGGGTGTACCAGGAGCTGGCGTTTTCCAGCAGACCAAAGGTCCTGTTGACCAGGGCGTGGGGGTCGGCCAGGTACCCGGCCATGAGCAGGGCGGTTTCGAAGATCTGGTTCGTGCTTTCGCTGATGAAGGGGTCATCGGGATTGTTGTTGTAGACCTTGAGCAGATTCTGGCTCAGAGGGTGCCTGGGGTTGATCTCCAGGATCTGGGCCGGAATCGACTGGTCTTTGTTCATGGTGTGCAGGATCTTCTGCATCTGGGAGGTCATGCCGTCCTGGGGGTTGACCAGGCAGGCCGGGCTGGTTTTCAGCCGCTTGGACTGCCTGACTTCAGTGACCCGATCCCCGAGAATGTCTTTCATCTTTTTCAACAGGTCGCTCAGGCTTTTTTCCTCTTCCTGACTCAAATCCGGAGATGCCTCTTCTTCGGTGGCCACATCCTCAAGCTCATTGGGGTCAACGTGCTCCACGCTCTTGATGGGTTTTTCCTCAAAGGTGCCCAGGGCCTGCAGCACGAACTCGTCAATGGGCTCAAACAGATACAAGACCTCCAGCCCCTTGGAGGCGAAGATCTCCAGGTGGGGATTGCCCATGATGTTCTCCCGGCTGGGGCCGGAAACAAAGTAGATGGACTTCTGCCCGGTCTTCATCCGCTGCACGTAGGCCTGAAGGGACGTCAGCCCGTTGGCGTCATCCAGCTCTGAGGAGTTGAACCTGAGCAGCTTGCTGAAGGTTTCCTGGTTGGCGAAGTCGGTGTACCCCAGCTTGAAGACCCTGCCGTGTTCCTGCCAGAAGGTCGTGTAGCTTTCCGGATCCGAGTCGGCCATCTTCTCCAGCTCTTTGAGGACCTGCTTGCAGATGGTGGAGTTGATCTTCCGGATCAGGGCGCTCTCCTGAATGGTCTCCCGGGAGAGGTTCAGGGGCAGATCCTCGGTGTCGACCACGCCCTGGATAAAGCCCAGGTACTGGGGAATGAGCTCCTTGTTCTTGCGCTGGATCAGGACCCGGTTGATGTACAGGTCCAGCCCGTACTCGCTGTTCAGATAGGACTCGAACGGAGTGGAGTCCTTTTGGGGGATGAACAGCAGGCTGTTGAACTGCACTGGAGCATCCACTGAAACGTGAATGGTCTTGAACGGTGGATTGGGGTCAAAGGACAGAAACTTGTAGAATTCGTTGTACTGGTCTTCTGTGATGTTGAACTTGGACTCCTTCCACAGGGCCGGGATGGTGTTGACCTTTTCCGACTCGATCATGATGGGGAAGGAAATGAAGTTGGAGTGCTTCTTGACGACCGACTTGAGCCGGTCAGGCTCCAGAAATTCTGAACACTCCTCCTTGAGATGAATATCGATCCTGGTTCCCCGGCCCACATCCTCTTCAATCTCCGAGACCTGAAAGTTGCCCATCCCGTCAGAGGACCAGAAGACAGGAGCGTCGTCAGGACGGTATGACCTGGAGGTGATGTCCACCTTGTCCGCAACCATGAAGACAGAGTAGAAGCCGACCCCGAACTGACCGATGATGTTGTCCGGGTTTTCGTTCTGCTCAGAGACCTGCTTGAGGAACTCTTCAGTCCCTGACTTGGCGATGGTGCCCAAATTGGAGATGATCTCCTCATGGTTCATGCCGGCGCCCGTGTCCTGGACGGTCAGAATTTTTGCCTCCTTGTCCGGGGTAATCGTGATTTCCAGGTTGGCCTCACTGTCAAAGACCTCGGTTCCCCGATTGACCTCAAAGCGGATCTTGTCCAGGGCGTCGGAGGCGTTGGAGATGAGCTCCCGGAGAAAGATCTCCTTGTTGGTGTAAATGGAATGAATGATGATGTTCAGCAGTTTCCTGGTCTCGGCCTGAAACTGATATGACTCCATGTCCGGCATTGAAAGGTCCCTCCTTGTTTGATGAATGGTGAATACAGATTTCCAGCATACGTATATGTGTTCGGAGAAGGAGGTTGTCAAGAGGAGAAGAGGGCAGAGATCAGCGCAGCCTCAGGCTGCGCTGAATATTTGGGTTTGAACTGAAGAAAGAACCTCACTTGTGAGCCTAATGTGTCACCTTGATTCAGCCAGTTTAATAAGGGTAGAAACTTTGGCAGTTGCTCCTCTGACTGCTCCCCTAGCTGCTCCCCTTTTTCAAGGGGAGCTGTCCGCAGGACTGAGGGGTAGGGGGAGCTCCCCTCACTCAGTTCCGTGAAGAGTGCTGCTCATGAACGTTGTGGCCCCTGGACCTGATTTGAAGCTCAAACTGATCAACCTTTCTGAACTGAGTGAGGGCTGAGGGGTTCTTCCTCATGAAGTTTCATACGAGAGATCAGAAGACAGAGGTCAGAGATCAGAGGGCAGAGGGCATCCGGGTAGGCCGCCGTTTTCCAAACGGCTGGCCCTGGGGAGATGCAGAGGGCAGCTGACAGAAGACAGAGAACAGAACAAAAATACTGAGTGCCAGTGCCTGGGGGGCGAAAGTTGGTCGTTTGTGTGTCGTGAAGAAACGGCTGGGGGGGGATGTGTGTGAAGTCTGTCTGGGCCGGCCCTGGGACAGGGCCGGCCTACCAGGAGGATCCCAGGGTCATCTGGCAGACCGGTCGCTTTTCAGCCCCTCCGCCGGCCTGGTCTTTACCCACACATAGGACAGTGGGTCGAAGAAAGAGTTTCAAGAATTTTTTAACCACCCGCTCCCGAGGGTCGCTTGATGAAGAGGATAAAGGCATGGATGGAGAAAGAGC
>CAYOID010000047.1:0-25659 GCA_964403955.1 uncultured Desulfohalobiaceae bacterium | reverse complement strand
GCGGCCAGGGCAATTCCCTGTCTCTTCCTCCTCTCCATCTTCCTCCGTGCCTCCGCGCCTCGAGTGAGGAGCGGCAGCGACGAACGGGCGAGAGACCAATCTTTTCTTCTCTTCCGACCTGACC
This sequence comes from uncultured Desulfohalobiaceae bacterium, assembly GCA_964403955.1. GTDB lineage: Bacteria > Desulfobacterota > Desulfovibrionia > Desulfovibrionales > Desulfothermaceae > CAYOID01. The sequence continues at coordinate 25,535 of CAYOID010000047.1, read as the reverse complement.
CACTGTCTCAAGTGTGTGCCAAGCTCATGCCGCTGGCAGGGCTGAACAAAGGTAAGTCAATTTCTTGCCTCTTGGGCAAGAAATTTAAATCATGTCCGCCAGCTCCTTGAACAGGGTCTCCCTGGGAATCAAGCCGGAAACTCTCTGCTTTCGATCCAGGACCACCAGGGGGATTGTACTCTTGGCTGAAAGCTGGAGCAATTCTTCAACTCCGGTGTCCTTGTCCACCACTGGAATATCCGAGGTCAGCAGCTCTTGGAGCGAGATCGGCCCTGATGCTTCACCAAGGGCGATGCGCAGGTCATCCCGGTACAGGACGCCCACAATCCGATCAGACCCGTCTGTGACCAGAAGGCCGAGATAGTCTTGATTCCGCATCTTTTCCAGCAGCTGCCTGGGGTCGTCATCAAGGGAGCACATCCATTCGTCGGCCTCAACCATGAGCTGCCGGGCCGTTTCCCGTTTGGTCCTGGAAATGGCGCTGACAAAATCGGCCACATAGTCGTCAGCCGGAGTCATGATGATCTCTTCCGGAGTCCCGATCTGGACGATCCTGCCGTCCTTCATGACCGCAATCCGATCTCCGAGCTTGAGCCCTTCATCCAGGTCGTGGGTAATAAAGACAATGGTCTTGTCCACAATCCGGACCAGCTTCAGGAACTCATCCTGCATCTGTTTTCGGATCAGGGGATCCAATGCGCTGAAGGCTTCATCCATGAGCAGGATTTCAGGGTCACCGGCTAAGGCCCTGGCCAGGCCGACCCTTTGCTGCATCCCTCCGGACAGCTCTTTGCAGTACTTGGACTCCCACCCGGAAAGACCGACCAGCTTCAGTGCCTCTCTGGCCTTTGTCAGCCTGTCTTCTTTGGGCAGGCCCATGATCTCCAGCCCCAGGGTGACGTTCTGCAGCACGGTCCTGGTGGGGACAAGGGCAAAATTCTGAAAGACCATGCCCATCTTTTCCCGGCACAAGGCCCGGAGCTCTTTGCCGCTCATTTGGGTCACATCCTGGCCGTTGACCAGGACTTTGCCTGCAGTGGGCCTGATCAAGCGATTGATGCACCGCAGAATGGTCGACTTGCCGCTCCCGGAGAGGCCCATGACCACAAAGACTTCCCCTTTCTTGATCCGAAAATTGGCCTTTTGAACTCCGACCGTCACCCCGTACTTGTCCAACAGGGCTTCCTTGTCCAGACCGGAATGCTCGATCGTGTCCAGAAAGGGCTGCAGGTCTTTGGGCAGTTCCCCGAAAACTTTCCACACATCCTCACAGGCGATGACGTCCTGTCGGCTTTCCATCGATTCCTACTCCATAGAACGTGAACACGTTGATTTCATGACTCCTTAGACGCTGTTTGACTTACACACGATCAGAAAAACTGTCAAAAAACGATCTCAGGATTCAGCTTTGCCTCTGGCTAAGCTGAATATTTGGGGAGGTTGTCTTCAAAGGAGGCCGCCGCTTTCCAAGGGGCCGGCCCTGGGGCCTGGTCTGTCGGCATAGAGCAGACTCCGGAAAGGAAATTTCATACGAGGCCACTCCAAGAGGAGAACAGAACAAACACACCTCGTCGTGATTGACCTCCAGACGCAAGGCTGGTAGGAGATGATGTGGAGCGCTCTATTTGTTTCTTAGCCTTTTCCTCTGCCCCTTTCAAGCCTGCTATCCTAAATCGGATCGTGCCGAACCATCTGCGGGTTCCAAAAAAGTAAAGCCCTGTACTGTACACAGGGTATGGAGAAAACACCTACATGTCACAACGAAGTCTGAATGGCGACCAGTTCCCGCACGTCCCGGAGCGCATCTCCGGACTGATCGAGCTGGCCGAAAACCTGTGGTGGAGCTGGCACCCTCAGGCCAGAATGCTCTTTAAGATGCTGGACCGCCAGATATGGAAAGACAGCCATCACAATCCGGACCAGATGCTGCGCAGCGTTTCTCCGGAAGCCCTCCAGGACGCCACCAGGGACGCCAACTACCTGCGGCACTACGACCTGGTCATGTCCCAGTTTGAAAAGTGCATCTTCAAGCTGAGCACCCCAGTGCACATCGACCCCTGCGATCAAAGCATCAAGCCCATCGCCTATTTCTCAGCCGAGTACGGGCTGCACCATTCCCTGCCCTTTTATGCCGGCGGGCTGGGTTTCCTGGCCGGGGACCACCTCAAGGAGTGCAGCGACATGGGTGTCCCCCTGGTGGCTGTCGGATTCATGTACCCCTCTGGATATCTGCGCCAGCAGATCGGCGACGACGGCTGGCAGCAAGACTTCACCCAGGAGTTCGACCGGGACTCCACTGCTGTGAACCGTGTCCTGGACAGCACAGGTGAGCAGCTGGTGATCAACATACCCTGCATTCTGTACCCGTCCATCCACATCGCCATCTGGAAGGTCTCTGTGGGCCGGATCAGTCTGTACCTCATGGACCCGGACATCGAGCACAACGAACCCTGGATCCGGCAGATCTCTGATCGCCTCTATACCAGTGACCCCGAGCAGCGCCTGCTCCAGGAGATCATCCTGGGCATTGGCGGCTCCAAAGTCCTGGACACCCTGGGCATCAACTACTCCATGCTCCACCTGAACGAAGGGCACGCCAGCTTTGCGTTGCTTGAGCGCTTGCGAAGCCGCCTGGCCCAGGGGCTGGACTTTGACGCCGCCCAGGAAGAGGTCCGGAAGAGCTCCCTCTTCACCACTCACACTCCAGTGCCGGCCGGGCACGACGTCTTCTCTCTGGATCTGATGCGCAAATACTTCTCGAACTATTGGGACGATCTGGGCATGAGCGAGGCTGAATTTTTCAAGCTGGGGCAAAACCCCGAACATCCCGAGGCCGGGTTCAACATGACAGTCCTGGCCATGAAGCTCTCCGGATATCGCAACGGGGTCAGCCAGAAGCACGGAGAGGTCAGCAGGAGCATGTGGCAGGGTCTCTGGCCGGACATGGAGCCGGATGACATCCCCATCCACCATGTGACCAACGGGGTGCACATGCCCACCTGGATCGAGCCCAAGTTCAAGCTCCTCCTGAACCGGTACTTTGGAGAAGACTGGCTCCAGGAGCATGACAACCCGGCTATCTGGGAGTTCATCGAAGAAGTGCCTGACCGGGAACTGTGGCAGACCCATTACTGGCACAAGATGAAGCTCATCAACTACATCCGCTACCTGGCCCGGGAACGCTGGAAAACAGGGTCCACAGACCCGTCCCTGCTCGTGGCCATGGGAACTCTGCTCGATCCAACCGTCCTGACCATCGGTTTTGCCCGGCGCTTCGCCACATACAAGCGGGCTGAGCTCATTTTCAGCAACAAGGAGCGTCTGAAGGCCCTGGTCCGGGACCCCTGGCGGCCGATCCAGATCGTTTTCGCCGGCAAGGCCCACCCTTCAGACCACGGGGGCAAGGCCATCATCCAGCGCATCTTCAACAGGGCCAGAGATCCGGAGCTCGGCGGCAGGGTGGCCTTTGTGGAGAACTACAACGAACAGCTGGCCCAGTATATGGTCCATGGCGTGGACGTGTGGCTGAACAACCCCCTACCCCCCCTGGAAGCCAGCGGGACCAGCGGCATGAAGGCTGCCCTGAACGGCGTGCCTCAGCTGAGCATTGCCGACGGCTGGTGGCTGGAGGGCTGCAACGGCCGGAACGGGTGGACCTTTGGCAATGGAGACGAGCCCGTGGACAACAGGGACGAGCTGGACGCCGAGGACCTCTACCGGGTCATCGAGAAACAAATCGTTCCCCTGTACTACGGAGTCAATGAAGAAGGCACGCCCACAGAATGGGTCCGGGTCATGAAAAACACCATCAAGAGCAATGCTCCCAGATTCTCGGCCAGACGCATGGTCAAGGACTACATCCGCAACTTTTACAGCCAGGTCCTGCCCATTTTCTGAACTCTGCCCGCTCGAGCGGGCAGGACCCGGACAATGGTCAATCATCTTCCTCACCGAGGAGCCGGAAAAGCACCAGGGAGTGGGCCTGCAGCGGATAGTCCGCTCCGCTTGGGAGCGGCACCGCGGCCTCCGGTCGACCGTCCTCGAACCTGGTGTCCAGCATCAGCTCCCAGCTGTCGTCTTCACTGTAGGCCGGCAGAATGCACTGCCCCTCCTCCGCGGAGCTGTTCATGAACAACAGGAGCGTCTCTCCAATGATCGGCCGGCCCTTGTCGTCCAGCTCGTCGATGGCGTCCCCGCCCAAAAGCACGCCAAGAACGCATGAAGCCTCGCCCGTCCAGTCTGTGTAGGTCATCTCTGTGCCGTCTGTCCTGAGCCAGGTGATGTCCTTGAACTCTGAGCCGTGGATCGACCTTCCCCGAAAGAAGTTCTGCCGTTTGAACACCGGCTGGCTGCGGCGAATGGCAATCACCCGCCGGGCAAAACGCAGAAAGGACCGCTCCTCTTCGCCCAGGTCCCAGGGATACCAGCTGAGCTCATTGTCCTGGCAGTAGGCGTTGTTGTTTCCCTGTTGCGTTCGGCTGAGCTCGTCCCCGCCTGAGATCATGGGCACTCCAAGGGAAAAGAGCAGGGTGGCCATCAGGTTGCGTTTCTGCCTCTTTCGCAGGGCGAGCACCTCCTGGTTCCGGGTCGGGCCTTCCTCCCCGCAGTTCCAGCTCAGGTTGTCCTCCGAGCCATCCCTGTTGCCTTCCCGGTTCAGCTCGTTGTGCTTGCGGTTGTAGCTGACCAGGTCCTGGAGGGTGAAGCCGTCATGACAGGTCACGAAGTTGATGCTGGCGTGAGGTTTTCTGCAGGAGTGCTCGTAGAGATCGCTGCTTCCAGCCAGCCGGGTGGCCAGCTCGCTGGAGACATGGCAGTCCCCTTTCCAGAAGGACCGCACCGCATCCCGGTATTGTCCGTTCCATTCCGTCCAGTGGACCGGAAAATTGCCCACCTGGTAGCCGCCCTCCCCCAGGTCCCAGGGCTCAGCGATCAGCTTGACCTGGGAAATGACCGGATCCTGGTGAATGATGTCGAAAAAGGCCCCCAGCCGGTCCACTTCATAGAGCTCCCTGGCCAGGGTGCTGGCCAGGTCGAACCTGAACCCGTCCACATGCATCTCCAGGACCCAGTACCTGAGGCTGTCCATGATCATCTGGAGCACCCGGGGGTGCATCATGTTCAGGCTGTTGCCCGTACCGGTGAAGTCCTGGTAGTACTGCAGATTGTCCTGCAGCCGGTAGTAGACGGCATTGTCCACTCCGCGCAGGCACAGGGTCGGGCCCAGCCGGTGCCCTTCTGCTGTGTGGTTGTAGACCACGTCCAGAATGACCTCAATGCCGGCGGCATGCAGGGCCCTGACCATCATCTTGAACTCGCCCACCGGGTCCATGCCCCCCTGGCCAGAGGCGAAGCGGAGGTCCGGGGCGAAAAAGGACAGGGTGCTGTACCCCCAGTAGTTGCTCAAGCCCCGCTGGATCAAAAACGGCTCGGTCTGGTGCTGGTGCACCGGCATCAGCTCCAGGGCGGTCACCCCGAGCCTTTTCAAGTGGGCGATGACCGGCTCGCAGGCCAGCCCGGCATAAGTTCCTCTGAGCTCCCTGGGCACCCCGGGGTGGAGCATGGTCATGCCTTTGACATGGGCCTCGTAGATGACTGTCTCTGACCAGGGCACGCCGGGCGGCCTGTCGTCCCCCCAGACGAAACTGGGATCGATGACCGCCCCCAAAGGTGCACAGGGAGCACTGTCCTGGTCGCTTTTGGACAGATCTTTGTCCGGATCGTCGGGATCGTACCCGAACAGGGCCTTGTCCAGCCTGCCGGGGCGAACCACCGACTTGGCATAGGGATCGACCAGGACCTTGTGCTCATTGAAGCGGTGTCCGCTGGATGGATCGTAAGGCCCCCAGACCCGGTACCCGTAAATCTGACCAGGCCTGCAGTCCGGCAGGTAGCAGTGATAGATCTGGTCTGTGTAGGAGGTGAGCTTGATCCTCCTCGACTCCTTCGAGCTGGTGGGAGAGTCGAAGAGACAGAGCTCGACTTTGTGGGCATGCACGGAAAAAAGGGAAAAGTTCACCCCGAGTCCGTCCCAGCTTGCCCCCAGGGGATACGGTTTTCCAGGCCAGACGCGCATCAGGACTCCATGGCTGTTGCAGGGGTTAGACAGGACATCGGAAATAGGCTATGAATCGCTTTTCATTTTTATGACTGTCAATTGGTAAGGACATGAAACACCTGCGACCCGCTCTCGAGTCGATCCGAAACTTCAGCATAATCGCCCATATCGATCACGGCAAGTCCACCCTGGCCGACCGGATCATGGACAGGACCAACCTCATCTCCGACAGGGACAGGCGGGACCAGTTCCTGGACCGCATGGACCTGGAAAGGGAGCGGGGGATCACCATCAAGTCCCAGACCGTTCGCATTCCCTATACCACTCGCAGCCAGGGGACCTTCATCCTCAATCTCATCGACACCCCGGGCCATGTGGACTTCAACTACGAGGTCTCCCGAAGCCTGGCCGCCTGCGAGGGGGCCGTCCTCCTGGTCGACGCCTCCCAGGGGGTCGAAGCCCAGACTCTGGCCAATGTCTTCCTGGCTTTGGATCACGACCTGGAAATCATTCCGGTCCTGAACAAGATCGATCTGCCAAGCGCTGAGCCGGAAAAGGTCATTCAAGACATTGAAGAAGCCATCGGCCTGGACTGTTCCGACATCCTCATGGTCAGCGCCAAGACCGGCAAGGGGGTCGACGAGCTCCTGGACAGGATTGTCTCCACCATCCCCAAACCCCAAGGTTCAACGCAACAGCCGTTGAAAGCCCTCATCTTCGATGCCTGGTACGATCCTTACCAGGGGGTCGTGGTGCTGTTCCGCGTCTTTGAGGGGTTTGTGGAAAACGGCCAGTCGGTGCAGATGTTTTCCAACAAAAAAGTCTTTGAAGTCTCCCAGCTCGGGGTTTTTTCCCCTGACCCCCAGAATGTGGACTGGCTCGGGCCCGGAGAGGTGGGCTTTCTGTTTGCCAACATCAAGGACCTCAAGGAGGCCAGGGTGGGGGACACCATCACCTCTCCCCAGAACTCGACCCAGGCCCCCTGCCCGGGCTTTAAGAAGGTCCAGCCCATGGTCTTCTGCGGCCTCTACCCCTCAGAGCCTGCCAAGTACGATGCCCTGAAAAAGTCCCTGGAACGGCTGCAGCTCAACGACACCGCCCTGTCCTACGACCCGGAGACATCCCAGGCCCTGGGCTTTGGTTTCCGGTGCGGCTTTCTGGGGCTCTTGCACATGGACATCATCCAGGAACGGCTGGAGCGGGAGTTCCAGGCTGAACTCATCGCCACCTCCCCGTCAGTGGTCTATGAGGTCCGCCTCCAGGACGGGACGGTCAAGTCCATTGACAACCCCAGCCACATGCCCGCAGCCGCAGAGACGGCCCAGACAGCGGAGCCCTTTGTGCGCATGGAGATCCATGTGCCCAACGACTACGTGGGCAATGTCCTCAAGCTGTGCGAGGACAAGAGGGGGATCCAGAAGGACATCCGCTACCTGACCTCCTCCAGGGTGATCATCACCTATGAGCTGCCATTTGCGGAAATCGTCTATGACTTCTTTGATCAGCTCAAATCCCTGACCAGGGGGTTCGCCTCCCTGGACTACGAGTTCATGGGGTTCTTCCCTTCAGACCTGGTCAAGCTGGACATCCTGATCAACGGAGATCCTGTGGACGCCATGTCCATGATCGTCCACCGGGACAAGGCCTACAGGCACGGCCGTGACCTGGCCCTGCGCCTGAAAAACGTCATTCCCAGACAGCTCTTTGAAGTGGTCATCCAGGCCAGCATCGGTCAGAAGGTGGTGGCCAGAGAACGGGTGGCCCCATTGCGCAAGAACGTGACTGCCAAATGCTATGGGGGCGACATCACCAGGAAGCGCAAGCTCCTGGAAAAGCAGAAAGAAGGCAAGAGGCGCATGAAAAAGATGGGCAACATCGAACTGCCCCAGGAAGCCTTTCTGGCTGCCTTGAAGAAAGACGACAACTGAACTGGTCAGGCAAAGCTGAATTCTCCCATTCAATTTTAAGGTGCATCATGAAGGACGGCTTATGAGCTCACGCTGGCAAAAAACCATCAAAGAATACGGTGAAGCGCTGATCATCGCGCTCATTCTGGCCTTTTTCATCCGCTCCTTTGTGGTCCAGGCCTTCAAGATCCCCTCCGGGTCCATGCTCTCGACCTTGAAAATCGGGGACCATCTCCTGGTGAACAAGTTTCTGTACGGGGTGAAGATCCCGTTTGCCAACACGACCGTCATCCCGGTCTCCGAGCCTGAGTTTCAGGACATCATCGTCTTCAAGTTCCCGGAAGACGAATCCAAGGACTTCATCAAGCGGGTGGTCGGCATCCCTGGGGACACCCTGGTTATCAGGGACAAGCAGCTCATCCGGAACGGTCAGAAGGTTCGGGAGCCCTATGCCCAGCACACCAGCAGTCAGACCGCGGGACAATCCTTTCCCATGGATCAGTGGCCCCCGCACCGCTTTGATCCCAGGGCCAGGGACAACCTGGGCCCCATCAAGGTGCCGGAAGACAAGTACTTTGTCATGGGGGACAACCGGGACGAATCCTTTGACTCCAGATTTTGGGGGTTCGTGGATGAGGAGGCCATCCTGGGCAAGGCCTGGATCATCTACTGGTCCTGGCAGGGCATCACCAACATCCGCTGGAACAGAATCGGCGACGCCGTGGAGTGATCGATGCTGGCCCATGCCGTGACAGCGGCCCTTTTTGGCATTGACGCCTACCCGGTGCACCTGGAAGCAGACCTGGCCAAGTCAGGCGTGCCGGCCTTCATCATGGTCGGACTGGCCGAAGGGGCGGTCAAGGAGAGCAAGGAGAGAGTCTTCACCGCCCTGAAGAACTCCAACCACAAGCTCCCGCCGTCTAGGATCACCGTCAACCTAGCCCCGGCCGACATCCGCAAAGAAGGCAGCAGTTACGACCTGCCCCTGGCCCTCTGCCTGCTCGTGGCTGCCGAAGTCATCCCCCAGAGCGCCCTGAACGGCTTCTACCTCACGGGGGAGCTCTCCCTGAACGGCGAGCTCAAGCCTGTTTCAGGCGTCCTGCCCATGGCCCTCCGGGCCAGGGAGGACAGGGCCAGGGGCCTGATCGTGCCCAGGGAAAACGGGCCGGAGGCTGCGGTGGTTCAGGGGATGAACGTCTATGCTGCAACAACCCTGTCCGAGGTGGTGGGCTTTCTGCTCGGGGAGCGGCTGATCAAGCCGCAGCCCTGCGATATTGAAGCCTTGTGGTCCAGCCGCCAGGATTTTGCCCGGGACTTCAGCGAAGTCAAAGGCCAGGAGCACGCCAAGCGGGCCATCGAGATCGCGGCTGCAGGCGGGCACAATCTTCTGTTCATGGGCCCTCCGGGCAGCGGCAAGACCATGCTGGCCAAGCGCATCGCCTCGGTCTTGCCCCTGCTGACCTTTGAGGAGGCCCTGGAAGTGACCAAGGTCTACAGCGTGGCCAACCAGTTGAACCCGGACCAGGCCCTGGTCACCACCCGCCCTTTCCGCTCCCCCCATCACACCATCTCCGATGCCGGGTTGATCGGAGGAGGCCAGATCCCCAAGCCCGGGGAGGTCTCCCTCGCCCATAGGGGGGTCCTGTTCCTGGACGAGATGGCCGAGTTCAAGAAGCATGTCCTGGAGGTCCTGCGCCAGCCTCTGGAAGACGGTCAGGTGACCATTTCCAGGGCCGCTGTCTCCTTGAGCTACCCGGCCGACTTCATGCTGGTTTCAGCCATGAACCCTTGTCCCTGCGGCTATGTCACGGATGAGCACCACGCCTGCACCTGCACCCCCAGCCAGATTCAGCGCTACCGTTCCCGCCTGTCCGGTCCTCTGTTGGACAGAATCGACCTGCAGATCGAGGTCCCGGCCGTGCCCTACAAGGAGCTCAAGCAGCGCAGCGGCAGCGTGGACTCAGCCACCATGCGCAGCCGGATCGAGGCCGCCCTGGCCATCCAGAGGCACCGCTACGCCCAGGCTCCCTGCCGGACCAACAGCGATCTGTCCGGAAAGTGGCTTCAGGCCTACTGCGCCCTGTCCGAGACCGAACACCGCTTCCTGGAGCAGGCCGTGCACAAGCTGGGGCTTTCAGCCCGGGCCTACACCCGCGTGCTGCGCATTGCCAGGACCATCGCCGACCTGGAAGGGGCCGAGGGCCTGTCCGTGCCCCACCTGGCTGAGGCGATCAATTATCGCCTTCTGGACAGGGAGGACCGATTATGATTTTTGCAAAGAGCAAGAATCGTCCGAGCAGGAGCAGCTCAGCTCGCTGAAGGCGTAGAAGAGGCGTTCTTCAGCCGCTTTTTTGCGTTCATCCAGCTCATAGGCCGGGGCTTGGGCAGCCAGGTCAAGCAGCCTGTTCCAGTCCGGCAGGGCGTTGTAGGACGAGCCCTCCAGCTGCGTGCCGTCAGCCACCTGAAACAGGAGGGCCTTTCTGGTGTCGGTGACCACAGCCAGCCTGGCCGGACCTCCCGGCAGAAGACGGGCCGCAGCCACACACTGCCTGGCATAGGTCTCCACCTCCCCAGCACAGAACATGAGCACCAGGAGCGGCTCTCCGCTGTCAGCAACCGCCACCAGGTCCACGCTGTTCTCATAGACCCGGCCGTCCACAGTCAATGTGATGGTCGTCCTGGGCCTGAGGTTCTCTTTGGGATAGCCCTTCTGCTCCACGAGCATCTTGATGATGGCCTGCCTGATGTCTTCATAGGTTGTGGCTTCAATGTCCTGGCCGCTCAAATAGTCCTCGATCATGTATCCCAGATGGACTTCATGCATGGCAAACCTCTGTGTGCATACTGGTTTTCATCCTGTCCCGCTCAGTGCGGCGTAGAGCTCCATATACTCCCGGGCTGAACGGTGCCAGGAGAAATCACTGGTCATGGCCCTCAGCTGCATCTTCCGCCACTCCTCCCCGGCTTCCCAGATCTCGACAGCCTGTTCAACCGCGGTCAAGAGACCTTCCGGGGTCACGTCCTGGAAAATGAAGCCGGTGCACTGCGGGTGAGGGTAGCTGATGACGGTGTCCTTGAGCCCGCCCACTCCGGAAGCAACGGGCAGGGTTCCGTAACGCAGGCTGTAGAGCTGAGTCAATCCGCAGGGCTCGTACCTGGAAGGCATGAGAAAAATATCCGCCCCGGCCATGATCAGGTGGGACTTCTCCTCTGTATAGCCGATACAGGCCCCGATCTGTCCAGGATACTTCTCGACCAGATTCCCGATCTCGTTCTCAATGCCCAGGTCTCCCTCGCCCAGGATGATGATCCCCACATCCATGTCCATGAGCTGGGGCATGATCTCCAGGACCATGTCAATTCCCTTCTGCTCCCGGAGACGCCCGATGAAACCAAGCAAGGGACGCTCCAAAAACCTGGGGTGAAAGCCCATGACGTAGGTCAGGGTTTTTTTGCACTCCTGCTTGCGCGGCAGGGAATCGGGCCCATAAGGGTAGAGCAGGAACTTGTCCACCCCGGGATCCCAGGTGGAGTAGTCCACGCCGTTGAGGATCCCGTGCAGAGAGGCTGCCCTGTGGTTCAGAATGCCCTCAAGCCCGCATCCGAAACTGGGGGTCAAAATCTCCAGGGCATAGGACGGGCTGACCGTTGTCACGGCATCTGCATAGGCGATCCCAGTCTTGAGCATGTTGAACGATCCATGGTACTCGGCCCCGTCCATGGACCAGGCTTCCGGGGGCAGGCCCGACTCCCAGAAAAGACGGGCCGAGTACTGCCCTTGGAAGGCCAGGTTGTGGATGGTCAGGACCGAGGACGTGCCGGCCCAGAAAGGGTCGCTCTGCCTGGCGAAGTACAAAAACCCCGGGGTCAGGGCTGAATGCCAGTCATGGGCATGGATGACGGATGGGGCCTCGTCCATGGACCTGAGCCAGCACAGGGCGGCCCTGGAAAAAAAGATGTACCGCTCGCAATTGTCGAAGTAGTCACCGTGATAGGTGCAGTAGTAGTGACGGCGATCAAAGTATTCCGGGCGATCGACGAAATAGACCGGAACGCCGTGATAGTCTGCCACATAGATGGAAGCGGTGATATCCGGCCATGGATACCCCACCGGGCAGTTGTCATAAATGAGGCGGATCTGGTATTGGGACGTCGAGATGCGCCCGTAAAAGGGGGTGACCACAGACACCTCCACCCCCAGATCTTTCAGGACCACCGGCAGAATGCCCAGGACATCTCCCAGCCCGCCGGTTTTCGAAAAGGGATAGATTTCTGAAGTGATGAAGACGATTCGGGGGGATGTGCCCATGTCGGCTGATCCAGTTCTGAAGGTGTTGGCCGCGGGTTCATTCACAGTTGAAGACTTGAGACAGCAATCTAGCAAAACCGCAGGCCCTGCTCAAGCAGATCTTTGCATGGATTCCTTGATTTGAGCTTGACAACGACTCCAGCCTCTTGCTATGGCTTCTCTTCGCCATAGGCGCGTAGCTCAGGGGTAGAGCACTTGCTTGACGCGCAAGGGGTCAGGAGTTCAAATCTCCTCGCGCCTACCAGTCCCGGCATACAGTAGGGAGGCCTTGGCCTCCCTATTTCGTTTGCAGTCACTCACTTCCCGGTCAGCAAAAGAGGACTTTCGTGCACGTTGCGATCAACGACCAGCAGATTGACGTCGATCAGGGCCAAACCTGCTCTGAGGCCCTGGCCCAGGTCTTGAGCAGAAAGAAGCTCAAGCAGGCCATCGCCTGCAAATGCGACGACACCTTGCTCGACCTCTCCCGCCAGGTTCCACCTGGATGTTCGTCCCTCGAGCCTGTGTACCCGGATAGCTCTGAAGGCTTGCATGTCCTGCGCCACAGCGCGGCCCACCTCATGGCCCAGGCGGTCAAGAAGCTCTTCCCCACGGCCAAAGTGACCATCGGCCCGGCCATTGAGAACGGGTTTTACTATGATTTCGATTTCGAACGCAGCTTCACCCCGGACGACCTCAAGGCCATAGAAGAGGTCATGCAGAAATCGGTTGAGGCCGATCTGCCCTTTGAACGGCGAGAGATGAGCAGGGACCAGGCCCGGAAGCTCTTTTCCATGGAGAACGAGACGTACAAGCTCGAGCTGCTGGACGACATGGAGGACGACCGGGTGAGCATCTACACACAGGGCACCTTCACCGACCTGTGCCGCGGCCCTCACGTCCCCTCCACCGGCTTTCTTGGTTCATTCAAGCTGACCTCCGTGGCCGGAGCCTACTGGCGGGGGGACGAAAACAAGCCCATGCTCCAGCGCATCTACGGGACGGCCTGGCCGACCCGGAAGGAGCTCAAAAACTACCTGAACCGGCTGGAAGAGGCAAAAAAAAGGGACCACCGCAAGCTTGGGGCCCAGCTGGACCTCTTTCACTTCTCAGAGGAAGCCGGTCCCGGAATGCCCATTTTTCACCCCAAAGGAGCCCTGCTGCGCACCATCCTGGAAGATTTCGAAACCAGGGAGCATCTCAAGCGAGGTTACGAACTGGTTCGCGGACCCCAGCTGCTTCGCCTGGAGATGTGGAAAAAATCCGGGCATTATGACAATTATCGGGAAAACATGTATTTCTCCGAGATCGACGACCAGGTCTACGGGATCAAGCCCATGAACTGCCTGGCCCACATGCTGATCTACAAATCCCAGCTCAGAAGCTACCGGGACCTGCCCATCAGGTACTTCGAGCTCGGGACTGTGCATCGGCACGAGAAGTCAGGGGTGCTGCACGGGCTGATGCGGGTCCGGCAGTTCACCCAGGACGATGCCCATATCCTCTGCCAGCCAGATCAGCTCCAGGACGAGATCATGGCCATTGTCTCCTTTGTCCAGGACCTGATGCGTCTCTTTGGCTTCGATTACGTGATCGAAATCTCCACCCGGCCTGAAAAGTCCATCGGAAACGACGAGGCCTGGCACAAGTCCACGCAGGCCCTGCACCAGGCCCTGGACACCCTCGGTCTGGACTACTCCATATGTGCCGGGGACGGAGCCTTTTACGGACCCAAGATCGACGTCAAGCTCAAGGACGCCTTGGACCGCCTCTGGCAGTGTTCCACCATCCAGTGCGATTTCAATCTCCCTGAGAGATTTGATCTGACCTATGTCGGACAGGACGGGGAAAAACACAGGCCGGTCATGCTGCATCGAACCATTCTCGGGGCCATTGAACGTTTTCTTGGGGTCTTTATCGAGCACACGGCCGGTTCCCTGCCCGCCTGGATCGCTCCGGTGCAGGCCAGGATCCTGAATATCACCGACCAGCAGAGGGACTACGCCCAGGCATGCACCGAAAAGCTCCGTGAAGGCGGCATCAGGGTCGAGTCCGACCTGCGCAATGAGAAGCTCGGTTACAAGGTCAGGGAAGCCCAAATGGCCAAGATCCCATATATCCTCGTTGTCGGGGACAAGGAAAAAGAGGACGCTCAGATCAATGTCCGCCTTCGCAACGGGGACAACAAGGGGGCATTGCCTCTTGAGGATGTTCAGCATATGATAGTCAACGATTGTCAGGAACCATTCAAACGTGGAGGTATGAGCTATAGCTTCAGCCAATAAGGTCCGCCGCAACCATCAAATCAAAGTTTCAGAAATACGTCTCATCAGTGAAGACGGTGAGCAGCTGGGGATCATGCCCACCAGGGAGGCTCTCCAAATGGCTCAGGACAAAGGAGCCGATCTGGTTGAAGTCGCCCCCCAGGCCAGCCCCCCGGTGTGCAAGTTGATGGACTATGGCAAGTATGTCTATCAGCAGCGCAAGCGGAATCAGGAAGCTAAAAAGAAGCAGATTCAGGTTCAACTCAAAGAAGTCAAGCTCCGGCCGAAAACTGATGAACACGACCTGCAGACCAAGCTGAACCATGTCCGCCGATTCCTGGCCAACGGGGATCGCTGCAAGATCACCCTGTTCTTTCGAGGCCGGGAGATCGTGCACAAGGAGCATGGCAAAGCTATCCTGGACAATGTTCTCAGTGAGTTGTCCGACGTGGCCCGGGTGGAGCAGGAGCCCAAGTTCGAGGGCCGGACCATGAACATGATCGTTGCCCCGGTGGCCCCGAAGAGATAACCCGGTCTGCTGCCTTATCGCGTAGTGATCCGCTTTCCCCCCTCAGTCGGGGTGTGGGAGCGGTTTTTCCTTTTCATTGCCCGCAAGGGCAGACCACTGTAGGACGACAAACCGAGCTGAGGAGGATATATGCCGAAAATGAAGACCCACCGCGGAGCCGCCAAACGGTTCAAGGTCAGCGGCAGCGGCAAGATCCGTCGCCGCAGGGCTTTTCACAGCCACATCCTGACCAAAAAGAGCCCCAAGCGGAAACGGACCCTGCGCAAGCCCACAGATGTCCATGCTGCCAATCTTGTGGCTGTCAGAAACCTGCTCCCTTATCGTTGAACCAGGCAGGGACTCCCTGCTGACGACAAGACCGTGGCCCAAGCCCGGCAAATGATTTCAGGAGGCAACAGATGCGAGTCAGACGAGGAAAGACTGCCCACAAGCGGCACAAAAAATACTTGAAGATGGCCAAGGGCTATCGGGGGAGCCGCAGCAAGCTCTTTCGAACAGCCAGAGAGACGGTTGAGCATGCCCTGTGCAATGCCTACACGGATCGCAAGCGCAAAAAGCGTGACTTCCGCAAGCTGTGGATCATGCGCATCAATGCAGCCGCCCGGCAGCACGGATTGTCCTACAGCGCCTTCATGAACGGGCTCAGCCAGAACGGGATTGAGCTCAACCGCAAAATGCTGGCCGAAATCGCAGTCTCAGACGCTGACGGCTTTGCCCAGTTGGCGGAAATGGCTAAAACAAAGGTGCAATAGGTGAACAGGGCTGGACAGGATTTCATCCAAAGGCTGCACTCCATCGCGTCAGACTTTGAGCAGGCCCTGCAAACAGTCGACAGCGAACAGGCCCTGGAAGAGCTGCGGGTCAGCACCCTGGGACGCAAGGGCAGGCTGGCCGCCCTCATGGCCGACCTTCCCGCACTGCCGGAAGAAGAACGCCCTCAAGCCGGCCGGGAAGTCAACTCTGTCAAGAAGTCCCTTTTGGACCTCGTGGCCAGAAAGAAGAGGGCGCTTCAGGAAAGCGCCTCTGCGGCCAGGCGGGCCGCGTTTGACCCGTCCCTGCCTGGACGCCGGCCGTGGATAGGGGCTGCCCACCCGGTGACTGTTGTCCTGGACGAGATCTGCTCCATCTTCACCGCCATCGGTTTTGAAGTCGTGACCGGGCCTGAAGTGGAAAACGACTTTTACAACTTCGAGGCCTTGAACATCCCCCAGGACCACCCGGCCCGGGACATGCAGGACACCTTGTATGTTTCCGACTCGGTTGTCCTGCGGACGCACACGTCCCCGCTGCAGATCAGGACCATGGTCCACCGGAGCCCACCTGTAGCCGCTATAGCCCCCGGCAAGGTCTATCGTCGGGATGCCGACCTGACCCACACCCCGATGTTTCACCAGATTGAAGGATTTCTGGTCGATCAGCAGGTGAGCATGGCCGACCTGCGGGGTACCCTGACCTCCTTTGTGCACCGAATCTTTTCCCCGGAGACCCGGGTCAGATTCAGGCCCAGCTTTTTCCCCTTCACCGAGCCGAGCGCCGAAGTGGACATCAGCTGCGTGATCTGCAACGGCAGCGGCTTCTGTTCAGGAGAGCCCTGCCGGGTCTGCAAGCAGACCGGCTGGGTGGAGATCCTGGGCTGCGGCATGATCGATCCGGAGGTCTTTCGGGCCGTGGACTACGACCCTGAAGCTTACACCGGGTTCGCCTTTGGGTTGGGTGTGGAGCGAGTAGCCATGCTCAAATACGGGATCGACGACCTCCGGCTCTTTTTTGAAAACGACATCCGCTTTTTGCAACAGTTTCAGCAACTCCCGGTGGCCGGAGGTCTGTAAAGGTTTTTCAATGCTATTGAGCTTAAACTGGCTGAAAGAACTCACCCCATACGACGGCCCTCCTGACGAACTGGCCCATACACTGACCATGCTGGGCCTGGAAGTGGAAGAACAGTTCAAGCCCTTCGACCCTCTTCAAGACCTGGTCACCGGGCTTGTCCTCGACTGTGGGCCGCACCCCAATGCAGACAAGCTCAGCCTGTGCCAGGTGGACATCGGTCAGGGCAAGCCCTTGCAGATCATCTGCGGGGCACCCAACGTGGCTGCCGGGCAGTGTGTGGCTGTTGCCCCGGTGGGAACAGCCCTTCCGGACGGGATGAAGGTCAAAAAGACCAAGATTCGGCAGGTTCGCTCCGAAGGGATGATCTGCTCGGAAAAGGAGCTCCAGCTCGGGGACGATCATTCCGGCATCCTGGTCCTTGATCCTGGGTGCCCCCCTGGGACCCGGCTCCTTCAGGCTTTGAACCTGGACGACCTCATCTTTGATATCGGCATCACACCCAACCGGGCGGATTGTTTGAGCGTCCTTGGCATTGCCCGGGAGGTGGCCGCCGCTTTCGGCCTGCCCCTGGAGCCTCCGCACCCCGTGCTCTCGGAAAGCGACCCTGAAACCGCTTCCCGGGTGAGCATTGAAATCGACGACCCTGATCTCTGCCCTTTGTATCAGGCCAGAATCATTCAAGGGCTGTCCGTAGGACCCAGCCCGGCCTGGATGCGCTACCGGCTCATGTCCATGGGCATTCGCCCGATCAATGTCATTGTGGACAGCACCAATTATGTCCTCCTGGAGCTCGGCCACCCTCTGCACGCCTTTGACGCCGACCTGCTGGAAGGTGGCACCCTGCGCGTGGCCAGGGCCAGGGACAATCAGCGCCTGGTCACCCTTGACGAGCAGGAACGGGTCCTGACCCACGACGACCTTTTGATCTGGGACGGCACCAAGCCGGTGGCCCTGGCCGGGGTCATGGGCGGGCACAACAGTGAAATTTCAGCCGCGAGCCGCAATGTTCTGCTGGAATGCGCTGTTTTTCATCCCGGGACCGTTCGCAAGACAGCCCGGCGGATGAACCTCTCCAGCGAAGCCTCGTACCGCTTTGAGCGCGGCGTGGATCAGGGAGGGGCCAACCTGGCCACTGACAGGGCGACCAGCCTGATCCAGGAGCTGGCCGGCGGACAGGTCCTCAAAGGGATCGCCAGAAACGAGCCCCGTCCGCTGACCCAGGTGAGCATCGCCTTCCGCCCGGAGCGAGCCAGACAGCTCCTGGCCCTGGATGTGGACTCCACCTTCTGCACTCAGACCCTGCAGGGGCTGGGCTGCAGCCTGACCAACTCCAGCCCGGAAAACTGGTCGGTCACCCCTCCGAGCTACAGGCTGGACCTGGAACGGGAAGTGGACCTGATTGAGGAGATCGGGCGGGTTTATGGGCTGGAAAACGTGCCGGAAACACTGCCCAGGATCGCCAAGTCTCTGCAAAAGCCTGGCCCGGTCCCGGCATTCGGCCCGCAGCAGCCGTCATACGAGTTCATGAAACAGATCAAGACCTGGGCTCAGGGTCTGGGTTTCCTGGAAACTGTGAACTACAGCTTTGTCGGAGCTGCCGAGCTGGAAAAACTCGGCCTGATGGACACCACAGTCGTTCCGGTCCAGAACCCCCTCAGCGCCGATCAGGACAGCCTTCGCCCGGCCCTGGCCCCCGGACTTTTGCAGTCCCTGGCGATCAATCTCAACCAGGGCCATCAGGACCTGCGCCTTTTCGAGGTGGCCCGGACCTTTGCCCACCACCCTGAGTCCGAAACCACGGCCCTGGAACGGACAGCCCTTGGCCTGGTCCTGCACGGCCGGCGGCACCCTGACACCTGGCCCTGGGAAGGCCGGACCGTGGATTATCACGACATCAAAGGGGCCATCGAACACCTCCTGAGCACCCTCGGCCTGACATCAGCCCGCTTTGTCCAGCTCGAAGCGCATCCCTTCCTGTTCCCGGCCGTGGCCATAGAGCTGGATGGTCAGGTCTGCGGCCACACAGGACAGCTCAAAAGCGAGCTGGCCAGGGACTACAGGGCCAGGACCCCTGTCTGGATGGCCGAGCTGCACCTGGACACCCTCTGCTCCCTCTCCAGCCAGCAGACCTTGACCTACACCCCCTGGCCGAAATTCCCCCCGGTACACAGGGACATGACCCTGATCGGGACCTCAGAAGTGGCCTTTGAGGCCATCACCCGGGTCATTGTCTCAGCAGATGTCCCAGTCCTGGAATCCTGCACCCTGGCAGACATCTATCAGCCGGAAGGGTCCTCTGAACGCAGCCTGACCCTGCGCATGACCTATCGGCACCCCGCCAAGACCCTGACGGACAAAGAAGTGGACAAGCACCACACCACGCTCGGCCAAATGCTGATCGACTCCCTCCCCCTTCGGTTTCCGTGAACCTGTGACCTGAGGCAGGTGCCATGCACCAGGAGAGTGGGCTTCGGACATACAAGATCGGGCATGCAGCCCAAATGCTGGATCTCGAACCCTATGTGCTCCGATTCTGGGAAACCGAATTTCCGCAGCTCAGGCCGATCAGGACACCCAAAGGACAGCGGCTGTACACTGACGAGCACATCGCCATGATCCGCAGGATCAAGCATCTGCTCTACAACCAGGGGTTGACCATCGAAGGGGCCAGACGTCGGCTTGAAGAGCACGATCAGTGGTGGAACCTGCTCCAGGAGATCCGTCAGGAGATCATGATCATCAAGGGTATGCTGCGCTGAGGCCAGGCGCAGGGCCCGGGTTTCACCGCTTCACCTGAGCAGAAAAGGGACCAGAAACGGGACCAGCATGCTGAGCACGATTCCGTTGATGACCGAGATGACGGCAAACTTGGTGCCCACACACCTGTGGATGATCGGCAGGGTTGTGTCCATGCTCGTGGCCCCGCCACAGGCGATCGGGGCCAGCTTGCCAAAGAGCCTGGTCAGGACCGGGGCCAGAAGGATGGTCAGAACCTCCCTGAAGATGTTCGACAGCAGCGCGATGACCCCCAGGGCCTCCCCCCGGATCTGCTTGATCAGGATACTGGACAGGCTGTAGTACCCAAAGCCCGCCCCCACAGCCAGACCATCCTGGACTGAAATCCTGACCAGAAACAGGGAGACCGCCGCCGCCCCGGCAAGCGACCCGACCGCCACCATCACAGGGACCATCAGGCCGGGTATGTTCAGCCTCAGGATACTGTTCAAGGCCTTTGAATCGCAGCCCACGCCAATGCCCACCAGAAAGAGAAGGGCATAGAGGATGTACAGCTCGGCCCGGCCCTGTACCAGAAAGGCCGGAACCACATCCAGTCTCCCGGCGCCAATGCCCAGCAGGAACAAGGAAACCAAAATCAGGCTGCCCTTCATGATCTCTCCCTGGCAAAGAGGCACTTGAGCGGATTGACCGCAACAATACTCCCGACAATCGCTCCCAGGGAGAGGACGAAACCCTCCAGGCCAAGGCTTGGCAGGTTGGATATGACCTCTTCATTAACCCCGATGGAGACTCCAAGGACAAAGAGCAGAAACCCAACAGCCAGGTCTGTGGCCCTGGACACCCAGCCCAGGATCCTGGACCGTCCTCTCAGGGCTATTCCAGCCAGGATCCCGACAATGAAACAGACAATGATGACCAGCATGGCCGCTCTCCGTAAACTGTGCTCAAAGGTGCGCGATAAAGGGAAGAGTCCTACCAGAACGGTCAAGGGGAAGCAATCCGGTCCGCAAACACCGGCCCCTCCCCCAGTGGAAAGCTGTCCGGTTTTGTGGTAGGGGATGTCCTTTGGGTGCAGGGCGAGGCCCTGGTTGAAAAAGGCTCCCGCGGTTGAAACTCGAACCAAGAAGGACAAGAGTCGATGAAGCTTTCCAAGAGAATCCAGCAGGTCAAGCCGTCAGCGACGTTGACCATCAACGCCAAAGCGACCCAGCTCAAGGCCCAGGGCAGGGACGTGCTCAGCCTGGCGGCAGGCGAGCCGGATTTTGCACCCCCGGAGCACGTCCTCCAGGCCGCCAGGGAGGCCATTGACCAGGGTTTTTCCCGCTACACCCCTGTCCCGGGCATTCCTGAGCTCAGGCAGGCCGTGGCCGATTACTTCCAGCGCCAGTACGATTTTCCAGCCTCGCCGGACATGGCCATTGTGACCAACGGCGGCAAACAGGGCCTGTACAACCTGTGCCAGGTCCTGCTCGACCCTGGGGACGAGGTTCTCATCCCTGCCCCCTACTGGGTCAGCTACCCGGACATGGTCAATCTGGCCGGAGGCTCGGCGGTCATCCTGCCCACCCAGCCGGAAGAGTCTTTTCTGCTCAGCCCGCAGGACCTGGAGTCGGGCCTGACCCCTCGATCCAGGGTCCTGATCCTGAACACCCCGTCCAATCCGACCGGGTGCCACTACTCCCAGCAACGTCTGGACCAGATCATTGAAACTGCTCTGGCCCACGATCTCTTCGTCATCTCGGACGAGATCTACGACCAGTTTGTCTACCCCCCGGCCAAGCCGGCCACTGCCGTTCACTGGCTTGAAAAAGCCCCGGAGCAGGTGGCTGTGGTCAACGGTTTGTCCAAGTGCTTCGCCTTGACCGGCTGGCGGATCGGCTATGTGCTTGGAGAGCAAAAGCTCATAGCCAGCCTGTCCAAGATACAGGGCCAGTCCACCTCAAACATCTGTTCCATCGCCCAAAAAGCCGCCCTGGCTGCCCTGAACGGTTCCTGGGACTTTCTGGACCGGCAGAGGCAGATCTTTGCCGCCCGAAGGGACAAGGCCCTGGCCACCATGGCCGCCTGGCCAGGCGTCCACTGCCCTAAGCCCGAAGGCGCTTTTTACCTCTTTCCCCGGCTGGACAGCTACTTCACCTCCGAAATTTCGGACTCCACCCAGCTGTGCGCCCACCTCCTGGACCAGGCGGAAGTGGCTCTGGTCCCGGGCAAGGCTTTTGGTGACGACCGGTGCATCCGCCTGTCATACGCCCTTGACGAGAGCGCCCTGATGACCGGCCTGGAGCGGATCGGCCGGGTCTTGCAGACCATGGGCTGAGGATCGGCCGGGCCATGTCCGATATCGTCCTGATCAACATCTCCGGGGCCAATGGACCTGGCCAGCTGGCAGCTCTGACCGCCGCCATGGACAGCTACGAGGTCAACATTCTGGACCTCTCCCAGGCCATTGTCCATGAGACCACCTCGTTGTCCCTGCTCCTGGAGATCCCCGACAGGGAACAGACCAAACCATTGCTCAAGGACCTCCTGTTTGAGTCCCACACACTGGGTCTGAACCTCACGTTTTCCTCCGTTGCCCAAGAGCATTACGAGGCCTGGGTTCAGGCCCAGCGCAAAAACCAGACCATTGTCACCCTGCTGGGGCAGACACTGACTGCCAGACACCTGGCGGCCATCTCCAGCCTGGTCCATGAGCACGGGATGGAAGTCCAAAGCATCCGAAGGCTCTCGGCCAGGAAGCCCCTGCAAAAGGCTGGGGGCTCCGGAGTCACCTGTCTGGAGTGCGTCCTGCGCGGCGACCCCGAGGACCTGCCGGCCATGCGTGAAAAAGCCCTGTCCCTGGCCGGAGAGCTCGGCGTGGACATCGGGCTCCAGGAACAGACGCCCTACAGGCGCCATCGGCGGCTGATCGCCTTTGACATGGACTCCACCCTGATCCGGACCGAAGTGATCGATGATCTGGCCGACAAGGCCGGGGTGGGTCAGGAAGTGACCGCAGTCACCGAGGCGGCTATGCGGGGAGAGCTCGATTTCACCCAGAGCCTTGAACGCCGGGTTGGCCTGCTCCAGGGCCTGAGCGTTCAGGCCCTGGAAGAGACTGCCGCCTCCCTGCCCCTGGCGCACGGGGCAGAGCGGCTGGTGACCAACTTGAAGGCCCTGGGATACAAAATCGCGATCATCTCTGGGGGCTTCACCTACTTTGGGCGGGTTCTGCAGGGCAGGCTGGGCATTGACCACCTCTTTGCCAATGAGCTGGAAATCCAAGCTGGACAGCTGACCGGGAACATCAAAGGCCAGATCATCGACGGGCAGAGAAAGGCGGAGCTTTTGTCAGAGCTGGCTGACAGGGAGAACATCTCATTGGAGCAGACCATTGCCGTGGGGGATGGGGCCAATGACCTGCCCATGCTCAACCTGGCCGGCCTGGGCATCGCCTTCCATGCCAAGCCATTGGTTCGGGAAGGGGCCAAGCAGGCCATCAGCAACGTCGGCCTGGATGGAGTGCTCTACTTCCTGGGACTTCGGGACCGGGACGCACTGGCCTGATCAGGAGACGTTCCCGGCTTCCTTCGATTCTGCCGGCTCTTCAGGACCCCCCTCATCGATCTCTCTGGTGTACGAGCAGCCTTTGACCGGACAGGCCAGGTGTTCGCCTCTGGCCTTGGTGGTCTTGGTGACCAAAATCGGGCTGCCGCACTCGGGACAGGCTTCCTGGACCGGGTAATCCCAGACGGCATAGGTGCACTTTGGATACCTGTTGCAGGCGTAAAAGACTTTTCCCCTCTTGGAGCTCTTTTCCACCAGCTCGCCGTCGCACCCTTCCTGGGGGCACGGGACCCCGGTGCTGTAGGGCTGGGTATACTTGCAGTCCGGATAGCTGGAGCAGGCGATGAAGCGGCTGCCGCTCCTGGATCGCTTGACGACCAGGTCAGATGAGCACTTGGGGCAGGTCCCGGCCTTTTCCAGCTCCTGGGGCTGGGCCTGGACCAGCTGAATCCGGCCGTTCTCATCCCTGGTGAAGTCCGAGGTCCTGTTGCACTCCGGATATCCGCTGCAGGCCAGAAACTCCCCATGGCGGCCGAACTTGATGACCATGGGCCGGCCGCACTGTTCACAGACCAGGCCGCTGTCCTTGCCGGTCTTGACCTGGACCATCTCCTGCTCGGCCTTCTCCAGGGTGGGGTTGAACCCGGAGCTGAACTCCCGCAGCAGGGCCACCCAGTCCTTTTCGCCCTCAGCCACCTGATCCAGCTCGTTCTCCATCCGGGCCGTGAAGCCGATGTCCATGAGCTTTTCGAAGTGGGCCACCAGCAGGTCGTTCACTGTGTAGCCCAGCTCCGTGGGCATGAACGCTCGGCCCTCCATGCGCACGTAGTCCCGGTCCCTGATCGTGGAGATGATCTGGGCATAGGTCGATGGCCGGCCGATGCCCTCCTCTTCGAGCTTACGCACCAGAGAGGCCTCTGAATACCTGGGCGGGGGTTGCGTGAACTTCTGATCCTTGTCCAGCTTGTGCAGGTTCAGCTTATCCCCTTCCTTCAGCTTGGGCAGGTCCACCTCCTTTTGGGCGTCTTGAGGCGTGTAGACCTTCAAAAAGCCGTCAAAAATGAGCCTTTCGCCTTTGACCCGCCACAGGGTTCGGCCGGCCTGGATGCTCACCGTGGTGTCCCAGAAGCGGGCCGGAGCCATTTGCGAGGCCACAAACCTCTGCCAGATCAGGGTGTAGAGCCTGTGCATGTCCCTGGAAAGGAACGGCTGGACCTCTTTTGGGGTCAGGAAAACATCCACCGGGCGAACAGCCTCATGGGCGTCCTGAACCGACTTCTTGGTCTTGAAGCTCCTGGGTTTCTGGGGATAGTAGTCCGGGCCCAGGCTGGAGACGATCCATTCTTTGGCGGCTGCGCGGGCCTCCTTGGACACGCGCACAGAATCGGTCCGCATATAGGTGATCAGAGCGGTTGTCCCCCGGTCGCCGAGCTCGACTCCCTCATAGAGCTTCTGGGCCAGGGTCATGGTCTTCTTGGCCGTGAAGCTGAGCCGGCTGCTGGACTCCTGCTGCAGGGTGGAGGTGATGAAAGGCGGCTTGGGCTGGCGGCTGCGCTCCTTTTCGTCCACACTCTGGACCTGGAAGTCAGCCCGGCGGATGTCGTCTTCCAGGGCCAGAGCCTCTTCAGCCGAAGCGACCTGGGCCTTCTTGCCGTCGACTTTCCAGAGCTCGGCCTCAAACTGCGGCGGGTCGGCAGCCTCAAGCCAGGCCTTGAACACCCAGTACTCCTGGGGCACAAAATTTTGACGCTCTTTTTCCCTCTCCACAATCAGCCGCAAAGCCACGGACTGGACCCGGCCGGCTGAGATCCCCCTCTTGACCTTTTTCCAGAGCAGCGGGGACAGCTTGTAACCCACCAGGCGATCCAGGATCCGTCTGGCCTGCTGGGACTGAAAGAGATGCTCGTTGAGGCTCCTGGGATGCTTGAGCGCCTCGCTGACTGCAGCTGCCGTGATCTCATTGAACTGGATGCGCTTGATGTTCTGATTGGTCGGCTTGATCAGCTCGGCAATGTGCCAGGCGATGGCTTCCCCTTCCCTGTCCGGGTCAGGGGCGAGAAGAACCCGATCCGCCTTGGCGGCAGCCTCCTTGAGCTTGCTGACCACCTTTTGCTTGCCGGAGAGGATCCGGTACTGGGGTGTGAAGTCCTGATCCTCGTTCACGCCCAGCTTGTTCGAAGGGAGATCCCGAACATGCCCTACCGAGGCCTCGACAAGGTAGTCCTTGCCCAGAAACTTCTTGATCGTCTTGACTTTGGCTGGTGACTCGACAATGATCAATTCCTTGTTCATAATACTTGGCCGTATACCCACAGTCTATCAAGAGTGCAAGCAGGAATTTTTCTCACAATGATTCAGCTTTGCCAGAGGCAAAGCT
>CAYOID010000046.1:0-25928 GCA_964403955.1 uncultured Desulfohalobiaceae bacterium | reverse complement strand
CATCCACCCTCAACCCTCGACCTGTCAGCGCAGCCAGAGGCTGCGCTGACTTCTGCATTCTGACTTCTGCAGCTGCATCTTGAATCTTTGCAGCCGCAACTTAAAACCACTGCAACACGCCCAAAAACCACCAAGGTAGCCCATCATGCCCCTCATCGACCAGAAAACCATTGACAAGCTGACGTCCAACCCGCTCAAGCCAGAAACTCTGGCTGAACAGCTTGCATTTCAGCATCAGATTTTCGAGTTCCTCAAGGAACACGATCAGCACCTGGGACAATCAAGGCCTATCGTCACTCTGGCCATCACCACCGCGCTCTATGCTTTCCGCCAGGTTTCTGAACCGGTCCGGGATATCCCGCCTGGTTTTCTGTCTTCCACGTTCGAATGCATCACCGAGCTCAAGGGGGGGGGCGGCCTGACAGAGGTCCTGGAAACCTTTGAGCCCAACATATGGCACTTCTTCCTTGGCGTGGCTGAGGCTGGAACAAGAAAGGAAGGCTGGTCCAATCAGGATCTGGCCATGGCCGGGCTGATCTTCGGAACCTTGCTTCTGGCCTGCATGTTCATGTTTTATCCCCTTGAACAGCTTGGCCCCCTGGAGCAGGCCCTGCGCGAGCGGGGCGTGACAGGAATGGAAGAATGAACGATCCCAGGGCAGCAGTGGGAGCAGAGCAAGGACTGCGCTGGTCCATGGAAGACGCCCATGTTCTGGACCTGGACTTTTTCAGAGAACCGTACATCATGGCGGGCGGATCAGGGCTGATGCCGACCCGCAGCCTGGGAGACCCTGACTTTGCCCTGGCCGGTGTCATTCCCACCCCTTCCACCCGCAGAAAAGTCCTGAATCAGGACGATCTCCTGCTCATACTGGCCTGTGACGGTTTATTCGACGTCATGGCCAACCAGGAGGTGGCCGAACTGGCCAGATCGGCCAGGGACCCGGAGAGAGTGGTCCAGGACCTCAAACACGAAGCCATGGACGTCCGCATGACTTCGGACAACCTGACCGTGATCTGCCTGGATCTGCCTTCCTGCCTGGACCGCAGCCGTTGAGCGATGCCCGCCAGGGCATCAATGGGAAAAGAACTCGGGAAAGTACTGAAAAATTGACGGGTAGTACTTGCGGATCATGGGCTTGTAGCCGCCATCCTCCTTCAGCTTCCGGAGAAAGGAGTCAAAGGCTTTTCTGAGCTGGTCTGAATCTTTGGCAAAGGCAGGTGCCATGACCTGGGGCGGGGAGATCGGCCCCAGGACCTTGATTTTCCCGGGCCACTTCCTCAAGGCCATGATCGCATCGGGCACATCCAGCAATGTGGCCTCTGCCGCCTCGTAGATCACTGCCGGGGCCAGCTCGTTCAAGCTGCCCTGAAAATATTTGACGGCCGTGGGCTGCTGGTCCAGACCGTAAATAGCCGGGTCCAGACAGGTGCTGGAGACCCCAAGCACGCTTTTGCCGTGGAGTTGCTCAATGGTCCTCTGTATATCCTCCTGAACACTCTGTCCAGGGACAATGGGCCGCAACCCGGATTCGGCCCTGGTCATCACCCAGACCTGAGTGGGAAAGGTGGGGGTTCCAAAATCAACGATCTGTTGTCGCCATGCAAAGACCGTCACTCCTGAGGCCAGGATGTCACCTTTGACCGGTACGTCTCCCAGAATTTCAACCTGTGTGCCATTCACCCTGACTCTTTTCCCGGACACGTCTTCAAGTGCGTTCTGCCAAGTGGTCTGAACGAACTGATACCGAACCTGCAAAAAATCGGCAAAGGCCTTCATGAGTTCAACTTCAAAGCCGTCGTCGCTGCCGGTGATGAAATTGGCGTAGGGCACGCCCAGATGACGCAGGACCCCTTTGTCCTGCACCTCCTTGAGGCTGACAGCCCCTGCCAAAGAGCCAGTGACTGGGTTCATGAGCAAGGCTGCAGCGAGCATGGGCACGAGACACCCACTCCAGATGAAAGATCGCAACATGGCACCCTCCAGTCAGCGCAGCCTCTGGCTGCGCTGAATATACGAGAAAAAACGGGTAAGCTCTCAAGTCTGCTTACCATTCGCGGCCAGGAATGAAAAGTTGCGAATGACCACTGCCCATGACTATGACAGAAGAGAATCTCCTTGATGCGGCTGCACAAGCCAAGATGCAGCCGCAGGCCTTCAGCCCGGCCTTTCCAGACACATGCGGCACGCCTGGAGGAATTTTCAATGCGGACACTTTTTTGAAGTTTTGTGTCAAAAAACGTCGCTTTTCAGACCACACCTCCCGGCCTTGGAGATCGGTCGTCAGTTTTTTTCAAGCAAGCACCTTGAAAGTATGGATAAAAATTTTATTGCTTTCATCACAATCTTGGCACTTCACATGCATTAACAAAAGTACCTCCTTTTTTTGGGTTGGGTGTGTTGTTTCTTGTTTCACACTCCTTATCATGAGCCCGGGGAAAGAGTTGGGCCGGCTCTTCCCCGGAGCCGACCTCAAGCCGAACGCCTGTCAGCGCATGCTGGCAGGCGTTCTTTTTTGAGGTTGTCCTTGCCCCCTGGTTTGTTTTATAAGAACGTGAGTGCAAAAAGTTTATGCAGTGGTTTCCCGGCGTCAATTGCGGTATGCAACCCTTGATTATTCTGGCTTCTGAATTCTGTATTCTGACTTCTGCGGCTGCATCTTGAGTGTTTGCAGCCGCATCATACAAAGTCATGTCTGCAAGACATTCGGGCTTTTTTTCTGCCCCCGTGCATCAACCACCTCCTTGCGGCCCGGAGGACCCATGTCTCTGACAAGCTTTGTTCTGACCAATCTGGCCGCCGTATGCGTGATGATGCTTCTGGCCTGGATGGCCAGCCTGAAAATCAGATCAGTCAGCTTTGTGGACAGCCTCTGGGGCCTGGGTTTCGTGCTCGTTGCCTGGCTGTCCCTGTCCCTAGCCCCTGAGGCTACAGCCAGGTCTATTCTGCTGGCCGTTCTGGTCACCATCTGGGGTCTCAGACTGGCCGTGCATATCGCCGTCAGAAACCATGGTCTTCCCGAAGACCGCAGATACAAGGAGATGCGGCAACGCCACGGGGACAGGTTTGCATGGCTCAGCCTGGTGACCGTGTTTCTGCTCCAGGCCCTGCTCCTGTGGATCGTCTCCCTGGCGGTTCAGTTCGGGATCTTTGCCTGTCAACCTGCTGCCTTTTGTCCCCTGGACTGGGTTGGAGTGGCCATCTGGTGCATCGGCTTCATTTTTGAAACCGGAGCTGACCTGCAAATGCTGCTCTTCAAGCGCAATCCCGCCAACAAGGGAAAAGTTCTGGATGCCGGCTTCTGGGCCCTGAGCCGGCACCCCAATTACTTTGGCGAATCCTTAATGTGGTGGGCCGTGTACATCCTGATCCTTCCCACGGGATATGCCCTTCCTGCCCTGATCAGCCCGGTGCTGATCACCTTTCTTTTGCTCAAGGTCTCTGGAGTCACCCTGGCCGAAAAGGACATGCCCTCCCGTCGCCCTGATTACCAGGCCTACAAGGAGCGAACCAGCACCTTCATCCCCTGGTTTCCCAGAAAATGACCCGCCCATGCAACTTTCACAACAAGGAGCTGCCCCATGACCAGGTACGTCATCGTCGGCAACGGTGTGGCCGGAACAACGGCCGCCGAAAAGATCAGGGAACTCGACCGGGAAGGAGCGATCACCATCCTGTCTGCGGAAGACACCCCCTTCTATTACCGGATCAGGCTGCCTGAGGTCGTTGCCGGGGACATCGAGGAGCCGAAAATCATCGCCAAAAAGCCGGATTGGTACCGCGACCGCTCCATTGACCTGCACCTGCAGACCACCGTCACCGAAGCAGATGCGGACACAAAGACCCTCAGGACCGAATCGGGACAGGAGTTTTCTTTTGACAAGCTTCTGCTGGCCAACGGCAGCTCCTCCTTCATCCCGCCCATCCAGGGGGCTGACACCCCGGGAGTCTTTGCCCTGAGGTCCGTGCAGGATGTCAGGGACATCCGCACATGGGCCGGGCACGCCACCAGGGTCGTGCTCATCGGCGGCGGTCTGCTGGGCCTGGAAGCTGGAAACGGTCTGCGCAAGCTGGGCAAGGAGGTCACTGTGGTGGAATTCTTCCCCCGGCTTCTGCCCCGGCAGCTGGACACAGACGGCGCAGGCCGACTGCAATCCATGCTGGAGGACATGGGCTTTTCCTTCCGCCTGGGAGCCAAGACAACCAGCATCTCCGGGGAGAAAGGTGTCCGGGAGGTGCACCTGGAAAGCGGCGAAACGCTTCCCGCAGACCTGGTTCTCATTTCCGCCGGGGTCAGGCCGAATCTGGAGCTGGCCAAACAGCTGGGCCTGGATAGTGACAAGGGCATCAAGGTCAATGAACACCTGGAAACCAGTCGGCAGGGCATCTACGCAGCCGGGGACGTGACCGAGTATCAGGGCCGGGTCTACGGGATCTGGCCAGCTGCCGAGGAGCAGGGGGGACTGGCCGGACACAACATGGCCGGAGCAGGAGAGGCCTACCAGGGGACGGTCATGGCCAACACCCTCAAGGTTGTGGGCATCGACCTGGCCTCAGCCGGGGAGATCGATGCCGACAACGAGCATGATTCCCGGGTCAGGGCCAGCGAAAACTCGTACCGCAAGCTCGTGCTGGAAGGGGGCACCGTCATCGGGTCCATCATGCTCGGGGACACGTCCGGGTTTCAGAAGGTGACCCGGATGATGAAGGAGCAGACCGATGTCTCAGAAAACATCGACGCCATCCTCTCCGACTCCTGAAGGGATGGTGGGACGATTTTGATCCCGCCCAGCAGAGAGGACGATGCTGTATCAGGCTCATGCCGTGATCAGGTTTGAAAAGTATCTACCTTGACCAAACTGGTTGCAGCAAGGTGACCCACCCTGCTTAAAAGTGAGGTTCCTTGTTCAGCCCAAACCCAAATATTCAGCGCAGCCGGCGGCTGCGCTGAATATTGCCCACCTGAGACCTGGTACATGCTTGTGCGCCGGGACTCTCAAAAAGAAGAGCGCGCCGGTTTCGAGAATCATCCTCCGGCGCAGGCCCGGCAGACCTGCTTGCCCTCCAGACTGACCATCTTCGTGGACATGGTGGGCTCGCCGCAGAACCCGCAAGACACTGAGGGCGCGATTCTTGCCTTTTCCGGCAGCTCCTCCTGGACGTCCCTGATATCAAAGAGATCCTCGGCCGAGGCGGCCAGGATGTCGCAGCTCCGCTGAAAGTGCAGGGTCTCGAAGCGCTGCCTCTCCTGGTCACTGGCCTGGTCATTGATGACCTTCTGCAGCAGGGCCCGGTGCTCCTGGTCGGGCTCAAAAGCCCCGGGCTTGAGGGACAGGCGTATGCCCCGGCCCGAGCTGCGGCTGAAAAAGGTGAAGGCCATCTTGCCGTAGTCCCGGTAAAAAAAGTTGCCCTTGCCAAAGGTGCACCCGGTCAAAACCTGCACGGCATCGGCACAGCAGGCGTCGGTCTCCACGATGGCCACCACCTCTTCGTCTTCTGACCGCCTTTCCTGCAGCAGGTCCATGCCGGCCTTGGCAGCCTGATAGCCCAGGGAAAGGCCAGGGCAGAGGTGACCGTGGAACTCCCTGCACTGCTTGAAATCCCGACTCTCAAGTATCTCTTCAGCTGTCATCGTTTGAACCTCCAATCGCGACATCTCTCTTGATATGAGAAACATGGGGTGTCCAAAGTCAAAGGGGGGAATATTCACTCCGGAAACACCCCATGTCAACTCCAACTCCTTCAAAGGCCGTCAAGACGAACCAGCCTCTCATGCCTCGTGCCAGCTCCCCTGGGGAATGTGCATCAAAAGCCTGGCACAGGGCCGGCAGACGGTCCTGGTCCCAAGGGTTCTGGCCCTGGTCGCCTGGACCAGGTCGCCGCAGTGGGTGCAGCGCAGATACCTGCTGCAGACCTCGACCGGCGGCGGTTCCCTTCTTGTCTCAGTGACAGAGAACAGGTCCCTGTCCTCCATCGAGGTCAGCCACTGGACCCAGGCGTTGACGAGCCCCTGCATCCTGGACACCTCGTGGATGGTGCCCCCGTTTTGGCTGACCTTTTTCTCCAGCTGAAAATACGCGCTCTCATACTGGAAATGAATGGGCTTCATGGTGATGTCCAAAGCCCTGCCTGAGCTGTTGATGACAAACGTGTAGCGGTGCTTGCCGCAGTCCTCGACCACCAGCCTCTGATTGCCGATCGTGCACCCGGTCAGGTGCTGAATGGCATCCAGGGCGCTGGTCTGGTTCTGGGCGATCACAAAGAGGCCGTGGCTCAAGTCGTCATCGGCCATACGCGCCATGGCGATGCCCACAGCCTTGGCCCCGATGACCAGGTCCGG
This sequence comes from uncultured Desulfohalobiaceae bacterium, assembly GCA_964403955.1. Classification (GTDB taxonomy): domain Bacteria; phylum Desulfobacterota; class Desulfovibrionia; order Desulfovibrionales; family Desulfothermaceae; genus CAYOID01. The sequence continues at coordinate 19,588 of CAYOID010000046.1, read as the reverse complement.
GCAGACGTGGCCGTGAAAGTCCGCAACTTTCTTCAGATCCATGTTCACGAGCATAGAGTGATCCTCCCGAAAAAAGGACATGAGCTCCTCATCGCGATGGATGCGGGAATCGAGAATCCACTGGTTTCCGAGCCCAGCCTGCCTGGCCGGCTCTCGGCCGGCAACGCAGTGCAGGACATAGGTCAACCCCAAAAAGGTCTGAACAATAAAAACCTGGTCCCGGTCCGAGAAATCGCCCTTAAACGGCCCGAGGACAGTGACGATTTCGTGTTCCTTCTGGTTCAGGAAGAAGCTCCGGGGCCTCATGGTCTGCTGGTCGACCTCGACTCTGACCACCCTCTGAATGACATCCACACTCTGATCGTCGATCCTCTGCAGGGCCTTGCTGATGTCCATTTCATCTCCTGGATTCGATTCATCCGACCGATTTCAAACCTGGATTCGACGCCCTCTTCATGTCCTGGTGGCCACAAGCAGGTAGCGGTCGGAACCGTCGTCCAGCTCTTCAAGCCTGAAGCCGAACCGCCAGATCAGATTTTCCATCGTCCCACGCGGGGGCATAAGGTCCTCAGCCACGGCTGTTCCGGCTTTCCGGTGCAGGTCATTGACCCGCTCGATGTTGATGAGGTGAAAGATGACCAGAGATCCTCCCGGCCGGAGGCAGCTGGACATGATCTTCAGGGCGGCCGCCTTGTCGTCGAAATGGGGAAAGACCTGGTGGCAAAAGGCGATGTCCACGCATCCCCGCAGAAGCGGGACCTCTTCCAGGGGGGCGCAGGCCAGCTGGACATTGGGCAGGCCTGCCGATCTCTTCCGGGCGGCTTCCACCATCCTGGGGCTGATGTCCATGGACAGGACCTGTCCTTGAGGACCCACCTCCTGAGCCAGGATTGCGGTCAGCCGGCCGGTTCCGCAGCCAGGCTCGAGCACGACTCTTCCCTGGAGCGGCTGAAGCCTGGAGAGCACCTGATCGATCCTGGCCCTCTCCTCCAGGGTGTAGTCCGGCGCGGCCCAGTCATTGTCAGCCTGTTTGTCAAAGAACTCGGCCTTGGCTCTGTTGCACGGGAGTCCTGCCGTGGTCATTCCCTGGGCACCTCTTGAATGGTTCGTTCTTCTTGACGTTGACAGGAACAGAGCCTCACTTCTTCAAAAACGGGGCGATCCCGCCAAGGGGCCCGTAGTCCTGCTCCATGAGGCTGTAAACCGGTTTACCGACCAGAAAGGCATACACCTCATCGGCCCTGCCCCCCAGCTGCACATCGCTGAAAGCCTGGGGCGAGAGGATCTTCCCCACAGCATAGGCATCCGTGATCACGGTCCCGATGTTCGTGGTGTACCAGTTGAAAGGGTGCAGGACATGGACGCGCCTGTCCTGAAAAGCCTGGAGGGCGTTGTAAATGGCCTGTTTCTCGCGGTAGGCCCGGGTCACCAGGGACAGCCCCCCGCCGTCGATGAAGATGACGTCCGGGTTGAGGGACAAGAGAGTCTCTGGACTGCTGAAGACGTGGCTCTCCTTGGGGGTCTGGAGGTCTTTGGCCAGGTTCCTGGCCTGGACCCAGTCAAAAGGGGCATAGGACTTCATGGTGCTCTCCAGGCCGTGAGCGCCGCGGTAGCCGATGCCGCCCACGTAGACCCCGGGCTTTTTCCTGCCCTGTGTCCGCCCTGTCCGCCGAGCCAGCTCTTCCCGCTCAGACTCAATAAAGCCGATGACCGCTTCAGCCCGTTTCTCCTTGTCCAGGACCTTCCCAGCCGTGCCCAGGGCCTCATAAACCGTGGTGTCGAAGTTGGCAAAGGTTCCGTAGCTCAGGACGACTACTGGTATGTCCAGGGTGGATTGAACCTCATCCGCCAGGGAAGGACTCATGTACGTCACAAAGATGATCTCTGGCTGCAGGTCGAGGACCACCTCCATCTGCGGCTTCTGATTGATGCTTGCCGGGCCGCCTGGGCCGCACAAGGGCAGGTCGTGCAGCTCGGGATGGGCCATCCAGTAAGGTCTCCCCCTTGGAAACCTCTTCTCCATGTCCTCAACCCCGACAACCTTGTCCTGGGCCTGCAGGTAGACGATGAGGCGCAGCGTCCCTGGACCGAGGCAGATCATCCTTTCCGGGTCATGGGGCACGGTCACGGTTCGTCCGGCCATGTCCTGCACGGTGACTGTGGCGGCCGAAAAGACTGGCGAGGCCAGGGCAACGATGAGAAACACCACAGAAATCCACAGTCTGCCGAGACGCATGGCGTCACGCTTGGAAACCGGGCTGATCATGATTGGCCTGGTCATGATTGATCACAGCTCGAAACTGATGCCAAGCATTCCGTTGATGCCGGGCATGGGGTAGTCCGGAAGGTATTCGTAGTCCGTGTCTGTCAGATTTTCCCCGGCCACGAAGACCTCGCCCTCCACCCCGGCCTGTTTCAGGGAGAACCCATAGCTCAGCTTCCCGTTGACCAGAAAGGTGCTGTCAACTTCTTGAGCATTGGTCGCCTCGGCCTTTCTGAGCTGAGAGTTGACGTTCATCTCGCTGAGGTACTCGCTGTCCAGGCTCAGAGTGAAGTGGTCCAGAAAGGCCCAGTTGAGGCCTGAGCTGACGCTCAGCTCCGGAGCATAGGGCAAGTCGCTGGGATCTGTGTCCAGCCAGGTCACCCCGGCAAAGACAGACAGGCTGGCCGCGGGCTTGACCTGGACTGTGGCCTCCACGCCGCGGATCCTGAAATCCTCGATATTCCGGTAGGCAAAACCGGCCGGCGGGGTGGTGAACACGTAACGGTCCTGGCCGTCGTCCACAAAAAAGCTCACGTCGGCTGTGACCCGGTCGCTGAAGCGGTGGCTGAGCCCGACCTCAAAGTGGTCGACGAGCTCGGGGTCGAGATCTTCCCAGCTCTTGCCCAGAGGAGGGATAACGGTTTCCGAGAAGACCACCACGTCCAGCCCTGGGTAGACCACGCCCCGGGCGTAGTTCAAACGAACCTCAGTATCGCTGTATCCAAAGATAATTCCGGCATGAGGTGCCCACTTGCTGTCGAAATCGGAGTGGTCGTAGTGCCTGACCCCGGTCGAGGGCGTCAGGTACCAGCCTGAGCGATCCCCGAAGGTGTGACTCAGGGCCGCATACGGGGACACGAGGGTCATGTCGTGCCCCTCCCAGGAGTCGGTGGTTCCGTCGCTGAAATCTTTGTCCCAGTCCCCCTCGGTCACGTCCCAATCCAGCCCGGCGCTCAGCTTCCCCCCGGGCCACAGGCCGACCTTCTCCTTGACCCTGAAGCCATAGAACTGGAAGTTGTTGAACAGATCCTCCCTAAGCCCGGGAGTGCTCGTGGGCTGATCCAGCCAGTCCCCTTCGCCGATGTTGTGGTAGAGCTTGAGGCTCCCCTCAAGTGAAGGGGTGTCGTGGGACAGGGTCAGGGAGGTCAAGAAGGCCCGGGTCTCGTAGATCCCTTCCCTGCCTGAGGGCGCGGCGTTTTTGGCCCCGGGGTCCGAGGCCTCATTGTCCGTGGCCAGAGAAAACAGGGAGACGTCCCACACCTCGTTGATCCGGTAACCGATCCGGCCGTAAAAATTCTGGGTGGTGCCGTCGGCATCGGTCCGGTGGCCATCGGATGTCCGGTACCCTCCGCCCAGGTAATAGTCCCAGGCACCTTGTCGCCCGCCGTGCTCAGCCTTGGTCACCAGCGTGGAGTAGCTGCCTCCGGCCAGATGAAGGCGGGTCACGTACCCTTCCTGGTGACGCCGTTTGGGCACAAGGTTTACTGCGGAAAAGGCGTTCCCGAAGTTTTGGGGTTGCGGGCCTTTATAAACTTCAATGGAGCTGGCCGGATCGATGGCCATCAAGTCGAGGAGGGGGTGGTTCCAGACCGACATGAACATGGGCACCCCGTCGATGAACGTCTTGATTTCAGCCCCGGGTCGGCTCGAACCCTGGCCGCGGATGAACACGGCCCCGCCTTCCCCCCCGCCGAAGGAGCCCACAGGGTTGTACCTGGATATGGAGACCCCTGGAGTCTTGCGCAGGGCTGTTCCCAGGTCCTGGGCGTTCAAGCGCTCGATCTGATCCTCGGTGACGATAGTGGTCAGGGAGCCGAACTCATCCACGGTGTTGCCCTGGATGATCGGTTCCTGGACCAGGACTTCACCGAGATAGATGGCCTCGTCCTTTTCAGCCCAGGCTTGCTGGAGCCCGGAAGAGAGGAAGATGAGCAGAAAACTCAGCACGAGTTTGGTGAACGCATCTCGAAGCATACGACCTCCTTGCAGCCTGGAAAATCCTGTTCCAAACGAACGACCAAATGTTGCGAAGTGTCATAATATATAATTGTGTGTTATGCAAGGAGCACGAGAATGAAAAAAGTATGAAAAAAGTCCCACCCTGAAAAGCGGCCATTTTGATGATGGGAAGCGAATGGATGGGTTGTGATGCCGCATCAAGAGATGCGGATCGGTCAAGCCATCAAGAGTAAGGTGGACATAAAAAATCCGGGCTCTCAAGCCTCGATGCGGCAGGCCAGGAATCCCGGGTTTTCTTTTGGACCCGGGGAAATCCAAGGTGTTGGTCAGTTTTGCAGCGCCACATGACGAAATATTCACGTGTGGGGATATTCGTGGTTCGCTCCAAACTCATGAACTGAGTAAATTTGGCTTGATGGTGGTCACACCTCTATCTGAGCATGTATCCGATTAGATTTGCCTTTTTTTGGGAAACATGACCCGCAATTGATTGACAAAGGCATGACAGCTAGATATTTTTTTCACACTTTTCTATATTTTGTAACATGAAGTGCTACAAAATATAAAATAATGCGTTCACTCCAAAAAAATCAATCAACCCGCAAACCAAGGAGGGAACAGCAAAGAAGAGCAGAGCAGGGGACAGGATCAACCACATGAAGTCAACACATGCACAAGGGGGAAAATGGAATGAAACGAATTGTACTGATCATCGCCAGTCTGTTCGTGAGCTGCTCCTTATTGTCCTTTTCGGCTCTTGCCCAGGGCATGTCGAATCATGAACTCATGCAGGAATTAAAGGCCATGAAGACGAGAGTGGAGCAGCTCGAGGCCCAGCTGAAAAAACAAGCTGAAACCCAGCAAGGCTCTCAAGATCGTGAGCTGCAAGAAGGCCTTCAGGTAGAAAGCCCCATAGGGGTGAAGGGTTTATCCGATCGAGTCCGCAGGGTCGAGGAGCAGCTCAAGGGCAAGTCCTTTCTGGGCGAATGGGCCGAGCGGTTGACCTTCAGCGGTCTGATCGAGGTCGAGGCCGGATATGAAAACATTGATTTCGATGATCCGGACGCCGACGACGAGGATTCCAGCGACATCACCCTGGCCACGGTGGAGCTGGGCGTTGACGCTGACATCGCCAAGCACGTCGGCGGGCACATCCTCTTCTTGTGGGAAGAGGACGACACCGAGGAGGTGGTCGTGGACGAGGGGTTCATCATCCTGGACGGCGAAGACGTGGTCCCCCTCTACCTCAACGCCGGAAAGATGTACGTCCCCTTTGGATACTATGAGAGCCACTTCATCAGCGACCCCCTGACCCTGGAAATCGGTGAGACCCGGGAAAGTGCGGTCAAGGCCGGGTTTGCCAACGACATGTTCGACCTCTGCCTGGCAGGCTTCAATGGGGATATCGATGAGACCGGGGACGACGACCACATCAAGGGATATGTGGCCAGCGCCATCTTCACCCTGCCGGAAGAGACCCTTCCGGATCTCGGCCTCATGGCAGGTGTCTCCTACATCTCCAACCTTGCCGACAGCGACGGACTGCAAGAAGAGACTCCAGGGGAGGTTGACAGCACTGTCGGGGGGCTGGGGTCTTTCCTGAGCATCTCCTACCTGGAGCGTTTCTTCTTCGAGGCCGAATACATCGGGGCTCTGGACTCCTTTAAGGCTGGTGAGCTGAGCTTTGACGGCGGTCAAGAGTTCGAACCTAAAACCTGGAATTTTGAACTAGCCTTTGCGCCAATGGACAGGCTGATGCTGGCGGCCAGGTATGAAGGCGGCGACGAACTGGGGGACTTCCTGCCCGAAAATCAGTACGGTGCTGCCGTCACCTACAGCCTCTTTGAGAACACGTCCATCGCCCTGGAGTACCTCCACGGCGAGTTCGCCAACAATGACGAGCGGGACCTGCTGACCACGCAGCTGGCTGTTGAATTCTAAGTGGCATGGTCCATCTGGTCCTGATTTCATGATGTGGTGTTGACCTGCAAGGTCAAAATTTTTTAGTGTCAGGTGTTACGAATTGCATATTCGTAACTTTATCAACTCAAATTTGCAACCTGGAGGTACAGATCATGCGCCTGAAAGTGCTTTTTTTGACATCTCTGATTCCAGTGTTCATGCTTTTGGCCCCTCTCAACGCATCAGCCCACTTCGGTACGATCATCCCCTCGGATGACATCGTGACCCAAGACGACTCCAGGACCCTGAAGCTGGAAGTGAAATTCATCCATCCCCTGGAGCAGCACTACATGGAGATGGTCAAGCCCAAGAAATTCGGTGTCATGCACGACGGCAAAAAAAACGATCTGCTCGGCAAGCTTGAGGCGGCCAAGGGGAAAAGCCCGGACCAGGACCAGGATTTTACCTTTTGGACCACGGAGTATCAGATTCGAAGACCCGGTGATCACACCTTTTATGTCGAACCTACCCCCTACTGGGAGCCGGCCGAAAACCTTTTTATCGTCCATTACACAAAGGTCTGTGTGAATGCCTTTGGCCTCGAAGAAGGGTGGGATGAGCCTGTCGGCCTGGAAACCGAAATCATCCCCATGACCCGGCCTTACGGGCTGTGGACCGGCAATCTCTTCACCGGCCAGGTGTTGCTCAAGGGCGAGCCGGTGCCTTTTGCCGAGGTGGAGGTGGAGTACCTCAACGAATCTCCTGGCAACATCAACGTGGTGCTGCCTCCGGCGGACCCCTACGTCACCCAGGTGGTCAAGGCCGATGCCAATGGCGTTTTCAGCTACGCCATGCCGAAAGCCGGCTGGTGGGGATTCTCTGCGCTCAACGAAGCCGAGTGGAAACTCCAGCATGACGGCCATAAAAAGGGCGTGGAGATCGGGGCCGTGTATTGGGTCCACACCAGGGACATGGACTAGACGGCTCTCACCTGCAAGAGACAGAGACATGTCGGCTTTGCCTCTGGCAAAGCCGACATGTCTCTCCATTATTGAAGGACGTGTTTAAAGAGAGGACGGCATGAAAAGCATAAAGATCTTTCTGCTCCTGGTATGCGGTTTACTGCTCCTGTCAACTGTTGCATCCGCCCACAAGGTGAATATCTTTGCTTACGCCGAATCCGGGACCATCTACACCGAAAGCTATTTCCCTGATGGCAGACCGGTTGAAGGCGGCAAGGTGCTGGTTTATGACAGCAAGGACAAGCTCCTTTTGGAAAGCGTTACTGACACTGAGGGTTTGTTCAACTTCGATATCCCAAAGGTCGATGATCTCAACATCGTGATCGAAGCGACCATGGGGCACAAGAACAGCTTCAAGCTGAAGAAATCCGAGGTGGAGGCCGGGAAATGACAAAAATACAAAAAGGCTTCGTCATGAGCCTTCTTTGCCTTTACCTTGCCGGTCTTCCCGGTCAGCTTTGGGCGCAGAACCCGCCGGAAAAGGATGCCTCGGAGGTCGTCCAGCTTCTCAAAGAACAGAACAGCAAGCTGTCCCGGGATCTCCGGCGCATCCAGAGGGAAATCGCAGCGTTGCGGGCGGACCTCGACAAACCCGGCATGAAAGATGTTTTCGCCGGAATCGGCTATATCTTCGGCTTGTTCGGGGTGGCCGCCTTTGTCGCCGTGCGCCGAAAGGAGTAAACTATGCACATTTCCGACGGGGTCCTGCCCTTTTCAGTCACGGCCGGAGGCTATGCCCTGAGCATCGCCCTGGCGGCCTGGAGCTCTCGACGAGTCAGCAGTGAAGAGCTGCCCAAAGTTGCCGTGGTCACGGCGGCCTTTTTCGTGGCCTCCCTGGTCCATATCCCCCTTGGGCCCACCAGCGCTCACCTCCTCCTGCCGGGTCTGGCCGGAGCCCTGTTGGGGCCGGCGGCATTCCTGGCCATAGGGCTCGGCCTGCTGCTGCAAAGCCTGCTCTTTCAGTTCGGGGGCCTGACCGCGCTGGGAGCCAATGCCCTCATGATGGGAGTGCCGGCCATGGCCTGCGGCTGGTTCTTTCAGGCATGCAAAGGAAGGACCCGGATCAAACAGACCATTGTCGGTGGACTGGCCGGTGGTGGAGGAACGGCCTTTGCAGCCGTTTTTCTGGCCCTGCTTCTGGTGGCCGGAGGTGAGGACTTTTTCGGCGTGGCCAAGATCGCCCTCTTGGCCCATGTTCCGGTCATCATCATCGAGGGAGCCGTCAGCGCGTTGACCATCGGCTTTTTGGCCCGGGTCAAGCCAAGCCTGCTTCAGACACCCTTTGCAGCAATGACCAGGTCGGCCCATGGCTGAAGCGGCCACCCTTTACCTGCCGCTGTGGCAGCTGCCGCTGCTCGTGATCGTGCCCCTAGGGGCCCTCGCGATCCTGTCTCACTGGCTGCGCCGACTGGTCCACACACGAAGCGCTCCCGGGGAAGAGCCTGACTGGTCGATCCCCCCACTGGGCAATGCCTCGGGTGATTCCATCCTGCATCGTTGGGACGTTCGCTGTAAGATCGTGACCATCCTCGCTTACAGCTTCATCGTTGCATCCCTGAGCCGTCTTGTGCCCGCCCTTTCAGCCACGGCTCTGTCGCTCTTCATCCTGGCTCTGTCCAGGGTCCCCCTGGCCAGGACCCTCCTCCGCCTCGTGGCCATCACCGGCTTTCTGAGCATGCTCCTGGTGGTCATGCCCCTGACGGTTCCCATGCATCCCGGAGACACCCAGGTCGTCTTCGGCAGCCTGGACTGGCTGGGCTTCAACATCCGCGGACTTTTCCTGGCGGCGACCATATCGGCTAAGGCCGTGGCCATTGCCCTGCTCATGGAGCCCCTGCTGTCAACAGCTCCCCTTCCAACCACCATGCAGGGCCTGTCCAGGCTCGGCGTGCCGGAAAAAGTCGGGCAAATGATCCTGATCAGCACCCGGTATGTCCATGTCTTCCAGCACGAGGCCAGGCGGATGACCTCAGGCATGCAGGCCAGGGGTTTTCGCAAGAAGACCAACATGGAGACAGTTCGGGCCCTTGCAGGGTTCCTGGGGATGCTCTTTGTCCGCAGCTTCGAACGAACAGAGAGGGTTTTCGACGCCATGCGGGCCAGGGGCTACGACGGGCGTTTCCCTGAAACGGCCGAGTTGCGCCTCCGAACCAGGGATGTGCTGCTGGCTCTGGTCTGGATCTTAGCCGGTGCAGCTCTGCTGGCCTTCGACCGTCTGGCCTGGTGAGATCATTGATCGATGTCCGGTTCTCTGAAGGAAAATCAGATGCTCCAACCCGGCGACCCCCTCTTCAGGGTTTGCGGCCTGTCCTACAGCTTTCCCTATGCGGGGCGGGTCATTTCCACCATCGACCTGGACGTCGCAAAGGGCGACAGCATCGCCCTCGTAGGGCGCAACGGTTCCGGCAAGACTACCCTGGTCAAGCTCCTCAGCGCCCTTCTGACTCCAGACGGCGGGACCATTCTTTTCAAGGGACAGCAACTGACGCCCAAGACACCACCCTTAGCCCGCCTGAAGATCGGAGTGCTCTTTCAGGACCCGGACGACCAGCTCTTTGGGCACACGGTCATGGACGATGCCGTCTTTGGCCTGAGAAACATGGGGCTCTCCCCCGAGGCGGCCGAACTGACCGCCAGACAAGCCCTGACGCGGGTCGGCCTGGAGAAGCTGGCCTACAAGGCCCCGCACAACCTGAGCTACGGCCAGAAAAAACGGGCCGCCCTGGCCGGACTCCTGGCCCTGGAGCCGGATGCCCTCCTTCTGGACGAGCCCTTTGCCAACCTGGACCCGCATCAGGAGAAGGTTCTGATCGACCTGCTCAAAAGCTTCTCCGGAACCCTCATCTGCATCAGCCACGACCTCATCTCCCTTTTTGAGCTCTGCAACCGGGCCGTGGTCCTGGATCAGGGACGGGTCGAGCTCGACTGTCCTCTGCAGGAGCTCATCGCCAGCCGTTCGACGCTCCAGCGTCACGGCCTCGACTTCACCTTTCGCCTGGAGGCCCCCCCAGGCCCTGCGTGGACCAACCCCGTACTGCGGAAAAACACTCAGGCCGAACAGGACGTCAGGCCGGCAGAGCAGCTCGTCTCCATTCGCGGCTATCACTACCGTTACCCGGACGGGACTCAGGCCCTTCAAAGCCTTGAGCTTTCGCTGCATCGAGGTGAACGGGTGGCTGTGGTCGGCGAGAACGGTGCCGGCAAGTCCACCATCCTGTCCTGTCTGGCCGGCCTGCGCCAGGGACAGGGCGAATTCGTGTTTGCCGGGGAGCCGGTCACCCGTCGAAGAAGACGATCCCTGTGGCGGGAGGTGGGCCTGGTTTTTCAGGACAGCGCGGACCAGCTCTTCTGCTCCAGTGTGGGTGAAGAAATTGCCTTTGGCCTCCGCCAGCTCGGCTTCTCCCGTTCAGAGATCAATACCCGGGTCAGCCGGTCCCTGGCCGCAGTCCGCCTGGACGGCTTTTGTGACCGGATTCCCCTGCACCTCTCCGGGGGTGAGCGCAAGAGGCTGTCCCTGGCCTGTGTTCTGGCCATGAACCCGAAGCTCATCATCCTGGACGAACCAACTGCCGGCCTGGACCCCGAGGGGGAGATCCTCCTGCTGAACATCCTGCAAAACCTCACGGCCACCCTGCTCCTGGTCAGTCACGACCTGTTCTTCATCAAGGCTTTAACCCAACGAACACTGGTGATGCAGCATGGGCGCATTCACAAGGATATGCAGACCGAGGCGTTTCTGCTCGACCAAGACCTCGGCCGGCTCAACGGGCTCTCTGACACGATGCGGAGGCGAACTGTGAGGGCCATTGCCATGCTGCAGCATGAGCACGAGCAGTGGCATGAGCATGTGCACAGGCACAGGGATTCCACTGCCCGCCATCACACCCACGAACACCGTCACTGCTTCACCCACAGCCACCCCATGGAGACGAGGGAGCACGACCACGGCCGCAGTGCTGAAAAGGGACCCGGCCATGCTCCGGAAGCCCACGACCATGAGCATGAGACAGCCCGGTCCGGCCAGAGCGAGAACCTGCAGAATTTCGAGGAAGGATCTGCTGAATCTCAGCAATCCAAAGACAAGGATCCCTGATCTCTAGAGAAACCAAGGATCCTTATCATCTTTGGATTGTTCGGGGAAAGGTCTGTGCAGGAGCCTGTCACAACAGGCATTTGGAACGTCTGCTAGGTGTGGGGGTGTTCGTGGTCCGCACGCTGCTCATGGGCGTGTTCACGATCTGCCGCGTGGAACTCGTGGCTGTGCTCGTGTTCGTGCTCGTGATCCCCGTCATGGCGGTGCCCATGCTGATGCACATGCTCATGGGGGTGAACATGGACATGGGTGTGCTCATGGGAGTGGGTAGTCCCGTCGGCATGGGTGTGCTCGTGGACATGGCTGTGAACATGCTCATGATCGTGTTCATGGGCCTTGCCCTGGTCGTGTTCATGGGTGTGGACATGGACCTCTGGTTCATTGGCTGTCATGCATCCGCAGGCTTCACACATAGTTTCCTCCTCAGTCTTCATTGTTTCACACGGCAAAAAATGCTGTGTCGTCTTCAAAACTTTTTCTGGCACATCAATTCCTATTGTAAAGTAAGAACAAGAGGCACCAGAGTCAACTCGGCAAAAACAAAGACTTTGTGTCACTGCAGATGATGATTCGGGCTCGGTGTGCGACGGCCTATGTGCTTTTGAACATTTCTTCGCCCTCTGTTGAGGGCGTCGATTGAGAAAGAGGCTTTGACACAGGACTTTTTTCGGACTATTTTTAGTCTTAAGCAATGACATCGATCGTTCAAGGTTCATGCAAGACATCCAAGGGGATCAACCAGAAAACGAAATGACCGGCTCGTACTAAAGCTCATATCAATACATTGTGGGGAGATACAATCTGTCGGCTCTCCAGCCCAGGAGGGGGAAACATGAAATTGTCAAAGCAAATCAAGCCGATCAGCTATCTCAAGGCTCATGCCGCACAAATCGTCCACAACCTCGGTGAACACCGGGAACCTCTGATCATCACTCAAAACGGTGAAGCCAAAGTCGTTGTTCAGGATATCGAGAGCTACGAACAAACTCAGGAAACCATGGCCTTGTTGAAAATCCTGGCCCTTGGCACACGTCAAGTCGAAGAGGGAAAAGTGCAGACTGTTGAGGAAATTTTCAAAAAAATTCAATCCGACAAGGAAGGAAGGTGATGCCCTTCTCGGTGTTCTTGACCGATGATGCCAGCCGATATTTGGAGGACATCGTCGACTACATCGAAAAGCATGATGTCCCGGGAAAAGCAGAGCATGTCTTGGAGCAGATTGAAAAAACCCTGAAGAGCCTCTCTGAAATGCCCCAACGTGGCACATACCCAAAAGAGTTGCTCGCTCTGGGACTTCGTGAGTACCGGGAGATATTCTTCAAGCCCTACCGCATCATCTACAGGATCATGGACCCACGGGTCTATGTCATGCTCATTGCCGACGATCGCAGGGACATGCAGGCCCTCCTCCAGCGACGCCTGCTTCAGGCATGATCACTTTTCATGAGGCCCCAAATTGAACGATCCCCTGCAAAAGACTTGATAATGTCCGTCATTGCAAGCACCTGAATTGTGCAGGGCAATCTTTTGCTCATTGAATGAGATTGCTTCGCTTTGCTCGCAATGAGGAAAAGACTCGCTCAATTCAAGGAAGAGTTTCCTGGTTCTTCGACACTGGCTGTGGAATTTTCCAGAAATGTAAAAACCTTTTTTGACAGGATATACAGGATCTATTGGATTATTTACTGCCCACATGCCGGAAGCCTGCGGGCAGGGAATTCAAGCACGAGCAGCGCGTGGTCCACCTCCTCCATCGCCCACAGGCGATTGGTTCCTTCTTGGCGGGCTTCAGGCACGCCAAGAATAGATCCTGTCAATCCTGATAATCCTGTCTAATTATCTTTTGCCTTAAAGTATTTTCACATTCACAGAAAATCCACATGATTCGTCAAGGAGCCAGTTTCCTCCTTGCCATGGTCCTTCAACCTTCATCCTCTCAACCTCCCGGGAATGTCCCAGGCCCTGCACAGCACGGCCGTGCTCTCGGGCACCATATGCTCCCAGGGCTCGTTGCGGATCATGGCCTGCCTGACCTGGGCCCCGCTCAGGCCTTTTGACTCGGGGCTCCGTTCCCACAGGACATGGGTGCGCAGTCCCTGAGACTGGAAGTACTCCAGCTTGCGACGCCCCCAGTCGTCGTAGATGGTCAGGAAGAACACGGCCTTCATGGGCACGTAGACCCGGTAGAGATCCGGAAAATTGACGGGAAAAGGGGTGATGGAAAAGTCTTCCTCTCTCAGACCTGCATCCACCAGGCAGCACTTGACCAGCAGCATCCTCTCGTAAAAGCTCAACGGGTTGGCTGCCGGGTCCGAACGGCCCGGATCGGCCTCCTCCCTCCCGGTCAGGCCGGGATCGGGATTGGTGATCCCGACCACAAGATGGTCGCACTCCTCTTTGCCTGCCAGGAGATAGTCCAGATGATCGTTGTGTAGGATCTGGAAGCGGCCATGGATGACACCGGTCCTGCGGTCCAGAAGTGCCTGAGCCACGCTGTGCTGTTTCATGTGCTCTGTCCTGTTCATGGGATGACATTTTCGAGGTCAGACCTTCAGGGCTCGTATCAAACTCAGCTGCTGGGGAAGGCCAAACCGCTTCTCTTCGGCTTCAATCAGTTTCTTTCTTGATCAAACTGGCTGCATCAAGGTGGCACATTAGGCTCACAAGTAAGGCTCTTTCTTCGGTTCAAACCCAATACTCAGCGCAGCCAGAGGCTGCGCTGACACCGGACCCGGCCAGTACAGCACATCTCGAGGGCTGTTGCGGATCCCCCTCATCCTGGCCCTGTCCATGGCATTGAGCACCATCCGCAAAAGCTCCGGGCCGCGCATCAACCCCAGGGAGCCTGACCCAGCTTCGATCTCGTCATAGACCGCGACCCGGTCCCGGCGAACGGTCGTACCCCGCATGATCACCGGGACCGGCTCCCCGGAATGAATCATGCTTCCGCTGCTCGGGGTGCTGTGGTCAGAGGCGACCACGGTCAGGACATCGGGATCGCATGCCAGGATGTTCATGTGAGGCTCCAGGGACCGGTCCAAAGCTTCGATCGCTTCCCGCTTGGCCAGGCAACTCTTGGTATGGGCAGCCTTATCCGGTGCCTTGGTGTGCACGTGCATGAAATCGAACTCTTCCAGATGGGCCAAGGCCAAATCCAGGCGGGCCGAATAATCGGCCTGGACATCCAGACCTTCGGCCACATCCAGCACGTCCATCCCCAGCAGCCTGCCCAGGCCCCGGTACAGGGCACCTCGAGCGATCAAAGCCCCTGAAAGCCCCGTACGCCTGGAAAAAGGCTCCACCTCAGCCATACGTCCGGCCCGCTGGGTGACCAGCGCGTTGATCGGGGCCAGGCCTTCCTTCTTCCGGAACGAGTTCAGCTCAGAAGCGGACAGCCGTTGGTGCGCCCAAACCAGGTAGGCTTTGAGTGCCTCGGCACAACGAATGGCTCCGGGGTCGTTTTGCCCATCAAGAGTCGGCTGCACGTCGGTGGCAAAAGCCCTGTCCTGCATGGGGTTGCTGTCCGTAATCAGGGGACTGACCTCTCCTTGAAGAGTCAGGACCCCGAAGAGCCCCCTGGTCTGGTGCAGCCTGACTGTCACACCCTGGTGTTCGAAGCTGCCGGCCAGCTCGAAAAGGCCCCTGATTTCTTCAGGATCCGCCGAACCTGGACTGTCCCTTTCCACAAACAGGGCCCCATCCCGGGTCCGGGCGTTGACAAAATGGGCCAGGACCGCCACCTCGCCCTGCTCCGGCTCCAGCCCGGCCCCCAGGGCTTCCACCGGACCGCGGCCGGGAAAGAGCCCGTCAGGATAGCCAAACAGGGCAAAGTGAGCGTTCTCACTGGGAAAGGGCTCCCCCAATTCTCCGGGGTGATAGAGCCCGTTGCCGCCGAGCTCGGCGAGTCGGTCGAGGTTGGGGGTGCGGGCGGCCTGGAGGGGGGTCAGCCCGCCCAGCTCGGGATGCTGCCTGTCTCCGAGGCCGTCCAGGAGAAGCAGCAGGCACTTACGAGGGGCCATTGCAGGCCTCATAGAAAGAGATCATGATTTCCTATCCCTGTAATGCCGAAGGATTCGCTTTTTCGATTTGCCTTGCTTGCTGCAAAGCATTATTTCTTGAATTCTATGCTCTTCGATCTGCACGTTCACTCGACGATTTCGCCCTGCAGCCGCCTCTCCCTGGATGAGATCCTCAACAAGGCCAAATCCAGGGGCCTGGACGGTGTCTGCATCACCGACCATGACAGCATGGCTGTCAGACACCTGATTTCCGAAGGCCTCCAGGCCAACGGGCTGTGCGTCATTGTCGGCCAGGAGTACACCACGCCGCAAGGGGATTTTCTCCTCTTCGGCCCTTATGAGCACCTTCCTCAAGGATGGAACGCTCCCTGGCTTTTGAACCACGTCAGGGAAACCGGGGGTACCGCCATCGCCGCCCATCCCTTTCGGTCCCTGCGGCCTGTGGATGAGAAAATTGTCAGCTCCGGCCTGTGCCGGATCATTGAAGAGATCAACGGCCGTAACACTTTTTCCGAAAACAGCCAGGCCTCGACCTGGCTGGAGCGCTACCCGCTCTGTTCTGTGGGCGGCAGCGACGCCCACACCCTGGAGGAGTTGGGCCAGGTCCCTGTTCGATTTGATATGCCCATCCTGTCCAGGGCCGACCTGATCCAGGCCCTGCACACCCCGGGCTGCGTGAGCCTGGCCTGTGAAGCCCCTCTTCACGAGAACCCCGCCGCTGCAGCCTGCGCCTGAACCCGGCACTGGCCGGCATCCTGACAAAAGCCTGATAGGCCTGGCACGTTCAACCGTTACCACCTTACAATCACGCCTCTTTCAAAGCAGCGCCCAAGTCGAGCTATCTTTGGTCACGAGACTCACCCTAGAAGCGATCAATACACTTCTCCAGCTCGGCACAGGTAATCTCTCCCTTTTTCAATTCCCGCACCACCCGGCCCTGACTGAACACAGCCACTGCATGGGCCAGCCTCTCTGCCTGCCCCGGGCTGTGGGAGACCACGATCATGGGGTAGGCCTCGGCCAGCTCAAGAAGCAGCTCCTCGATATGCCTGGTGGCTCGAAAGTCCAGAGAGGCCGTAGGTTCATCCAAAAGCAGAATCTGCGGCTCAAGGGCCAGGGTCCGGGCCAGGCAGAGACGCTGCTGCTGGCCGCCGGACAGGGAAAGGGCCGGAGCTTTGAGCCGATCGCAGACCTCGTCCCAAAGCCGGATCTTTGTGAGCACTGAATGCATTTTTTCTTCACCAGCCGTCTTGTCCTGCCTGGAGACCAGTTTCAAGGGCGTGAGGATGTTCTTGGCAATGGATGTGGGAAGGAGATTCGGGTTTTGAAAGACCATGCCAACTCTGCGTCGCAACCAGAGCGGGTCCATATTCGAACCAAAGATCTCCTGCAACTGCCCATCCAGCCATAAGCGCACCGAGCCCTGGGTGCTGGCCCCAAGCTCATCGTTGAGCCGATTCAGGCTGCGCAGGAAAGTGGTCTTACCCGAGCCGGATCTGCCCAGCAGGGCAGTGATCTCTCCCCGGATTGCCTGCAGATTGACCTGATCCAGGACCTTTTCCGGTCCGAAACTGACAGACAGGGACTGGGCATGGAGAAAAAAAGGGCTCAGTTCCATTGTCTGTGCATTCCTCGCTGGATGACATGGGCCAGGGCAAAGAGGGATGAAGTCAGTATCAAAAGGACAAGACAGGCCCCAAAACCGATGAGCAGATCCTCGGTCGAGCGAAATTCCGCGGCCAGAAAGTAAATGGTAAAGGGCAGGGCCTCGAAATTTCCCAAAAGACCCTGGGGCAATCCGGAGTTGGCCACCACACCGGTCAACAAAATCACGGCCGTATCTTCAGCAGCCCGGCCCACGGCCAGGATCACTCCTCCAAGGATGCCTTTGCCTGCCTGGGGCAGAATAATGTGAACAATGTTCTGGCCCAGGGTCAATCCCAGGCTGGGGCCGATCAGCCGATGCGACAGGGGAATGGCCTCAACAGCGTTCTGGGTGGATCGGACAATATAGGGCAGAATCAGAATGGCCATGCATGAAGCCGCCAGGAGCAGACACGTGTTGGCATGGGGAAAGAGCGTCTTGCGCAGAAAAAGTATCAAGGCAAAGCCGAACAGCCCCATGACGATGGAAGGGACGCTGGCCAGTTGGTTGATCAGAATGCTGACAAGGTCTTTGGTCCGCCCTTTTGCCATAAGGGCCAGGTACAATCCGCACCCCAGGCCCAAAGGCAGGGAAATCCCGGTGGCCAGAAATACCAACGTCAAAGTCCCCACACATGCCGGCCAAATGCCCTCCCAAACCGGGACTTCCCCGATGAGAGCCGGCCAAACCGGGGCATCACCAAATAAAAGGCTCAAGCTCAGTGCCGAGCTGCCCTGGACAAGAAGAAATCCGAGCAGGCTGCTGATGACCAGCAGCGTCAACAAGGTGCAGGCCCAGGCGAAGACGGTCGTTATCCGCTCTTTACCCAGAGACATGCAGCCGACCATATTTTTTCTGAATCAAAAAAACAGAGATGTTGACCAAAGCGGCAATGGCAAACAAAAGACACCCGGCCACAAACACTGATCGATACGCAGGGCTCTGGCTGTCTGTAGCCACCACCAGGGCGATGTGTGAGGTCAGAACCCGAATGGAGTCCAGCATGGAATCCGGGGTCTGGGGGGCGTTTCCAGCCAGCATGAGGGCGATCAGAGTGTCGCCCACCGCCCGTCCGAAGCCGAGCAGGCCGGCCGCCAGCAGGCCGGGCCAGGCAGCTGGGAATAGGATCGAGACCAGGGCCTGGACCTTGGAGAGCCCCAGGGCGGAGCAAGTCAGAGACAGGTCCTGCTGCACCCTGTGCACGGCACTCAAGCCGACGAGGACCACTGTCGGCAGGACGAGGAAGCTCAAGACGACACTGGCGGCCAGCCAGGAATATCCAGTACCCACGGAAAAGTGGTGGCGAAGAAAAGGGACCAAAGTAAAGGCGGCCACGAAACCATAGACCACTGTAGGAATTCCAGCCATAAACTGGACCAAGCCTTGCATGATGCGCCCGGCCCAGGCAGGTCCAAGTCCGGTACAAAACAAGCACAGGCCGAGTCCCAGGGGGTAGGCCACCAGCATGGCCGTGGCGGTCAAGGCCAGGGATCCCTGAATCATGGGCAGGATGCCAAAATGGCCCTGAAAAGGGCGCCAGTCCATGCTCAGCAGGGCTTTCCATTCCTGGCCGGCAAATACCGGCCAGACAAAGGCAATCAAAAAGACAAACACGGCCAGCACCAGGCAAAAGCTGATGCAGGCCGTGCTGAGCAGGAAAAGACGGCTGCAGTGATCAAAGAGAAGCTTTGTGCGCACGCCAAGCCCGGACGATCATTCACCTAAGGAAATGAATCCGCTTTCAGAAACAATTTCTGCGCCCGTCGGACCTTGAACATAATTGATAAAGGCCTGAGCCAGGGGAGAGGGCTCTCCCTTGGTGTTCATGTACAGCTTGCGGACAACAGTGTAGGACCCATCAACTGCATTCTCCTGAGAGGGCAATACGCCGTCTATTGCCACCCGGGCGATGGAGTCGTCCATATGCCCGATGCTCAGATATCCAATGGCGGCTTTATCCCTGGAAACAGCAACCTTCATGGCCCCATTGGAAGAGACCACATTGGCCTTGATCGCAACCTCCCCTTTGTCCAGGGCCTTTTTCCAGAATACACTCCTGGTTCCGCTAGCCTCATCACGGGTATACAGATTGATGGATCTCTCCGGTCCGCCCACCTCGCTCCAGGAAGTGATCTCTCCGGCAAAGATGGCCTGCACTTGCTCACTGCTCAAATCTTGAACCGGATTGTCCGGGTGCACGGCCACACCCACCCCGTCAATGGCAAAGGCAAAAGACTGAAGTCCGTATTTTTCCTCTTCCTGGGCACTGATCGGCCGGCCAGTGTTGCCGATATCCACCAGCCCTTCGCCCACCTTTTGCACGCCGACTCCGGAGCCACCCCCGGCCACAGTGATGGATATATCCGGATTGTAGGTCATGATCCTTTTGGCCGCCTCCTTCATCACCGGGATATGGGCCGTACCCCCGGCAATGCTTAGGCTTCCGGACAGGTTGTCGAAAGCAGAAAGAGACGATGAATCGGCCAGACCGGGCTGGACGCTTAGAACCAGCAGTCCCAGACAAAAAAATACAATGGAAACGACGCGCTTCATGAGAACCCCCTTTGTTGTTGATGGGTACAAAAAATGCAAATATAGCACACACCAGGATTTCTCTTCCAATTCGATTTTCTATGTTTCCAAAATTCAGTTGGATTTAAGTATTTCAATGTGTTGCATGGTTGA
>CAYOID010000045.1:0-26904 GCA_964403955.1 uncultured Desulfohalobiaceae bacterium | reverse complement strand
TCTGGCATTGCGAATGGCCCGGACAAGCTGTGCTGTGCTCTCCAGGGGTGATTCAGCGGCGCAGATGGCTGACACGACAGCCACACCCCGGGCCCCGGCCTTGATGACCTGAGCGACGTTGCCCTGATTGATCGAGCCTATGGCCACCACCGGGTGTCTGGAAGATTTGATCAGGGCATGAAGCCCTGCAATGCCCAAAGCTTCCTTGGCGTCTTCCTTGGTGGCTGTGGGAAAGATCGGACCGGCCCCCAGGTAGTCCACATCCAGGGTGTTGGCCTCCATGACGTCCTGGATGGAGTTGACCGAGAGGCCAATGGCCAGCTTGAAGCCGGCCAAAGCCCGGACATCGGACACGTGCATGTCCTCCTGGCCGACATGAAGGCCGTCGGCCCCCACAGCCAGGGCCACATCCAGGCGGTCGTTGATGAACAAAGGGATGTTCTTGGGCTGGAGGCGCTTTGTGAGCTCCCGGCCCAGGCAGACAAACTCCCGGGTGGAGAGATGCTTCTCCCTGAGCTGGACAGCAGTGGCCCCGGCCTGGATGGCCTGCTCCACAACATCCACAAGGTCTCTGCCCAGACACAGGGGGCGGTCGGTGACCAGCATCAGGCTGGAGTCAAGACTGTGCACCGTGTTCGCTGTCCTGGTTTGCATTTGGCGAAAACTGATACACTCTACGCAGGCTCGAAAATGATGTCCAGTTTTGACAACATGTGATCATCGCAGTAGAAAAAGGATTAAGACAGTATGGGATCATATCGGAATGAACCGCACCCCTGGAGAGTCCAAGAGCGATGAGCACAGCCACGCAGGGTCGCGTTGTGGGCAAGGCACTTTGGTGCTGTTTGAACATCAGCCTTTTTTTCATGGTCGTCTGCCCCCAGGCCTGGTCTGAAACGTCTGTTTTGAAAAGAATCCGGGCAGCCGAACATGAGCAGTTTACCCGGGTGGTTCTGGAATTCGACGGAAACAGGCCGCAGCAGGTCAATGCCACCGATGAGGCCCGGCTGGAGGTCAGATTCGAGGCCTTGCGCCTCGAGACCGGCTTTACTCAGGCTTCGGCTGCGGAGCTGGAGCTGTTGAAGGAGATCCACATCCCCGACCCTTCTGACCCGGACAAACTCGTCCTGGCCCTCAGCAAGCCGGTCTATGCGGACCACTATGTGTATGAGGCCGAAAATGTTCCAGCTTCAGCCAGCTATCACCTGATCTTTGATCTCTACCCGGGCATTGAGCCATCATCCCCAAGGCCAGAACCACAACCGGAGCCGGTCCAGCCAAAGGACCCGGCCCAGGAAGAGGTTTTCTATCAGAGCCTTGATCAGTCCAAAAAAGTGAAGGTCAAGACCATCGTCAAATCAGCCTCGGGGAATCGGACAGAAAGCCGTGAAGCCGCGGCGGAAGCCCAGCTGACCAGGCTGCACAGGATCAGGGTCGGAGTGCATGACGGCTTCACCCGGGTGGTTCTGGATGCTGAAGGCCGCTGGCCGGACAGCATCGAGACATCCACGCAGACTCGGGCCGAACTCCGGTTTGAACGGCTGGAACGGCTCTTTCCCATGGGCGTGCTCAGCAGGCTGAACAAGGGGGCGGTCAGGTCGGTGACCCTTGACGAGGAAGGTCAGCCCAGGCTGAGCATTGATTTCGAGGAAGCTGACACCAGAGTGGAGACCCTGTTCTTGCCGGGCTCCCCGCCCGAGAGCGATCGTTTTCGCCTGGTCATCGATCTCTATCCTCCCTCTGACAGCGGAGCTGAGAGTCAGAGCCGCTCTTCACGGGGCATTGAAGATACAGGTCATGCCCGTGTACCGACCGGTCGGACAGTCAGGGTGGCCGTTGTTCGGGACGGGCCCTCTGATGCTCTGTACAGATTTGAAACAGGAGTGGAAAAGGAACTGGCCGCCCTGATTCCAGAGGACACCAGGCTTGTCTTTCTGCGCAGCGAGTCCTTTGATGCCCAATGGGACCCTGAGGCGGTGGACGAAGTTGTGCAGCGGGCTGTGCAGGAGCCGGAGGTGGACATTGTTTTTGCAAACGGTGTCCTGTGCACTGAACATGCAGCCAGAACGGAATCTTCGCTGGCCACACCCGTTGTGGGGGGGCTGCGCATCGCGGGACTCGGTCAGGGGCAGCAGGGGGGTGCAAGCGCAAAGGTCCACTTTGTGCTCGCCTCGAACCGAATTCAAAGGGATCTGAGCGTTTTTCACCAGCTGGTCGGGTTCTCCAGGGTCCATCTCTGCATGGATGAAATCCTGCTGCAGGGCCTTCCAGGCTTCCAGGCGGCACGTGTTCGACTGGAGAAGAGCCTCGGGCTGGAGATCGTTCCCCTTCCGGCCGGCAAAGAGCCGTCATCTGTTCTGAAAGCCCTGGGGCCGGAAGTTGAGGCAGTCTACCTGACCCCGCTTCTGCGCATGTCAGATGCGAACTGGAAAACACTGGTTCAGTCCTTGAACGAGCGCAGCATTCCGACTTTTTCCCTGTTTGGGCATACTGATGTGCAAAAAGGGGTCCTGGCCAGCCAGACCCCGGATCTGTGGCCCCGGCTGACCAGACGGCTGGCTTTGGACATGCAGCAGATCCTGGATGGTGCTGACCCCGGCTCCCTGTCACAGGACATGCCTGTGGAAGACCACCTGATCCTGAACGGTCAAACAGCCAGCCGGATCAGCTTTGATCCCTGCCTGGAAACATTGGTCGAGGCCCATGTTCTGCACAGTGAAGCCCTGGGCCATCAGCAGGGTCAGGCCAGGCCCCTGAGCCTGGAAAGGGCCATGGAGACTGCCGGCCAGCGCAATGTCCGGGTGGCCATTGAAGAGTTTCGAATCCGGGAGGCCCAGGAGTCGACCCAGCAGGCCCAAAGCGGCCTCCTGCCCCAGGCCGAGGCTGCTTTGCAGGCCTTCAGGATTGACAAGGACCGGTCCAAAGCCTCCTTGTCCCTTTACCCCTGGAAGAGAACCACCGGGACGATTACGGTCAGGCAGCTCATCTTTGACGATCAGGTCCTGTCCAGATTTCTGGCAGCCAGGCACCTGGAGCAGAGTCAGGACCTGGAAGCCCGGGCCATCAAGCTGGATGTCATGGCCCGGGCGGGAGAACTCTATCTGCAGTACCTGCAGGCCAGGGCCCTGGAACGGATTGAGAGGGACAATCTCGACCTGACCAGGGAAAACCTCAGGCTGGCCAGGATACGAAGAAGAGTGGGCATGTCCGGACCTGAGGATGTCTATCGCTGGGAGACACAGGTTGCCACTCAAAAGGGGGACCTCTTTGCGGCTGATTCCAGGGTTGAGAAAGCCAGGGTGGCTCTGAACCAGGTCCTTGGAGAACCCCAGGACACCAGGTGGCGGGCTCACGACATACATCTCCAGGACCAGGATTTGTATTTTCTGGGTCACAGGTTTCGCCGGATCCTGCAGACAGCCAGTCAGGTCAGGAGGCTCAGGAAGTACTCGGTCGAGGTCGCCCTGGGCAACGCACCGGAGCTGGAAGCTGCAAATCAGGCCATTCAAGCTGCTGAGATCGAGCTGGCCCACAAAGAGCGCCGCTTCTATGTGCCCACGTTCGGGGCCAGCTTCGACTACACCCGGGAGCTGAGCCGGGAGGATCCGGAGCTGGGCTTCGGTCCAGGAGAAACAGCACCCCAAGGCCCTCCAGGCATGGCTGGTCCGGATATTGGTTCAGAGATCAACGACCTTGTCTCTGACCGGGACAGGGACGAGTGGCGGGTAGCCCTGGAGTTGAAGCTCCCTCTTTTTCAGGGCGGCAAAAGGTTTCACGACGTGGATCGGGCCCAGGCCACACTGTCCAGGCTGCGTTCGCAGAGGACCCAGGCCGCTCAACTCCTGGAACAGCAGGTCAGGTCGGCGGTCTATGACCTGCAGAGCTCTCAGCCCAGGATAGGGCTGGCCCGGAGGGCAGCCGACCAGGCTGCAAAGAATCTGGATCTTGTCCAGGACAAATATGCCAGGGGAGCGGCAAGCATCATTGATCTCCTGGATGCCCAGAACCAGGCCCTGGTCCAGGAACAGGCCGCAACCATTGCTGTCTACAGCTATCTGCAGGACCTGGTTCGCTTTCAGCGGGCTATGGCCTGGTTCGAATTCGAGAAGTCGGAGCAGGATCGGCAGGCCTGGATCCAGGGGTTCACCCGCATGAAGCTTGATGAGGAATAAACCCTCCCCCTTGACACAGTTCAGTGATGGTGATTGATCAAACTGGCAGCCGTGATGCTCAAACACATGGCCTAAATCCCATGAGTTGGATCCTGTTTACATTCAACCCGATAAAATTCAGCGCAGCCAGAAGCTGCGCTGAATTTTAAGCGTGAGGATGATCTTCGTGCGCACACCATTCAAGAGCGATACCCGGGCTGGACAGGTCCGATCAACGAGTTTCAGGCTGCTGCTGGTGACAGCCCTCATGGGGCTGGGCCTGATCCTGGGGTGTGATCAGGGGCCGGATGCACAACCACGGCAGGAAGGCCTGCGTTCAGTGGTGACCATGAATGTCTCCGAATCGTCCCAGGGGGAAGTGCGGCTCTTTTCAGGAACGGCCAGACCAGCCGTGGAAACTGTTCTCAGCTTTCGGGTCGACGGCAAGGTCCAGAATATCGGGGTCAAGGTTGGCAGTCGGGTTTCTGTCGGCAGCCTGGTGGCCAGGCTGGACAGTACGGATTACGATCTGGAGGTCAAGAGGCGCAGGGCTCAGGTGGCCCAGGTCAATGCCAAATACGAACAGGCCCGTTTCGAGTACGCCCGGGTCAGGTCCCTGTATGAAGTGGACAATGTGAGCAAGAGGGAGCTTGATCAGTCCAGGGCCATGTTCGAGTCCGCCAGTGCCGAGCATGAGGCGGCCAGAGAGGCTCTGGCCCTGTCCAGGCGGAAATTGAGCTACTGCGTCCTCACATCGCCGCTGCAGGGGGAGATCGTCAGTGTGCCTGTTGAGGAGCATCAGACCGTGCAGGCCGGTCAGCCGGTAGCTGTTCTGGCTTCCCTCAAGGCCATGGAGATGCAGCTCGGTGTCCCGGCCGGTCTGATTTCCAGGATCAAGAGCGGCGACCAGGCCGTTGTCAGCTTTGATGCCCTGAAAGGCCTGGAATTCCCGGCCAGAGTCAGCGAGGTCGGCGTGGAGACCGGCCCGACCACGACCTATCCTCTGACCCTGCGCCTTCTGGAGCTCGACCCTGCAGTCCGGCCGGGAATGGTTGGGCATGCCCGGTTTGATTTCCCTCCCAGCGGGGAAGCTCCGGTTGTGGTCCCGCCCCAGGCAGTGATCAGGAAAACAGGATCAGGAGCCGTTGTCTGGGTCTATGATCAGCAGGAAAAAAGGGTCCATCGCAGAGATGTCATGGTCGGCTCTCTGCTCTCGGAGGGCCTGCAGATCCTTTCAGGACTCGAGCCCGGCGAAACCATCGTTGTCCGCGGCGTGCACCGTCTGGACGAGGGCATGAGGGTGCGCAGCCTTGACCAGGAGAACCTGTGATGAACATCGCCACCTGGTGCATCACCAACAACAGGACCGCTGGCCTGGTGTTCCTGCTCCTGGTTGTGGCCGGGGTCTGGACCTACCTGACCATCCCCAGACTCGAGGATCCCAGCTTCACCATCAGGACCGCTGTCGTGGCCACGCCTTTCCCAGGGGCGTCTCCCAGCAAGGTGGAGAAGCTGGTCACGGACACCCTGGAGGACAGCATCCGGGAGATGGCCGAGGTGGAGTGGATCACCTCCCAGTCCATGGCCGGCCTTTCTGTCATCCATGTCCGGATTGCTGACCGCTACCAGGACATGCAGCCCATCTGGCAGCGCTTGCGGAACAAGGTCAGGGACTGTGAGCCAGAGCTTCCGGACGGGGTCATCCCTCCGAGGGTCAACGACGAGTTTGGGGATGTGTACGGCATTCTCCTGGCCCTGACCGGAGACGGGTACACGTCCAGAGAGCTCAAGGAAACGGCCGAGGACATCCGCAACGAACTGCTCACGGTCAGGGATGTGGCCAAGGTCGAGCTGCACGGAGTTCAGGAGGAGCGGATCTTCATCGAGTTTTCCAACGCCCTCATGGCCCAGCTCGGTTTCAGTCCCAGACAGCTGATGGACATCCTCCAGGCCCAGAATACGGTTCAGCCCAGCGGAGATGCGGTTTTGGGCCCGGAAAGGGTGCTCATCGAGTCCACTGGGGAGTTCAAGAGCCTGAAGGACCTCAAGGAGACAACGCTTCGAATCCCGGGCCAGTCCCAAAGCGTCTCCCTGGAGGACATCACCACGATCACCAGGGAATATGCCGATCCGCCCCGACACATGGTCCGTTTCAACGCTCAGGAGGCCGTGGTCCTGGCTGTGAGCATGGTGGATGACGGAAATATCATCAAATTAGGGGAGAGGATTCAGCGCCGGGTGAGCCGGATCCAGGCTGGTCTCCCAGTGGGCCTGGAGCTGCAGACCCTGATGTTCCAACCCGATTTCGTGCAGGGCTCCATCAGAACGTTCACGGTCAATCTTCTGGAGGCCTTTGTTTTCGTGGTCGTGGTCATGTTCTTTTTCGTGGGCTGGCGGACAGGGTTCGTAGCCGGCAGTCTGGTGCCCATGGCCATGCTCACGGCCATCACCCTCATGCCGTTTTTCGGGGTCAAGCTGCAGGTCGTGTCCATCGGGGCCCTGATCATATCCCTGGGCATCCTCGTGGACAATGGCGTGGTGGTCAGCGAGCACATCCTGGTGGATATGTCCTCGGGCACGCCCCGGCTGCAGGCAGCCGGCAATGCAGTCAGACGGCTCTGGCTGCCCCTGTTGATCGCGTCGTTGACCACGATTTTCGCCTTCCTGCCCATTCCTCTGGCCAAGTCCATGACCGGGGAGTACACCATGTCCCTGTTCACCGTGGTCACCCTGACCTTGCTGGCCTCGTGGGTCCTGTCCCTGACCTTCGTCCCTGTATGCTGTCATGCCTTTCTCAAGGGATCGTCCAGCGGGGGCCGGAATTTTCAGCACCTGCTCTATCGTTTCTACAGGGCGCTCCTGGTGCCCTGCCTCAAGGCCAGGGGGCTGTTCGTGCTCGGAATCCTGCTGCTCATGGCCATTGCGGTCTGGGGGTTCGCCTTTGTGCCCAGCATGTTCTTCCCCCCTAACGAAAGGGAAATCGTGACCGTGGAGTTCTGGCAGCCCTACGGCACCGACATCCAGGTCACAGCGGAGAGGGCGGCCAGGCTGGACCGGTTTTTGCTTCAAAAGGACGAAGTCAGATCCACAGGCATGTTCATCGGGTATGGCGGGCCCCGCTGGTACCTGGCCATGGAGCCGGAGCAGACCAACCAGAACTACGTTTTTCTGGTCGTCAACACCAGAACAGTTGATGGGGCTGTGAGCCTGCGAAACAGCATCGAAGATGAGCTGGCTGAGAACTTTCCCGATTGCCGGGCCTCGGTCAGGCTTCTGGAACGCGGCCCACCGGTGGGGGCCCCGATACAGGTCCGCCTCTCAGGAGAGGAGATCGAGACGATCAGTGATTTGCAAAGCAGAATTGCCCAGACGGTCAAGAATGCACCGGGAACGACCACGGTCTGGGATGACTGGGGGGAGCCGACCAAGAAGCTGGTGGTGGACGTCAATCAGGAACGGGCCAAGCGGGCCGGACTGTCCACCAGGGAGATCGCCCTGTCCCTGCAGGCCCAGTTTTCAGGACTGGAGATCAGCCAGTACAGGGAGGAAGAGGACATCATCCCCATCCTGGCCAGGTCGCAGAAGGATTTCCGAGAGGACCTGTGGAAAGTCGAAGGTCTCAACGTTTACTCCTACAGCTCCAAACAGAGCGTTCCTCTGCTGCAGGTGGCCCAGCCCACAATCACCTGGCAGCCGAGCAACATCCGGAGGCGCAACAGTATCCGGACCATGACCATCAAGAGCGAGGTGGCCCAGGGGGCTTTCCCCAGTCAGATCCTGAATGAGCACATTGCGCCGGTCTTGGAGGACATGCAGTCGTCCAGGGACTGGCCCGAGGGGTATGAGATCGAGTACGGGGGGGAGTTCGAGGAATCCTCCAGGGCCAATACGTCCATCCTGGTCAACATTCCCCTGGTTATCGGGCTGGTGGCCCTGATCCTGGTCCTGCAGTTCAATTCCATCCGCCGGGTGCTGATCATCGGGCTGACTGTCCCGCCCATGTTCGTCGGCGTGACCGGCGGGATGCTGGCCACGAACTCACCGTTCGGATTCATGGCCCTGCTGGGCATGATCAGCCTGGTGGGGATCATCGTCAACAACGCGATCATGATGATCGATCAGATCGAGATCGAGAGAGCCGGGGAGCAGCCTCTGCAGGATGCCCTGGTCACTGCGGCCCAGAAGCGGCTGCGGCCGATCATCATGACTGCAGCCACGACCATCCTGGGGCTGGTGCCCCTGTCACTGCAGGGAGGCGAGCTGTGGAGGCCCATGGCCAATGTGCTCATCTTCGGTCTGGCTTTCTCCACCCTGCTGACCCTGGTCCTGTGCCCGGTCCTCTATTCCGTTTTTTTCCGCATCTCATTTCAGGACTATACCTGGTTCAGCCCGGACTCTGGATCCAGATGAGGGCGGCCTGGCGGCCGCAGGACCTGTCGCGGCGATAGGAGTAGAACATGGCTGGCAGGCTGAAAGTGCACAGGTCGATGGAGAAGACATGCTCGGGCTTGAGACCTGCAGTCAGGAGCTGGTCCCTGGTCATCCGCCACAGGTTCACGGTCATGGTCTCCCGGTCCAGGTAATCCCGGAATCCTGGCCCCCATTCGGAATCGAAGTTGACGAACTGGCTGCAGGCCGGGCTGAGGCTGGGGCCGCGCACCGCCATGATTCCGGCCGGATCCAGGCCGTACCGATCACAGAAGGACCTGACCCACAGGGCGGGGGCCTGAGCCCTGTTGCCCCGCCAGCCCACATGGAGCCCGGCCACGTAGCCTCCTGAAACATGGGCCAGCATGAGCGGCTGACAGTCGGCCACGGAAACGGCCAGGGCCTGGCCTTCCCTGTCCGTGGCCATGGCGTCAGCCTGGGGGCGCTCCTGGCCTGGTCCCTCGCTCGGGGCAAAGACCATGTCCGTACCGTGCACCTGGCGGACTGAGGTCCAGGTCTGAAAGCCGAGCTCCTGCTGCAGGGCCTGCCGTCTCTTCAGGACATCCGGGTCCGGGTCGCCGAAGCCGAAAGAGAGATTGCCTGCGCCGGACTGGGATGGGCCATCTGCAAGGGCGCGGGCGGTGAACACGCAGCGGACGGTTTCCAGGCCGGGAAAGGCAAAAGGGAGATAGGGGACTGAGGGCATGGCTGACAATTATCTTCAAGTGAGAGGTCGTACCCCGCACGTGGCTCTCCAGGAGAACTGAGTGCGGGGTGAGGGCTGCTTTTCCATCGGACTGCTCATATCGAGCAGAGTCATCACAGCAGACAGGCCCTCTTACCTGATCGACTGTTCCCTTGCAAGCTCGGCCGGGAAGATGTAGTCAGTCCGTGGACTGCAGCAATGGAGGTGGCGATGAGGTTGTTTTCCTGGAATGTGAACGGTTTTCGGGCAGTGATCAAGAAAGGGTTCTGGGACTGGTTTCAGGGCGCAGATGCCGACGTTGTCTGCCTGCAGGAAATCAAGGCGGATGAGGACCAGATTCCCGAAGAGCGGATGGATATCTCTGGATATGAGCGGTACTGGAATCCGGCCGAGGTCAAGAAAGGGTACTCCGGAGTTGCGGTCTACACCAGACAGACCCCGCTCAAGGTGGACTTTGAGCTTCCGGACCAGCGCTTCCAGGGGGAGGGCAGGCTGATTCAGCTCGAGTTCGAGGACTTTGTCCTGTTCAATGTCTACTTTCCCAACGGGAAGATGAGCGATGAGCGTCTGGAGTACAAGCTCGAGTACTACCAGGCCTTTCTGGACCATGTCCAGCATGTGCGTCAGGCCAAGCCGGTCGTCTTTTGCGGAGATGTGAACACGGCCCACACTGAGATCGACCTGAAGAACCCCAAGGCCAATGAAAACGTGTCCGGCTTTCTGCCCCAGGAGCGGGAATGGATCGATCGCTGCATTGCCAGTGGTTTTGTGGACACTTTCCGGCTCTTTGAGCAGGGTCCCGGCCACTACACCTGGTGGACCTATCGCTTTGGGGCCAGGGCCCGGAATGCCGGGTGGCGGATCGACTATTTCTTCGTGTCCCAGGAGCTCCAAGGCCGGGTGACCAGGGCCTGGATCGAATCCGAGGTCATGGGGTCGGACCATTGTCCGATCGGACTGGAAATCGATTGATGCTAAAGATTCAGCGTTGCCACTGGCTGCGCTGAAAAAGGATGTGACTATGGATATGCATGGTTTTTTGCAGGGTATGCGCCCGGAGATCAGGTTTCTGGCTGCAGAGGATCGAGAGGCCATCTACCAGGGAGCGCTTGAGGTCCTTTCCAGGGTGGGGATGCAGGTCCTGCACCCAGATGGGGTGGAGCTGCTGCGACAGGGCGGATGCCAGGTGGATGAGCAGAACATGGCCAGGATTCCGGCTTCCCTGGTCTCGCAGGCCTTGAGCACCGCCCCGGCCTCGATTCCAGTCTACGACCGGCTCGGTGAGCCAGCCATGGATCTGGGGGGCACCCGGTCCTATTTCGGGACAGGCTCGGATTTGATATATGCCCTGGACGGGCAGAGCTTTGAGCGTTCTGTGGCCGGGATGAACGATGTGGCCAGGGCAGCCAGGGTCTGTGATGCCCTGCCCAATATCGACTTTGTCATGTCCTTTGCCCATCCGTCCAATGTGTCCCCCCATATGGCCTATCTGGCCAGCTTCCAGACCATGGCCGGGAACACCACCAAGCCGATTGTCAATACGGCTGAAAACCGGTCCGACCTGGCGGAGATATGCAGGATAGGCTCGTTGCTCCGGGGCTCGAACCAGGCCTTGAAGGAGCGCCCCTACACCATTCACTATGCCGAGCCCATCAGCCCCCTCAAGCATCCTTTTGAAAGCGTGGACAAGCTCCTTTTGTGCGCACAAGCCGGGATGCCCTGCATCTACTCTCCTGCACCCATGGCCGGATCCACTGCCCCCATGTCCATAGCCGGCCACGTGGCCCAGGGGCTGGCCGAGAGCCTGTGCGGCCTGGTCATGCATCAGCTCAAGCAGCCCGGAGCCCCGTTTCTCATGGGGATGGGCGCGGCGGTCCTGGACATGCTCAGCAGTGAGTGCAGCTACAACGCCCCGGAGTACTACCTGTCCTACATGGCCATGATCGAAATGAGCCACCATCTTGACCTGCCCAGCTGGGGCTATGCCGGAACGAGCGATTCCCAGATACCGGACGGGCAGGCCACGTACGAAGCCGGGATGATTTCCTTTCTTTCGGCCCTGTCCGGGGCCAATCTGAACCATGATGTCGGCTATCTGGATTTCGGGCGAACAGGCAGTCTGGAGATGATCGTCATCTGCAACGAGATCATCGGACAGATCAGGAGAATCCAGAAAGGCGTTCCAGTGGATCCCTCCACCCTGGCCCTGGAAGTGATCGCAGAGATTGGACCTGGCGGGCACTACCTGATGCACGAGCACACCCTGGAGCATGTTCGGAGCACTCAGTGGAGGCCGAAGCTCTTCTCCAGAGTCGGGAGAGATGCCTGGGAGGCCCAGGGGCGGTTGAGCCTTCTGGACCGGGCCGGCCAGGAGCTTGAATCAATCCTGGCCGACCATCAGCCCGAGCCCATTCCAGGAGAGATCCAATCCAGGATACAAGAGGCCGTTGATGGGTTTGCGTCCACCTTCAGCGCAGCCTCCGGCCAGATTGAAGGTCTGCGGTTCCATAGAAAATAAGAGGGAGGAGGGGGAGTTACAGATGGAGACAGTGATCAGGGCCGCCGGGCCTGAAGACAAAAACAGGGTTTGGGAAATTTTTTCTCTGGTCATTGCCACCGGGGACACCTATGTGTTCGAGCCGGGCTCCCCGCTGGAAGTTTTCGAGGCCGGCTGGTGGAAGTATGATCCCTTTGTGGCCGTCAATGACCAGGGGATTGCCGGAACCTTCATCCTCAGGCCCAATTACAGCGGGCTGGGATCACACGTGGCCAACGCCGGCTTCATGGTCCACCCGGATTTTCAGGCCCGAGGGCTTGGGCGGACCATGGGCCGGGCCTGTCTCTTGGAGGCCAGGAAGCGGGGTTTTCTGTCCATCCAGTTCAACATGGTCATCTCCACCAACGAGCCGGCAGTCAAGCTGTGGAAGAGCCTGGGGTTTCAGGTCAGCGGCACCCTGCCCAGGGTCTTTCGGCATTCCAGGCTTGGTCTGGTGGACGCCTATGTCATGAATCGGGACCTGGCGGATATTGTCTGAAGCAGGTTGATGGTCGACAGTGGAGGGCTGAGGGCAATGGGCATATGGATACAGCTCTCAACCCTTTCAACCTCCATCAACAATGGCCATGGGGCTCTCATATCCAAGACATATCACTTTCTGTGGAGGTTCAGGCAAGCATATGACAGGACCGGACTTCATCTGCATAGGTCATCGGGGGGCCAGGGGACGGGCCCCGGAGAACACCCTGGCCGGGGTTCGCAAAGGGCTTGCCCTGGGTGCGGACTGGATTGAGGTTGATGTTCATTGTGTTCAGGGAGTTTTAGTGGTCATCCATGACCAGACCCTGAACAGGACCACCAACGCACAAGGCCGGGTGGAGGAGCAGTCTCTGGAGTCGCTCCGAAGGCTGGATGCCGGGAAAGGGGAAAGGATCCCTTTGTTGAGCGAGGTCTTTGAAGAGGTCCGTTCCCGGGGAGGCCTGAACATCGAGCTCAAAGGCCGGGATACGGCCAGGGCCGTGGTGGAGATGGTCGCAGAGCAGGTGGACAGTCTTGGCTGGAGCAGGGACCTGATCCTGATCTCCTCATTCGATCCACAGGAGCTGCAGAGCGTCCGGGAGCTGGACCCGGACATCCAGATCGGGCTGCTTATGGATCGTGTGCGCAAGGACTGGCAGGATCTTGCAGCCAGTCTCAAGGTCACGACCCTGCATGTCGACCATCGCCGGATCAGGTCCTCCCTGGTCAAACGGGCCCATGCGATGGGCTTGCGGGTCTTTGGGTACACGGTCAACCTGCCAGGAGAGCTCTTGCGCCTGAAACGGATGGGCGTTGACGGGGTGTTCACCGATTATCCCGATCTGTGCAAAGACATCAAAGACAATACATAAGAACATTAAAGGATCCGGCCCTTTTGGGGCCGGATTCTTTAATCTTTGAGTCCCCTCCCCAGCATTTGTCCAGCTTTGAAGCAGGCCTGCAGGGTCTGGGGGTCCCTGGCCACCTTTCCAGCATGAAAATGGCCCAGGGCGCTGACCCGATCCACCAGTTCATATCCCAGGGCTTCGAGAGGCAGACGCATCCCGTCCATGGTAAAGCCCATGTCCTTTTCTTCAAGCTGCTCGGCCACTGCCGCCAGCACGGCCTTTCGGCCCTGTCCGGCCAGTCGGCTGGAGAAGGCCCGGGGATGGTCGGTAGTGAAGTCGTAGAACTGGTACAGGCGGTCAATGAAGGCCTTCATCAGGGCGGAGACATTGTAGTTGTGGGCTGGGGAGGCCAGAACCAGCCCCCTGGACTCAACGATCTTGGGGTACAGGAGCTGCATCCCGTCCAGGAGCCTGGTGCAGGCCTTGGCCGTGCGGCAGGCCTCGCAGCCCACACAGGACGAAAACTGGTAATCCCGAAGAAAGACGATCTCGGTGCTCAGGCCTTCGCCCTCTGCTCCTTTGAGCACCTCCTGGAGCATGAGATCACTGTTGCCGTTTTTTCTGGGGCTGCCGGCGATTCCCAGGATTTGATTTTTCAACGTCATGGCCATTTCCCTTTGAGTCAGTTGTTGGAATTCTGTGACTTTCCTCCAATTGTGACGGAAATCTCCGGATAGAGCTTGCGAGCGCAGTTCGGGCAGATGCCGTGAGAAAAATCTGCCTCGGAGTGTTTTTGGATGTAAAGTTCGAGCTGCTCCCAATAACCTTGATCATTTCGGATGTTTTTACATTCGGCGCAAATGGGGATGATGCCTTTGAGGGTCCTGATTTCTTCAGTCATTTTTTCGAGCTCCTGCTTTTGAAGCAGCAGGGTCAGGTGAGATTCGAGCATGTTCCGTAACTCGATCAAGAGATTCTCCAAGTCGGTGCTGTAGAAATTTTCTTTGGAATCCAGGACGCAAAGGGTTCCAAAGAGTTCCCCGTCCGGATAGCGGACCGGGAGCCCGAAATAGGAGATCAAGCCGTAGTCGATTTCAGGGGCCTGTTGCCATTGATCATCCTTGAGGGCGTTGGTCACCAGTAGTCTTTGTCTGGTCTTGAAGACCGCCTCGCAGTAGTGGCCAGTCATTTCAACCCGCAAGCCCTCGGAGTAGGGGTTGTCCGGAGTTGTGCTGGCCTTGAAGATGTCCACGTAAGGGGGGTCGAATTTGGTGATGATTGCCGATGGGACATGAAAGATCCTGGTCAGGATATCCACAATGTTTTGCCAGTCACTCAGGATGGACTGATCCGTGATCTGCATAACGGCTCCGGGAAAGGAAAAAAATGTGTGAAACTGGATAGAAACGAATCTATCAATGAAATTGTCAAGCTTCAAGGAGATTTGGCAACCCGGAGCAGAAGCTGTAGGCTGAGCATGGACGTGGACCAGAGAATGTCCATGGGCAGGTGCAGGTGGGCGGTGGAGTCCAGGAGCAGGGTGGCCCGGGCTGGAAATTCGTCGTCCTTGAGCCACAGGACAAGAATCACCGGAACCCGGGGAAAGGGCCAGAGCTTGAGGGCGGTGTCCCCAAAATCCAGTGCGTCGGCCCCAAGCCTGGCACCGGTCCGGGCAAAGCCTTCAGGATCCTGACCGAATCTGGAGGCCACGCTGTCAAGAGGCAGGATGTGGGTCCCTTTGGCAAACATGTCGCCGCCTGGGAGTTCCGTGGGATGGACCAGGCGGTCCGAGCACACGGCATCCCTGGCCTGGACCAGATACCAGAGGGTGGAGAGGTTGAACAGCTCGGCAAGGCTGGTGGTCAGCAGACTTCCGATCTCGGTGGAGGACCGGATGGACTGCTCATTGAGGCAGACATTGATCGGCTGCTGGAAGCAGGTCAGGGCATAGCTGTGCTTTTTAGGAAAAAAGTCCGCCCCTGAGCGCAGGCAGACCTTTTCAGGATCAAGCCCGGCCAGCTGGTTCCAGGCCTGATTCAGGCCGCTTTTGACGATGCTTTCAGGGATGTCCATTTTGTTGTGTCGCAAATCTTGCGGCTCTCTTCGAGGATACGCTCGCAGAAGCGATCCAAGGCCAAGGGGCGAATGCGTTTGAAAATTTTCCAGTCAGCTTCTGAAATGTTCATAGGCTTTCACTCAGGGGGGTGTTGAGGACAAAAGGATCGAAAAAAAACAGCGTGTCGTATCATACAGATGATGATGCCCAGCCAGAAGTGTGTCAGGTCCCACCCATTGATGACGATCTCAAGTAGACCTTGATCAAAATACGTTTTTGTGTCAATAAGATACAATCATTACAGGTTGGTGATTCTTTGTGCCGTCTCATACATGGAGCCAGGCTCGGATGAAAATCATCTCCCTGGATCTGTCCTGCTTTTGAGCGTCAAACAAGGAGGAAGGGCGATGGGCAAATGGATGCTGAGCGTATGCGGTCTGATGATGTTTTTGGGGGCTGTGCCGGCTCTGGCCGGTTCTGATCTGAACATGAACCCCGGGATGTGGGAGATCACCACTGAAGTGGAGATGCCGGGCATGAGCATGCCGGCGGCTACAATGACCCAGTGCATCACCGAGGATGAGCTGGTTCCCCAGGGTGGGTCCAGCCAGGGCCAGGGGCAGTGCGAGGTCACTGATGTCCAGACCCGCGGGGACACGGTCAGCTGGAAGATCGCCTGTGATGGTCAAGGCGGCCCCATGACCGGAACTGGGGAGATCACCTATCACGGGGACACCTTTGAGGGGGGGTCGAAAATGTCCATGCAGGGGATGGAGATCACGACCACGATGAAGGGCAAGCGGATTGGGGAGTGCCAATGAATTCTGTTCCTGCACAGTGTGTTGTGCAGGAACAGAATTCATAATCAAACAAAGATTTATCAGCTTTGCCCTTGGCAAAGCCGATAAGGAGGAGAGTGATGGAAGGCATCGATCAGGTGGCCAGGTTCATGGCCATATCTGCAACCACCGCCCCGAAGAGCAAAGGGGAGGACTTTGTGCGCACCCGGGTTCTGGAAGGCCGGTCCATCCAGGAGCTGGCCAAGGCCATGGCCGCTTTTGGCGAGCGGACCGGGAAAAAGGACTTTGACCGGGACGGGTCCGGAGTGGCCCGCTCTGCAGCCGTGCTTTTGATCGGGCTGGAAAAGGCCGCCCCCCTGGGACTGAACTGCGGGGCCTGCGGGTTTGTGGACTGCAAGGCCATGCAGGATCAGCCCAGAATCCAGGGTGAGTTCCAGGGCCCGATCTGCGCCTTCCGTCACCTGGATCTGGGCATTGCCCTGGGCTCGGCCGTGAAGACGGCCAGCCTGTTCAACGTGGACAACAGGATCATGTACAGGATCGGGGTGGTGGCCAGGGACCTTGGGCTTGTGGACTGGGAGTTCGTCATGGGCGTTCCTCTGTCTGTGAGCGGAAAGAACATCTTTTTTGACCGATAAACATTCATGCCGGCTTGGCTGCCAAGCCGGCATGAATGTTTATTCACTGTTTGATAACTGAGCGGAAACAGAGACTTTGCTGAGCGTCGGAGCAAAGACATGACCCCGGCGGTGCAGGC
The DNA here is from genome assembly GCA_964403955.1 of uncultured Desulfohalobiaceae bacterium. Classification (GTDB taxonomy): domain Bacteria; phylum Desulfobacterota; class Desulfovibrionia; order Desulfovibrionales; family Desulfothermaceae; genus CAYOID01. The sequence goes on along the minus strand of CAYOID010000045.1, from coordinate 10,142 downwards.
CCTGAAAAAGGCCAAAGTCTGGCATGCCCTTCATCCATACGAGCATCAGCCCGGACATGAGAACTACGGCCTGGAAGCGGCCCAGGCACTGAGTCTTCCGGAGACCCGGGTCTTCAAAACCCTTCTGGTTGAGCTACAGGGTCCAGGGTCGCACATGGGCATCGGCATCCTGCCGGTTTCAGCCAGGCTCGACCTGAAGGCCATGGCGGCTGTGTCCGGGTTCAAAAAGGCGATCATGGCCGATCCCAGTGATGCCCAGAGGGTGACCGGGTATGTGCTTGGGGGAATCAGCCCTTTGGGCCAAAAAAAGCAGCTTCTGACCGTGATCGATGTCTCAGCCCTGGAATGGGACACGGTCCATGTCAGCGGAGGCAAGAGAGGGCTGCAGATCGAGCTGGCCCCGCAAGCCCTGATCGAGCTTTGCCAGGCCAGTACCGGGATGATCAGAAAAGGCTGAATGTCTCGCGCAAGGTAATCCGTCCTCCGTCACGCCGCCCTTTCTTGAGCTCGGATATGGCATTCGGGTGGGTGCGAGTACGGTATCCAGGTCCATGGACGAGGCTTTCCGCTATCCCTACTGGTCACCGGCGAGCCTGATGTCTTCTTCAGTGCGCATGCCCGGAACCAGGGTTCTTAAACTGGCCCGGGAAACGCTGGAGCCGCGCAGCAGTGCATCAACGCGGTTGCTGACATCCATGTAATACTTGGCTTGAACCAGAACCGCCTGGATCTCTCCGGCCCGCTGTTTCGCGGCGGCAAGATAGTCCTGTTTGAACCACTTGCACTGGCAGTCCTTCATGTGCTGGTCCAAGGCTGGAAATCCTCAAGATATGTCGAACAAGCATGGGATCTCGTTGACAGCTTAACGAGGTCATCAGCGGCGGGAATGGAGTGCAACGGGATTCCCGTCCGAGTGCATGGCGTGGTCAGCCATCGGCCGCTTTTCCGGGCGGGATGACTTCTCTTACAGCGCCTTCTATTATGAACATGTCCTTGCGGTTCCACCAGACGACCAGGACTGCACAAACGATCAAAAGGTACGTGTCATATGGCTGCGCATCCGGAAAGATAGGGTTCATGAGCGAAAAATGGAAGAGTGCCGACAGCAGAATGCTGCCACGCGACCTATTGAACAGTGCAGTTGCGATGACGCTTATTGCCAGGCATCCGGCATAGAACGCCGCGAACGACCACTCGCTCTGCTGGGTTCCGCCCAGCAGAAAGGCCGGCAGATGCCAAAGCCCCCACATGACTCCAAGAATCATCCCGGCCCAGATAGGAGCGAACTTCCTTTGAAGAAGAGGAAGTGCGAGACCCCTCCAACCGAACTCCTCGACCGGGCCTTTGATGGCGGCCAGGACCAATGCGATGAGCAGAGTTCTGATGGACGCAAATGGAAATGGTTCCGTGAAGAGATTCCCTCTCATTGACGAACCGACAATGAAGATCAATGGTATGCCAATGACCAGAAAAGAATACCAGGCAATGCTGCAGCGCCAGAGCAACGCCCGTCCGAGGAAGCGACGCATTCCTGCGAGGCCACCGTGGTGGACAACAAGAATGAAAGACGCAATTGCAGGCGCGTATACGGCCAGAAAAAAGAGTGGATGGTTGCCAGTGAGTTGGCCAAACCACGCTCCCATCCATTGAGGCAGTAAGATGTACGACCCAAGGATTCCCCAAGCCAAGCCAAAGGAGATGAGCAGAAATGGGCAAAATGAACGGAACGGTATGTGATATGCTTTACGCATAGTACACTTTCACCTCAAACAAAATGTTTCTTTTAAGAGTCCCATCAAATCATCATGGTCAATCGGTTTGGCGACATAGTCATCCATAGGCGGCTGATCAGCCAAAACGTGCCCCGGCCCGTCATGCCAAGGCTGGCGGGCCGGGTTTTTTAAGCTTCAAAAAAGGAATATCCACCAAAGGAGGGACTGTGGCAGACGCATCACGGCCAAGCTGCTTCGAGCAGATCATTGACGAGGAGCAGGAACACCTGGGCTACTTTGATAACGTCGGCGACCATATGAAAGATCTCGGGAACACGTACCTGGCTCGTATTGCCGGCACTTCAGCAAGTACCGGCGGCTTCTCCAAGGGTTTTACCGTCATCCAGGGCCAGGAATAGCTGCACTTGACATTTTGAAAAGCCGGAGGACGTCCTTCCGGCTTTGCATCATCCGAGCCTGACCTCCACAAAGGATGCGAGCCCTTGCTTGACCTCGGCAATGGTCACTTCGTTGCGGTGAAAGATGCCAGCAGCCAGGGCGGCCTCGGCCTGGGTCCGGGTGAAGACGTCCTTGAAGTGCTCGACGTTTCCGGCCCCGCTGGAGGCGATGACCGGGATGGACACGGCCTGGCTCACGGCTGAGATCAGCTCCAGGTCGAACCCGGCGTTGGTTCCGTCGCGGTCGATGGAGTTGAGCAGAATCTCCCCTGCCCCCAGCTCTTCGCAGACCATGGCCAGGGTGACCGCATCCAGCTCCCTGCCTTCTCTGCCCCCCTTGATGGTGCACTGGAACCAGCAGTAGAGCTCGCCGTCAGGTCCGGGGCTGTTCGTGGGGAAGACCCGGTGGGCGGTCTCATTTGGGGAATGGACATAGACCCGTCTGGGGTCGACAGAAATGACCACGGCCTGGTTGCCGTAAACCCTGGAAATGGACTCGATGGCGCTGGTCCCTGTCCTGGTCCCTGACTTGAGCACATCTTCCACGATCAGGACCGCATCGCTGCCGATGGAGATCTTGTCCGCCCCGGATCGGAAGTACTCTGCCGCCACGTCCAGGGCTGAGTAGGTGTGACCGCGGCTGTCGGTGTAATCCCTGATCCCACCTCCGATGGTCAGGGGGACAAAGACGTTGGTGGAGGTCTGCTTGAGGACCTCGAGCATGGGGGCGTCTTCCAGGGGGAAGTCCCTGAACCCGGTGATGTTCAAAAAAGCGATCTCATCCGCGCCTTGCTCATAGTACTGCCGGGCCAGCTGCACAGGTTTGCCCATGTTGCGCACGGCACCGCTCTCGCGGACATCGTACTGGTCGCCTTTGGTGACCACCAGATCACCATGGTCGTTGGAGCGCACGTCGAGGCAGGCCACGATTCGCTTGGCCAGTCGGGTCGTTTCGGGGCAATGGGCAGGCTGTGCCTGGGATGCGTCGTCCCGGACAAAGTTGTTCAGGATCTGCAGCCCGACAGGGCCGCTCTTTTCAGGATGGAACTGGGTGGCCATGAGATTGCCCAGCTGAACAGCGCTGACGAACTCCCCGCCGTAGTCTGTTCTGGCCAGGATGACCTCCTCCTGGTCCGGGACCACATGAAAGGAGTGTACGAAGTAGAGCTTTTCCTCGCCAGTGAAACCGTCGAACAGGGGAGATGGCTTGGCGACCCTGATCGAGTTCCACCCGATGTGGGGCACGGAGAGCTCGATATCAAACCTTTTGACCTGGCCTGGGATGATGCCCAGTCCAGGGACATCCGACGCCTCTTCGCTGGACTCGAACAGAGCCTGCAGGCCGAGGCAGATGCCCAGGAAAGGTCTGTCGGCCTGGAGGTAGGCCTTCAGGGGCTGGGCAAAGCCCTTTCTCTCAAGGATATGCATCATGTTCCCAAAGGCCCCGACGCCCGGAAAAATCAGCTTGGCAGCCTCTTCAATGTCCCGGGGGGACTGGACGATGCGGACCTCCTGGCCGAGACGCTTCAGGGCATTGATGACTGACCGGACATTGCCGGCGCCGTAATCGAGAAGAGTGATCATGGAAGACCTGTGGACGCGGCGTCTGGGTTGTTTTAGGATAGAGATGACTTTCGTGAAATCTTTCTACGTCAATCGAGAAACACGGGTCAAGATGTCAGTTTCCGCCTCTGGCGGAAAATGACAATGCGTGCTTTTGTTCCAGAAAAAACAACTCCCAAATGTGTTACGTGTGCATGAGCTGCCACAGGAGGGAAGATGAGCCAAGCGAGTTCTGGACAGGTTCCTGGTGGGGACAAACAAACCCTAAAGTCTTCAGTCCTGCTCACCGGAGCCACCGGCTTCATCGGCAGGCGCCTGCTTCCCAGGCTTGTCCTGGCCGGTTTCCGGGTCCGCTGCCTGGTCCGATCAGAACAGAGGTTCAGGTCCCTGTTTCCGGATCTGGAATCGGTCGAAGTCGTCAAGGGCGATGCCAGGGACAAAGGGGTTCTTGATCAGGCCATGCACAACGTCTGCAGCGCCTTGTACCTGATTCATTCCATATGTTGTTGTGAATGAATAGAGGTCACAACAATGGAGGAAGCATGCACTGTCCACGCTGTCATTGTGACAATCCCGAAGGGTTTCGTTTCTGCGGACAGTGCGGCCAGACCCTGCATCAGGCTGCAGGCAAGGCTTCTCCGGGTTCTGTTTGTGCGTATGGGGAACGGCGGCACATCACGGTCTTGTTTTCAGACCTTTCCAGCTACACAACCCTGTGTGAACGGCTCGACCCGGAAGATGTCAGCGACATCATGACCAGGGTGTTCACCTCCATTGAGCAGCGAGTCAGCCGATTCGAGGGTGTGGTCGATAAGTTCATGGGTGACGGGGCCATGATCCTGTTCGGTGTGGACATGGTTCACGAGGACGATGCACTCCGGGCTGTCAAGTGCGCCATGGCTCTTCATCAGGACGTTGACGGCCTGCACGGGACCCCGGCCGACAGAATCAATTTCCCCTTGCACATGCACTCCGGGATCAACACTGGTCTGGTAGTCAAAGGTCATCGCCAGGGCGAGACTGTCAGCGACGTTGCCGGAGACACTATCAATGTGGCTTCCAGGTTGTGCAGCCTGGCCGGACCGGGGGAGATTCTGGTCAGCAGGGAGACCAGGGATCAGACCCGGCAGCATGTGGACTTTCAGGGCAGAGGCCCATCCAGGGTCAAGGGAAAGGAGGGTCCGGTAGAGGTCTATGCGGTTCTGGGGTCCAAGGAGCAGCAGAGCAGGGTCCGGAACCTGCCCGGCCTTTCAGTGCCTTTTATCGGCCGCGGACGAGAGCTGGAGGTCTTGATCCTGGCCGCTGAAGCCCTGAGACAGGGTCAGGGAGGCTGTGTTTTCGTCTGCGGGGAACCGGGTTCCGGCAAGAGCCGCCTGCTGGAAGAGTTCAGATCCAAGCTCCACTCCAGGGATGTGACCTGGTGGGAGGGCCATGCCCAGGCACTTTCCCGCAACGTGCCCTTTGCCCCTTTGCGGGACATGCTCAGCCGGGCCTTCGATATTCGGGAGCGGGACGAACAGTCCAGTGTCCATCGCAAGCTGGAAACCGGGATTCAGGCTCTGGAGGGTCTGGATCAGGTCCTGATTTCATCTCTGTTCAGCCTGTACTGCGTTGATGAGACCGGTGAAGAGGCCCCAAGCCCGGAAGCCTGGAAGAGCAGACTGAAGCAGGCCGTGCTCTCGCTTTTTTCTGCCCAGTCTGCCCGAGGCCCGACGGTCTTTTGCTTCGAAGATCTGCATTGGGCAGGTCACTCTTTCCTGGAGCTCCTCAAGCAGGTCATCAAGGCGTGTTCTGCCCAGGCCCTGTTTGTGTTCACGGCCCGGCCAGACGTCAGCATGTCCTTGAGTCCAGAAGACTGGTCCGGGTGCGCACAGCATGTCTCCCTGCAGCTCCAGAACCTCTCCGGCCATGAGGTCAGGCACCTTATCCAGAACATGCTTGACTCATCAGTTGTCCCTGAAGAGCTAAGCTCTTTTGTTCAGGACAGGGCGGCCGGGAATCCATTTTATGTGATTGAGCTGGTCCATGCCTTGATGGAGTCAGGTCTTGTCAAAGCTGACCAAGGCCTGTGGCGGGTGGACAGGCCCCTGCAGGAGGCCGGAATACCAGCTACTGTCCAGGGCGTCCTCAATTCCAGGGTGGACAGGCTGGAGGCCTTCAGACGCAGGATCCTTCAGGAGGCTTCGGTCATTGGCAAGAGCTTTCTGTATGAGCTCCTGCGACGAATCACTGAGCACACGGACCATCTGGACGAAAGCCTCCTGGAGCTGGAAACTGTGGATCTGCTGCACCATCAGGAGGTTCAGGACGATATTGTCTACATTTTCAAGCATGCCCTGGCCCAGGAGGTGGTCTATCAGGGCCTGTTGCACAAAGACCGCAGGCTGATCCATGAACGAGTCGCCCAGGTCATCGAGCGCCTCTTTGCCGAGCGATTGCCGGAGTTCTATGAAGCCCTGGCCACGCATTACCTGTGCGGGCTCTCCCAGGACAAGGCTGTGACCTATCTGGCTCTGGCCGGGGAGAAGAGCCTTTCCAGATCCGCGGTTGCTGAAGCTCATCAATTCTTTGAGCAGGCCCTGGAGCTTGAGAAACAGCGTGCAGGAGGAAGCGACACCAGGGTGATGGAGCTCCTTGGCCGGTGGGCTTTTGTTTTTTACTATCAAGGGCATTTTCGACGTCTGCACAACATCCTGAAAGAGCACACCCATCTGGTGAACCGAATCAAGGACCCCAGAGTGGAGGCCCTTTTTGAGGTCATGCTTGGATGTGCCCTCTGGCATCGAGAACAGTTCACCCAGGCCTACGACACTCTGAGCAGGGCGGCCGGAATCGCCAGGGAAGCCGGGGACTTGAGAATCCAGGGCTACGCCGCCTGCTGGTTGACCTGGACCTGCACCGAACTCGGCCGGGGAGCTGAGGCCCTGGAGCATGCCCAAACCGCCCAGTCCATCTATGCCCGGGATTCCATCGACCCCTATATCTATTTCAACTCCCTGGCCGGCAAGGGGTATGCCTCTTGGCACACCGGGGATTGGGAGCAGACCAGGGATGCCGGCCGCAAGCTCTTGCAGTTCGGACACGAACACGCCATCCCCAGGAGTGAGGTCATGGGCTATTGCTGTCTGGGATGGAGCTTCCTGGTCACCGGGGACAGCAACCGGGCCAGGCGGGAGTTCCAATCCGCCCTGGCTGCTTCCCTGGACCCATGGTATTCGCTGTTCCCTAAACTGGCTTTGTGCTACGGCTTTATCGCTGATGGACAGCTCAGCGAAGCCGAGATCTTCATGACCGACATCCTGGAGACCAGTCAGGAGTACGGGGTGGAGTTTGTGGGTGCCCCAGCCGAATTTTTCAAGGGTATCAGCCTCTTTGCCCAGGGTGAGCTGTCCAGGGGATTGTCAGTGATGGAAAAGCACCTCAAACAATGGGAGCGCACCTCGTGCACGATGCGGTTCGTGTCCCTGGGTGCGGTCCTGGCCAGGATCTACACCAGGGTAGCCTTGAAGGAGACCAGGGGCTCCTGGGGCACCATGCTGCACAATCCGGGTGGGATGCTCAAGCTCGGCTTTGGCTGCCGGGGTCGGGCCATGTCCTGGCTGGACCGCTGTGCCCGGAAGGCCGAGCAGGCAGGCATGAGACCGGTCCTGGGGCAGGTCCGGCTCCTTCAGGGACGCCTTTTGGCCGCGTCTGGCAGAGTCGATCAGGCCGGAGAGGCTCTGGGCACCGCCCTGGACCTTCTGGAGGGCTGCAGGGCCTCAGAGGACGCTGCCAGGGCGAAAAAAGAGCTGCTCAATCTCCAGAGATCCGGTTAGGTTTGTGTCCTCTCCAAAGCAAAGCTCCTGTCCGATGCAATCGGACAGGAGCTTTGCTTTGGACAATTGAACCTGAGTCGGGTATATGTTCATGTTTGTCTGAGGGCTCGAAGATTGGACAATGAAGCGGAATCCGGCTCAGGGCCGGTCCGAGCAGAGATGAGGCGGGAAACGTCATGTGCAGAGATCGAAAATGATGCCTGCCGAGAGCCGGGAACGGGTCAAAGGCATGGCCATTGTCGGGGTCGGGGTTCTGCTGATCAGCTTTGACGGGCTGCTGATCAGACTTGCCCAGACCCAGAGCTGGAACGTGGTCTTTTGGAGAGGATTGTTCACCTTTGTCTCTCTGGCCCTGGTGCTCTCAGTATCCAGGGGAGGACAGTGGGTCAGGCCATTCCTGCGCGGAGGGTGGCCGGCCTTTGTGAGCGCCTTCCTTTTCGGCACCGGGGGGACCTTTTTCGTGGTCTCGGTCATGTTCACCAAAGTGGCCAATACCGTTGTCATTATCAGCAGCGCCCCACTCTTTGCAGCCCTGTTCACCTGGATGTTCCGCATTGATTCAGTCCCTCTGCGGACCTGGCTGGCCATTGTCAGCGCCCTGCTCGGGGTGGCTGTCGTCTTTTTTGGATCCCTTGGCGGCGGCGGGCTCCTGGGGGACGCCATCGCTGTTCTGGCAGCCTGCAACGCTGGCGGCAATCTGACATTGCTCCGCCGGAACCCTGTCCTGGAGCGCATGCCCCTGGTTTGTGTCGGCGGGCTGATCATGGCCGGCATGGCCTGGCCACTGGCCCAACCCCTTTCCCTGAGCGGACAAAGCTACGTTGTGCTGGGAATCATGGGCCTGGTGCAGATGCCGGCGGCTCTGTTCCTGATCGCCCAGAGCACACGCTACCTGCCTTCACCTGAGGTCAGCCTTTTCCTCCTGGTGGAAACGCTGCTCTCCACAATCTGGGTCTGGATTTTTCTTGGCGAGGATCCCCCAGGGTTGACCCTGGTGGGCGGGGTGATCATCGTGGCCACTCTGATCGTCCATTCCTGGCTGGGTCTGCGGGAGATGAACCGGCTGCAGCACCTGCGAACCTGAGTTTGAAAATTTAGGCCTCACCCGGCTTTCTGGCCGATACCGAGATAGTGCTCTAAATCCGGCCATTTTTTCTGGGCTTCCATATAGGCTTGATCATAGGTCATTCTCAGGATGTCTTTCCGTCGTTCGATTCTCTTGGCCGCCAGCTTCCTTGACGGCCGGAAAACAATGATCCGGCCTTCGGCTTCCATGCGGTCGATGAAATCCATGTCGGTATTGTAGCTGTCCGCCCGGGTCCGAAGTGTTTGGCACAGCCCGGGAAAATGCGGGTACCGGAAGCGGGCCAGCTTGACCATCAGAGATGTCTTCTTCCGGTAGCCCCTGGGCTGGGTCAGGATCAGGATGTGCCTGATGTTTCCGTCGGCCATGCTCTTGCGGATGGGAACCGGATCGGCAATGCCCCCGTCCATGCAGGCCCGGCCATGGAGACTGACCGGCTTGGCCATGAATGGCAGACTGCACGAAGCCTGCAGGACTTTGAGGAAATCAGGACCGGCCTGGTGCTGGTCCATGTAGTGCGGCTGGCCGGTCCGGCAGTCTGTCATGCCGACAATGCAGCGTTGGGAGTTGGCCATAAAGGTCTGGTTGTCGAAAGGGACCAGGCTGTTGGGCAGGGCGTGGAAGATGAAGTCCATGTTGAAGAACTCGCCGGTGCGCATAAGGCGTATGAAGCTGTTGTGCCTCTGGTCGTTGACAAAGGGAATGTTGACCATCCGGTTTCGCTCCGGCTGGAGGGAGACGTAGTTGGCCCCGTTGCAGGCCCCCATGGAAACCCCGATCACGTAGGGCACGTGCAGGCCTTTGTCCATGAACAGGCGCAGCACACCGGATGTGTACACACCGCGCATGCCGCCGCCTTCGAGGATGAGCCCTGTTTTCTGAAGCCATGGAGAGTGGAGGGAGTCTGCTTTCATAAGAGAGTCCATTGCACATCATTTCAGAGTGTTCTAGAGTGGGATCTGCTGCTGTCTTAGCTCTGAAAGGCTCAGGTTGCAAGTCAGCTTTGCCGCTGGCAAATTTGACATATTTTTTGCCCCAAAGCGGGCAAAAAAGGAGAAATTTGCCGGATTGATCAAGGATGAAACGTGTTGTGGGGATGCCGGAATTCCCAAAAGGGCGACTGCCAGTCGCCCCTACGAGTTGTTCGATGCCCCCCTATGTAAAAATCAACACCGTGCTTGCGTGATGGTTTGTAGGGGCGACCGGCGGTCGCCCTTTATGGCCAGGCTGGGGCCTGGCGGTCCCGAACGGCTAAGCCAACGACCGGGGTTGGATCTAGTTTCATACGAGCTTTGCCTGTGGCCTTGCTGACAGGTTCAAGGTTGTGGGAAGAAAAGACTCCCGACTTGTCGAGAAAGGTTTTGACTCGGCCAGTTTGATCAGGAAAGAAACTCTGTCACGTACTCTAAAAGATTGCTTTACTACGTTCGCAATGACGAGCCAAAGATCTTCTCCGTAGCTGAGACTCTACCCGTCATTGCGAGGCGTCTTCGACGAAGCAATCTCAAGG
>CAYOID010000044.1:0-27641 GCA_964403955.1 uncultured Desulfohalobiaceae bacterium | reverse complement strand
GTTTGCCTGGCTATACCAGGAGGTGCCTTTTTATGATTATCAGGATTGACAGGATTTTCAGGATAAGAGGAGATGAAGAGAGAATGTTTTTCAGCCGCTCCGGATGAGTGGCTGAAAGCTCTCCTCGCCAAAGGCGGATGAAATCACTGGCAGGCATCTGGCCTGCCAGTGAAAAATCTTGATCCAGTCAATCCTGTAAATCCTGTCTAAAAAAATTTATCTTGTCTTGTCATTACAAGACACCTGCATACGAGCAATACAAATACAATCGAGTTCAATGATGAATACATTTCAGCGCCGCTGGCGGCGCTGAAATGTAAGGAGCGCGTATGGCTGAATCAGGGGCTCAGACAAAGGAGTCGAGCCGGAAAGGTCAGTTCACGGTCAAGGGCATGCACTGCGCAGCCTGTTCCAGCCGGGTGGAAAAGACCATTTCCGGGCTGGAAGGGGTGCACAAGGCCAATGTGAACCTGGCCACGGAAAAGATGGGGGTCAGCTGGGATCCGGACAAGCTCAGCCCGGACGACATCATGAAAGCTGTCAAGGAGGCCGGGTATGAGGCTGAGGTCCCCTCGGAACAGAACCAGGTGGAGCTCTCAGTCAAGGGCATGACCTGCGCGGCTTGCTCCAGCCGGGTGCAAAAGGCCCTGAGCAAGGTCCAGGGTGTGAGCCAGGCCTCGGTCAACCTGGCTTCAGAAAAGGCCCGGGTGAATCTGGACACGACCCGGGTCGGCGTCCAGGACCTGATTCAGGCTGTGGAAGAAGCCGGTTACGAGGCATCTCTCAGCAGTGAGGAGGCTGCATCGTCCCTGGACCAGCAGGAAGAAGACATGCGGGCCAGGGTGGCCTGGCTGCAGAGGCGGCTCTGGATCTCCCTGTCCCTGGCCGTTCCCCTGTTCGTCATCTCCATGGGGGAGATGGTCGGGCTGCCGCTGCCCGGCTTTCTGGCTCCGGCCACAGCTCCGCTGGCCTATGCCGGGGTTCAGTTCCTGCTGACCCTGCCCATTCTGGTCATCAACTGGGACTTCTACCGCCAGGGGATCCCCAGCCTGCTCAGGCTGGGACCGAACATGGACTCCCTGATCGCCATCGGCACCGGGGCGGCCTTTGTCTACTCCACCTGGAACCTGGCCGAGATCGCCATAGGCTCCAACCCGGTGGCCCGGGCCATGGACCTTTACTTCGAGTCCGCGGCCGTGATCCTGACCCTGATCACCCTGGGCAAGTACCTGGAAAACAGGTCCAAGGCCAGGACCTCGGACGCCATCAGGCAGCTCATGCAGCTCAAGCCGGATCAGGCCACCAGGGTGGAGGGCGATGACTACGTGACCGTACTGGTTTCCGAGGTCCAGCCCGGGGACGTGCTCCTGGTCCGGCCCGGGGAGAGGATCCCGGTGGACGGGACCCTGCTGGAGGGCCACTCCAGCATTGACGAGTCCATGCTCACCGGGGAGTCGATCCCGGTGGGCAAACAGCCGGAGGACCAGGTCATCGGCGGGACCTACAACACCCATGGGTCCTTCCGGATGCGGGCGGACAAGGTCGGCAGGGAGACAACCCTGTCCAAGATCATCACCCTGGTCCAGGAAGCCCAGGGCTCCAAGGCGCCCATTGCCAACCTGGCTGACACGGTCAGCCTGTACTTCGTTCCCGCGGTCATCGGCATCGCCCTGGTGTCCGGAGCGGCCTGGCTGCTGTCCGGGGCGGAGTTTTCCTTTGCCCTGCGCATCTTTGTGGCCGTGATGGTCATTGCCTGCCCCTGCGCCCTGGGGCTGGCCACGCCCACGGCCATCATGGTCGGGACCGGCCGGGGGGCCCAGCTGGGGACCCTGATCAAGAGCGGCGAAGCCCTGGAGGCCGCCAAGCACGTGGACACCGTGGTCTTTGACAAGACCGGAACCCTGACTGTGGGCCGCCCTGAGCTCACGGACACGGTGCTGTTCGACGGCTGCCCGCTGGACGAAGAAACCCTGCTCAAGCTCGTCGGCGCGGTGGAGAAGGAGTCCGAGCACCCCCTGGCCAAGGCCGTGGTCCGGGGGCTGGCGCAGAAGGTCCAGGGGGGCTGGCCCAGGGCCGCATCCTTCCGGGCCGAACCCGGGTTCGGGGTCCAGGCCGTGGTGGATGGCCACACTGTCCTGATTGGGAACGTTCCCTTTCTGGAGCGCCAGGGCCTGATTGCAGAAGATTCGACCCAGGTTCGCGATCAGGTCAAGGCTCTGGCTCAGGCCGGGAAAACCCCCCTGGTCATCGGGCTGGACAACCAGGTTGCGGCTGTTCTGGCTGTTGCCGATCAGCTCAAGTCTGAAGCAGCAGATGTCGTTCAGGCTTTGCAGCACAAAGGGCTCAAGGTGGTCATGCTGACCGGGGACAATGAGCAGACGGCCAGGGCTGTGGCGGAGCAGACCGGGATCGATGAGCTCCGATCCCAGGTCCTGCCGGAGAACAAGGCGGACGAGATCGCCCAGCTACAGCGCAGGGGGGCCAGGGTGGCCATGGTCGGAGACGGGATCAACGACGCCCCGGCCCTGGCCCAGGCCGATGTGGGCATCGCCATGGGGTCGGGCATCGATGTGGCCATCGAGTCCGGAGACATCGTGCTCATGCGGGGCGACCTGCACGGAGTCCTGACTGCGGTGTCCCTGAGCAGGGCCACGGTCCGGAACATCAAACAGAACCTGTTCTGGGCCTTTTTCTACAATACCCTGGGGATCCCGGTGGCCGCTGGAGCGTTGCACGTCTTTGGCGGACCGACCCTGAACCCCATGATCGCAGCCGGGGCCATGGCCATGAGCTCGGTTTCCGTGGTCAGCAACGCCCTGCGATTGCGTTTGTTTCAGCCCGAGACAGGCCGGGAGGCTGCAGGATGATCAGGCATGTCCTGGCCACCGGACTCCAGAGGTGCTTCGATGAGCAGGGCCGGCTGATCGAGTGCCCGGGCACCGGCCAGGATGCCGAGCTCGCTTTGGGCATCAGGCCGCACGGTCAGAGATTCGTTGCCCAGGGAGGCGAGGCGGTCCAGGACACCCTGACCGGCCTGAGCTGGCCTGTTGAACTCAGCCGGTTCGGCTACCCCATGCGCTGGGGCGAGGCCCTGGACATGGTTCGGGAGCTCAATGCCCAGGGCCTGGCCGGCTTTACCGACTGGCGCCTGCCCAACAGGCGCGAGCTGCGCAGCCTGATCAATCACGGGGCCAGCCGACCGGCCCTGGACCCGGACCACCCTTTTCAGGGGCTGCAGCAGACCTGGACCTGGACCTCGACAACCTCGGCCATGTATCCGGCCTATGCCTGGTATGTCCATCTGGCCGGAGGGCGGATGTTCTGGGGGCGCAAGGACCAGTTCTACATGCTCTGGCCTGTGCGGGGCCAAAGCCGGGTGCTGCCGGGGACCGGAGAGGTGCAGTGCCGGGATGGGCGCGGTCAGGCCTGTCCCTGTTCCGGGACCGGTCAGGACGGCGAGCTTCAGTGCGGAGTCCAGTGGCCGGATCCCAGGTTCGCGAGCTTGCCCATGGGACTCCTGGATCGGTTGACCAATCTGGTCTGGATGACCGGGGACCAGGTTCCCAGGGCGGGCATGACCTGGGCCCGGGCCCTGGAGTCGGTTCAAGATCTGGCTCGGACCAGCGGCCACCCCTGGCATCTGCCGAACATCAACGAGCTGGAGTCCTTGGTGGACGCCTCGCGCCACACTCCGGCCCTGCCTGCTGAGATGGGGCTGTCCGATCTCCCGGAGGTCCTCTGGTCCTCGACCTCCAGCGGATTCGAGCCTGACTGGGCCTATGCCCTGTACATGCACAAAGGCGCTGTGGGCGTGGGACATAAGCCTACGGCCGAGTTTGCCCTCTGGCCGGTGATGGAGTATGTCAGCGCTGATTCTGGCAGCGCTGACAGGTCGATGGTGAAGGGTTGAAGGTTGAGGGGGGATGAAGAAGGTTGAGGAAGTTGAAGAGGTTGAGAAGGTTGAGGGGGAAGCATGAAAGGTGAGGGAAGAGGTTGTAAGTTGCATGTTGTAAGGTGTAAGCTTGAAGAGTTTCTGCCCTGATCAAACTGGCAAAGTCGAAGGCCTTCCCGACAGGTCTGGGGATCTTGGCTTCCCTCAACCATCCACCCTCAACCCCCGACCTTCACCAGGACCATCACGTATTCATGAGGAGCGAAACTATGACCGAGAAGATCAAGCTGGGGATCAGCAGCTGCCTGTTGGGGAACCAGGTGCGTTACGACGGCGGGCACAAGCAGGACCGCTATCTCAGGGACACCCTGGGGGCTTTTGTGGACTTTGTCCCGGTCTGCCCGGAGGTAGAGTCGGGCCTGCCCGTTCCCAGGGAGGCCATGCGGCTGGTGGGCGACCCAGACGACCCCCGCCTGCTGACCATCAGGACCAAGGAGGACAAGACGGACATGATGCTGGACTGGGCCAGGCCCAGACTGGAGCAGCTGGCTGAAGAGGACCTGGCCGGGTTCATTTTCAAGAGCCGGTCCCCGAGCAGCGGCATGGCCAGGGTCAAGGTCTACTCGGACAAGGGTCACCCGGCTCATAACGGGGTGGGGATCTTTGCCAGGGCCTTCATGGACCGCTTCCCGGACATCCCGGTGGAAGACGACGGGCGGCTGCACGACCCGGTCCTGCGGGAGAGCTTCATCACCAGGGTCTTTGCCTATGCCCGCTGGAGATCCTTGGTGGCCTCAGGGGCTGGACGGGGCGGACTGGTGGACTTTCACACCCGGCACAAGCTTTTGCTCATGGGGCAGCACGTGCCCACGTACAGGGAGATGGGCCGCCTGGTGGCCCAGGTCAAGGGCAAGGATCGCGACGAGCTCTATCGTGGCTACTTTGACAAATTCTCCTACGCCATGAGTCTCAACCCCACGGTCAAGAAGAACGTCAATGTCCTCTACCATGTCATGGGCTATTTCAAGAAGCAGCTCACTGGCGATGAAAAACAGGAGCTGCGCGAGGTGATCGATCACTATGCCAGGAAACTGGTGCCCCTGATCGTTCCCATCACCCTGCTCAACCACTACGTTCGCAAGTACGACCAGCCCTACCTCAAGGACCAGGTCTACCTCAACCCGCACCCTGTGGAGCTGCAGCTGCGCAACCACGTATAATTCAGCTCAGCCGCCGGCTGAGCTGAATTATACATATTTGATTGTTCCAGTGCAGCCTCTGGATGCACTGACTGGTCAAGAGTGTTGAGGGAGCTGAAGGAAGGCTCAGTCAGGCTCAACCTTCTCAACTCTTCTCCTTTCCAAGCAGATAGATCCCGTACTTGGCGAACATGTTGGGCAAAAAACGGACCGTGCGCCCCTTTTCTTCAAAGCGGTGGGTGGAGATTGCGGTCTCCTGGAGGATGATGAACTCGAATATGGAGCAGAATCGCTTGAAGTCCTTCAAAGGGATGACCCGGATGTTCGGGGTGTCGAACCACTCGTAGGGCAGGGCCTTGGAGATGGGAGCTCGGCCCCGGAAGAAGAAAAAGGCCCTGTTCCGGTAGTGGCTGAAGTTGGGAAAGCTGACGATGCCTCTGCGCCCCACCCGAAGCATTTCATGAATCAGGCGGGCCGGCCTGAAGACCTGCTGCAGGGTCTGGCTGAGGACCACGTAGTCAAAGGACTGGTCCTGGTAATCCATGATCTCGTCATAGATGTCTCCGTGGATGATGTTCACCCCGTTGTGAATGCCCTGGATGACCTTGTCTCCGTTGAGCTCGATCCCGGTGCCCACAACGCCCTTGTCGTCCTGGAGGTGCTGCAGGAGCTCTCCCGCCCCGCACCCAAGGTCCAGGACCCGGCTCTGGGGCTCCACCCAGGAGGCGATGGTTCTCAGATCAAAGCGCATGGGGCCTCACTTGCGGATTGCTGCCAGCTGCCGCTCCAGAAAGCCGGAGACGAGCTCGGACAGGTTGGGATTGTCCACCAGAAAGGAATCGTGGCCGTAGTCGGTGTCGATTTCACAAAAGCTGACCTGCAGGTTGTTTTTCTTCATGGCCTGGACCATGGCCTTGGACTGGGACGTAGGGTAGAGCCAGTCCGATGTGAAGGAGGCCACGAGAAAGTTGGACCAGGTCTTGGAAAACGCTTTGGCCAGGGATCCATTGCCGTGACTGCCGGCCAGGTCGAAGTAGTCTGCGGCTTTTGACAAATAGAGCAGGGAGTTGGCGTCGAAGCGACTGACGAACTTCTCCCCCTGGTGCTGGAGGTAGCTCTCCACCTGGAAATCGGTTTCCAGGCCGTAGGCGATTTCACACCGGTCCTGGAGGTTGCGGTCGAATTTCTGGCGCAGGGCCAGGTCCGAGAGGTAGGTCACATGGCCGATCATCCTGGCCACTGCCTGGCCGTGGTCCGGCTGCGGCCCGCCGTAGTAGTCGCCGTTGTTCCAGTTGCGGTCCTTCATGATGGCCTGCCTGGCCACCTCGTTAAAGGCAATGGCCATGGCCGAATGCCTGGCCGTAGTGGCGATGGGGATGGCGCTCAGAACCCTGCGCGGGTAGCGCACAGCCCACTCCAGGACCTGCATCCCGCCCATGGAACCTCCAACAACCGCCAGCAGCCTTTCTATGCCCAGGTGATCGATGAGCCGTTTCTGGGCTTTGACCATATCCCCGATGGTGACCATGGGAAAGGACAGGGAGTAAGGCTTTCCGGTCTTGGGATTGATGGATGACGGCCCGCTGGAGCCCATGCACCCGCCCAGGACATTGGAGCAGATGACAAAGTACCGGGAGGTGTCGATTCCCTTTCCAGGGCCGATCAGGGCCTCCCACCAGCCGGGCTTGGAGTCTGACTCGGGGTCGCTCCTGGTGGCATGGGCATCCCCGGTCAGGGCGTGGAGAATGAGGATAGCATTGTCCTTGTCCGGGGAGAGCCGCCCATAGGTTTCGTAGGCCAGGCTCAACGGCCCCAGGGACAGGCCGCACTCAAAGTCCATGCACTGGGGCGGGTGGGCGAACTCAAAGGTTTTGGTCTCTGTGTGATCCGAGGAGGTGCGAGTGTTCATCGTCAAAACTTTTTCTTCAGTTCAAACCCAGATATTCAGCTTTGCCAGCGCATAGCTGACCTCTGTCTCCGGAGCTCATTCAGGCCTGATCAAGGGCCTGTTCCAGATCCTGGAGGATATCGTCGATATGTTCAAGCCCAATGGAGAGCCTGATGAAGTCCGGATACAGCCCGGCTTGCTCCTGCTCTTCAGGGCTGAGCAGGGAGTGGGTGGTCGAGGCCGGGTGGATGGCCAGGGTTTTGGCATCTCCAATGTTGGCCAGGTGGCTGATGAGCTTCAGCCTGGAGATGAACCGCTGCCCGGCCTGGAGCCCGCCCTTGATCCCAAACCCGATCATGGCGGTGAAGCCATGCTTGAGATAGCGCTTGGCCATCTCGTGAGTGGGGTGGCTGGGGAGGCCGGGGTAGAGGACCCAGCCCACCTTGGGATGGGCCTCCAGAAATCGGGCCGCCTGCAGGCCGTTTTCACAGTGCCGCTCCATGCGCACAGACAGGGTCTCCAGGCCCTGGAGGATCAAAAAGCTGTTGAACGGGGAGATGCAGGCCCCCATGTCCCGGAGCAGGGTGCTCCTGGCCTTGATGATGTATGCCCCGGCCCCCACGGCATCCACCCAGCTGGGGGCAGAGCCGGAGGGCTGCCCTTTCGTGAGCATGGGGAACCGGTCCGAGTCCTGCCAGGGGAAGCGCCCGCTGTCCACGATGACCCCGCCGATGGTCGTGCCGTGGCCGCCGCAGAACTTGGTCAGGGAGTGGACCACGATGTCCGCCCCGAACTCGATGGGCTGACAGAGATAGGGAGTGGGCACGGTGTTGTCCACGATCAGAGGGATGCGGCGCTGGTGGGCCACTTCAGCCAGCCTCTCCAGGTCCGGGGTGTCCAGGCTCGGGTTGCCGACGGTCTCGGCAAAGACGCACTTGGTGTTCTCAGAAATTGCCTCTGCAGCCAGGTCCGGTCTGTGACTGGGGAAAAAGGACACGGATATCCCATACTGGGGCAGGGTCTGCTCAAAGAGGTGATGGGTTCCGCCGTACAGGCTCTGGCTGGAGACGATGTGGTCGCCGCTGCGGCAAATGTTCATCACGGCCATGGTCACGGCTGCGGACCCGGAGCTGACGGCCAGGGCCCCTGCCCCGCCTTCCAGGAGGCTCATCCTGGCCTCCAGGACGTCGGTGGTCGGATTCATGATCCGGGTGTAGATGTTCCCGCTGTCCTGGGAAGGGAAGCCTCCTGCCTGCGGATCGCCCCCGGCCTGGGTCAGGCGCGGGGCCCAGACCTCAGGCGCGTTGTTGAACAGCCCGGCTGCCTGCTCAGGGCTCTGGAAGACAAAGCTCGAAGTCTGGTAGATGGGGACAGCCCGGCTTCCGGTGACCGGATCGGCTTTCTGGCCGCCGTGCAGGCTCAAGGTCTCGAATTTCCATGTGCTCATGAGGCCATCCTTCACCGCTGCTTCCAGCAGCGCTGAACCATGTGTTATGATGTGTAAATCATGACGTGAGCCGAGCGAACGCGTGGCCCAAGATCCTTAGCAAGGAAACTTTTCGGTTCAAACCCAAATATTCAGCGCAGCCAGAGGCTGCGCTGACTCCGTAGCTCATTTGCAGGAGCCAGGGCTTGCAAAATGAGTAGTGAATGACTATGTCCCTGTCAATGTCAAGCTCAAGAGGACAAGGAGGAGAGGATTGACTGATCAGGCCGAACTCATCAAAGAGATCAAAGAACGCATGGGCTCGGACCTGTGCATCATGGCCCACCACTATCAAAACGATGCTGTAGTTGACCAGGCCGATATTGTCGGCGACTCCCTTGAGCTGGCCAGGCGGATTCCAAAGCTTCAAGCCGGGACCATCGTCATGTGCGGAGTGTACTTCATGGCTGAATCCGCCGCCATCCTGGCCAGAGAAGGGCAGAAGGTTGTCATTCCGGACCGGGAAGCTGGGTGTCTGCTGTCCAATATGGCTCCGGCTTCAATGGTCGAGGCCATGCTGGAAAAGCTCAACAGCCGGGGTCGAAATATTGTTCCTCTGGCCTATGTGAACACCTCGGCCGCGGTCAAGGAGGTTTGCGGACGCTACGGCGGCTCGGTCTGCACCTCGGCCAATGCCATGACCATGCTCAAATGGGCCATGGACCATGGAGACGGGGTGCTCTTTCTGCCGGACAAGAACCTGGCCCGGAATACGGCCAACAAGATGGGGCTGCCTGCATCGTCCTGGGAGATGCTCCATCTCCGCCGGGATGAATTCTCTGACCAGGCGGATCTGTATATCTGGCCCGGGGTGTGCGTGGTCCATCAGCTCATGAAGCCAAAGCACCTCGAGCTGATCAGGGAGCAGGAGCCCGGGGCCAGGGTCATCGTCCATCCCGAGTGCCCTCCAGAACTGGTGGACATGGCCGATGCCAGCGGATCCACCTCCCAGATCATTCGCTATGTGCAGGAGGCTGAACCAGGGACGACCATTTACATTGGAACCGAGTGCAACCTGGTTGACCGATTGAAAAACACGTATCAGGGCAGCAAAACAGTCAAGCCCCTGCTCTTGAGCTGGTGCAGCAACATGGCCAGGATCACTGAAGCCAAGCTGGCCGGTTTACTGCAGAACCTGGATGCGGCAGAACCGGTTCAGGTCTCGGACGAGGAGCAGCATGAGGCCCTCAAAGCCCTGGAACGTATGCTGACGGCCTGTGCCTGATGTGAACAGAGCCCTGAATCTCCTCGTGTGAAGCTGAAATTTCGGACTTGTCACTCTTGTCTGATTTTGATAAGAATCCAAGGATTAACGTGGATGTTTCAAGGGCCACTTCCAAGGCCTCAAAAGAGGAAGCCAATTGAAAAGCATGTTCAAGAAAATCGCCTTCATCCTCCTCCTGCTCCTGGGAAGTATCGGATTGGGTGCAGTTCCGGCCCTGGCCTGGGGGCCGGGTTTCCATATCGCCCTGGGGAACTCCATCCTCAGTCAATTCCATCTGCTGTCCGCACCTGTCGCTGCCATCATCAGTCAGTATGAGCTGTCATTCCTCTATGGATGCCTGAGTGCAGACATCCTTGTGGGCAAGGGC
The DNA here is from genome assembly GCA_964403955.1 of uncultured Desulfohalobiaceae bacterium. Classification (GTDB taxonomy): domain Bacteria; phylum Desulfobacterota; class Desulfovibrionia; order Desulfovibrionales; family Desulfothermaceae; genus CAYOID01. Next base: position 17,584 of record CAYOID010000044.1, on the reverse strand, counting down.
AAAACCCTGGGCCCAAACCATTGTCACAGCTGGGATGCCGGGCTCAGACTCACCCAGGCGGTCACGACCCCGGAGATGCAGGCCTATGCTTACGGGTATCTGACCCATCTGGCTGCCGACGTGATCGCCCACAACTACTATGTGCCCAACATGCTCCAGCTGGGCCTTGGCCGGGGCAAGTTCTCCCATGTCTATGTGGAGATGCAGGCCGACCGAAAGATCGACTTTTCCAAGGAGCAGCTCAAGTCTGTGGTCCAAAAGGCTCCAAAAGAGGCCGATGCCTTGCTGTTGTCCATATTGCGCAAATCCAGGATGGCCTTTGGACTGAAGAAGAGGATTTTCAAGGGCGGGTTGGTCCTTTCCAGGCAGAACACCTACGATTCTTCCCTGGGTTTCATGGAGAAGACCTTTTCCTTGAATCACGAAGGCGAATACTTTCACGACATGCAGGCCCTGTCCAGACAGGTGGCCCTCGACTGTCTGGGGAAATTCGAACAATCTCCGGTGATGCAGTTCGATCCCATGGGCTATGAGAATCTCGATCTGGTCAAGGAACGGAAGAAGGGACGCAACTGGAAAGTGCGAAGGACCAGAAGCTCGGCCATGTTCTTCATCCCTGCCATGTGCCTGCTGACCCTCTGATCCCTCAGCCTGATTCTCGATTGTCAACGCAGCCTCTGGCTGCGTTGAACATTTGGATTTGACCTGAAGAAGGAATTTCACTTTTGAGCAGGGTGTGTCACATTGATGCTGCCAGTTTGATCCGAAAAGAAACTGATTGAAGCCGAAGTGAAGCGCTTTGGCCTTCCCCAGCAGTTAAGGTTCAAACGAGACACCAAACCACAAAGAGAAGCTGCCTATGAAAACCGAAAGCAATCTGGAAAAGGTCCTTAATGCGGGTCATTTTGCATTCACTGGAGAACTGGGACCACCACGGGGAGCGAATGTTGAAGCTGTGAAGAAAAAAGCCTCTCATCTCAAAGGGATGGTCGACGCCGTGAACATCACGGACAATCAGACAGGCATGGTCCGGATGGCCAGCTGGGCCACCTCCCAGATCGTCAAGCAGGAAGGTCTGGAACCGGTCTACCAGATGGTTTGCCGGGACAGAAACCGACTGGCCATGCAGGCGGACATTCTGGGAGCCTATGGGATGGATATCAACACCATGCTCTGCCTCTCTGGCGATCATCAGCAATTCGGCGATCATCCCCACGCCAAGGGCGTTTTTGATATCGACTCCATCCAGCTGGTGAGCATGGTCAAGAAGATGCGGGACGAGGCCAAGTTTCAAGGCGGAGCCGACATCGACACTCCACCGAAGATGTTTATCGGGGCTGCAGCCAACCCTTTTGCCGAGCCTCTGGAGTGGCGCGTCTATAGATTGGCCAAGAAGATTCAGGCCGGCGTTGACTTTATTCAGACCCAGTGCATCTACAACATGAAGCGGATGCGGGAGTGGACCAAGCAGGTCGTGGACATGGGGCTGGCGGAAAAAACTGCAATCCTGGCCGGCGTCACCCCCATGAAGAGCGTGGGTATGGCCAAGTACATGCAAAGCAAGGTCCCTGGCATGGATGTTCCGGAAGAGATCATCAAGCGTCTGCGCGGGGTGGACAAGAAAAAGCAGAAAGACGAAGGCATCGTCATCGCCTGCGAGCAGATCGAGGAATTCAAGGAAATGGAAGGCATAGCCGGAGTGCATCTCATGGCCATTGAATGGGAGCACAGGGTTCCGGAAATCGCGGAACGGGCCAATATGCTGCCCAGGCCTCAGGTGTAGTTCTTCTTGATGCGGATGGCCCTGGCCCCCTTGAGCTGCACGGCCAATGAGGGCTGATGAAGAGACCGCTCCCTTGCAGGCTGAACGTTCCAGGGGAGCGGTCTCTTTTTCTCTGTCAGCGCAACCTCTGGCTGCGCTGAATATTTGGAGGGAGGTCCTGATGAGCAGCGCACTCGATTCCATTCAGAAGCGTGAGAAAAACGTCATCTGTCCCACCTATGCCAGATACCCCCTGTTTGTGGAACGCGGGCAGGGCGCCCGTCTCTTTGGGCCGGAGGGTCAGGAGTATGTGGACTTTCTTTCCGGCATTGCCGTCTGCGGCCTCGGCCATTGCCACCCCGACCTGACCCGGACCATCCAGGAGCAGGCTGCCAAGCTGGTGCACACCAGCAACCTGTTCTATGAGCAGAATCAGCTGAACCTGGCCGAACGACTTTTGAAGACCTGCTCCCTGGACAGGGTCTTTTTCTGCAACTCAGGGGCCGAGGCCAATGAGGCCGCAATCAAGATCGCCAGGCGGTACATGCATACGGTCAAAAAAGAGGACCGGCATGAGCTGATCACCCTCCAAGGCTCCTTTCACGGCCGAACCCTGGCCACGCTCACGGCTACAGGCCAGCCCAAAGTCAAAGAGGGGTTCGAACCCCTGCCTGCCGGGTTTCAGATTGTTCCCTGCGGCCGAATCGAGGACATGCTGGAGGCCATGAACGACAGGACAGCCGCGATCCTTGTGGAAATCATCCAGGGCGAAGGCGGAGTGCGGCTCCTGGACCGGGAGTATGTGCTGAACCTGCAGGATGAGTGCAGAAAGCGGGGCATCCTGTTCATGGTGGACGAAATCCAGACCGGCATGGCCCGGACCGGGGCCATGTGGGCCCATCAACACTATGGGCTTTCCCCGGACGTGATGACAGTGGCCAAGGCTTTGGCCAACGGCCTGCCCATGGGGGCCATGCTGACCACCGAAGATATCAGCCAGGCCTTTGGTCCCGGCGCCCATGCCACGACCTTTGGGGGTGGGGCCCTGGTCAGCGCTGCAGCTGAAAAAGTTTTGGAGATCATCGAGAGGGACGGTCTGGTCCAGCAGGCCGGGGATCGGGGCCGCTTTGCCCTCAAGGAGCTTCAGGCCGTCCAGGCCAGGTTTCCCAATCTGGTGGCCCAGGTCAGGGGGATGGGGCTCATGATCGGGGTGGAGCTGACCAGTCCTGCTGCACCAGTGTGGACCAGGCTCCTGAACAAGGGTTTTGTCTGCAACGTGACTCAGGAAAGAGTTTTGCGCCTTCTGCCGCCGCTCATCATTTCCGAAGAGCAGATCAGGGCCTTTTGCGCAGCCCTGGCAGAGGCCCTTGAGGAGCAGTCCAGCTGAACGTTTCGGGTATGCAGATGCGGCTGCAGAAAAGCATGATGGCCCTTGTCTCCTTTTTCCTTCCTGAACCCTGCTCGGAAGACCTGCTCCTGGACCTGGAGGAGATCGTCACCTGGGGGTGGGAAGAGCTCGCCAGGGACGGCGGGGTGGAGTACCGGGTTCATTGTCAGGATCCGGAGCAGGTCCGGCTGGTTTCCGACAGGCTGACCAGCCGCAACCCGGATCTGGACATCGCCTTGAGCCAGACCGAGGACAAAGACTGGAGCCTGGCCTGGCGGGAGTATTTCAAGCCGGTCCGGGTTGCGGACACGTTCCTGATCCTCCCCCCCTGGGAGACATGCGCGCAGAGTTCAGCAGAGATCGTGCCCATCATCATTGAACCCAGGATGGCCTTTGGAACCGGGCATCACGCCACAACAAACCTGTGCCTCCAGGTTCTGGCCCGACTGTGGGCCACAAAGCAGCTCAAGGCTGACGGCACGTTTTTGGACGTGGGCACTGGTTCGGGCATTCTGGCCATCGGTGCGGCATTGCTGGGCTGGCACGGGATCGGGCTGGATACAGACCCGGTAGCCGTGGACAACGCCCGGGAAAATCTTGAGCTCAATGGCGTCCAGGAGCAGGTCGCGCTGGTGACCGGCACGGTGGACTGCCTCCAGCCCGGTGGCGGATGTGACCTCATCCTGGCCAATATCATGGCCGACCCCCTGATCGGCATGGCCCCCGAATTGAGCCGTCATCTGAGGCCGTCCGGGTTTCTGGTCCTCTCAGGTCTCTTGAACAAGCAGGAGCACAGAGTCATCAAGGCCTACGCTGATGTGAACCTGAAGAACTCCATGGTCTTGCGTCTAGATGAATGGTCGGCCCTGGTCTTCTCCAAAGTCAGCTTTGCCGCTGGCAAAGCTGACTTCCATTGGGTTTGACCTGAAGAAACAGACTTTTTTAAGCCCCATGTGTCGCTTCATACAGCCATTTTGATCAAGGGAGAAACTTTCGGGATGGCTCCTCTTACTGCTCCCCTGTACTCAGGGGAGCTGCCCGTAGGGCTGAGGGGTTCTTTCTTTTGAAGTCTCATACGAGGATCTGAACAGCAGAGAGTTTTCGCCCAAGGGGGAAGTGTGCATCGTCTGGACGGTTCGGACCGGCATGTTCTGCTGCTGCAAATGTACGGGACCATGATGGAGGCTTTGGGTCCCAGTCACTGGTGGCCGGCGGAAACCCCTTTCGAGGTCTGCCTGGGGGCGATCCTGACCCAGAACACCAATTGGTCCAATGTGGACAGGGCCTTGTGGAACCTGCGTCAGGCCGGCCTGCTGGACCCAAAAAGGCTCTCTGCCCAGGATGAGGCCAGGGTCGCAGAGCTCATCCGGCCTGCGGGATACTTTCGGGTCAAGACCACGCGCTTGAAGAACTTTCTTTTTTTTCTGCGCATTGAAGCCGGGTATGATGTGCGCAACCTGCAGAAACAGAGTCTGGAGGAGGTCAGAGCCAAGCTTTTGAAGGTCAAGGGCATTGGCCCTGAGACTGCAGACTCCATTTTGCTCTATGCCCTGCACAAGCCCAGCTTTGTGGTCGATGCCTACACGACGCGGATCATGAGCAGACATGGTCTCGTTCCTGAAACCATCGGCTATGAACGCCTGCGCAGCTTTTTCATGGATGCGCTGCCCCACGAGGTGCAGCTCTTCAATGAGTATCATGCCCTGATGGTCAGGCTGGGCAAGAAGTGGTGCAAAAAAAAGTCGGGAGTCTGCAGCGAATGCCCCTTGCAAGGCCTGAGGGGTACGGGGAGCTCCCCTCACTCAGTTCCGTGAAGAGTGCTGCTCATGAACGATGTGCCCATGTACCTGGGCTTTGAAGTTCAAACTGATCAACCATAGTGAACTGAGTGAGGGGTGAGGGGTTCTTTCGCATGAAGTTTCATACGAGCCTAGCCCGCACTGTGCACTCAGGTCGCCAGGAGAGCGCAAAGAGAGATGTGGCCACTCTGACGGTGATCTGTCTGTGCTCTGTCCTCTGTGCTCTGTCCTCTGCTTCTGCAGCTCTCAAATGTTGCAGGGGCACCAGCCCAGTGACGCACCTGATCCTGCTTCTTGTCCTTGCGGCCTGGGTCTGCCTGGGGCTCGGGACTTCCCCGGGATTGGCCGCCCAAAAGCCCAAGGCCCTTGAGCAGGAAATTGAAGAGAAGAAAGGTCGGATTCAATCTGAAAAGCAGACCCTGGAACAGCTGACCAAGCAGGAAAAAGAGACCTATTCCGATCTTGCCGGGATTGAAAAGAGAATAGCCGCCCTCTCCTCCAGAGTCCAAGCTCAGAGGCAGGCCCTGGGCAAGGTCCAGGCCCGGGAAGCGGAGTTGAAAAAGGAGTCGGCCCGACTGGAAGAGGACAGAGATGCCAAACGGGACGAGCTTCTGAACATGGTCGAGAGGCTGTGGCCTTTGTACATCCAGACCCAGACCAGGCGGTTGGACGATGTCCAGTCCTGGGACGAGGCTGACAGGCGCTTCACCTGGCTGGCCTCAATTTTCGAGCGGGTTGAAGACATGGTGCAGGAGCTGGAGCAGGACCGGAAGGAGCTGCAGGCCAATCTGGCCGAGCAGCAGGAGCTGCGCCAAGAAGCTGAAAAACACCTGGCCGCAATCAGCTCGGACCAGGACGAGCTCCTGAAGCAGCGATTGGAGTTCGTCAACCGCCTGCACCAGATCAGGGCCCGCAAGCTGGCCAAAGAAGAGCAGCTGGCCAGCATCGAGAAGACTATCCAGGGCCTGGAATACAAGCTCAAGACTTTGCGTTCCCGGGAGATTGAGGACCTGAAAGGCTATCTGCCCTGGCCGGCCGAGGGCAATCTCATTGCCGGGTATGCACCGCAGGAGAATCCCCCGAATGAGGGGCTTGGTTTCTCCCTGTCCCAGAATGCCCCTGTCCAGGCCGTTTCCTGGGGCAAGGTGGTCTATAGCGACATGTTGCGGGGTTTCGGCCGAGTGGTTATCATCTACCACGGCCAGCATTACTACTCCCTGTATGCCTACCTGGGCAAATCCGGGGTCAAAGTGGGCCAGGACGTGGAAAAAGGCGAAGTGATCGGCAGGGCCGGGTTTTACCCGGCCACAAAGGGACCCGGGCTCTATTTTGAGCTGCGCAGAGGCAAGAGTCCGATAGATCCAGGGCCGTGGCTGGGCAAAAGAGGCTAGACCCGGCCTGATATTTATGCGAGCAATGACTGAGTCGTGAGCACGACATCCAAGAACCAAGTGGAGATGATTATGCGTTTGAGTCATTATGTGGGCATTGTGTTTCTTCTCTGCGCTCTGGCTGGAACGCCGAGCTTGTCCAAGGCAACCGACCCATACGCCACCTTGAAGCAGTTCAGTCAGATCATGGATCTGATTGAGAAGAGCTACGTGCAGGAGGTGGACCGCGACGAGCTGGTCCGGGGGGCGATCGAGGGGATGATCACCAGCCTTGACCCTCATTCCGCCTACCTGGACAAGGAGGCCTTCAAGGACATGCAGGCGGAGACCTCAGGTGAGTTCAGCGGGGTGGGCATTGAGATCACCATGCAGAACGGCCGGTTGACAGTGGTCTCGCCCATCGAGGATACACCGGCCTTTGAGGCCGGTCTCAAGGCCGGGGACATCATCCTGGAGATCGATGGAGAGATAACCCAGGACATCACCATCATGGACGCCGTGCACAAGATACGCGGCCCCAAAGGGACAGAGGTGGAGCTGACCGTGCTGCACAAGGGCGCGGCCAAGCCGGAAAAAATAACCGTGCAGCGGGATGTTATCCCCATGCACAGCGTCAAGTCCGAGATCCTGGAAGAAGGGTACCTCTATCTCCGGATCACCAACTTCAACGAGAACACCACCTCTGAGCTCGAGCAGGCCCTGGAGAAGCCCAAATCGGTCATGCAGGGCATTGTCCTGGACCTGCGGAACAACCCAGGCGGATTGCTCAACCAGGCCGTGTCAGTGGCCGACACCTTTCTGGAGAAGGGCAAGGTGGTCTACACCAAGGGCAGGGAGGAAAAGGCCCAGATGAGCTTTTCAGCCCATGCCAGCGAGTCGGACGTGGATGTTCCCATGGTCGTGCTCATCAATGCGGGCTCGGCCTCGGCCTCGGAGATCGTGTCCGGAGCCCTTCAGGATCACAAGCGGGCCCTGATCATAGGCGAACGCAGCTTTGGCAAGGGCTCGGTGCAGACCATCATTCCCCTGGCGGACGGATCAGGCATCAAGCTGACCACAGCCAGGTACTATACGCCAAATGGCCGTTCCATCCAGGCCGAAGGCATCGTGCCTGATCTCGAAGTTCCGTTTGTGCCTTCCCTGGAAGGTGAAGCGGCTGAGCAGCCCTTTGCCATGCTGCGGGAAAAAGACCTGGAAGGGCATCTGGACAACGGCCGCGAGGGGGTTCAGGGGCGAGATTCAGGCACCAACGGCAACGCAGCAATGATGCTCAAGAGGGACAACCAGCTCAGGATGGCCCTGCAGCTGGTCAAGAGCCTGCCCGTGATCCAGTCGCTGCAGCTGTAGCAGCTCCCGGGAACCTTGATTGCTCTGGCTCCAGCCCGGAACGTCCGGGCTGGAGCTTTTTGAAGCCCGCATGGCACACAAGAAGCGTACCTCCAAGACCAGCACAAAGAAGCGGACAGCCAAGAAAAAGACCTCCCGACTGACCGTCTGGACCAAGATCAAGCTGGGGTTCTGCTTCTGCGTTGTCGCCTTGACCGCTTTGTCCCTGATCTACGTACTCGATGTGCTCGAGCCCAAAAAAGATCAGGTCCGGACCGCCCAGTCTCCTGAAACTGCCCACCGGAGCGATTCCAAGCCTCAAGCTTCTTCCAGGGCTCAGTCCAGGCCCGAACCCCGCGACACGGCCCAGAGGTCCAAAGACCCGCAGATCCGCAGAAAAGTGGCTTCAGGCAGTGATGCGGCCCGGATGTACGAAGAGGCCCTGCAGGAAGAGCTGGACCAGAAGATTCGCCAGGTGGACCTGGCACTGGTGCAGAGCCTGATCATGGAGGGCATAGACCCGGACCGGCTCCAGCATGAAGATGTGGTTCACAAGTCCAACGGGCATCAGGACTACTATTATCAGTCCCTGGTCCTGAATCTGGACCAATCCAGCCGGGAGGCCTTTTTTGAGCGCTTCAAAAGGACCCTGAAGGACTGGACCGACGATGTTACGCTGCACCAGGGCGAGCAGGGCGGCCGTTCCTGGGAGATCCTCATCTTTGGCCTGGCCACTCACGGCCTGGAGCTCACGGCCCCGAAGGCCCCGAAAGTCCAGGTCCAAGGCAAGGAAAAGCCCAGATTGTGCATCGTGATCGACGATCTTGGAGAGGATCTGCGCAAGGCCAGAACCCTGATTCAGACCCTGGGGAACAAGGTCACCCTGTCCATTCTGCCCTTTTCCACCCACACCGAGGACATAGTCCGGCTGGGCAGGGCCAAGGGAGTGGACATCATGCTTCACCTGCCCATGGAGCCCAAGGGCTACCCCGATGCCAACCCCGGCCCGGGCGGTCTGTTTGTGGCCATGAGCATGCACGAGCTTCGGGATATGCTTCAGAAGGACTTCCGTCAGGTTCCAGGCCTGGTTGGGGTGAACAACCATATGGGTTCCCGTTTCACAGCCGATGTGCGGGGCATGGATGTGGTGCTCCAGGAGGTCAAGAACAGAGGCCTGTTCTTCATGGACAGCCTGACTTCGCCGGAAAGCGTGGCCCGGGACCTGGGACGCCGGATGGGGGTTCCGGTGGTCAGCAGGGATATCTTTATTGACAATGAGCAGCGGGAAGAGGCTATCCTGTTTCAGCTACAAAAGGCTGAACAACTGGCCAGAAAAATAGGCCGGGCTGTGGCCATCGGCCACCCCTACCCGGAAACCCTGAGCGCTCTGCAGAGCTGGTCCGCCAAAAGGGACGGCCGGGTTGAGCTCTGCCGGGTCAGCGAATTGGTGATGTAATTTTCCATCAAAAATCAAGCAGATATTTGTCAGCTTTGCCAGAGACAAATCTGACAAATATTGGAGGAACAAATGACAGAGCAGACCCTTTCGATCATCAAGCCTGATGCAGTAGAACGCAACCTGACCGGACGGATTCTGGGCCAGATCGAGGCCAGTGGGCTGAAAGTCAGGGCCATGAAGATGGTCCACATGACCAAGGAGCAGGCCCAGGGGTTCTATGCCGTGCACAAGGAGCGCCCCTTTTTCGACAGCCTGACCGATTACATGTGTTCCGGGCCGGCCGTGGTATCGCTTTTGGAGGGAGACCAGGCCATTGCCCGCTACCGGGAGCTCATGGGGGCCACGAATCCGGCCGAGGCCGCCGAGGGGACCATTCGCAAGCAGTTTGCTCTGGATATTGAAAAGAACTCGGTCCACGGCTCGGACAGCCCTGAAAACGCGGCAATCGAAATCGCTTACTTTTTTAACCAGCTAGAGGTTGTTGCGCGATGACCACGCTTGGGATCATAGGACTTGGAAATATGGGTGGGGCCCTGATCAAAGGGTGGACCGGCAAGGATTCCCTGAACCTGATCGGATACGACGTCAATCCCAAACAGGCCCACAAGGTGGCCGAGGCCACAGGTCTGGAGATCAAGGACTCCATCGGGGAGCTGGTGGTGCTCAGCGACTACATCGTCCTGGCGGTCAAGCCGCAGCAGATGCAGGAGCTGCTGGGGATCATCTCGGCCGACCTGCAGAAGAACCAGTGCCTGATCTCCATTGCCGCCGGAATCCGGCGGGAAACCCTGGCTCAATGGAGCGGCCACACCTGCCCGGTAGTCCGGGTCATGCCCAACACGCCGGCCATGGTCGGAGCCGGGGTCTTTGCCCTGTGCTACGACGACAAGAAGCTGTCCGCCGACCAGAAAGAGTTCATCCAGATCCGGTTTCGCGAGCTGGGCCAGGTCCATGTCATCCGGGAGGAGTTCTTTGACGCCTTCACCGGGCTGCTGGGCACCGGGCCGGCCTATGTGGCCTACTTCATGGAGAGCATGATCGAGGCTGGAGTGGCCCTGGGGTTTCCCAGGCAGCAGTCCCAGGACATGATCCAGGCCCTGTTCGAGGGGGCCGTGGCCATGTCCGGCCAGAGCGGGCTGTCAGCCACGGTCTTGAGGGAGATGGTCACCTCGCCGGGGGGGACCTCCAGCGCCGGCATGCTGGAGCTGGACCGCAGGGCGACCCGAAGCGCCATCATCGATGCCGTGCTGGCGGCGACCGAGCGGAGCAGGGAGCTCGGAGGCTAGCGGGCGCGGAGGCCCAGATTGATTCGTGAAATTATGGCAATTTTCTTTTGGGGGCTGAGAGGTCATCCTCTCAGCCCCCAAAAGAAAATTGGGAGAAATCCCCTGACTCCAGGTCGGCCGAGATCATGCCGTTTCTGGCTGGTTTGCCTCGGTTGAGCAGGATTTTCAGCACCTCCATGGCCTGCAGGGTTGCGGCCAGGTGCGGGGCAAAGACCGGGTTGCCCAGCGGGGAGGCCGGGGTGGTCCGTTCCTGACCGTAGAGGAGCTGCAGCCCGGGGTCGGTGGGAAAAATGGTCATCACCTGGGCCACAAAGCCGTCAATGGCTGCGTGCACCAGGGGGATGGAAAGCTTTTTGGCCGCCGCTTCCAGGGTGAACCTGTCCTGAATCGAGTCCAGTCCGTCCACGATCACCTCAGCGCCTTCCAGAACCGATGGTGCATTGTCTGCGCTCAGTTTTTCCTGCCAAGGGGTGACCCGGACGCCGGGATTGATGGCTGCGGCCATGTCCCTGGCCGCTTCAGCCTTGGCCCGACCCAGGGAGTCAACCGTGCACAGGGCCTGCCTGTTCAGGTTGCTGGCCTCGAACACTTCCGGGTCCACCACATGCAGATGGCCGATGCCCAGCCTGATCAGGCAGAGCAGGGCCTGCCCGCCCAGCCCTCCGGCCCCGATGACCGCGACCCTGGACCTGGCCAGGCGCAGCTGTTCGGCCATGGAAATAGAAGTGCGGTTGCGCAGGTAGCGCTCGGGAAGAATGTCCTGGGCCAGGGCGGCCTGGTAGATGTCCGCCAGATCAGCGCCAAGGTCATCGACCAGGGCCAGGGCCGCGCTTTCCGGCAAAACACTGATCTCTTCCCCGGTGTGATCCTTGTGGACCAGGCTGCGTCCGGCAATGGTCTCCGGCAACGAGTCCCCGCCCATGTGATTCTGAGCTCCTCAAACAGCACCAAAAGTCATGGTTTCCAGGGGTCAGCCCCCGGAAACCATAGGGATGAGATAGACCTCAGCCTGATCCGGAACCGGAGTGGTCTCGAAGTTGGGCCTGGAGACATGCGTCTCGTTGATGCGGACCACGGCATAGGGGAAGTCGTCATCGATCCGCTGGAGTACATCGCTCACAGTCATGCCCTCAAACCACTCCATTGTCCGGTCGTTGACCGTGATCGTCATGCAGTCACTCCGTGGGCCTTGAGCACCTCCAGGACCTCGGGATAATCCAGCCCCAGCCGCTTGACCGTGGCCACGGTGGGGATGCCCTCCGGGGTCCAGCCGCGCCTCATGTACACGGCATCCACGAGCTGCTCGTACAGCCCTTCCCTGAGCTCGCGCAGCTTGGCCACCTTGTCTGTAGTGGTCATGCCGGAGATGTCCACCCCGTGCTTGTCCTTGAGCTCGGTATCGTACCGCTCCTGCCTGGACTCGTACTCCAGCTCGGTCACCGGTCCCACGGCCCTGTAGGGGATGACGTCGTGCTCTCTGGTTCCGAAGCCCATTTTCAGGGCAAAGACGCGCTGAAAGTTGTAGACCTTTTCGCTCATGGTGATCAGGTCGTCGGGACCGACCTCTTTTCCGGTCACTGAGGAGAAGTACTGGGCGTAGAGCTTGACGTGCCCCACGACCTTGGCCGGTTCCGGGGTGTCCTTGTTATCCTCGGGCACGATGTCGTTCCAGGGAAGCTTGCACAACCCGCACAGTCCGAACCAGGTCCGGAACATGGGGAACCAGTGCAGGGCCTCGGCTTTCTGCTCAAAGGTGGGCATGAAGTTGTGGACCATGTCCAGGAAGATGAGCCAGGCCTCGTCATGCTGGGGACCCTTGAGGGCCAGCCCGAAGCCGCCCTGCTGGGCCAGCGATTCCTTGGTCACGTACTCGGCGAACTCCAGACCCTTGCACTCCATGCCGAAGTCCTGCATGGCCCCGGCATCAGCCCCGAACTCATCGGCAAACTTCTTTTTCATCTTTCGGATGCCCTGGCCGATAACGATTCCGAAGCCCTGGCCCCTGGCCATCTGGTGCAGGATCTCCAGGGCCGAGGTGCGGTTTCCAAAGGACAGGTCCATCCCGCCGGTGTGCTCAGTTGTGATCAGCCCGCTCTCAAAGCACTCCATGGCAAAGGCCACGGCTGTGCCGATGGAGATGGTGTCCAGGCCGTAGGCGTCGCAGTAGAAGTTCAGCTCCAGGACGGTAAAGGGGTCGAAGATGCCCAGGTTGGACCCCACGCCGGCAATGGTCTCGTATTCCGGACCATCCACATAAACCTTGCGGCCTTTGAACGGCCCGGTCAGGGGCACGAAGTCCTTGACCCCGTGGGAGCAGGACACGGTGCATCCATACCAGCATCCGTCAAAACCGGGATCGAACAGGCGACGGAAGACGTTGGCCCCGAGGTTGGGGGCCTGGGAATGGGAGCCGTAGCGGAAGTTGTGCGTGGGCAGCAGGTCGTGGTCGTTCATGATCATGGTCAGGAAGGTCGTCCCGCCCTTGGCCATCTGGTTCTGCTTGGGGTCCAGGTTGACGATGTTGGACTGATGCGCCTTGGCGCAGGTCTTCAGGGCCTCCTTGTCTGCCGGGTTGTTGGCGTCCACGGATACCGAGTCCGTCCTGGCCACGATGGCCTTGAGCCCCTTGTCGGCAAAGACCGTGCCCATGCCGCCGCGTCCGGACTGCTTGTAGCGGGTCAGCTTGCGCTTGGAGTCGTAGAAGGAAAAGTTCAGGCAGCCGAAAAAGGTGTGTTTGGCCCCAGGGCCGGTGGTGACCACGGAGACGTTTTTGGGCTTGCCGTCTGCGAAGTGATGGGTCAAGAGCTCGGAGGTGTCGTAGGCGTCCTCGGGCAGGCCTTCAACTTTCTGCAGGGACAGGGTCTTCTCGATCCCGTCGATGACCAGGACCAGGTCTTCCTTGGACTTGCCGGTGACCTCCAGGGCATCGAACCCGGAAAACTTGAGAAAAGGGCCGAAGTGCCCGCCCACGTTGGAATCCATGACCGAACCGGTCAGGGGGGAGATGGAGGTCACAATGGACTTGCCGGATCCCGGATAGATCGGGGTTCCCCCCATGGGCCCGGAGGCGATGCACAAGGCGTTCTCCTCGTCGTTCCATCTGGTTTCCGGGGTGACTGCATTCCACAGCAGCCAGAGGTCGAACCCTTTTCCCCCGGTGAAGGTGTCTTTCATGTTCTGGGAGACCGGCTTGAACTCGAAGGAGTGATCGCTGAGGTTGACTTTCAGGGTTTGATTGGCATAGCCATGCACGATTTCAGGCTTGTCGTAGCTGATGCTTGTGAGGGTTTTCTGTTTGAGCGAGGTCATACCCGACTCCTTTGCAAAGGTTTTTGTCGTAGAGCTGTTTTTCTGAATCTTGAAAATCTGTGGAGACTCGCACATGAAAATAGCACAGGTGCTTTCAAAGTGACAACGGCTCTCAAAGCACAAAGGCCTGTCAGATATGACAGACCCTGTGCAAATGGAAAAAGTGAAAGCCCAAGCCCGATGCTTGGGCTTTCATTGTTCAGGCAATGGACTCGAACTGGGCCTGGGTCTCCCTGGAAGGCTCCTGACCCATCAGGCTGACCACGATGATCGTTATGGTGCACAGGATGAATCCGGGCAGGATCTCGTAGAGGTCGAAGAGCCCTCCGGAAAGGTGCTTCCAGACGATCACGGTCAGGGCCCCGACGATCATTCCGGCCAGGGTCCCGTTCCTGGTCATCCGCTTCCAGAACAGGGAAAGGATGACCACCGGGCCGAAAGAGGCCCCGAAGCCGCCCCAGGCATAGGCCACCAAGTCCAGGACCTTGCTGTCCGGGTTGGAGGCGATGGAGGTAGCGATCAGGGCCAGGGCGATGACTGATATGCGCCCGATCCAGACCAGCTCGTTACGCTTCGCTTCCTTGCGCAGGATCTGCTTGTAGAAGTCCTCGGCAATGGCGCTGGAGCAGACCAGGAGCTGGGAGTCGACGGTGCTCATGATGGCCGAGAGGATGGCTGCCAGGAGAATGCCGCCGATCCAGGGGTTGGTCACGACCTGGACCAGGGCGATGAAGACCGTTTCCGAGTTCTCCAGGGGGGCGTCGGCAAAGTAGGCGATCCCGGCAAAACCGGTGAAGATGGCCCCGAAGAGCCCGGCGACCATCCAGGTCATGCCCACGGTCTGGGCCACAGGCACGGCCCCCGGCCGCTTGATGGCCATGAACCGGGCCAGGATATGGGGTTGTCCGAAGTATCCAAGCCCCCAGGCCATCAGGGAGATGATGCCCAAAAAGCTCATTCCGGAAAAGGCGTCCAGGTACTCGGGATCGATCGCCCCGACCTGGGCCGTGACCTCGCCCCAGCTGCCTATGAGTTGCACGGTGATGTAGGGCACGATCAAGAGAGCCAAAAACATCAGGGTCCCCTGAATGAAGTCGGTCCAGCTGACGGCCATGAAACCGCCCAGGAAAGTGTAGCTCACGATGACCAGGGATCCGATCCACAGGGCGGACTGGTAGCTCATGCCGAAGCTCTGTTCAAACAGGATGGCCCCGCCCACCAGTCCCGATGAGACGTAGATGGTGAAGAAGATCAGGATGACCAGGGCCGAGATGACCCGGAGCACCCGGGAGGTATCGTAAAAGCGGTTTTCCAGGTAGTCGGGCAGGGTGATGGCGTCGCTGGCCGCCTCGGTGTAGGTGCGCAACCTTTTGGCCACGAACTGCCAGTTCAAAAAAGCCCCGATGGACAGGCCCACGGCGATCCAGAGGTTGTTCATCCCCCCGGCGTACATGGCCCCGGGCAGGCCCAGGAGCAGCCAGCCGGACATGTCCGAGGCCCCGGCGCTCAGGGCCGTGACCCAGGGGTTGAGCCCGCGGCCGCCCAGGACATAGTCGGATAAGTTGCTGGTGCGCAGATAGAAGAAGATCCCGATGCTCAACAGGACGATGAGGTAGACAATAAAAGCAGACAGTGTTGGTGCATTCATGATCTTTAGTCCTCCTTCTTTCTGACAAAGAGGTTCACGAAGGACAGGACCACAACCAGTGGCATGGGAATGAGAAGCCAGAGCCAGGTTGCTGCTGTGAGTGATGCGTTTTCCATTCCAAAACCCTCCTGAATGGTTGACGTTTCAGGCTGACTTCCTGTCCAGCCTCAAGATCTGCCTCAAGCCGTGTTTGGCGATATCCGGGTTTTCCTTGAGCCGCCGCTTGGCATAGGGCAGCCAGGAACGTCCGTAAGGGACATAGACCCGGAGACGATGGCCCTGGTCAACGATGATCTTGCGCATCTGCTCGTCAACGCCGAGCAGCATCTGGAACTCGTAGTCATCGTGGCTCAGGCCGTGTTTCTCGATGAGCCGGGTGGCTTCGAAGACCAGCCTGGAGTCGTGGGTGGCGATGCCGGTGTAGGCCCTGGCCTGGAAGAGCTTCTCCAGGCCGTAGACGTAGTTCATGTTGACCACATCCGGGTGCTTGTAGGCGTGCTCCCGCGGTTCGCGGTAGATGCCCTTGCACAGCCGGATGTTCATGGGCTGGTCCTGCAGGGAAAGGATGTCCTTGATCGTGCGCCTGAGGTAGGATTGGAGCACTGTGCCCACGTGGGCGGGGTAGTCCTTGCGCAACCGGTTGTAGATCTCCAGGGTGTCGTCGGTGCAGGAGATGTCTTCCATGTCGATGCGCACGAAGTTGCCAAGGCTCTTGGCATAGGAGACGATCTCTTCGATGTTTTCAAACGCAAAGGCCTTGTCCAGCTTCAGACCCATCTGGGTGGGCTTGATGGACAGATTGGCGTCAATACCACTCTTGTCGATGGTGGTCAAAACCTCCAGGGCCTGCTGCTTGAAGGCGGTGGCCTCGTCCTTGGTGGTGATGAACTCCCCCAGGACATCGATGGTGGTCTTGATGGACTGCTTGTTCAGGTCGCGGCTGACCTGGACCGCATCCTGCAAGGTGGGGCCCGCGATGTACTTTTTGGCAAAGATGCCGACAAGAGGGCCAGGGACGTACATGATGGTCTTGGAGATGAGCTGGTCGAACAAAGTCATAGGCCTTCCCCTTTTCAGCTTTGCCAGTTGCAAAGCTGAAAACTATTGGTTGTGAATACGATGCGGCTGTAAAAGCACACATGCAGCCGCAATAATTCAGAGAGGACTCGAGTCGTTCTTGTTTTTGACGTATCTCACGAACTCCTTACAGGGCGGTCCCGGGGCAGGAGCGAGTTCTGCATGTAGCTGCTGAAACGATACACATGGTCCACGGCCAGCCTTCTGGCTTCCTCGGAGTGTCCCTTTGCAACCGCCTGGACAATACTCTCCAGGTCCTGGAAGTTTTCGAGCATTTCACTGTCGTCCATGGTCAGGTAGCGTTCGTAGTACCGGCCGATGTTGTCGTGCACAGAGAGGTGGACAAAGTGGTAGATGGGGTTGCCGGTGATTTCAGCCAGCTTGAGGTGGATTTGCTTGTCAGCTTCCAGGAACTCCTGGGACCTGTCTTGGCCCTGTTCTGTGAAGTGCCTGGTCCTCTGGAGCAGGTTCTCCAGAACCTTGATGTCGTCCGGAGTTGCCCTCCGGGCGGCCAGGGCCGCGACTTCACCTTCCACGCCGCTTCGAAATTCGGCCAGGTGGGCCAGAGAGACCTTCTGGTGGCGGATCAAGCGGGCCAGGCTTTCGCTGACCGGTTCGTAGGAAGGGTCCTTGATCACCGCCCCGCCGCCGGTGCCCAGCTTGATGTCGATCAGGCCCTTTTCCTCCAGGACCCGGAAGGCCTCCCGCAGGGTGCCTCGGCTGACCTGGAGCATGTCCTTGAGCTCCCGCTCGGCTGGAAGGACATCCCCGGGCTTGAGCTGCCTGGAAAGGATGGCCTCCTCGATCTGGTCCACCACGTCCTGGAAGACCTTGTTCTGCCTGGCTGGTCGGAACATGGCCTTCTGTGTCAGCCAGACCTCTGGCCTGGCTGACAGGTCAAGGGTTGAAAAGATGGACACTGTTTCATGGCACGTTCACCTTTCTGAGCATTAGAATGGTCGAACCATTCCATAATGTCACGACCGTGTCAAGTCAGATTCTGCACAATGTTTGTGCAGAATCTGAAATCAGCCCGGCAGGCGGCCGGGCCTTTACCCACACAGGGCACAGGGGGGAACCGTCCTGAAGCAGGAGCACAAAGAAAAGAGATTTCTCACGCCCGCTCGCAGACTCGCTCGA
>CAYOID010000043.1:0-27665 GCA_964403955.1 uncultured Desulfohalobiaceae bacterium | reverse complement strand
CGGCCCTGGGGCCAGGTCTATCGGCATAGAACAGACTCCGGGAAGGAAGTTTCATGCGAGCCCGGCCAAAGGCAAAGCTGACATCAATGCACCTCCAGCTCAGCATGCAGGGCCCCGGCAGACTTCAAGGTCCGCAGGATGGAGATCAGATCCCGAGGCGTGGCTCCGATGGCATTCAAGCCGTCCACCAGCTCCTGGAGCTTGGCCCCCTGCATCATGGTCAACCTGTTTTCCTGTTCACTGATTTCGACATTTGTCCTGGGGACCACCACGGTTTCCCCGGCACTGAAAGGGGCCGGCTGAGAGACCTGCGGCTCCTCCTGGACCACGACCTGGAGGTTTCCCTGGGCCACGGCCACTGGAGAGAGCCGGACATTGCTGCCCAGGACGATGGTCCCTGTCTTTTCATCCACCACCACCCTGGCCCTGTGATCCGGGCGGACCTGGATGTTTTCCAGCGAGGCCATCAAGGGCACCAGCCGTCCCTGATAGGGCTTCGGTATCTGCAGCTCGATGGTGGCAATGTCCTCGGCCCTGGCAAATTCACCGCCCAGGGATCTGTTCAGGCTCTGGACCACGCGTTCCGTAGTTGAGAAGTCCTGGACTTCAAGATTGACCGTGATCCGGTCCTGTCTGTTGAACTGAAACTTCACCGGCCGCTCGACCACGGCCCCCCCGGGGACCTTGCCCACAGTCGTAAAGTTCTTGGCCGCAGCTGCTGCCTGGCCTCCGGCGGAAACCCCACCCAGGGCCAGCGGCCCCTGGGCCAGGGCGTAGACCTCACCGTCGACCCCTTTCAAAGGGGTCATCAGAAGCACCCCTCCCAGGAGGCTCTCGGCATCGCCCACAGATGACACAGTGACGTCCAGCCTGGACCCGGGCCTGGCTGAGACCGGCATTTTGGCTGTGACCATGACTGCGGCCACGTTCTCGGGCCTGATATCGTCCTTGCCCACCCTGACCCCCATGTTCTCCAGCATGTTGGCGATGGACTGGACAGTGAACTTCGAACCCCTCTGATCGCCGGTGCCTGACAGCCCGACCACCAGGCCGTACCCAACGAGCTGATTGGCCCTGACTCCGCTGAAGGTGGCGATGTCTTTGAGCCTGACCGCCCCGGCCCGGTCAGGGCCGATCCCGGACAGCACGAGCCCGGTCAGGAGAAGGAGCGGGCAGGCCCTGGTCAACAATCGTACAAGCATGGTCAGCACAACTCCTTATCAAAACGGCCAGACATTGTTCAGCATTCGGGTCATCCAGCCAGGACGCTGCGTATCTGCCAGAATACCCTGGCCATAGTACTCGATTTTGGCGTCCGCGAGCTGGTTGGAGCTGATGGCGTTCTCCGGCCCGATATCCCTGGCCCGAATCAACCCGCTGACGGCGATGATCTGATTCTCCCCATTGACCCGGACCTCGCGAACACCCCGGACCTGCATCAGTCCGTTGGGCAGGACCCGGACCACACGGGCGGCCACAGTGGCCGTGACCTGAGTCTGGAGCGAGGTTTCGCCTTCACCTTCAAACTCGTTGGTCGATCCGGCCTTGACCAGGGGCGTGTCCCCGATTTCCCCGGGCAGGCCCATGAATTGATCTTGGCCGAAAAAGCTGTTCACCCCGAAATCCAGACTGGACGACCTGTCTGCCGTGGTCTCGGATTCACTTATAGCCTCAGACATCTCGACAATGTTCACCAGTACGATGTCCCCGACCCGGGTGGCCCGATTGTCCGCAAACAGGTAGTCGGCCTGGCTGGGCTTGAACAGGGAGCCTGGATTGCCGGCCGGATCGATCTTCTCCGGGGGCGGGGCCCCCAACTCCGGCATTGCCGTGCTTGTCTCATGAACTGGGGCGCATGCGCTGAAAAGCCCCCCGAACAGCCCCATAAGGGACAGAACGAGAACCGATTTCAATTGGAGCCGAAAAATTCGCATGATTGGTCCTGTCTTTGTCTGTCTTCAATTGACGACCACTGTGGTGCTGTCTTCCACTCTGGCCAGCACCTCCTGACGGCTCTGGAGATTCCTGACCTTGACCGAATCTCCGATATTGGCGTCTTCCAGGACCTGAGCCGGGACCCGGAGCCTGATGGAGCGGCCTCTGAAAAAGAGAGTCACTTCATCCCCTCTGCTCACCGCAGGCAGTGCCTCCAGATTCCTGGCATAGAGAACCTGACCCGTCCCCACCGTTCTCTTCATCCTCCACGGCCCCCCCCGGCCGTCCCAGGTCTCATAAGGCAGATAGGCCATGTTCTTCTTCTCAAAGCGGATGGCTTCGTGATTCACGGTCTCCAGCCTCTTCAGCGGCCTGGAGGCACAGGGGACGGTCTTCCACAGATCCACAAAAACGCTTGCCGACAGCTTTCTGGAGACCTGGCCCCTGGCGTCCATGACCTCAAGAGTCAAAGCGTTCTGCCCCGGCTTGAGCCCAGAGGACATGCTGCATCTGAGGGAAGATTCCTCCCGGTCAAAAAAGACGTGGCCGGGCAGCCTCATCTTTCTGATTCGAACCTCGCCCTCCCAGGAGGCGACTTCCTTCTTCAGAAAGGATCGGACGATTCCGGCTATATGGTCCTGGTCAGCCACCCGGCCCTGACCCTGGACCACGAGCCGTCCTGGAAGGATGCAGTAATGGGCCAGCGAGCCGATGTACTGGCCCAGCAGATCTCTGAGTCGAGACTTGGGGATCGATTGACGCTGGCCTTCCCGGGGTGATTTCCAGAGCCTGGTGTCTTTCAGGGACCGCCATTCGTTCTGGTCCAGGGCCTCCAGCGGTGCTGCGATCTCGCTGAAGACCACCCTGTCCCCCTGGGCCACCGCCACGTTTTTGACCTTGATCATCCACCCGTCTTCGGCCTGGGCGGGACAGGCAGCCCAGACCAGGAGACAGCAGATCACAGGGACAGCTCTGAATAGAACATCGATTTTATGGAACATCTCAGCGGACCAGTTGATTTGCGGTCTGAAGCATCTGATCGGAGCTGGTGATGGCCTTGGAATTGGTCTCAAAGGCCCTCTGGGCCACAATCATGTTCACCATCTCCTCCACGATCTCCACATTGGACATTTCCAAAAACCCCTGAGTCAGCTGACCGGCGTTGTCCATTCCGGGAATCGACTCCTGGGCAGCCCCGGAGGCCTCGGTTTCCAAATAGAGATTGCCGCCGATGCTGTTCAACCCGGCCGGGTTGGCAAAGAGGTAGACTGGAATGTCGGCCCCGGCCAGCTCGTTGCCACTGGAATCAAGGGCTGCAATATGACCGTCATTGGAGATGACCACATTCTCTGTTTCCTGGGGGACATTGAAGGCCGGCTGCAGGGTGTAGCCCTTGGAGGTCATCAGCTGCCCGTTCCCGTCCAGCTTGAAGCTTCCGGCCCGGGTGTAGGCGGTCTGCCCGTTCATATCCACTTGGAAAAAGCCCTCGCCCTCGATGGCCACGTCCAGGGGGTTGCCGGTGTTTTGAAAATCCCCCTGTTGGAAAAACTTGTGCGTCGTGGTCGGTCTGACCCCCATCCCCACCTGGAGACCTGTGGGGGCACGATTCCCGGCCTGATTCTGATTTCCGGCTATGTTCAGGGTCTGGTACATCAGATCTTCAAACTCAGCCCGGCTCCTCTTGAAGGACATGGTGTTCACATTGGCCAGGTTGTTGGAGATGGTATCGATGTTCAGCTGTTGGGCCACCATGCCCGAAGCTGCTGTCCACAGGGATCGCATCATGATGGATTGCCTCCTTAGCTTGGGTTTCCGAGTTTGTTGATCATTCGGGACTCCTGGTCATTGGAGCTGGACATGATTTTTTGACAGGCTTCAAAAGTTCTCAGGGTCTCAATCATGCGGACCATCTCCACAACAGCATTCACATTGGACTGCTCCAGCGCCCCTTGAACCACTTCAGCGTCGTCGGCCTGTATTTCCCTGGCGTCACTGTCTTCAGGAAGCTGGTACAGGTTGTTGCCCACCTTCTCCAGGGCATTCAAATCGCTGACAGTAGATACAGAGATTTGACCCACACCCTCACCGTTGACCGCAAGGCCGCCATCAGGGGTGATGGAAATATGGGCTTGAGGCGGAACTCGCATCGGTCCGCTGTCACCCAGGAGCTCATTTCCATGGCTGTCCACAATTGCTCCCTCTGCTGACAGGGAAAAATGGCCGTTCCGAGTGAATCGCTGCCCCTCAGGCGTCTGGATCTTGAAAAAGCCCTCGCCCATAAGAGCCAAATCCAGGGCATTGCCGGTCTGCTTGACGGCCCCCTGCTGGAAAACGGTCCTGGACTCGCTGATCCTGGGCTGGCTCATCTGATCCGCTTCGGGCCACAGCACTCCGCCGCGAAGGCTTTGATGAGGGTCGGCGAAATCATGGGCAAAATGATCCAGGACCTGCTCGAAAGACAGGGCTTGTTTTTTGAAGCCTGAGGTATTCACATTGGCCAAATTATTGGAAATGATATTCAGCTTGTGCTCTTGATTCAGGGACCCGAAAAGGGCATTGTACACGCTGTCCTGCATAGGAACGAACCTCCTGGGACAAGAATCTTGCAATTTCGAGACCAAGACAATTTTCTTCCCTCAACCATCCAACCTCAACCATCGACCTGTCAGCTTTGCCAAAGGCTGCGCTGACTCTTGACAAAGTCCTTTAAGAATGGCATTGATCATCTTTCGAGCGGGTGTAGCTCAGTTGGTAGAGTACAAGCTTCCCAAGCTTGGTGTCGCGGGTTCGAATCCCGTCACCCGCTCCACTCCTAAGGTACGAAAAGGTAGTGTTTGTAGGGGTGGGCCCAACGGTCCACCTTTTTTTTGCTGCCCAGGACTGTATGACTCAGGAATCTTTGCGCACCAGACTCCTGGAACTCATTGCCCCCGTTGCCTCTTCACTGGGCCTGACTGTTTGGGGCATCGAGATTCCGGCATCGCTCAAGGGGGGGGTCCTTCGAATTTACGTGGATTCGGAGCAGGGGGTCACGATCGATGACTGTGCGGAATTGAGCAGGCATGTGAACGTCCTCCTGGACGTTGAAGACCCAGTGCCTGGCCCTTATACCCTGGAGGTCTCCTCTCCCGGGTTGGAGCGGCCTTTTTTCTCCTTTGACCAGCTCGAGCCCTATGTTGGGCGAGTCGTCCTGGTCAAACTGACAGCGCCGCTCCAGAACAGCAGAAAATGGAAAGGAAGACTGCTCAGACTCGATGACGAAGAGCTCGTTCTGCAAACCGATAACCAAGACGTTCACATCCCCTGGAATAAGGTCCACAAGGCCCGCCTTGTTTTTGAAAAGGACTGACGACACGCATGCGTGCATTGCCTGCAGGGATCGCATTGGAGGCCGACCATGAGTCTTGAACTGAAAAAGTCTATCGACCACATCAGCAAGGAGCGGAGAATCGACAGAGATGTCCTGGTCGACACGCTTGAAGAGGCAGTCAGGGCCGCTGTCAACAAGAAATTTCAGAACAAACTGGATATCGAGGTCAACTTCAACGAGGAGACAGGAGACATTGAAGTCTACCAGTTCAAGGTCGTCCTGGAAGAAATCGAGGATCCATCGACAGAGATCAGCCTGGAAGAGGCCCTGAGCATCGACCCCAATGTGGAACTGGAAGACGAGCTCGGTTTCAAGCTCGAGGTGGAGAATCTTGGGCGGATTGCGGCCCAATCGGCCAAGCAGGTCATCATTCAAAGAATGCGGGATGCTGAACAGGAAATCATCTACGAAGAATATATCGACCGCAAAGGCGAAATCATCAGCGGCACGATCCAGCGCAGAGACAGGGCCGGATGGATCATCAACCTGGGAAGGACAGAAGCTGTTCTGCCCAAAGAGGAACAGGTTCCCAAGGAGCATTACCGGCGGGGCGACAGGATTCAGGGGTATATCATCGACGTGCGCAAAGAGGGCCGGGGGCCGCAGGTGGTGCTCTCCCGTTCACACCCGGACTTCATGGAAGCCTTGTTCAGGATTGAAGTCCCGGAAATCAGTGACGGAACGATCAAAATCATGGGCATTGCCCGGGACCCGGGATACAGAGCCAAAGTGGCCCTGCTCTCTCATGACCGGGACGTAGATCCGGTGGGAGCCTGCGTGGGCGTCAGAGGCTCCCGCATCAACAAGGTGGTCCAGGAGTTCAAAGGGGAAAAAATTGATATCGTCCTCTGGAATCCCGACATCACCACCTATGCAGTGAACGCCCTCTCCCCGGCCAGAATTTCGAGCATCACTGTGGATGAAGAAGACAAAGCCCTTGAGGTCGTCGTTCCGGACAATCAGTATCACCTGGCCATTGGCCGCAAGGGTCAGAACGTCAAGCTGGCCAGCAAGCTGCTTGGGTGGCATATCGACATCATCAGCGAGAGCCGCTATGGGGAATCGAGCTCCAATCGGCAGGAAATGGAACAGATCAGCCATGTGACCGGGCTTTCAGCAGACAAGTTCATCTCCGCCGGCTACACCTCGCTGCAGGATCTCTACCAGGCCAGCGACATTGAATTGGAAGCCCTT
This sequence comes from uncultured Desulfohalobiaceae bacterium, assembly GCA_964403955.1. GTDB lineage: Bacteria > Desulfobacterota > Desulfovibrionia > Desulfovibrionales > Desulfothermaceae > CAYOID01. Next base: position 21,166 of record CAYOID010000043.1, on the reverse strand, counting down.
GAGGGCATGAACGCTGAAAAAATTTCCGACCTCCGTTCAGCGCTCAACCTGCTTGGGACCTATGAGAGCAAAACAGAGCTGCCTGAACAGGAGAGCGGCCCAGAGGAAGAATGACCGGTTTGTTCCTCCCGGATCAGGCACGTTTCCTGAATCTGAAGTCAGCGCAGCCTCTGGCTGCGCTGATCTATATCCTTTTGATTTTGATTAATAAAAGCTGAATTCAATGATTGATAGCTCTGGGGTTCAATCTGCCAGTTTGATCAAGAAAGAAACTGACATGGCCGGACCTTATTCGACGAATACGCCGGGCGGGGAAGGCCGGGCCGCTGAACGAAGGCCTCAAGACCCGATGAGTGAACAGAGGTGCACCCAGTGGGGGCATCCTCTCCAGAGCCGGTTCATCTCTCCAGGCTGGCCAAGCTGCGTGTCACACCAAGGCCCCGCACCATTTGAAGCCGAAGAGAAGCGGTTTGGCCTTCCCCAACAGCTGAGTTTCATACGAGGACCATCCGCGGTTCGGTGGATTCTCTCATGGACGAAGCAGCTGCATGAGACAGACCACGATATCATGAACAACAAGCAGGCCCCGATACGAATGTGCATTGTCTGCCGCAGGCGGCTCTTCAAAAATGAACTCAATCGTTATGTTTGTACACGCACATCTGCAGGAGAAGTCACACTTCAACCCGACCCTGAACAGCTTTTGCCCGGTCGGGGATTGTATGTCTGCTCACAAAGTGAGTGCCAAAAGAGGTTCTTCACTCTCCGGGGATGGCCGAAGAAGTGTAGGGGGTAAAGAATGACCACAACAATGCGCGTACGAGAGCTCTCAGCTGAACTCGGCATATCCAACAAGGAGCTGATTCAAATGCTGAGAGACGAAGACATCCAAGTCAAAAGCCACATGAGCGGACTGACAGATGAAGAAGTGGAGATGGTCCGGGCTAAAATGCACGACAAATCTCAAAGTGCACCTTCCAAACACACGCTCACTTCTTCAGGGGTGATCGTCCGTCGCCGGAAACGGGTCAAGAAACCCCAGGAATCCCAAGAAGCTGCTCCGCAGGAAGCAGAACAGCCCCCCGAAGCTGCTGAAACATCCTCTGCTCAGAAAGTGAAGGCTGAAGAGCCCTCTCCCCGGGAAGAAAGGGCTGAAGCTCCCTCTGAAGTTGAAGCTGCCCCTTCTGAAGAATTGACTGAGGCGGGGACCGAGCCTGAAGCTGCAGAACAGGAACTGGAGCAGGAGCAGGAAGAGACTGCTGAATCCAAAACCAGATCCAAACGGAAGAAGAAGTCCAGAAAAAAGAAGGACGTTCCTCCTAGCGTGACGGTTATTTCCCGTCCAGAAGTCCCGGTCGAACCTGCACCCAAACCTCCACAGACCGCAGCCCCGGCGGCGGAAAAGCCTCAAGACGACAAGCAGAAAGAGGCTGCCAAGAAAAAGAAGAAAAAGGACAAGCGGACTGTCGATGTGTCCGGGCTGTACGATGAGTCGGAAGCCCGAAAGAACAAGGTCGACTGGAAGAAGAAGAAAACCACTGATATCAAGGACAAGACCGGTGGAAAAACGGCCAAGGGCAAGAGAAAGAGAGGGCAGGAGCCTCTTCAGCCTGAACCTCAGGCCAGCACCCAGCCGGCCAAGGCCGCCAAGCGGAAGATCAAAATGGAAGAAGCCATCCGGGTTTCGGACCTGGCACACGAGATGGGCATCAAGGCCCAGGAGATCATCAAAGATCTCCTCAACCTGGGTGTGATGGCCACCATCAACCAGTCCCTTGACGTGGACACCGCAACACTTGTGGCCGCAGATTTCGGTTATGAAGTCGAAAAGGTTGGATTTTCTGAAGATGAATTCATTCTGCCCCAAAAAGAGGACCAGCCTGAAGACAAGCTCCCAAGGTCTCCAGTCGTCACTATCATGGGACATGTGGACCACGGAAAAACGTCCCTGCTGGACGCCATCCGAAAATCCAAGATCGCTTCAGGCGAAGCCGGGGGAATCACCCAACATATCGGGGCCTACTATGTCCAGACCAAGGGAGGCTCCATGGTCTTCCTGGACACCCCTGGACACGAAGCCTTTACAGAAATGCGCTCCCGTGGAGCCCAGGTCACAGACCTGGTCATTCTTATCGTGGCTGCTGACGACGGAGTCATGGACCAGACCAAAGAGGCCATCAGCCATGCCAAGGCCGCTCAGGTCCCGATCATCGTAGCGGTGAACAAAATCGACAAGGACAATGCAGACCTGGAAAGGGTCAAGCGTGAACTGGCCGAGCAGGGGCTCGTTTCCGAGGAATGGGGCGGCGACACCATGTATTCCTACATCTCGGCCAAACAAAAGATCGGGCTTGATGAACTTTTGGAGTCAGTCCTGCTGCAGGCCGAGGTCCTGGAACTCAAAGCCAACCCAAACAAACGGGCCAGGGGCCACATTGTCGAAGCCAAACTGGACAAGGGTCGGGGCCCGGTGGGGACCGTCCTCATTCAGGAAGGCACCATCCATACCGGGGATCCGTTCGTCTGCGGACTGTTTCACGGCAAGGTCCGGGCCTTGTTCAACGATCTCGGCCAGAAAATCGAACAGGCCGGCCCGGCCACACCGGTGGAAATCCAGGGATTCGAGGGCGTCCCCAACGCAGGCGATGAATTCGTGGCTGTAGAAAACGACAAGGTGGCCAAACGGATCGCGGAAACCAGACAGACCAAGCACCGGGAACGAGAGCTGGCCAAGGAAACCAAGGTCACCCTGGAAAGCTTCTTTGCCGCCAAGGCCGAAGAAGAGGCCAAGGTGCTCAACCTGATTCTCAAGGCCGACGTCCAGGGTTCGCTGGAAGCAATCCACGACTCGGTGCAAAAGCTGGCCACTCCTGAAGTCAAGGTGGACATCATCCATGGGGGCATCGGGGCCATTACTGAATCCGACGTCAAACTGGCCGCAGCGTCCTCTGCAGTCATCATCGGCTTCAATGTCCGGCCCACTGCCAAGGTCAAAGACCTTGCAGAAGAGGAAGGAGTGGATATCCGCTTCTACAACGTCATCTACCAGCTGGTGAGCGATGTCAAAGAAGCCATGGCCGGCATGCTGGCTCCGGTCACCCGCGAGGTCTATCTTGGGCAAGCCGAAGTCCGGGAGACTTTCAGTGTGCCCAAGTTCGGGACCATTGCCGGCTGTTTTGTCCTGGACGGCAAGCTGAAGCGCAACGCAATGGTCCGCCTGCTGCGAAACGGCGTGGTCATCACCACTGGAAAGCTCGGCTCCTTGAAGCGCTTCAAGGACGACGTCAAGGAAGTGGCCAAGGATTACGAATGCGGGGCAGGCCTGGAAAACTACAATGATATCAAGATCGGGGACATCATCGAGGCCTATGAAGAGGTCCAGGAAAAAGCCACGCTGGAGTGAGACATCAGCGCAGCCTCTGGCTGCGCTGAATATTTGGGTTTGAACCGAAGAAAGTACCTAACTTCTGATCATAATGTGTCACCTTGATGCAGCCAGTTTGATCAAGACAGAAACTTTCACAGGATCACGTAAGGAAGTTTTATACGAGGCAAATAGGCTCTCCACGCGCCCCTTATTTGTCAAGAAAGGCCAATGATCATTGGAACCCTGATTGTCGAGTTTCGGCTGCACGGCATCGTCTCCAGAAAGCAGAAAAGGAGCTTTGCTGCCAGTCTGAAACAGAAGCTCAGAAACAAATTCAATGTCTCTGTAGCCGAAATCGATGGACTGGAGAGCCTGAATCGCATGACTCTGGCCGTGGCCACTGTTTCCAATGAGACCAAGAGGGTCCAGAGTCTGATCAACAAGGCCCAGTCCATGATCGAAGCCTGCAGCACCGAAGAAATCACCTCCATTGAAGTGGAGCTCTTCAGTGCTTGAGACGTGCACTTTCAATCCTGGCTCTGCACAACAGAGCCCCATTGAGAGCGTGCAGGTCATAGAGACTGCACTAAAAAATCTCCCTCTTCAGCCCTGGCAGGGCTGAAGAGGGACAGAGTGTTGAAAATCATTGAAAGCAGGCTGTTCAGAAAGGTGCAGATGTGAGGCGCAAGAAAAATTCAGGGCTGAAGTGTATTGTGATATACGTGAAGGTCATAATTTTTCGAAGCAACGAAGCAGATGTGCCTTTATCAACAGCCTGTTAAGGACCCATCATGCGCAGAGCATCCAGCACTCGGGCCCACAAGCTCGAGGAAATGATCATGCACGAGCTCGGCCTGATCATGGTCGAAGAGGTGCAGGATCCCCGGATTGAATGGATCACCATCAGCGGTGTCCGCTTGAACAAGGACCTGACAATCGCTGAAGTTTTGTACACCCACAGCGGAGCCGAAGTAAAACGTGAGGCTTCAGCCACGGCCTTGAAGGCTGCCCAGGGGTTTTTCCGTTCCCAGCTGGGGGCCAGACTCAAACTTCGCCACATACCGGAGCTTCGTTTCAAATGGGACGAATACCTGGAAGGAATGATCCATGACGCCCCGAGAACAGATACGTGACATCATAACCAGCACATCCTCCTTCCTGGTGCTTTCCCACGAGAATCCTGACGGGGATGCCATCGGAGCCATGGCTGGGCTTGGACATCTGCTTCAAGGCCTGGGTAAGTCCGTGACCCTGTGCAATATTTCCGGTCTGCCCCAGAGGTTTTCCTGGCTGGACCTCCCAGGCCCGATTCAGACAGCACTCCCCCCCCAGGGTGATCGATGGGCCTTTGTTCTGGACTGTGGCGACGGAAAACGCCTGGGCGATCGGTTTGAAACAGCCCTGGACCTGAAACGGACCGTGAATATCGACCACCACGTCGGAAACCCGGCCTTTGGGTCCATCAACTGGGTGAATCCAGGCCGTTCCTCGGTCGGGGAAATGATCGGCCTCCTGGCACAGGATCTTGGCATCCCCCTTCACGGAGCCCTTGGAGAGGCGCTGTACCTTGCTCTGGTGACAGACACAGGCTCCTTCAGTTACAGCAATACCGGCCCTGAAACCCTGCACCTGGCCGCACGGATCATTGAGCTGGGGCTTGATTTGGATTCCTTCAACTCCCGGATGCTCAGACAATGGTCCCTGGAAAAGGTCCACCTGCACGGGCTGGCCATGAAAGAGGCCTCTGTTCATGCCGGGGGCAAAATCGGGGTCATCAAGGTTTCAGCAGACCTCATGGCCCAGACAGGAACAAGGCCTGAGGACTGTGAAGGGTTGGTCAATTATGTTCGAAACGTGCATGGCGTGATCATAGCTGCAAGCCTGCGGCAAGAAAACGACAGAGTCCAGTTCAGCCTCCGCTCCTGGGGAGAAATGGATGTCCGCTCCATTGCTGCCAGGTTCGACGGCGGCGGGCACAGGAATGCCGCAGGGGGGAGCATCCAGGCCTCCCTGGACGTGGCTGAAAGGCTTCTGGTTCAGGAAGCATCGGTGGATCTTCAGGAATCTCAGCTCTTCCAGGACAGTGCGCTTCATGAGGTCTGAAGGTGAAGATAGTCGCACCGGTCGAACTGAAGTTCCGAGACTGTCCAGGGTTGAAGGCTGGAGATGAAGCAGCTGCACGGAGTCCTCGTTCTTGACAAGCCCAAGGGGCCGAGTTCAACCCAGTGCCTGGAGCAGATCAAGAAAGGACTGAACCAGAAAAAGATCGGACACGCCGGAACCCTTGATCCCCTTGCCCGGGGGGTCCTGGTCGTGCTTCTGGGACAGGGGACCAAGCTGGCCCCTTTTCTTGAAGCCGGGCACAAAACTTACCGGGGATCCCTTCGCCTGGGTGTGGAAACCGACACCTATGACATTGAGGGCCAGGTTCTTGCAGAACGGCCCTGGGAGCAAATCCAGCCGAGTCAGGTCAAAGAGTGCATTCAGGCCTGGACCGAGCTGACTGAACAGCAGGTTCCCCCGTTTTCAGCGGCCAAACACAAAGGGAAACCGCTCTATGCCCTGAAGCGTTCGGGGCAGGCGGTTCCGATCAAAACAAAAACCATCACTATTGACCAAGCAGAGCCATTAAACGTACAGTTTCCGGATGTTTCCTTTCGAGTGTCGTGCTCGAAGGGAACCTATATACGCTCCCTGGCCCACAGCCTGGGGATGCGCCTATCGTGCGGCGCAGCGCTCACTGACCTTGTTCGCGAATCGAGCCGGCCTTTCACCCTGGAACAGGCCCATCAGCTGTCAGACATCCTTGACGATCCGCTGGGCTTGAGCACACGAGTCATTCCGCTGGCTGACAGCCTCCCTCACTGGCCCAGGCTCGAGCTCAGCCCGCAACAGGTGACCATGGTCCAGAATGGAGCCCAGCTTCAAGTGGATCAGGTGGAAGGCAGCCAAGTCACCCAGGAAGGCGAGGTTGCACTCTTCGTCACTGCGGGAGGCAATCCAGTGGCCCTGGTTCAGACAAGGCGAACAGACACAGCCCTTTGCTGGTCGATCCTCAGAGGGCTCTGGCTCCCTGGCGGAGACCTGGTCGGCAGCGCAGACGCCGAAGACACCATGTAAAAACAAACAGTTTGTAAGGAGGATCGCTGTGGTACTATCTGTCGACGCCAAAAAGAACATCATCGAGGAATTCAAGCAGCATGACAACGACACCGGGTCGCCTGAGGTTCAGGTAGCCCTGCTCACGAAACGGATCACCTATCTGACCGACCATTTCAAGGAGCACAAGCACGACTATCATTCCAGAAATGGGCTGCTCAAGCTGGTCGGACAACGGCGCAAGCTCTTGAACTATCTGCGCCGCAAGGATGTCAACCGGTACCGTGAACTGATCAGTCGTCTCAACCTGCGCAAGTAATCCAATCCTCTTTCAGGCGTGCCAGGACCTGGTGCGCCTGAAAGAGGTGGTCTCTTTCGACCGACACCACACCCAGACTCGACCAAGGAGCTTGATCATCATATGAGTAATCCATTCAACAGCACACGGCTGACAACGCACATCGACAACAATGATTTCATTATTGAAACCGGGCGTATGGCCAACCAGGCCGATGGCAGCGTCTGGGTCCAAAGCGGCGACACAGTCGTCCTGGTGACTGCAGTCACACAACCCCTGGAAAGGGAGATCAACTTCATGCCCCTGGTGGTTGACTACCAGGAAATGTCCTATGCCTCAGGCCGTATTCCTGGAAGCTACTTCCGCAGAGAAATCGGCAGGCCAAGCGAACGTGAAACCCTGGTCTCAAGGCTCACCGACCGCTGCCTCCGGCCCTTGTTTCCGGAGGGTTTTCAGCAGGAAGTCCAAATCATCGCCACAGTCCTTTCGGCCGACAAAGACCACGACCCTGATGTCCTGGCCATGACCGGTGCTTCGGCCGCTCTGCACGCTTCAAAGATCCCCTTTCTTGGTCCTATTGCCGGGGGACGCATTGCTTACGTCGAGGGAAACTTCATCCTCAATCCCACTGAAGAGGAGCTGGAGCAGAGCCAGATCAATCTCATTCTGGCGGCCTCGGCCGAGGCCGTCGTCATGGTGGAAGGCGGAGCTCAGTTCGCTTCAGAGGAGCTGATCTCCGAAGCTCTGGCCTGGGGGCATGAACAGCTCAAGCCCCTGGTTCAGCTCCAGGAAGACTTGCGATCCAAAATCGGCAAGGAGAAAATCGAGGTCACCCCGCCCCTGTCCGATCCTGACCTGGAAAACCGGGTCAAAGATCTGGCGGGCTCGGCCCTGGAAAAGGCCCTGGAAAATGCCGACAAAATGGAGCGTAAAGAGGCTGTCCAGGCTGTCTGGAGCACAGTCCTTGAAAACCTTGAGACTGAGGCCGATCCAGGAATCGTGAAGACAGCCGCCCGCTACTTCAAGGAGTTGGAAAGCCAGATCATCAGGTCCAGAATTGTCCAGTCTGAAAAGCGCATCGACGGGCGAGGCCTGAAAGAGGTCAGGGACCTGGGGATCGAAATTGGCCTGCTCCCGCGTGTTCACGGCTCCGCTCTTTTCGCCCGCGGCGAGACCAAGGTCCTGGGAGTGGCTACTCTGGGCAGCACCAGGGATGAACAACACGTGGAAACCATATCTGGTGAACAGAGCAAGCGGTTCATGCTGCACTACAACTTCCCCCCCTATTGTGTGGGCGAAGTCAAAATGATGCGCGGCCCGGCCAGAAGGGAGATCGGACACGGCGCCCTGGCTGAGCGATCTTTGCACCCAGTGCTGCCTTCAGCAGAGGATTTTCCGTTCACGATCCGCATCGTCTCCGAGGTCATGGAAAGCAACGGGTCTTCGTCCATGGCTACCGTGTGCGCCGGAAGCCTGGCCATGATGGATGCCGGAATCCCCATAACCGGCCAGGTTGCAGGCATCGCCATGGGGCTGATCAAAGAGGGCGGCAGCCACTACATCCTCACGGATATCCTTGGCGACGAAGACCACCTGGGTGATATGGATTTCAAGGTCGCCGGCAGCAAGGATGGCATCACCAGCATTCAGATGGACATCAAGATCTCCGGGATTTCTGCAGACATACTGCGCCAGGCCCTGGACCAGGCCAAGGAGGCCAGGATGTCCATCCTGGGCAAGATGGATGACATCATAGCCGCACCAAGGACGGCCCTGTCGGAACACGCCCCTCAGCTCAAGGTCATCGAAGTGGACACCGAAAAGATCAAAGACGTGATCGGACCGGGCGGCAAGAATATCAGGGCTATCACCAAAGCCACCGGCGCCTCTATCGACATCGAAGACAGCGGCAAGATCTCAATCTTTGCCCCTGACAACGCTTCACTGCAGGAAACCATCGACATGGTCCTGTTCTACGACCAGAAGCCGGAAGTGGGCAAGAACTATGATGGCCAGGTCAAGAGCGTCAAAGACTTCGGTGCTTTTGTAGAGATCCTGCCTGGTGTGGAAGGTCTGGTGCACATATCCCAGTTGGACATCAATCGCGTGGAAAGTGTCAGCGACGTCGTCAAGAATGGAGACACGCTCACTGTCAAGGTGATCGAAATAGAACAGGGAAGCGGCAAAGTCCGCCTCAGCCGCAAGGCTGTCCTTCTGGAAGAGCAGGGCAAACCTTTTGAACAGCCACCCAGCAGAAAAGGGCCGCCCCGGGGTGGAAGAAAACAACAGCGAAACAACTGAGCGGCACGCAATTGTAAAACAGAGCCTCACACGTGCTCAAAATGTAACAACACAGAATTTTCTTTGTTAAATTCCTGGTGTGAGGCCCTGTTTTGACTTGCATCATACGAGGTGATCAGCTAAGACAGATCCAGCATACGATGTTGATATCATAGACACTGCAGTGAGCTCCTTCTTTAAAGCAATGGAGGTACAGAACATGCCCGGTCAAGCAGCGAAGTCCCAGCTGGGCTCACCCCCTCCAGAAACCATTCCTCAGATCAAGACCCTTCTGAAGACCATTGATCAGCTTCCCACCCTCCCGGGAGTGGCCATACAGGTCCTGGAGCTGACCATGCAGGACGAAATTGACATCGACAAGTTGGCCCGCCTGATCGAGACCGATCCAGCCCTGACCGCAAAAATTCTCAAACTTGTCAACAGGGCCTCGCACAAGCTCACCAGGCACATCACCACTGTGCAGCAGGCCATCTCCATGCTGGGTCTGACCACACTTCGCTGTTCTCTGCTTGGGGTGATCACTCAGGAGTACATCACAGGCGAAAATCACCACACCCGGCAACTTCAGAAAGACATCTGGACCCACAGCCTGGTCTGTGCCATCGGGGCCCAACTCATTGCGGAAAAGACCTACCCTGAGTTGCGCCATGAAGCTTTTGTGGCCGGAATCATGCATGACATTGGAAAAATCCTGATCATGCTCACTCTGCCCGATCAGTTCCAGGCCATTCAAAATGAACACAGCCGTGACCATTCAGATCTGATCACGCTTGAACTGAACGCCCTGAACTGCAGCCATACCCAGGTCGGCAAATGGCTGGCCCAAAAATGGTCCCTGCCTCAAGGCCTGACCGAGGTCATCTTCTACCATCACCAGCCGGCCCACTCTATCCCACTGCTGCAGACCAGGTCCGAGCTGCTGCACATTGTCATGCTGGCAGACCTGGTGGCCCATGACTTTTTCCTGGACAGGAGCCACGGCCCAACAGAAGTCGACGAGCTCAACCAGCTGCTCAGACACCTTGAGCTGGACGAAGACGACCTGGCCACCATCCAGAAACGCATTTCACCCTTGTATGTCGAGCGGGCGGAACTCTTCAATCTTGAAAGCGACCTGAACCATCTCTACATCCCGGTTGTCCAAAAGGCCAATCAGAAGCTCTCCGCCATTTCACTCGAGCTGGAGCGCAACAAGAAAAAAATCTATTACGCCAGCCAATATCAGAAGCTGATCAATGATACCGCCCTGAACATCTCCAACGGAAAAACCTTTGAAGACATCTTTGCCGGGGTCGGCGAGACCTTCAAGTCCAGCTCGCTCTTCCAGGCCGGAGTCATCTACACTCTGGACCTGGAAAACAGGCTCCTGGAAGGCCGCATATGGCTCTATCCGGACAAAAACAAAAAACTGCTCTGCTTCCTGGACAAGGAGGGGCAACCCATCTGGGATCAACAGACAAGTCACTTTCCCAAGGGCTTGAAAGGCATCCTTGCCAGCTACACCCAGCGGATGGACAAAAATGACAGAGAGCCACAACGTCATGCTCAGCTCCATTACAGACACCCCTTCTATATCTTCCCCCTCTACTCCTATCCAGGCACAATCAAGGGGGAGTTCTGTCTCATCCCGGCCAGTGAAGACAAGACACTGGGTGATGAAGAGTTCCTGCATATCCAGCAGACGGTAAAGCTGGTGACTGCCTCCCTGGAGAAGCTCCTGGCCCACGACAGCCTGGAACAGCGCAATGATGAACTCAGCCTGGCTCTGTGGAAGAACCAGCAGATCAACAACAAGCTCCTGCAGACTGAACGGCTGGCAGCTGTTGGTCAGCTTTCAGCCGGAGCAGCCCATGAGATCAACAACCCGCTGGCCATTATCAATGCCCGGGCCCAACTCATGCAGCTCAAAGAGACTGATGAAAAAAAACTTGAACACTTGAAGCAGATCACTGACCAGATCGACAGGATCAGCAACATTCTGACCAACCTTATGGACTTTGCCCGTCCCAATCCCCCAGATCTCGGCAGTGTTGACATTCCAGAGCTCCTGCACAAAGTCATCCAGCTGACCCACATCGCTCTGGACAAATGCCACATCGAGGTCACAACCACCTTTGACCCCCAAACCCCTGCCATCAAGGCTGATTCAAATCAGCTGGAGCAGGTTTTTCTGAACCTGATCATCAACGCACAGCACTCCATGGAGGAGAGGGGGGGCAAGCTCTCAATCCAGGTCCGACCGGACAAAGACCGCAAGTATGTGGTCATCAAGATCATCGACCAGGGAGGAGGCATCCCCCAAAAGGATCTGGCCAAGATTTTCGATCCCTTCTACAGTACAAAGGAGCCTGGCAAAGGCACTGGCCTGGGCTTGTCCACTTCCCTTTCAATCATTGAAAATCATTTTGGAAAGCTGGACATACACAGCAAAGAAGGTGCCGGCACCAATGTGACCATCCGTCTCCCTGTGGACCTGGAACAGCTCAGACCCGCATCCAGAGAGCAGGCCATCCAGCAGATGAGCGAAACCAACGGACATGCGCCGCATATCCTGGTCGTTGACGACGAGGCCCACATCCAGGAGATTTTGCATGAGGCCCTGACTGCCGAGAACATGGATGTGACCTCCTGTGCCAACGGGAATGAAGCACTGAAACAGCTTGAAAAAAGGAGCTTCGATCTGCTCCTGCTGGACATGCGCATGCCCCTGATGGATGGGCTGGGCCTGATCAACTCGGTCCGGGACAAGGCCCTGGATCTGCCGATCATAGTGATCACGGGCATGGCCTCCCACGAGGAGATAGAAGAAGCCCTGGGTAAAGGGGTTTACAAATGCATCAAAAAACCATTCCATATCAAAAGTCTGCTCAAGGACATTCACTCCATCCTTGAAACCGATCAGCAGCTCTCCTCGTGAGCAGAATCATATCCATAGCCAGCGGAAAAGGAGGGGTGGGGAAGACATCATGTTCCATCAACCTCTCTTCTGCCCTTGCCCAGCAAGGTATTTCCGTATGCCTGATTGATGCCGATCTCGGCCTGGCCAACATCGATGTCGCCCTGAACCTGTCCCCGCAGCGCACCCTGGAAGACGTTGTACAGCAAAAGGCGACCATTTCCGAGGTAGCCATCGAGGTTCACCCTTACCTGGACGTCATCCCCGGTGCTTCAGGGATTCCCGCCCTGGCCGCCCTGAACCGGCAACAACGCAAGCTGCTGATCGAGAGCTTCAAAGCCCTGGAATCATACGACTACATCATTATTGACAATTCCCCCGGCATAGCCCCTTCCGTGCTGTCCTTCTGCCTGGCGGCACGGGAAATCATCCTGGTCCTGACCCCGGATGCGACCTCCATGACTGATGGCTATGCCCTGCTGAAGAGCTTGAAAGACAATGGGCTTCAATTCCCGCCTTTCCTGCTCGTGAATCGGGCCAGAGGTCAGAAGGGGACCAAAGGAATCTGGACGAGACTGAACAATGCCAGCCAAAAGTTCCTCAACATTCCGGTCCTCTTTCTCGGGGCAGTGCCGGAATCATCTGATTTCCACCTCGAGCTCAAACATCACCAGCCGATTGTGAATGTGCTTCCTGACCACCAGGCCGCTCACTGTTTTCAGGCCATTGCCGACAGGCTGCAAAACCGGCCCAGACAGAAGCTGTTTCACGTCAAACCCGATGACTTCTGGGAAAAGGTCTTGGTTCAGTATCGGACCAGGATACCTCCCAAGACGTCGAACCAGCGCCTTTCTCCGCAAGAACCCCTTCAGTTCGGAGCTGCTCAAGACCCGAAAAAGCTGCTGGAACAGGTCCTGGCCGGGCTGGACATCCTGCTCGGTCTGCCGACAACCTGGTGGGCCAATCTCAAGCATGGGCCAAAGCTGCTTCGCGAGCTTGCTGGAAAAATCGAACGTCTCCAGAGCAGGATCATCGATTCCACCTTCAACATGGAAGAGCACCCTCTCCAGGTTGGCTTTATTGCCCATGATCCAAACATCAGGGACATGGTCAACGACATTTTAAGTGCTCCTGAATACACAGCCTTTGACCTCCTTGAAGCTCCCTCCCTGGTTGAAAAGGCCCAGGTCGTGATCTACTGCATGGATCGGGCTCTGGAGCATCCTGAAGAGATCCTCCACAGTCTGGGATCCACCCCACTGATCATCCTGGCCGGCTTTGGCACCGCTCCAGATGCCCTGTTCCTGAAGAGCCGGCTCAATATTGTCGGCATCATCCGTCCCCCGTTTCGCATCAATGAGATCTACCAGGCCTTGCAGAACCTCAAAAACCAGGGTTCGGTCCAGGACATCCATCATCAGTCAGCCTGACCCCCAAGGCACCCTTTCATGCCCGAGCGCACCCAAAAACCTGAACCCCAGCTTCAGCCTCTCCCCGGTCAAAAGGTACAACAGCCAGCCACCTTCTGGCTCAGTGCGGCTGAAACATCAGGCGACCTGCACGGTGCCGAGCTCATCCACGCCCTGCGCAAACGCTCTCCCGAGGCAAAATTTGTAGGTGCCGGCGGGGACGAGATGCAGCGAGCCGGTCTGGAGCCCATGGTCCACATCCGTGAGCTTTCCCTGATGGGACTGACTGAGGTCATTCCCGCTCTTCCCAGGGTTCTGCGCATCTTCGGAAGGGTCAAGAAGGGGCTGCAGGACCATTGCCCGACCTGCGTGATCCTGATCGACGCCCCCGACTTCAACTTCCGGGTGGCCAAGATGGCTGGAAGACTCAACATCCCGGTTTTTTACTACATCAGCCCTCAGGTCTGGGCCTGGAGAACGTCACGGGTGAACTTCCTCAGGCGGCATGTGCAGCAGGTGCTGTGCATCCTCCCTTTTGAAAAGGATTTTTTCGGCACTAGAAATGTGGATGTTGAATATGTGGGGCATCCGCTGTTGGAACAGATGGATCTGGACAGCCTGGATGCCATTGCTGCTGAGGAGCATTTTATCGGTTTGATGCCAGGCAGCAGACACAGAGAAATATCGACCCTGATGCCGGAGTTCGCTCTGGCTGCCCGAATCATTCATCAAGCCTCACCCGCTTCGGAATTTCTGATCTTTCAAGCCCCGAATATCGATCAAGCAGCACTCAGGAACTTCTGGCCCAAAGATCTGCCCTGCAGGTTCATCCCCTTTGAGCAGCGCTATGCCGAGATGAGATCCTGCTGGTTCATCCTGACAGCTTCCGGGACAGCCAGCCTGGAGTGTGCCCTCCTTCAGGTGCCCGCATTGGTGGCCTACAAACTCTCTTTGGTCAGTTATCTCATCGGCAGGCTGGTCATCAGGGTTCCCTACATCAGCCTGCCCAACTTGATTCTGGGCCGCCAGGGACTGCCTGAGTTCATTCAGTCTCAAGCCTGTGGTGAAAATCTGGGCCAAGCCGCCCTGGAGTGGGTCCGGCATCCTGAACAGAGGGCCGCAGTGCAGGGCAAGATCATGGCTGTGCGGGAGATTCTGGGGCGCCATCAGGCCTCGGAAAAAACAGCGGACGTGATCCTCCGCCGGCTTGGCTCGTATGAAGCATGATGCACAAGAAGCCCTCATACAAGACGCCAGTGCAAAAAGTCCATGCAGCGGTTTCCAGGGGTCAATTGCTATATGCAACTCCTTGATTATTCTCGTATGAACTCACTATACCTTCTTGAGATTGCTTCGTCGAAGACTCCTCGCAATGACGGCGAGGGCCTCAGCTACGAAGAATATCCTTGGCTCGTCATGAGCGTAAGCGCGAACGCAGTGAAGCAATCTCTCAGAGTACGTGACAGAGTTTCTTCCTTGATCAAACTGGCTGTATGAAGCGACACATGAGGCTTAAAAAAGTCTGTTTCTTCAGGTCAAACCCAACGGAATTCAGCGCAGCCTCTGGCTGCGCTGAATTCAGTCAACCTACGCCTATCATAGCGGCCCTCGCTGAGCCGCAGAGAGGAGAACGAGCTTATGGAACGTCTGAAACTGGGCATCATTGGAGTCGGGCACCTGGGCAGAGTCCATGCCCGCCTGGCTGCCGCGATTCCCACTATCGACCTCATCGGGGTCTATGACATCGACCAGGACCGCTGCCAGGAGGTAGCTTCAACATGCGGGGCCAATGCCTTTGCATCCTTGTCCGGCCTTCTGGAACAAGCTGACGCGGTCTGCATCGTCACCCCGACAGAGCATCATTTTCAGCTCGGCCAGAAGGCCCTTCAGGCCGGGTGTCACCTGTTCATCGAAAAACCGATCACCTCGCGGACGGATCAGGCCCGAGAGCTTCTCAAACTTGCTGAAATGGCCGGAAGAATCATCCAGGTCGGCCATATTGAACGCTTCAACCCGGCCTTCCGGGCGATCAAAGGCCAGACCATAGCCCCGTTGTTCATTGAATCCCATCGGTTGAGCACTTTCAATCCACGGGGCACTGACGTCAGTGTCATCCTCGATCTCATGATTCACGATATTGACATCATCCTCTCCCTCATGGAGCACAAGGTGACCTCGATCCAGGCCTGCGGAGTCAGAGTTGTTTCTGAGACCGAAGACATCGCCAATGTCCGGCTCGATTTTGAGGGCAAGTCCGTGGCCAATCTGACCGCCAGCCGGATTTCGGCCAAGGACATGCGAAAGATGAGGATTTTTCAAAACAATGCTTACATCTCCCTCGATTTTCTGAACAAAAAGACCGACATCTTCTCACTCGAAGACGCACCTGGGATCACCCCCCTGAACCCGATACCGGTTGGGGATATCGGCATCGGGGACAGCGCCCGGAAGGTGCTCATGCACCAGCCGCCTTTTGAGGACATCAACTCCCTGGAGGCGGAGCTCCAGGAGTTCTCCCTGGCGGTCATCAACAACACTCCTCCCCCGGTCTCTGGGCACGACGGCCTCAAAGCCCTTGAGGTCGCCGAAGTGATCCTCAGTCAGATCAAATTGCCATAAAAAAGGCCGGCAAAGCCGTCCTTTTTTATACATTTCTCCGGGGCAAGATCTGCCCCCGACCATCACCTGTCAGCGCAGCCAGAGGCTGCGCTGACAGGAACTCACTGCAGATACTCAAAGAATTTGCTGTCCGGGGTGAGGACAAAGCTGGTCCCGTTGCCCAGGCTCTTCTGGTAGGCGTCCAGGCTGCGCACAAAGGAGTAGAACTGGGCATCCTTGTTGTAGGCCTCGCCGTAAATTTTAGTGGCCTCGGCGTCGCCTTCACCTTTCAACACTTCAACCTTCCTGTTGGCTTCAGCCAGCATGATGGTCCGGTCCTTTTCCGCTGCGGCCCTGATCTTTTCCGCCTCTTCCTGGCCTTCGGAACGGTACTTCCTGGCCTGCCGCTCCCGTTCGGAACGCATGCGGGCAAAGATGGCCTGCTGGTTTTCTGACGGCAGGTCGGTCCGCTTGATGCGCACGTCTCTGATTTCGATCCCGTATTTTTTGAGGTCCTTGACCGTGGTCTCCTTGACCTCTTCCATGATCTGGTTCCTCTTGGTGGACACGATTTCGATCAGAGTGTATTTGCCCAGGGCCACCCGCAGCTCTGAGTACACAATGTCGTCCAGCCTGGAAATACCGCCGGTCACTGTCCTGGCCTTGCGATAAAACAAGAGCGGGTCTTCGATCCGCCACCGGGCATAGTTGTCCACCACCAGGGTTTTCTTGTCCTGGGTGATGATTTCGGCCGGGTCGGCGTCGTACTCCAGAATGCGGTGATCAAACTTGACCACGTTCTGGACAAAGGGCAGCTTGAAGTGCAACCCCGGTCCCACTGCCTCTCCAACCGGTTTTCCCAGCTGGAGGACGATGGCCCTCTCGGTCTCGTCAACTGTATAAAAAGACTGCCCGATCCCGATCAAGAGCAGGATCAGGACCACAACAACAGCTATGGGTGATTTCTGGACTGCCATAATTGCCTCTGTACTCCCCTATTTCGACTCAGCCGAGTCTTGATTCTTTCGCACGCCCATCCCGGGCCTCTGGAGCTGATCCAGGGGCAAATAGGGCACAATCTGGTCCGCAGCCTGGTTGGTCAGGAGCATCTTGGCCCCGGACTTGGAAAAGACCTCTTCCATAGCCTCCAGGTAGAGCCGCTTCCTGGTCACGTCCTGGGCCAGCTGATACTGCTCCCAGAGCTTGAGGAAACGCACGCTCTCACCTTTGGCCTGCCTGATCTTGGACTCCTTGTAGGCTTCGGCCTCATTGAGCATGGAGGCGACTCTTCCCCGGGCTTTGGGGATGATGTCGTTGCGGTACCCCGCTGCCTGGTTGATCAGCCTGCTCCTGTCCTCCCTGGCGCTGGCCACGTCCTTGAAGGCGTCGGTGACGTCCTCGGGGGGATGGACGTCCTGCAGCTTGACTGCAGTGATCTGCATCCCGCTGTTATAGGAGTCCAGAATCTCCTGAAGGAGACTCATGGTCTGATTCTGGATCTCGAACTTCTGGGCGGTCAGGACCGCTTCGATCTCGTTGTTGCCGACCACGTCCCGGATAGCGGCCTCGGCCGCATCCTTGACCGTTTTCTCGGGCTGAGTGATGTTGAAGAGAAAGTTCTGGGCCTCTTTGATCCGGTACTGGACAATGACCTGCACATCCACGATGTTCTCATCCCCGGTGAGCATCAACGACTCTTTGGGCATCTTGCGGTAGCTGCCCTGGGCCAGGCCTCTGGTCGTGTCCGAGGACCGAAATCCGACCTCGATCCGCCTGATCTCGGTGACATTGGGGGTCTTCACCGATTCAACGGGGTAGGGCAAATGATAGTGCGGCCCGGATTGGGTGATCCGGGTAAAGGCCCCGAACCGCTGCACCACGCCGACCTCCGCCGGGTTGACGATATAGAAGCCGCTGGCCAGCCAGAGCAGGACGATCAGGGCCAGGGCTATCTTGAACCCGGGGAAATTGAAATTCTTCAAATTCTGCAAACGTTTCTTGAATTCGCCAAAGTCCGGGGGCTGTGTTCCTCCACCGCCGCCTCCTCTGGACTGCCTCTGTCGTTTTTCCTGCAGCTTTTCCCAGTCCCAATTCATAGTGTGGTTCGCCTCAATCCGCTAAGAATGAACATATTCAAAAACAGCTCACACGAGCGCGCTGTTTTTGCTCCCTCTGTCTCCATATCCAGAGTGAATCTAGTTGACTTGACATTGGAGGTCAAGAAGGGAAAAACAACCCTTGAAGACGGATACCAACCGCCTGAGGGAACAAAGCGAAATAAACATATCACAGAGGACGACAGCAAATATTGACTCACTTGAAGGGCGACTGCCAGTCGCCCCTACAAGCCCGTCATCAGCCATGAGGTTGTCTTGCACATCCAGGGCTTGACCTGACGATCGTATTCGTACGGGCGAGCGGCGCTCGCCCGTCAGATAAAACAAACATCACAAAGGTTGTTTCCTGTTCAAAAATCCAAATATTCAGCTTTGCCAGAGGCTGCGCTGAATAAGGAGTTGTCCATGCGTCCAGTCAAGAAGGATGTGTTCCGGGCCTATGACATCCGCGGCAGAGTGGGGCAGGACTTTGACCCGGAATGGGTGGAGCGTTTCGGCCAGGCCTGCGGGACCTATTTCCTCCATAAAGGTTTTGACCACACAGTGGTCGGCCGGGACTGCCGCCACAGCTCACCTGAATTTCAGGCCAGGCTGGTGGAAGGGCTGGTGTCCACCGGGATCAATGTCACCTTCCTGCCCATGGTCCCCACCCCGCTCTTCTATTTCGCCGTCAAGACCCTGAAGCATCAGGCCGGGGTGATGATCACCGCCAGCCACAATCCCCCGGAGTACAACGGCTTCAAAGTCTGGGCCGGCCAGAACACCATCCACACCGCAGAGATCCAGAAACTCTACTCCGTGATGCAGGTGGGCCGTTTTGAGCACGGCTCGGGCATTGCCGGCGAATTCAACGTGATCCCCCATTACCTGGAGGAGGTCGCTTCACAGGTCAGGCTGAACGCCCCTCTGCGCATCGTGGTCGACGGGGGCAACGGCAGCGCCGGCCTGGTCTGCGCCGAGCTGCTCACGCGCCTGGGGGCGGAGGTCGTCCCCCTGTACTGCGACCCTGACCCTGACTTTCCCAATCACCATCCCGACCCCACGGTCCTGGAGAACATCACCGACCTGCAGGCCGAAGTCCGGCGTCAGCAGGCCCACTTCGGCGTCGGCCTGGACGGGGACGGGGACAGGGTCGGCGTTGTGGACGAACAGGGCCGGATCATGTATGGAGATCAGCTTCTGGCCGTCTTTGCCCGGGACCTGCTCGCAGAGCACCCAGGGAGCACCGTCCTGGGCGAAGTCAAGTGCTCGCACCTGCTTTTCAAGGATATCCAGGACCATGGCGGGCAGCCTGTGATGTACAAGACAGGACACTCGCTGATCAAGGCCAGAATGAGGGAAACCGGGGCATTGCTGGCCGGGGAGATGAGCGGGCACATGTTTTTTGCCGACCGCTACTTCGGCTTTGACGACGCACTCTATGCTGCGGCCAGGCTGGCTGAGATCGTCTCCAAAGCCCCGGCCAAGCCCTTGAGCGCCTATCTCAACGACTGGCCGAAGACCTTCAACACTCCGGAGATCCGGATGGACTGCCCGGATGAGATCAAGTTCAGGGTCGTGGATCTGGCCCGGCAGTACTTCCAGAACAGCACCGATTCATTCGAGCTCAACGATGTGGACGGGGTGCGGATCAACTTTGCCGACGGCTGGGGGCTTTTGCGGGCCTCGAACACCCAGCCGGTTCTGGTGCTGCGCTTCGAAGCCGAGAGCCAGGCCAGACTGGACGAGATCCGGGCCTTTTTTGAGCAGCCCCTGCAGACATGGATTGCTGAACTCACGTGAGGCTCGTATGAACTGCATTCCAGGGGTCTGTTCTATGCCTGCTAGTATATATCAGCTTTGCCAGAGGCAAAGCTGATATCTGAACCATGAACACCCAGACACACAAGCGCAGCTTCAGAAGCCCGGCCGGGCAGCTCCTCCGGACTGTTGGAGTGGTCTTTGTGTTCATCCTGGTGGGCCTGTTCTTCTGGAAGCACTTTGAGGGCAATCTTGACCGCTTCGGCAGGCAGAGCGTCATCCAGGACCAGGCCCAGGCCTTGACCGAGCAGCAGGCAGAGCTGATCCTGCAGTTTGCAGAGAGCCTGAAATCCACCTACGGCCTGGAGCTGGAGGTGGCCATTGGACCGGATGCAGA
This sequence comes from uncultured Desulfohalobiaceae bacterium, assembly GCA_964403955.1. Taxonomy (GTDB): domain Bacteria; phylum Desulfobacterota; class Desulfovibrionia; order Desulfovibrionales; family Desulfothermaceae; genus CAYOID01. The sequence continues at coordinate 944 of CAYOID010000043.1, read as the reverse complement.
CAGGCCTGCACCTGAGGATGCCAAGACCCTGTCCATCGCCCTGAACCCAAAAGAGAGGCTGGTCAGGGTTTATTTCCCTCCCCTGCTCAGGACAGCTTTGCCTCAGGAGCTGCGGGAGGCGCTTCAGGGCTCTCACTTCGAGCCTTTTTTCGATCAGGGTCAGCCTGGACAGGGCCTGCTCCTGGCTCTGACCAGGATCTGGGAAGAGCTGATCAGCCTGGACACCACGCAACAATAGATACGGCTGCAAAAACTCAAGATGCAGCCGCAGTCATCAGAATACAGCATCCAGAAGACAGAATAATCAAAGAGTTACGACAGTCATCCGACACTTGGAAACCTTTGTAACTTTTTGCACTGACATCAACACTAAGGACACAAGGCATGAACAAACCCGAGGTCACCCTGTACACAGACGGATCCTCCCTGGGCAACCCCGGCCCTGGAGGATGGGCCGCGGTTCTCATGGCCAAGGACCACCACAAGGAGCTCTCCGGCGGCTATGCCAGGACCACGAACAACAGGATGGAGATCAAGGCCCTGGTTGAGGGCCTCAAGGCTCTGAAGCGCCCCTGCAGGGTCACGGCCTATACCGACTCCCGCTACCTGTGCGACGCCCTGACCAAGAACTGGATCGGCAAATGGCAGCGCAACGGCTGGAAGACCGCGTCCAAAACCGCGGTCAAGAACATCGACCTCTGGCAGGAGCTCCTGAAGGCCCTGGACGAGCACGAGATGACTCTGCACTGGGTCAAGGCCCACAACGGCCAGGTTGAAAACGAACGCTGCGACCAGTTGGCCAAGCAGGCCGCCCAGGCACCACATCTTGACCACGACCCGGGGATGGACACATGACAGCCCTGCCGCTGGCTCTCATGAGCCGGTTTGATCATGGCAGAAACTTTCGAGGCTGCTCCTCTTACTGCTCCCCTAGCTGCTCCCCT
>CAYOID010000042.1:0-27722 GCA_964403955.1 uncultured Desulfohalobiaceae bacterium | reverse complement strand
CCATCAGGGTGAACCGCGACACATCTGTGCCGCCACGTTTGAGCCCTGCCCCGCTCTCTTCGAATTGAACCGGCACCTGCTCAGCTACAGAGCCTATATCAAAAGGAATCAAAAAACTTTCTGGCCCCACCTCTCCCTGGTCTACGGCAACCTGAGCCAACGTGGCCTTATGAGCCTGGAGAACACGTTCGATCATCGCCCTGACATGCTGCGACCAAACTGGCATTGGACGGTGGACCATGTTGCCCTGTATTCCCTTAAGTCCGGACGTTGGGAGCCTTTGCACACCATTGCTCTATCGTGAGGACAGGGCATGACCGTCGGGGGATTTTTCTTCTTTTCACCTTCCACCAGGCCAGAGGCAGCGCTGAATTTTGAAGACATGCCTTTTTTCATAATATTGTGACACTATCTTGACAGAGTTGTAACACTTGATGGGTATAGATTCCTCCAAGAAAGATCGCTCACTACATCTGGAGGAAACCATGATGCAGCACTATATCCATCATGTCCCAGGCAGAGTTCGAATGAAGAACCCCTTGTTCAAGAACAACCCGGCCCTGCTGCAGGAGGTCGAAGCCTGCTTCAACGAGGCAGAAGGCATCTCCGGCATTGAGTCAACCGCACTCACTGGCAGTGTGGTCATCCATTACGATCCCGAGGTCCTGCCCGAAAGGCACATGGTCGAGATGCTCCATGAATGCAGGTTCATCGACTATTCCAGGGCTGTCAGCCTGGACCACCGGATGAAGACCACCCTGGACCAGGCCGGAAGGTACATGGGAAAAATCGGCCTGAGCCTCTTCATGGACAGGACCCTTTCCGGCACCGGCCTCTCATTCATCACCGCCCTGCTCTGATTCAGACCCACCAGAGGCCGGGGGCCTGCTGAAGCAGGTTCTCGGCCTGTCATTTCTCAAGCCTGCCCCCCGGCCAATGTTTCGAACCAGTATTCCTCAGCTCTGAACTTTAGAGCCTGGTGATATTTTTGGCCTTGCATCTGTTCTTGATCAGGTGTCATACTGCACATGGTACGAAAATATCCCTTCCCAAGCTCAGAGAATGTGACCACGCCTGCACTGCCGGAGCCTTTCGCTCCGAACTGGAGGGCTTCCTGCCCAACCATCCTGGCCTTTTGGGAACAGCAGGGCCCGCAGGAGGAGCGCATGAACACACCCAGCAACACCGATCGATGCATTGTGGCCCACCGGGTTCCCGGCCGCATCCGGCTCAAGGTCAGAAGGCCCATACCGGAGAGTGGTCAGAAGGCCATTCAGGACTGGCTGGGGACCATCCCCGGGGTCGACTCGGCCACAATTCGGGCTTTGACTGGAAGCATCATCGTCAGGTTTGATGTTCAGAGCCAGGCCGCCGATTTCATCAGGCAACAAATCGAGATAAGCCTGCAGGCAGAAATCAGCGACCCCCTTACAAGTCAGGACATCCCTGGCACAGAAGAGTCAAGGAGGAAGTCTGCCCGCACATCCAGGAGGCTGCTGACATTCGGGCTCACCGCCCTGTGTCTCACTGCCCTGCTCATCGCCAGTGCCTGGCGGGGAATGGTCCGCCGTCGCCCCCTGTCGCAGACCCCCTTCAGCCTGACCGGCATCATCACCATGGCCTGCTCGTTGCCGCTCTTTCTTGAGGCCTGGAAAGAGTGGCGAGCCGGAAGACCCATGGGCCTTTTCCCTTTCCTGGGCCTTTCCACCGTCTTGGCCCTCGGATTGGGAGCCGCTTCAACAGCCATGAACATCGTCTGGACCCTCAGCCTGGGCATGTTCCTGGAGGAGGTGGCCATGGAAAAGGCCAGACGCGATGTCCGAAAGATGGTCGAGACAGCCCCTGACACGGCTCAAGTCGTGGACCACGGCCAGGCCAGGGAAAAGAGGGTTGTGGACATCCAGCTCGGCGAGACCGTCATCGTGCACCGGGGATGGATCATACCTGTGGACGGGACCGTGACCCAGGGCCAGGCCATGGTCGATGAGTCGAACATCACCGGTCATCAATTCCCCGCGCTTCGTTCCCCAGGCGACTGGGTCTTCGGCGGAACAGCCATCCAGGAGGGCTCCATCCAGGTCAAAGTCGAAAGGACAGGCCGGGAAACCTATCTGAGCAAGGTCCTGGGCCTGGTGGAACAGGCTCTGGATTTCCGCTCGGAAGTCGAGCGCAAGGCCGACATGCTGGCGACCCGGATGTTCAAAATCGGGACTGCCTCCACCCTTGGCACCTTCCTGCTGACCAGGAACCCGGCCACCACCGTCTCGGTCCTTTTGGTCATGTCCTGCCCCTGCGCGACCATACTGGCCGCGTCAACGGCCCTCACGGCCAGCATCTCCGCTGCTGCCAGCAGAAACATCCTCATCAAGAGCGGAGCCGCCCTGGAAAACATGAGCTGGATCGACTGCGTGTGCTTTGACAAAACAGGCACCCTGACCCTGCAGCTGCCAGAACTGGTGGAAGTGCGCCTCCGAACTCCCTCGATCAGCGAAGAGCGGATTCTGGAGCTGGCATCGGGCGCTGAAGCGTCCAGTCAGCACCCCATCGCCAGGGCCCTTGTCGGGACAGCTCAGGACAGAATGATCCAGCCGGCGAAGATCTCGGACCTGGAAGTCCATCTCGGCAGGGGAGTCAGCGGCTCTTTCCATGGTCTTGACGTCCTGGTCGGCAACGAGCAGTTCCTCCAGGACAACGGGGTGGACACCTCCTACTTCAGAAAAGCGGCCTCCAGGCACGTCACCCAGGGCCGAACCCCGGTCTATCTGGCCAGGAACGGGAAAGCCCAGGCACTGCTCGTTCTCGAGGCAAGGGCCCAGCCGGAAACCCAGCAGGTCCTTGAGGAGCTCAAACACAGCGGAGTGGCTTTCATCTGTCTGATCAGCGGCGACGAACAGGCTGTGGTGCAATCCATGTGCACCTCCCTCTCTTTTGACCAGTGCATGGGAGATCTCAGGCCCGAACAGAAGACAGAGCACATCAGGTGGCTTCAGGCAGGAGGCTATGGCGTGTGCATGATCGGCGACGGGGTCAACGATGCCCTGGCCCTGTCAACGGCCGATCTGGGGCTGGCTGTGGGGGCAGGAGGTTCAGACGCAGCCCTTGAGGCAGCGGATATCGTCCTCATGGGGCACGATCTCCGAGATGTCATTGTCCTGCGTGCATTGAGCCGTTCTACCATGCGGATCATCGACCAGAACTTCTGGATCGGCGCCGGCTCTGACTATGCCGGACTTGGACTGGCTTTCATCGGGGTACTCACCCCTTTTCTGGGCGGGGTCATTCATGTAGGCCACACCCTGGCCATCCTGGCCAATTCCACTCGGCTGCTCGGCTGGAGGGAAGGTATCCGGGAAAATGCGAGGACTGAAAACCTCCTGCAGGATGAGCAAGAATCCCCGTAAAGCCGCACCGTCAGCTGACCTGATCCCTGATCTGTTCCAGAATGGCTTTTTTTCGCGCCCGGTCATGGGTGGCAAAAAGCTCGTCCACCCACTGCGGTGGGATGTTCGAAGCATCGTAGCCGATCACAGCGGACATGGCCCAGACGTTGACATCCAGAAGCTCAAAGGCGTCCAGCGCGGGAACCCACTCTTCAAATGCTCCTCTTTGGGGGTGCTGGGCCAGGGTCGGGTCAACCTTGACCCTCAGCCTGCCAGGGACATGATGAGTCAGAGAAATCCGCCGGCCGATCTCCTCAGCCAGGGAGGTCAGCAGAGTATCGTTCTCTTTGTCCATAGCGCAGGGTAAAGGCGTCTGTCCTTTCTGCCCCTGGCAAAGGGGGCACATTGTTTGTCCTTGATTTCTCCAGGACCAACTTTCGGCCATCATTCCCGTTGGTTTTCCCGGCCTTGAATGCCTCGTTGATCCCCAGAAAGGCCAGGGTGCCGCCCAGGACGACACCCAGATCGGACAGCCTGAGTGGCGTCAGGTTAAGGAAGCTTCGCAAGCCGGGCAGAAGAATGGGCGCGCTCAGGAGCATGGTCTCCCTGAGGTTGGTGGACAGGTCCAGTTCTCCATGAGTGGACCGGCGGATGGCAAGGCTTCTAGCTGGCCGAGGTCCCTGATTTGGTTGATGAGGTTGTCGATTTCTTGCTTTCAGCCTTGGCCTGAGCTGCAGAGACTTCCTCCTTTGCTTCCGTGCTGGCCTCGGAAATCGAGCTACGGGTCTCGTTGTACAAAGATTTGCCTTGATCCATGACCAGAAGGCCGCCCTTAACGGCTTCCTTGATCAGCGGCTTGCCGGCCCCGGCTAGCATCCGGGCTGCGAGGGGAATCAATGTGGCAGCCCCGATGCCGACCAGCATGCCTGTTCCGAATCCTCCAGGGAGCTTGAACAATCGCATAGGTCCTCCTTGTATCCAAGTAGGCAGAAAACAGATCGGGAGCTCACTTCTTGGTGCTGGCTGGGAGCTGCCTGGACTGAGACAGGTCGGCCCTGGCCTCGGCGGTAAGGTCTTCCAGGGACTCCCTGGCTTCGGCCAGCATGACCCGGCCACGATTGTACAGGATCATGCCCCCTTTGAGGGTTTCCTTGAGCAGTGGGCGTCCGACTCCGCTGAGCATTCTTGCAGCCACTGGGGCAAGCAGGAAAAAACCAACGCCCATTGCAATGCCGGTTGCCGTTCCATTGGATTTGAAAGGGTTCATAAGGGCCTCCTTGCTGATGTCTTTGTTCAAAAACAAAAAAATCAAAAATACAAAGGGATTAAAGAACAGGCCAAAACAACAGTTGCTGCCGCAACCAACTGAAAATTTTACAATAATGTTACAATACCTCAAAGCTCATTGAAGTCAAGACAAAACAGGCCTTCAAGCCCAAAAAAATCCTTTTGATTGATCTTAGGGACAAGTTCGAGTAGGGGGGGATGAAAGGAGGATGCCTGTACAGGCCGGATCAGAGACGACTTGAAAGCTTTCAATATTTCCGGGTAGTTTTCTCTGCTGATCGATTCGGTTCCTTGTTTCTCGGCCCTGTTTGGGACCACAGATCAAAAAAATCCAGCACGACACTTGAAGGAGGTCAGGCCATGATCAGTCCGGGAAAAAACCAAACTCAATCATCACCGGAGTTTGCCGGAGCATCTCCTCTCGAACCTGGGCACAACCAGAGCGCCGCTGCAGACAGGCTGAACTTTCTGTTTGCCGATCAAAACGATCTGGGCGGCATCATCAAGCACATCAACAGCGGTCTCCCTTTCAGCCTGTTTGAACAGCTTTGCCACAAGCTCCATGTTTCCAGGGCCACACTGGCCTCTGTCCTTCAATTTTCCCTGACAACCCTCAACCGAGGCAGGGAAAGAAAGCTTCTGAACCCCTCGGAATCAGAGCGGTTGGCCAGAATCGTCAGACTCTTCGAGATGTGCACTCTGCAGCTGGGCTCAGAGGAAGAGTCCAGGTTATGGTTGACGACGCCTAACCAGGACCTTGACTGGAAATCCCCACTGAAGTTTTCCCAGCACGAGTTCGGGGCGCGCAGGGTCGAGGACCTGATCGTCAGCTTGGGGCCAGTGAGCAAAGAGGAAAAGTGAACAGGTCTGGAATGGCTCTGGAAAAGGGCCAGGCTGGAGCATCAGCCCGTCATGCCCAGCCCTGAGTGCCGCCTGGTCTGGACGGCCAGGTAGTGTTCTGCTTCTTCCTTGCCCATGAACCGTTTCAGGAACTTGGGGTCTGTCTGCTGAAGGTCGACAACAATCAGGCCGTCAAAGGTTCCGAATCGCCTGTCGTGGTGGAATCCGGCAATCCGACCTCCCAGCCTGAGGTACTGCTTGATCAGGACCGGCATCCGCCGGGCGTGGGATTCCAGATCAGCAATGATTTCATCGAGCACTGGGGTGTCCAGGATGGAGATGGACTGTATCATCTGTCTTTCGCATTTTCTGATCTTGAATTTGGGAGAACATTTGCCCTGAACCTGCTGACCCATGACCGGCTGGTAGAACTTGGCATGCAGGTGTGAGATCAGGCTCTGGGCTGAAATATCTCCATAGGCCTGACTGATGCTCACAGGGCCGAAGAGGTAGCGGTAGGAGGGCCGTTTGCAGAGGAATCGGCCGATGCCCTTCCACAGCAGGAGCAGGGCTGAATAGCTGCGCTGGTATTCGGGGACGATGAACGACCGCCCGAGCTCCAGGGAGTTGGGCATGGTCCTGAAGAAGCCAGGCTTGAACCGGAACAGGGTTGAGGTATACAGAGCCCTGACGCCACGATCAGGGCGGAGCAGGTTGTCCACCCTCCCGATGCGGTAGGCCCCGACCACCTCCTGCCTGTCTGTGTTCCAGAGGACGAGGTGATCATAGGTCTGATCGAACATGTCCAGGTCTAGAGGCCGGCCGGTTCCCTCCCCTTCCTGCCGAAACGCCGTCTCCCGAAGCCGGCCGATCTCATGGAGCAGATGAGGGATCTGGCTGGCCCTGGCCTCAAACACGGTCAACTCCCCGCTGTGAACCAGGAACTGTCTCCTGGGCAGCCTGGCGACATCTCCGGCAATCTGCGCCCGGTCCAGAGGTTCTGCAATGGGCGTCCGATGTCTGCCGGGCATGAGAAAGTCTGGAAAGAGCTTGGGGCAACCTCTGGGACGGTTCCCCTTGCTGTCCATCCCGTAGGTCTTGCCCCGCAAATACCAGGTGGCCACCTCATCGGAGGGCAGCTTCTTGAGGACAGAGGCCTGGATGCGTTTGCCCGGGCACATGGTGATTCGGGCACCTCGCTTGTTCAGGAGCTGCCTGGGGAGCATGGCTGTTCGCAGTCTGGGATGAACCACGCCGGCATAGTGAAAGCCGCGGCTGTTGCAACCCGGGAAAAAGACCGGGAGGACATCGGCCCCGCTTTTGCGTATCAGCCTGACAGCGTTGACCTGCCAGGGCGGGTCAGTGACCGTCCTGGTCTGGAGATGCCAGTGAGCCACTTCTCCAGCCGGGAAGACGCACAGCAGGCCGCCTCGTTGTATCCAGCCCAGAGCGGCTTTGACACCATGGAGATTGGTTCGTTGCGCCTGCACTCCGCCAAAGGGATTGACCGGAATGATGAGCTCCCGAAGCTCAGGCAAGCCGGCAAGCAGAGAGTTGGCCAGGAAGCGGATGTCAGGACGGACCCTGGAAAGAGTGGCAGCCAGAACCATGGCCTCCACCCCCCCAAAAGGATGGTTGGCCACAACCACCAGGGGAAGGCCAGCCGGAGGCACCTCTGAAAGGCCCGTGCCCTGAAGATCGATGTTCACCTTCAGAGCTTGGAGCACGTTTGAGGCAAAACCCTGTTCACATCCGGCAATGAGGGACTGAGCATAGAGCCGATCCAGATGGTGGATTTTCAGAGTTCGCAGCATGAGCTTGCAGGCCCGGGTGTGAACTCTGCCCCGCAAACCTGAAGCACGCTTTGTGCCCAGAAACAGGTCCAAGCACTGATCGGTGACGACAGATCCTTGCTGGTCAGGGCAATCTGAGAGCTGATTCATGTTCTTTGTCCTGGAAGGTTGGAAAGGGTCCTGAGACTTACGAGTTTTGCCGGATGGTCTTGTAGATGCGGCTGCAAAAACTCTAGATGCAGCCGCAAGTATTCAGGATTCAGAATCCAGGAGTCAGTATAATCAAAGAGTTGCAAAATAGTGTTGGGTGCGGAAAATGACCAACTGGACTTTTTGCGCTCACGTCTATTTTAGCCTCACAGCGTTGATAGTCAATGCCTCTTTGAAATTGTAACTCAATTGTAACAGAGAGCTGGCTGCGCCAAAGATGTTCCAGGCTGTAGAATGGAAGACGGTAATCGGCTTGTGCATGCATTTCGGAACCTGAAGATGGCCTTTTTTCATTCTTTCCCTGATTCACATCCCTCCAGAAGTATGCAGAGGGAATACTCAAACAAGACTCAAAACGCTTGGTGCATTTCCGATCGTCTCTCCCAACAAATTGTCACACAATCTCCATCAAACCGTGAGCCATTTGTCACCTTGAGGGGGTAGGTCTTGCCCAGTTTCTCGTTCTCAAGACCTTATCCCTGAACACAGCCGCCAGTGAGCTGGCTGGAGGTGCGACATGGAACCTCACGGCTTGAAAGTTGACCTGCACGTCCATTCCAAGTTTTCCAAACGGCCTTCGCAGTGGATCCTGCAGAAGATCGATTGTCCGGAGAGCTTTTCAGAGCCGATCAAGATCTACGAGCTGGCCAGGAAGCGGGGCATGGACCTGGTGACCATCTCCGACCACAACTCCCTGGGCGGCAGCCTGGAGGTTGCCCATCTGGAGGGAACCTTCCTGAGCGAAGAGGTGACCACCTACTTCCCTGAAGACAGGTGCAAGCTGCATGTCCTGGCCCTGGACATCACCGAGGCCCAGCACCGGGAGATCAGCCGGGTGCGGGAGAACGTGTACGACCTGGTCGGGCTGCTCCATGAGCAGGGCATTGTCCACGTCCTGGCCCATCCTTTCTACTCCATGAACGATCGACTGACCCCGGAGCACTTCGAGCGCCTGCTCCTGCTGTTTCAACTTTTCGAAATGAACGGGGCCCGCAATGACGACCAGAACCAGGCCCTCAGACAGATCCTGACCAATCTCAGCCCAGAGGTCCTCGATCACCTGGCCGACAAGCACAACCTTGAACCGATAGGGCAGAAGCCCTGGCTCAAAGGGCTGACAGCCGGCTCGGACGATCACTCCAGCCTGAACATCGCCAGGTCCTACACCTTTGTCCCCGGGGCCCAAACCCGGGAGGACTTCTTTCAGGGGCTTCGGGAAAACCTCTCGGAGCCCAGAGGCACCCCGGCCACCCCCAAAACCATGGCCCACAACCTCTATGGGATCGCCTATCAGTACACCAAGTCCAGGTTTCAGCTGGACCGCTACGTGCACAAGAACCTGCTCTTGAGGTTCATCGACGCGGTCCTGACCGGCACGCCCGTGTCCGAGCCCGGGCTGTTCAGCAGGATGCAGGAGTTCATCTGGTCCCGCCGGACCACCATCCCCTTCCTGCACAGCCAGACACCCTCCATGGCGGATTTGATCCAGCGGGAAGGGGAATCCATCATGGCCTCCAACCCCGGGCTGCGGCAGTGCATCCATGCCATTGAGCAGACCCCGTGGACCGTGGAAAAAGACTGGTTCGACTTCGTGAACGACGCCTCTGAGCGGATCATCCGCCACTTTGCCGATTCGGTTCTGGAAAGCCTGTCCTCGGCCAGGTTCTTCAACCTCTTTCAGACCATCGGGTCCGCTGCCTCGGTCTATTCCCTGACAGCCCCTTTCTTTGTCGGCTTCAGATTGTTCACCCAGGATTGGGAGCTGGTGGACGAGTGCCTGAAGCGTTACGGGCCTGGCTGTGCAGCTCGGACAACGAGCAAAGAGCGCCTGGCTGTCTTCAGCGACACCTTCAGCCAGGTTGGAGAAGCGGCCAGACACATCCCGGGGCTTTTTCAGTCAGACCGCGGAGAGGGGCCAAGCATTTCGGTCCTGACCTGCGGGCAGACCCCGGACGAAGGCGGGGGCAGCTTCAATTTCCATCCCGTGGGCTCATTCCAGTTCCCGGACCACCCGGACTTCAAGCTCCACTACCCCCCAGTGCTTGAGATGCTCAAGCACAGCTACAAGCAAGGCTTTTCCCGCATCCATGCCGCAACGCCAGGGCCCATGGGGCTGGCGGCCCTGCTGATCAGCCGGATTCTGGATGTCCCTCTGACCGGCTCATATGACGCCGCCTTTGCCCATGTGGCCGCCGACATGACGGGCGATTTCGGCATGGAGGAGCTGGTCTGGAAGTATCTGGGCTGGTACTACGCCCAAATGAAGACCATCACGGTACCGTCCAGGGCAGCCATGGAGGAGCTGGCAGGCAGGGGCATCCCCAGGGAAAGGATTCGCATCCAGCTGGCTCCCGTGGACACAGGGCTGTTTCACCCCTCCAAGCGGAACGGATTCTGGAAGACGAGGTACGGCCTGGACCACGCCTGTATCAAGCTCCTCCATGTGGGGCGTCTCTCCCTGGAAGACAACCTGGATGTCCTGGTGGAGGCCTTTGCCCTGGTGGCCAGGGTGCGCAGAGACGTCCGCCTCATCATCGTCGGGGACGGCCCGTATCAGAACTCCCTGCGCGAAAAGCTCAAACGCCTGCCATGTCTCTTCACCGGTCGTCTGGAGGGGGATGACCTGGCCATGGCCTATGCCTGCAGCGACCTGTTCATCACCCCGTCGACCACGGATGTCTTCGGGGAGCAGATCCTTGAAGCCCAGTCCTCAGGTTTGCCGGCCATCGTCAGCGATCGGGGAGGGGCCAGGGAAAACATCGTTGCTCAGGAGACCGGTCTGGTCTTCCCGGCCAATGACGTTCAGGCCCTTTTTTCCGCCGTCATGCAGTGCCTGGACAATCCCGGCCTGCTCGAAGAGATGCAGCGCAAAGCTCGAGAATACTCACAGCAGAGGTCGATGCAGCCCGACTCTGCCCTGAGCACGCCCTCATCCTCTGAGTGCCGCCGGAACGGCCGCAGAAAGCGGACCGACCACCTGGCAGCTGCCTAGCTCTCATCCGGGAATCCGGGTGAACATCCATGATTTCTGCAAGCAATTCACAGGTCAGTGAGATCCAGCTTCGGCATCTCATACATGGCTTGAAACACAGTACGTGCAGGGAATGCCATGCGAATACTCTACGGTGTCCAAACCACGGGAAACGGTCATATCGTCCGCTCCAAGTCCATGATTGGGGCACTCAGGGCTCAGGGGCACGAGGTCTTCACCATCCTCAGCGGGTGTACCAAGAAGCGGGTCCTGGACGAAGATTTCTTTCAGCCCTGCGAGCGCAAAAAAGGCCTGACCTTTGTGGTGGAAAAAGGCAGGATGTGTTTCGTCAAGACTGCCTCGCAGCTGAACATCCTGGATTTCTACCGGGATGTCTTCGACTTTGGGGCCAGGGGCTTCGATCTGGCCATCACGGACTACGAGCCGATCACGGCCAGGATCGCAAAGCGAAACTCCATTCCGAGTATCGGCATCGGCCATTTGTACGCCTTTGAATACGATGTGCCCCGGGCGCGGTCCAGACTGTTTTCTCACTGGGTGATGCGCAAGTATGCTCCGGTAACCATTCCTCTTGGTCTGCACTGGCACCATTTCGACCAGCCCGTCCTTCCCCCCACAATCCCGGAGAACGTTCGGCACAACGGTCACCATGGGCCGGTGGAGGGCAAAATCCTGGTCTATCTGCCCTTTGAGGACCTGGAATCGGTCCTGAAAGAGCTCAAGCCCCTCACTGAATACGATTTCTACGTCTACGCCAACGTGGAAGAGCCCGGGATGGATGAAGGCATCAACATCCGACCGTTTTCCAGACTGGGCTTTGTCCAAGACCTCTTCGAGTGCTCCGGGGTGATCTGCAATGCCGGATTTTCGCTCATCAGCGAAGCCCTGCACCTGGGCAAGAAGGTCATGGCCAAACCGGTCCGGGGTCAGGTGGAGCAGGAGTCCAACGGGGTGGCCCTGGAGATGCTGGAGCTTGGCGCTGTGGTTCAGGAGATCAAGACGGATGCCATTGGGGTGTGGATCAACAACGGGCCGAACAGGGCCATGAACTTTCCCGAGGTCATCTCCACCCTGGTGGACTGGATCGGATCAGGGGACCTGGACGGTTATGAGGACATGGTCCGTCAGGTCTGGGGAAAAAACTGAGCTTTGACCAGCCATGCACACAATCACCACCCTCAAAGAGCTGGGCCTTCGTCATGCGGCCAATATGCTTTTGCTCTACGGACTGAAGAAGCACAGATTTTTTCAGCGTCTTGTCCAGGTCAAGCCGATCATGGCCTCGATCAAGGTCACCGAAGCCTGCAACTCACGTTGCATCACCTGCACCCTGGGCGGCAAGGGCCGGGAACAGGACGAGCTGACCCGGTCCGAGGTCATGGACCTCATGGACCAGCTCATCAAGATCGGCTGCCGTTATGTCCGGTTCACAGGTGGGGAGCCCCTCCTGCGCAAGGACCTGCCGATGCTCATCGAGCATGCCCGGCAGGTCGGCTTCCAGAGGGTTTATGTGGCCACCAACGGCCTGCTGCTGAAAAAAAGGGCCCGGGACCTGCAGGGCATGACCGATCTCTGCGTGTCCCTGGACGGTCTGGAGGAAACCAACGATCACATCCGGGGGGTGAAAGGGGACTTCAGACGATCCAGGGACGGGATCCTGATGGTCAAGCAGCTCAGACCGGAAACCAGCGTCGAGATCGCCACCACCCTGCTGGCCGCCAACCTCTCCGAAGTCGGCGGGCTGATCCGGCTCTGCGCTGACCTTGATGCCAGGTGGTTCGTGAACCTCTTCGACACCAACCCCTACTTTTTCAATGGCATCGACGCCTCGCGCTTCAGGGCAGAGGAACCTGAAGCCATCCACGAGGCCGTCCAAGTCATCAGGCGAGAGCATGAGCGCCGCCCGGAGTGCTTGACCTTTGGCAGCGAGCAGATCTCTGCCGTGGAGGACTTCCTTCTGCACGGCACCTTTCCCCGCCACTGCATCCTGGGCTACACCAACATCGACATCGCCTCGACCGGGTATGTCTACTCCGGATGCTGGGCCATGAAGCCCCTGGGTAACATCCGAAAGCTTCCCCTGGAGGCCATTGTCTCGGACCAGGCCTATGCCGACCGGGCCCTGCGCATGCTTTCCAGGCGATGCCCCCAGTGCACCTGTGGGTGGATGGTCAACACTCTGTACGACCGACTCTGATCAGTTGACCATGGGGAACGGGGACCCTTGCAGATCGCTGGGGATGGTCCTGGTCCAGCAGGAGGTGCAGATGATTTTGGACCTGTCGCAGCGGTCCCTGTATCTTTCAGCGATCTTCAAGACCTCTTCCAGAAGGCCGTTCTCCAGGGTGATGGGCCTCAGGCCCAGGTTCAGGAACTTGTTGTTCTGGACTCGAAGGGCATTGGCAGGGTCTTCCTTGCGGGGGTTGACGTAGTACCTGATCTCCGCTCCGGTGGTTTCGGAGATGATTCCGGCCAGATCGAGCACGGTGTGAACCTCGGTGGCCTGATTGAAAATGTTCACCCGGCTGCCCTGTTCCGGGGGGTGCTCCACTGCCAGCTTCAGACACTGGACCGTGTCCCGGATATGAATGAAGGCCCTGGTCTGACCGCCTGTCCCATGGATGGTCAAAGGATGGCCCACGGCGGCCTGCATCAGGAAACGGTTCAGGACCGTGCCGTAATCCCCGTCATAGTCAAAGCGGTTGATCAGCCTCTGATCCATGAGGGTTTCGTCAGTGTTGGTCCCCCAGACGATGCCCTGATGGAGGTCCGTGATCCGGATCCCGTCGTTCTTGTTGTAGTAGTGGAACATCAGGGCGTCCTGGGTCTTGGTCATGTGGTAGACGCTTCCCGGGTTGGCCGGATAGAGGATCTCGATGTCCTGAAGCGTCCCGTCCTCGCCTTCCACCTTGACGTTCAAGTAGCCCTCGGGGATCTTCATCCCGGCTGTCCCATACCCATACACCCCCATGGTCCCCAGGTGGACCAGATGCACGTCCAGCCCCGACTCGGCAATGGCCGCCAGGATGTTGTGGGTGGCATTGACGTTGTTGTTCACTGTGTAGCGCTTGTGAAAAGGGGATTTCATGGAGTAGGGAGCGGCCCGCTGCTCGGCGAAGTGGATGATTGCTTTCGGCTTCAGGTCGGAGATCAGGGTCAGGAGCTTGTGGTACTGCAGAGAGACATCGAGGTTGCAGAACTCGATGACCCTGCCGGTCAGCTCCTGCCAGGCCTTGATGCGCTTGCTCATGGGGCTGATGGGGGTCAGGGACTCGCATTCCAGCTCCACGTCGATTTTGCGGCGGGAAAGGTTGTCCACAATGGTCACCTCGTAGCCGTGCTGAGACAGGTACAGGCTGGTAGGCCACCCGCAGAAGCCGTCGCCGCCCAGGACAATGATCTTATCAGCCATGCTCGCTCCTTGATGTGCGCCCTGCCGAGGCAGGGCGCACCAATCTTGTCTTGATGGTCAGAATGACGCTTCAGCTTTGCCTCTGGGCAAGCTGAAGCTTCTATGGCCGGAGCCCGACCGGACGAGCATGTTGTATAGCCTGGAGCGGCAAGGAATGTCTGTAACAGCGGAGTCAAGATTTGTGACAGGTGGGTGACGGAGGTTACTGGATGGATGATGTGCATATGGTCCAGCCTGGGGTAGAAGCCATGCAGCATCAGAGAAAAGGAAAGTAATGGTCCCCTTCGAAGATTTCATCCCTCATGAGATCCTTTTCATCTTCATTCAAATTCGGATCATGCCGTATGGCATTGTAGCGATGCATTTTATCCAAAAGCTCCTCTTTCATGCCAAGTATCTCTTTTTCAAAATCATTGAAGTCAGAAGATTCAAAGAAACCTTGGCCTTGAAGGAAGCTGTAGAACTGGAAAACAGAGGCATAAATATCATCAACCATTTCATGATCGGTATCTTTGAACTTAAAGATGAACTTGTGCATTATTCTTTTAAATTTGAAATGTATGAAGAATATGTCTTCAAAAAGGAACAGCTCCTGGGCAATGCCTTGGACTCAACAGCCCTGGCACTGCTGCGCAAGGCTTGATCCTCATGCCCGAGCATGGCCTGTGCATGAGCCAGATAGTCGTGGAAAAGAGCTTTATGGAGCAAAAGCCCGGGCAAATTAAAATGTGCTGCATTATAGACGCCAGTGCAACAAGTCCATGCAGCAGTTTCCCGGCGTCAATTGCTGTATGCAACTCTTTGATTATACTGGCTTCTGAATTCTATATTCTGGCTTCTGCGGCTGCATCTTGAGTTTTTGCAGCCGCAGCTAGACAGAAGGATTTCTACCAATTGGGTCAGTCAAAGCCTGAACTCAATGCAGCCTTGATTTTCTGGTCGGCATCGCTAAAAAACGCAATAATGTCATCTTCCTTCACGGGAAGCACAAAGTTTAGGCTTTGTATTCCGTCCGGATATTGGACTATCCGCTGCACATTGATGGTATATTCGTAGGGAATCATGTTTCTCCCTCTGGCCAATTCAATCATCTCCGTCAAATCCCATCCGGTCTTTTGATGGATAAAGTAGATATCCACAAAGTCCTTCGCCTCGAACCTGTCAGCCAGAGCCATGATCTTGTTCGCCGTCAAATCTT
The DNA here is from genome assembly GCA_964403955.1 of uncultured Desulfohalobiaceae bacterium. Taxonomy (GTDB): domain Bacteria; phylum Desulfobacterota; class Desulfovibrionia; order Desulfovibrionales; family Desulfothermaceae; genus CAYOID01. The sequence goes on along the minus strand of CAYOID010000042.1, from coordinate 12,610 downwards.
CCAGACTCTCCAGAAGGATATGTCCTCTCCTTGTCACTGGCTTCAGCCGGGGGAAATACAGCGGGACAAACTCCATCTTCAGCATGCTGCTGTTCAGGCTCAGGAAATAAATGCACCGATCATACAGCTTGTTTGCTGAATGGATATTGTATTTTTGGGACAGGATTGCCTTTAATGTAGTGAACTGGACCGGCTGTTCTGGTTCCAGGGCTACAAAATCCAAGTCTTCGGACAGCCTGTGATACAGGTAATAATCGGCAAGGGTTGTTCCACCGGAAAAGACAAAGCTGTCCGCAATGCTCTGGGGGAGATTTTCAAGGATTTCCTTCTGGTGGTCTGACAATATATTATTCATTGAACCACTTGGCTTTGAGCTTCTTGATTACATATTCCCGGACCGGCTCACTGTACTTCACCGGACCGAACCTGTGTATAGTTTCCACTATATTTTTGATATCCTGAATGTTCAGCCTGCCATCTTTGTAGGCAAAATGGATCTGCGGCCAATAGTCGGCATATCTCTGGGCGCGAACGGGACCGGGGATGTCCTCCAGCCTTCGGCATTGCCTGTAGTCCCAGAACAGGTTTTTCCAATACGATGTCTCTAGGCCGGATTTATGAGCAGCATTGTCCCTGATTCTGAAATCCACATGAGCCATAGGGTGCCTCCCAGGCTACGACGTCTCCACGTTCCAGTCTCGGACATCTTTCTTTCCGGTCACGGCATGGATGATTAAAGAAGTCCTGTATTCTTAGTAAGCTAATCCAGAAGCGGCCTTCTGACAAGATCCCATCATCCCAGGGCATGAAAGCCTTGTCCCTCGTTCATTTCCTGCTCAGGCTGACGCTTGTTCTGGTGGGCAGGGACGGCGGTGAAAAGGTACGCCAGGTGGATGGGCTCTATTCGCAGAGGTCTCCCCATGATTTGGCTATACACCTGGCAAATTCAAAAAGCAAGACCTGACCCCTATACTAAAAATTCAATGCTTGTGTTTCACCATCTTCTGTTAGGATTGCAGTTGCAACGCTTTTGGCCAATACAAAATTCGAGAAATAACCATATTATGGCTCATTACAATAGAGAAATCCGGACCTCAAATTAGACAAAACATCAGTCAATCTTGCTATTCCAGTATTCAATATATGCAATATATGATTCTTTCTCAATCAAAAAAAAGAGATGTTGGTGGACATGAAGCCTGTATGCTGGAATGGTCTTCATTCCCAAGCAAGGTGACACATCCTGCGCAAAAGAATGTCAATTTTTAGCCTGTCCATATGCTCACTATGCTCATTTCCCTCAGGCTTAAGGGCTAGCAGCCTGTCATGGGTTCGGGCAGAGAGAACCTCAGGCGCCGCTTTATCAGCTCGTGCAGAGCCATGGCGGACCGGATTCCGGGTCAAGGTACCCTGGTGCCGGGCACTTCCAGATAGGGTTTGCGGGCGAACCTCTGCAGCACCGGCGTGCCCCGGCCGTGACGCACGGCCTGGAAAGTGGCCTCAAGATCAACAGGCACGGTTCCGGCCAGGACCCGCACCGGCAGGTCGGCAAACGGCTCGGCCGCCAGGGGGGTGGAGGGCCCGAGAAAGGCGCAGCGGACGTCAGGACCGGCCATGGCCAGGATGGCCTCGGCCGAGTCGTTGAGCAGGGAGGTCGAGGTCATGATGATCACCTCGGCCCAATCATGGAGCGACTCTTCAAATCGATCCGCCTGACCGATTCCCTTGCCCTCATCGATGACCTCCACCTCGACCCCGGCCTTGCGAAGTTTGGCCACCAGGGGAGCTATGCAGCCGACCATGGCCAGCCGGGTCCCCTGCCTGATCTCCAGGAGCTCGAACAGGGTGGCGTTGTCCCTGTCCTCGGGGAGGCTGAGGGCAAAGGCGTGATTGAGGGCGTTGAGGGTCGCCAGGCCGAGTCCCTTGTGCAGGGGGGGCAGTGAACAGAGGAGGCCGAGCAGGTCCGAAGCCGGCCGCCCCTCGAGGGGTCCCTCAAGATCGAGCTTGGTGCAGGCGGGTCCTGTTCCGGCAAATGTGAAGGACAGGCCCACCCCGCCGTCAGAGGTCCTCACCGCAGTGTAGCCTAGGCCGATGCTGACCAGATCCACGGTCACACCTTCGGCCCGTTCCTTGAAGCTCGCTGCAAGTCGCTGGCACAGGTTCATGTGTCGGTCTCAGAGTCAAGCGTTGAGGATTTGAACGGGACCACCCATTGCCTGAAAGCCCACAGCAATAAAGAAGATCTCAATTCGGCTTGAAGCCTCATTATGAGTGTTTGCTTGCCCTTCCCCTGAAGGGCTGTCAAATGCCCCCGGCATTTTCCCTCAAGTGTCCGACAGGCCAAGCTCCCCTTTGGCCCAGTCGACATACGGCTGCTGGGATACTGGCATGTCTGATCTGGCGTCGCTGGCCTCAATGTCCCGCAGCAGGGTTTGGACAGCTTCCCTGCCCTTGGCTGACCGCACCGCTTCCCGCGGTGTTTTGTTCTTTGAGGCCGGGATAGCGGTATCCAGCCACCCCTGCCAGTGCCTGGTCAGCCCCATCTCCAAAGTGAGACCGGAACACACTGGACCTTGAATCGTGACTGACGACCCGACCCTTCAGGCCAATGTCTTCCCATTGAGCGCGAACAGGCCGCGGTCGAGGTCGGTGAAGTCGATGAAGACCCGATTTCTGGGGACGTTGAGCTCTTTCTCCAGAAAATCTGAAACCTTCTCCGCATCCCCCGAACACTGTTCCCTGGGCAGCCCGATGCTCCTGAGCTCAACAAAGGCCGCAGGTTCTTTCGTGCCGCCAAAAATGAGGGCGGCCCCGTCATCCATGGAGACCATGACATGGGATTCCGGCTTGCCCAAGAGCTCCGCAGTCATTGCGGAAGCCCTCTTGAGCATGGCCTGCTGTGCAGACGGCTCAACCGTCTGATTCGTGTGAATGGAGAAGTACGGCATGTCAAAACTCCTTTTTCTCAGATTCGATGTCAGCCCTGCCGCCGGCTCTCATGAACCGGTTTGATCAAGGCAGAAACTTTCGGGCTGGCTCCTCTGACTGCTCCCCTTGAATGCTCCCCTTTTCCAAGGGGAGCTGTCCGCAGGACTGAGGGGTCCGGGGAGCTCCCCTCACTCAGTTCCGTGAAGAGTGCTGCTCATGAACGTTGTACCCATGTACCTGATTTGAAGCTCAAGCTGATCAACTTTTCTGAACTGAGTGAGGGGTGAGGGGTTCTTTTTTTCGAAGTTTCATACGAGAGCATGAAGTCCATTGTTTCTTCCTCCCGCTTTGATGTCCAGCCCGATTGCAGCTCTGCCGGCATTTTGTTCGTCTCCCGCGAAGCACCTCCATGTCTCTCATGAGGCCGAGCTGAGGGGAATTGCCAATGTCCTCACCTGGTCTTTTGCTCTCAGCTCTTCAATGATCTGAGAGAGATCCATGCCTTTGGGCACATCGTGGGCATCTTCATGGACCTCTTTGAACGACGGGCCCAAAAAGTCCACTTGTTCTTTTCAATCCAGGGACACATCATGATTCTTGGATTTTTCTGAATTCGGAGTTCTCGTATGAAACTTGATCACAGGTGTTCAGATTTCAGGTGTCGGATTCAAGAAAATGAAGTCAACATGCAGAGGTTTCTTCACCGATCAAACTGGCCGTGCTGGATGTCCTCACGTGACGGGTCGAATTTTCTTGTCTCCCATCCACCTTCAACCCTCAACCTTCGACCTTCAGCGCAGCCAGCGGCAGGGCTGAATACTGAATTCTCGTGGCTGCTTCCACTTCTCTGCAGCCGCATCTTGAAAGAGTCTATCCTTTATTGCCGCCGCGCTCGTGGCGGAATTCGTAGCGCACGCCCTTGAGCAGGCTGCGGCACATGAGCAGCATGATGATCGTGAATGGCAGAGCCGCGGCAATGGCCATGCGCTGCAGCGCCTCGAGCCCGCCGGAGAAGAGCAGAACCGCCGCCGTGGCCGAAACGGTGACGCCCCAGGTCAGCTTCTTCAGCGGCGACACAGTCTCCAGGCCCCCCGAGGTCATCATGGCCAGCACGAAGGTGGCCGAATCAGCCGAGGTGACGAAGAACACCACCAGCAGCACCACCGTAACCAAAGTCAGCAGACTGCTGAGTGGGTAGTACGCGTACACCTTGAACAGGCCGGTGGACACATCCTCGGCCACGGCCGCGGCAATGCCGGACCCCTCGTGCAGCTCCAGATGGAAGGCAGCGCCGCCAAAAACGCTGAACCACAGAAAAGTGAGCAGTGTGGGGGCCAGCATGGCCCCCAGAACGAACTCTCGAATGGTGCGCCCACGCGAGATGCTGGCCACGAAGAGGCCCACGAAAGGCGACCAGGAGATCCACCACGCCCAATAGAACAGGGTCCACGATTGGGTCCACTCGTAGCCCTGAAACGGGTTGGTGGACAGGCTCATGCTGAACAGTGAGGAGAGGTAGTCGGCCAGGGTGGAGGTGAAGATGTTGAACACCATGGTGGTGGGGCCCACGACCAGCATGAAAGCCAACAGAACCACAGCCAGGAGCACGTTGGTCTTGCTGAGGATCTGAATACCCTTGTCCAGACCGGTCATGGACGAGACCATGAACAGCACCGTGACCACGGCGATAATGGCCAATGTGGTCCCGAACCCGGCCGAAAAGTGGAAGACCGAGCCCAGTCCGGCGTTGATCTGGATGGCGCCCAGGCCCAGGGAGGTCACGATGCCGAAGACCGTGGCGAACACGGCCAGGGTGTCGATGCACAGCCCGGCCAGGCCATAGATACGTTGGCCCATCAGCGGATAGAAGCAGCTGGAGATGAGCGGGGGCATGCCGCGCCGGAAGGAGAAGTAGGCAATGGACAGGCTCATGACGATGTAGATGGCCCAGGGCTGGAAACCCCAGTGGAAAAAGGCGTAGCGCATGGCGAACTGGGCCGCTTCGCCCGACTCGCTGGCCAGGTAGGGCGGGGGGTTCAGATAATGGCTCATGGGCTCGGCCACGCCCCAGAAGATGAGCCCAATGCCCATGCCCGCGGCAAAGAGCATGGAGAACCAGCCGAACAGCGAAAACCTTGGCTTTTCATGGTCCTGTCCCAGCTTGATCTGCCCGTAGCGGCTGAAGGCGAAAACCAGGCTGAAGAGCAGAAAGAAGAATGCGGCCACCAGATAACACCAGCCGAAGCGATCGATGATGGCGCCGTGCAGCCAGGTGGTCCACGCGTCCAGCTCCCCTGGCGCGGCAACTCCGACGGCGGCCAGGGCCAGCACGATGACCAGGGAGATGATGAAGACAATGTTCTGTTGCAGAAGCCTTTTCATGCGGCCTCCCAGCCGACTTCGCTTTTCGCTCCACTGCCCGGTCCGTATCCCGGAATGATGAACACGCTGCACGGCGCGCGCTGGGGCAGTTGATCCGCCACGGAGCCGACGAGTTTCTTGAACATGTCGGGGTTGTCCACCTTGCCCACGATGACCAAGTCCACCCTGGTGGCCCTGGCCGTCTTGACGATGGTTCGGCCCACAGGGCCTAAGGCTTCGAGGGTTTCCACGTTTTCATAGGCATGGGCGCATTCATTGGCCAGCCGTCTCAGGTTGGCCAGGACCTCCTCGCGTCTGGCCTTGTCTGTGGCGGGGTCGGGAGCGCGCTCGCCCACGTGCAGCATGTACAGCGCCCTGGCCTGGAACCCCCTGTTTTTCAGGTAGGGCAGGACCCTGGCGTCGGTCGCCTGGAAATCAGTGGCATAGAGCACGCTGTCCAGGCTCTCGGTGCGGCCCGGGAAACGCTGTTTGAAGATGAACACCGGCGAGTCGCTCATGCGCACAATGTCGCCGTCGATGCTGCCCAGCAGCGCCTGGCGCAACACGGCCTTGTGCACCCAGACGATGGCTATGTAATCTGCATCAAGCTGCCAGGCGGCCTGGAGAATGCGGGTGGGTGCATGCCCATCCAGGATGTGCACCTCGGCAGCAAGGCCCAGGGCCTCGGCCTGTTCTCGGAAGCGTTCCAGCTGGGCGCGTTTCTTTTCCGGAAAAGTAAGGCCCCCGGAGGCGCGCACGTGCACGAGATGCACCTCCTGTGTGCCGAAGGACCGCAGGGCGGCCACCATCTCCGCCACCCGGACCGGCGGTTCCTTGAGGCTGACCTTCACCAGGGCTGTTTTGAGCATGGTCTGTGCTCCCGAGTTTGTCGTGTCCATGCAGGGTATCCAGCGTATTGCAGCCAGGCTCGGACACATGCTGAAATGCCGTAGAGAGGTGTCGGGCCGAATGTCAATGGTGAACCTCTCCCCATGCTTGTGGTCAACCGAAGTGTCAATTTTAAGCCACTGCTCACGTCTGGTTAAAAAAATGGATGCATGCGTGCTGATCGATTACATCAAGACGGACCGATTGACAGAGACATCCCTGCGTCTTACAATGTGCCTATCGATACTAAAAAAGGAGAATCTTTATGGAAACCAGGATTTCAAGTAAATACCAGGTCGTCATTCCAAAAGCCTTACGGGAACGCCTTCACCTGCGCCCCCAGCAAAAGCTGATGGTTTTAGAAAAAGACGGCATGCTTATCCTCGTGCCTCAGGTAAACCTTGAATCCCTCCGAGGCCTAGCGCGAGGGGCAAATGTAGCTGACTACAGGGACAAAAAGGATCGGTACTGATGCATATAGTTGACTCTTGCGGCTGGCTGGAGTGGCTGACCGATGGCCATCTGGCCGAAAGGTATGCACAATACCTGGCAGATGGAGATCACATCCTGATCCCCAGCATTATTCTCTATGAAGTATATAAAATAATAAAACGTGAAATAGGCGAAGAAAAGGCCGTTCTGACTGTTAGCTACATGAAACAATCAACCGTTATCCCTCTAGATGATCATCTAGCAATCAAAGCTGCAGACACGGCACTTTTGCACGGTCTAGCCATGGCCGATGCCATGGTCTATGCAACAGCACAGATGCATGAAGCATCTCTGTACACTTCTGATGCGGATTTCAAAGGACTGCCTCATGTCCAATGGATAAGCGATCCTTCAGGCATATAATTCTTTCCTGAAAAAATACTTCCCCCCTGACCTGAATGGGCGAAACATTTCAATAAAAACGGCTTGTGGGTTGTAAAGCCCGGGTCCTACTCCGTAACGCAGTTGGGTTGAAGCGGATTCACCACATGAATCTCAAAATACTTTGCTATCCCGCTGTCCCGGGTGATAAGAGTGAATCCTTTGACCGCGGCATGGGCTCCGATTAGAAAATCAGCCAGCATTCTTTTTTTCTTACCACCAGCACTTTTATACCGGGTAAATGCTCTACCAGCGAGAAAGGCTGCTTCCCAGGGCAATGAATCTCTACGGAACAGCCCTTCCGACAGAAGAGCGTCAAGCTCTTCAAGGGTGTCTATCCAAGCGCCCACCTCGGCAAAGATGACCTGATTGATCACTAATACCCCTTTTTCCGCGCAATGAGTCAGGGCCTGCCTGGAAACCTGTCCGAATTTTTCGTCAGCGCCCAGAACATCAAGAATAACATTGGTATCTACAAGCCACTGTTTCATGTGCGAAGCAGACTCATAAGTTCATCTGTGCTCTTACTGAAGCTCTTTTTGCCGTAAATGTCATCGATTTTCTTACGCCTGCTCTCTTTGACCGGCAACAACTCCAGACGACCCTCCCTGATCACAAACTCAACTTCGGTGTTTACCCCGAGACCGAACTGCTCCCGAATTGTTTTAGGTATTGTCACCTGTCCTCTTTCACTGACCCGCATATTAGCCTCCACAAGTTATGTGTTTCTTGGATATGAATATGTATACAGATTCTTATCAAGATGTCAATAAAAAAATGAAAGGGCCTGTCCCTATGCGCTCTTGTTGTGAGCCTTGTGCCGTGTGGCTTAAAGATTCCCTGCTTAAGTTTTTGTCCACAGTCTGCTTTACATAGCTGGATCGTCCTTTTTGGCAAACAGGGCGTACAGACAGGGCATAAAGAAAAGGGCCACCAGAATTTCCATCCCCAATCCGCCGATAGCGGCTACCGCCATGGGCTGCAGCATGGATCCGCCCGAACCGATGTTCAGGGCCAAGGGCAAGAACCCCATCATAGTGGTCACGGTGGTCATGATCCGGGGTCTGAAACGGATTTTTGCGGCTTGGACCACGGCTTCGAAAGACCCCAGCTTCTCGTTTTCCTCCAGTTCCCGGGCAAAGGTCAACAATAAAACCCCGTCATTGACAGTGATGGCCATGACCACCAGTACCCCGATAATGACCGTGGCCCCAAAAGGTATGCCGGTCAGGTAGAGCAAATAGACCGAACCGGCCAAAGACAGGGGCAGACTGCCCAGGATCAGGCTGGGCAGTTTGAGGGTATTGAATTGCACAGTCAAAATAATGAAGGAAAAGAAGAAGGCAAAGGCAAGGACGGCCAGGACCGAGTCCAACATATCGGACATCATCTCGGCCTGGCCTCCGAATGCGAATTCATAACCGGCCGGACGATCAATATCCTCCATGGCATTGCGCACCTTATCCAGGGCCGCAGCCAGGTCGCCGCCAGCCATATCCGCCTCTACCGTTACCTGCTTGGCCTGATTTTCGCGGATGATCTCCGAGGGGCCCACCGCCCTGCGTACCTCGGCCACATCACGAACCCGTAAAGTCTCCCCCTGGGATCGTTTCAAGGGCAGATCGGCCACTGCCCGACGACTGTCGATGTCCACTTCAGAGACCAGAACCCGGATATCGAAATATTCCGATCCTTCCCGATAGCGGGTAACCACGCTTCCTGTGATCAGGGTTTGCAGGGAGTCAGCCACCTCAGCCACTGAGATTCCAAGCTCAGATGCCTTGGTCCGGTCTATGAGCACTTGGTATTCGGGACGGGAGAGATCCATGGATACGTATACATTGGTCAGTCCTTCAGTCCGACGCATAACCCCGGCTGTGGTGCCGGCCAACCCGGAAAGGACCTCGTTGTCCTGGCCGCGGATCTGCAAAACAATATCCGAGGCCCGCATGCCTTTGATCCCTTTGATCGGGTTTTGCTTGGCCATGGCCTTGACCCCGGGCAAAGGAATCCGGCTGACCTCCTGGCGGAGGCTCTGCACGTACTGCCCAGTGCTCACCTCGCGCTGTGATTTGGGCACCAGCTGGATGTCCAGCTGCCCTTCGTGGGCGATCTCATACGTATACAGCCCACGAACCTGTCCCCCGGCCAGACTGAAGATGCTTTCCACCCGGGGATCGCGGCTGACTCGATCTTCAATGGCCCACAAAGCCCGGTCGGTTTCCTGAACTGAGGCGCCCACCGGCAGCTTGACTTTGACCATGAGCCGTCCGTCATCCATCAGGGGCAGGAACTCGCTGCCTATCCGGGACAACAGCAGACCACCGCAGATCAGAATTCCCAGAATGAGCGGGACAGCCGCCCAGCGAGCACGGAGAAACAGCCGAAGAGACCCAGCGTATGCATGCGTAACCCGTGCAAAGAAACGTTCAAAACGAGTTGTTCGTTGGGGCTGCACATGTTTGAGCATGCTGGCGGCCAGCATGGGAGTCACCGATATAGCCACGACCAGGCTGATGACCACGATACCGGTCACTACCAGAATCAATTCCCGAAAGAGAAGACTGGTCAGCCCGGGCACGATCAGGAAAGGCACAAAAAGAGCCAGGAAGGAAAGGGTGGCCGCCAGGATGGCCGAGCCGACTTCGTCGGCGGCTTGCACGGATAGCTCGGGGAGTGACCCCTTGGGGTGGTCGCGGAGTGATCGGCTGATATTTTCCAAAACCACGATGGAGTTGTCCAAAACCACGCCGATGGCCACCACCAGTCCGCCCAGGGAGAAAATGTTCAGCGAAAAGCCGGCCATCTTCATCAGCCCGAAGTTCAGGACCAGGGTCAGGGGCAGGGCGGCGATGATGACCATCACCTGCCGGACACTGCCCAGGAACAGGTAGACCACGATGATGAGAAGGCTCGCAGCTCCAATGGCTGCGTTGCGCACTCCGTTCAGGGATTCCTGGATGTAGGTGGCCTGATTGTCGACAAAACTGAGCTGCAGTTCCTCGGGGAAGGCGGCTTTGAGCTCAGTCAGGCGGGCATCCACAGCCTGAGCTACATCCACGGTATTGGCCTCTGCTTCCTTGAGTACAGAGAGCTGGACGCAGTCCTGACCCTGGAACCTGGTGATCACCCGCTGATCCTCGTGCCCGTCCAGGACCTGGGCAATATCTTGGAGAAAAATCTTGTCCTGGCCATTGCGGGTAATAAGGACAGAGCGTATATCCTGCAGGGATTGAAACTCCCCGGTGGTGCGAGCAATAATCTCCTGCTCCCCCACCTTGACCCGCCCACCGGTTTTTTCTACATTTTCCGCACTCAGCCTGTTCAGAACGGTATCCAGGCCCAGCCTGTATTTTTCAAGAGCCGCGGTATCCAAAAGGATGCGAATCTCCCGTTCCAGCCCGCCCACGATCTCCGTACCGGCCACACCTTGAACAGCTAAAATGCGGTCCTGAAGCCAATTGTCCGTCCATTCCCGCAGTTGGACCGGCCCCCAGCCCTGGGCATGGATAGCCAATTGCATGACCGGCAACTGGGAGGGATCGGCCTTGAACACAAAGGGTTTTTCAATGGTCTCCGGAAGATCCTGTTCGGCCCGGGTCAGGGCTGCCAGTACGTCCTGAAAGGCCACGTCCACGTCTGCTGCGTAGTCGAAATTGACGTCCAGGGAATACACCCCGGTGATGGATGAGGACTCCAGGTAATCCAAGTTATCCACGGTGGCCATGAAACGTTCAACCGGATCAGCGATGTCCTTATCAATCTCGTCAGGTGTGGCCCCGGGCCACCTGATATGCACCTTGACCAGAGGATAGGTGACATCCGGCAGGAAATCCACGGGAAGACGCCACAGTCCATAGAAACCCAAGACCACCAGGGCCACAATAATGGCGCTGGTGGCCAACCGCCGGGAGACTGCATATCCGGTTATGCGCAATGTTTGATGCCCCTTGCTTGTGCTCCTGGAACAGGCTGCAATGAGGAGTTATTCCCCGGATGGTCCGGACTTCTGATCCGGCCGGTGTATCCTGACATTTGTTCCAGGCTTGAGTCCTTGCTGTCCCTTGATAATGACTTTGTCCCCGGGCTGGATACCTTCAACCACCTGGATGCGCCCTTCGTGCTCAATACCTGTGCGCAGGCTGCGTCGAGCCGCTGTGCCCTCCTGGACCACATAAGCCACTTTTCCTCCCTGGGCTGTTTCCAGGACGGCCTTAGCGGAAATGATGACGGCGTCAGAAACAGCTCCCAACTCCAGGCTCAATCGGGCAAACTGGTTGGGCATCAGATCCTGGGTTCTTTCCAGTTTGGCCTCCACTGTCCGGGTACGCATCTCGGGATCCAAATAAGGATATACACGTTCCACCCTGCCCCCAAATGTCTGTCCTGGAAGGGCGTCCAGCTTTGCCTGCAGGGGGAGGTCCGGCTTCACTTTGGCTGCGTAATATTCCGGAACACTGAAACGGATTACCAGGGAGTCGGGGTCGAATAACTCTAGCAGCGGGTTGCCGGGGGTGGCCAAATCGCCGGGACGGACGTGAACCCGCGTTATTTTGGCCTTAAACGGGGCGGTCATCGTGCATTCGGCCAAATGCGCTTTGGCCAGACCCAGCTTGGCTGCGGCCTCCTTGACGTCTGCTTCCTGGACCGCGATATCAGTCCGGGTGGGGCCGGCCTGGAGCATGCGCAGTTTTTCCCTGGCATTGGCCAGCTCCGCTTTGGCCACGTTCATTCTTTCCCGGGCCTGGTCCAGTTCCTGCTGGGATGAAAACTGTTTGGCCCGCAGGTTGACGTAGCGTTCATAGCTTGCCCGGGCTTCTTCCAGGGTGGCCTGCCATCTGTGCACATTGGCCTTGGCCTGATCGATCTCCTCAGGCCGGGTTCCGGCCTTGAGGTCCGTCAGCTTTGCCTGGGCCACCTCAAGGGCCGCTTGGGACGTACTTACTTCTGCCCGGTGCACCTCGCGGTCGATTTCTATGAGTTTTTCCCTGGAGTTGACCTCATCGCCCTCTCGCCAGGGACAAAAGACAATGGGGCCTTCCTTGGTGGCCCGGATGACCACAGAATCAGTGGCCACGACCTCTCCGGTCAGATCAACAGAGTGAGCTATGGAGCCGCGAGCGGCGGTTTCCACCTCTACGAGTTGGACCCTGTCTTTCTTATTGGCCGTGGGAGCATCTGGTAATGAGTCATCTGTGAGCAAGGACCAGATGAACACGCCACCTGCAGCCAGGATGAAGATGCTCAGAAGGTGAATGATCGTCCTGGTGCTCGTCATTTTGTTTTCCTTTTAAACAATCCAGTGCCGCCTGATGTTGCGCAGGCTGAGGAGGAAGAGGGCGGCGCAGAAACACAGATTGTCGAATCCGGTCAGCTCCGGATACAGATTGCTCTCATCCGGGACCACACCGATGAGGTGTTGAGCCGATCTGGGCCGTTTGGTGCAGTCCAGCCCTCCGATGGTCATGGTCCCGGAATCCGGGCGGGCCAGGCCGATGAGCATATTGATGGTCGTGGTCTTGCCCGCTCCGTTGGGACCCAGAAATCCGAACAGTTCGCC
>CAYOID010000041.1:0-27762 GCA_964403955.1 uncultured Desulfohalobiaceae bacterium | reverse complement strand
GAGCAGCTTGCCCTGGACGCCGGCTCGGCGGCCAGGGCAATTTCCTGTCTCTTCCTCCTCTTCATCTTCTCCGTGCCTCCGTGCCTCAAGTGAGGAGCGGCAGCGACGAACGGGCGAGAGACCAATCTTTTCTTCTCTTCCAACCTCACCCACTGTGGTATGTGTGTGCCAAGCTCATGCCTCTGGCAGGGCTGAGGTGTTGGCTTGGCCGTGAAGAAGGCTGACAGTTTCTGTTCAAACCAGGTCGACAGAAAGCTTCTGAACATGGCTTTGGATTCCCAAAGACCTGCAAAAGGAAAGAGAGTGAATCATGTCTGAGCAATTCGAACCGGTTATTGTCGGGTTTCTCTGTAATTGGTGCGCCTATGCTGGGGGCGACCTGGCCGGCGTCTCCAGGATGCAGTATCCAACCAACGTCAGAGCCATCAGGGTCATGTGCTCCGGGATGGTCCCCTCGAACCTGGTTGTCGAGGCCTTGCGAAAGGGCGCGGATGGTGTGATTGTCATGGGCTGACACCTTGGGGAGTGTCATTACCTGGACGGTAATCACAAAGCATTGTCCCGGGCGCAGGTCATTTCATTGGTCCTTGCCGACCAGGGGTACGATCCCAAGCGTTTCGCCCTGGAGTGGGTCTCGTCAGCGGAAGCTGCCAGGTTCGCCCGGCTGATGACCGAGTTCACAGACAAGATCAGAGAACTGGGTCCCAACCCGTTCCAGGTGGCCAGGAATGACGGCCTGGCAGCCTGAGCACACCGCATGGTGCCTGTGGCTTACGCCACAGACACGACCCAGTGACCTGTCACACAGGAGGGGGTTATGAAGACATTTTTCAATTTGATTCAAGAGGTTCAGAAACCCGGTTTTTGTCATCGCTGCGGTGGATGTGTGACCTTCTGTACTGCGGTGAATTATGGGGCCCTGAAGATCGATGCGGATGGGAATCCCGGTTATGCCGATATAGAGAAGTGCATTGAGTGCGGGCTGTGTTACGCCATCTGTCCCGAGATTGACGAACTGGAAGAAGAGACCAGGAGGCTGGTCAGTTGGAGTGCTCCACTGGGGAGGGTTTTCGAGACCACTGTGGCCAGGGCCACTGACCCGGATATCCGGGATCAGGGCACAGACGGGGGAGTGGTCACGGCCCTGCTGGTCCATCTCTTTGATGCCGGCAGAATAGACGGGGCCATCGTGACCAGGCAGGTCAGCTCCTTTCAGCGGGAGCCCTTTCTGGCCACCACCAGAGAGGAGATTCTCAATTCGGCCGGGTTTCACTTCGACACCTCCCACGGAATGAAGGACTTCAGCGATCGTTACCTGACCTACTCTTCCATTGAGGAGCTCAGGCCCATGCTCAGCAAAGGGCTTCGCCGGGTGGCCTTTGTGGGCACGCCCTGCCAGATCAAATCCATCCGCAAGATGCAGGCCATGGAAATCGTTCCTTCCGAGGCGATTGCCACCTGTTTCGGGCTCTTCTGCTCCGGGAACTATCACTTCGGAGCTGAGCAGAGGGAACTCATTGCCAGTATGGGAGGTTTTTCCTGGGATCACGTGGTCAAGATTAATGTCAAGGACGATTTTTTGGTCCATCTCCAGGATGGATCCATGGTCTCCATAGAGCTGAACAAGCTGGAGTCCATGAAACGGGTGGCTTGCCGGTATTGCCCGGATTATGCGGCCGAATTTGCCGACATCTCCTTTGGGGGAGTGGGGGCTGAACACGGCTGGACAACCGTGTTCACCCGGTCGCCCCTGGGGCGGGCCGTGCTTGCCGAGGCCAGGGAGGGTGCTGTCGAAGATTTCAGCTGGAAAGACAATGCCCGTTTCGCCACCCAGGCCTTTGAACGGGTCCTGCACTGGTCTGAAGAAAAGAAAAAAGCGGCTCAGGCCAATCGCCAGGAGCTGGGGGGAACCGCAGTGCGGATCAAGGCCTGAGCTCAACCAGGCCGTTGGCAGGGCTGACAAATCTCTTTTTGATTTCAAGGAAGAGATTTTGATAGGCCTGGAGCCAGGTTTTTTTCAATCAAACCAGTATATCAACTTTGCCAGAGGCAAAGTTGATAAGGAGAAAGAGATGAGTGTTTCTGTAGCCTCAGAGTGGCTCAATGCCTGTTCAGGTTGTGAGATCAGTGTCGTGGACATGGGGGAAAGGCTCCTGGATGTGCTCGAACATATCGACTTTGTTCACATTCCAGTGCTCATGGACCACAAGTACTACGGGCAGAAAGGCGACAGGCAGAAGCTGGAGATACCGCAAGCCGACATCGGCATCCTCAGCGGGAGCATCCGCAATGAGGAGCATCTCGAAGTGGCCCGTGAAATGCGGAAAAGGTGTCGGTTGATCATCGCCCTGGGGACCTGTGCGACCCATGGAGGCATTCCTGCCCTTTGCAATTCCTGGAGCACCGCGGAAATCCTGGATCGGGTCTTCAAGACAGAGACCACGGATGTCCCGGACAGACCCCCCCAGGATGGGGTGCCTCCTCTGCTCGACAGGTGCTACGCTTTGGATGAGAAGATCCAGGTCGATGTCAATCTCCCAGGCTGCGCCCCGCACCCGGATATGGTCTTTGCTGCCCTGACTGCCCTTGTTCAAGGAGAGAGCCAGGCTCTTCCCGGCAAGAGCGTTTGCGACGTGTGCCCCACAGTACGCCAGGGGAAAGGGTCGTTGAAAAAGCTGCGCAGGTTTCTGGAGGCCCCGCACTACGCTGCACCCGATGAGCCCATCGATCAGATGCACTGTCTCCTGGAACAGGGTTTTCTATGCATGGGGCCAGTGACCAGGGCTGGATGCAACGGGTCAGGTTCAGTTCCCAGGTGCATCGCCGCCCGAGTTCCCTGCAGAGGCTGTTTCGGACCGGTCAAGCACGACGCCAATCAACTGCTGGACATGCTCTCTGCCCTGGCCTCGAATAATTTGGAGATCCAGTCGCTGCCCGAGCATACCTCGCTGCTCCGGTTTTCCGGAGCCCATAATCTGCTCAGGGTCCAGAGACGTGATTAAGGAGGAAACATGACCCAAGTCATCACTATCGCACCCTTGACTCGAATCGAGGGTCACGCCTCAATCGCCATCCATCTGGATGACGCCGGCGAGGTGCAGGATTCCAAAGTCCATATCCTGTCCTTGCGAGGGTTTGAAAAATTCGTAGAGGGCAAGCCGGCTGAGGAGTTGCCCAGGATTGTGAACCGCATCTGCGGCATCTGTCCCTGGCATCACCATCTGGCCTCGAACAAGGCTGTGGACGGCTGCTTCGGGGTTGCCCCCCCTCCGGCCGGGCACAAGCTCAGAGAGCTGATGCACACCATCGCCCATGCCGAGGACAAGCTGCTGCATTTCTTCTTTCTGGCTGCAGCCGATTTTGTCCTTGGACCGGATACGGACTACCAGGCCAGAAACGTGATCGGGGTGGCCAAGGCCAATCCTGATCTGGCCCGGAAAGTGGTTCGGATGCGCAGCAAGGCCAAGATGATCCTGGAAAGGTTCGCCGGCAAAGCCATTCATCCCATTGCCGGAGTGACCGGCGGCTTCTCCAAGCCCTTGCTGGAAGAGGAACGCCGGGAAATGGTCAAGGATGTACGAGAGCTTCTCGATTTTGCTTTGTTCACCATGGATTTTGCCAAGAACACGGTTTTTCCTCCCTATCTGGAGACCATTGAGACTTTGGGTGTCATCAAGACCGGGTTCCTGGGCACGGTGGCTGATGACGGGGCCATGGCCCTGTACGAGGGCAATTTGAGGTTGATGAAGCCGGACGGATCAAGCACTGATTTTGCCCCGGCGGATTATGCCGATTATCTCGGCGAGCATGTTGAAGAGTTTTCGTATGCCAAAATGCCCTATGCCAAGGTCTGGAACGAAGGCTTTTCCCTTGATTTGGAACAACCCAGGGGCATGTACCGATCCAACTGCCTGGCCAGGCTGAATGTGGTCGATTCCATTCCCACCCCCAGGGCCAACGAGGAGCTCGAGGAATTCAGGGAACGCTTCGGCCGGCCGGCTCAGGCCACGCTGCTCTATCATTGGGCCAGGCTGATCGAGGAGGTCCATGTCTGTGAGCATGCCCTTGAGCTGCTTGAAGATCCTGAGATCACCGACCCCAACATCCGCAGTCAGGTCGAGGTCAAGTCCGGCCGCGGAGTGGGCTGTGTTGAAGCTCCCAGAGGAACGCTGATTCACGATTACTCTACGGATGACAACGGGTTGATCACCAGGGCGAACATGATTGTGGGCACCACCCACAACATCGGCCCCATCAACATGAGCGTGAACCAGGCCGCCAGGTCTCTGATCCACGAGGGACAAGTGGACGAGGTCATCCTGAACAAGATCGAGATGGCTGTCCGGGCCTACGACCCGTGAATTTCCTGCGCCACGCATCGCCTGGACGGCGATCATTTTGTAAGCATCACTCTGTACAACAGCAAAAACGAGGCCATTTCCACCTGGCCTTCTCAAAGCAGGTGTTCTTGATCAGGAACTGGGCAGAGAAAATTCAAGGCCGCTGAGGTTCCACCTCTTTCGTGAGTAAAAAAAGGCCCGACCGGGCCTTTTTTTACAGGATGCGCTTGCCCAAACAGGAGGCGATGATTTCTGAGGCAAATTCGGCGCTCTGGTTCATGGAGTCCAGAACCGGGTTGACCTCGGCCACGTCCATAGAGGTGATGGCAGCCATCTCGGCGATGGTCTCCATGATCAGATGGGTCTCCCTGTAGGTCAGCCCCCCGGGCACGGGAGTGCCCACTCCCGGGGCCACTGTGGGGTCCACTGCATCCAGGTCGAAGCTGACGTGGAGCCAATCCACCTCGTGCCGCATGTCCTCCAGGATGTGTCGGATGATGGGGTCGACGCCCTGCCTGTCGATGTCGGTCATGGTATAGACCGGAAAACGCAAGGCCTGGATGTTTTCTTTCTCGTGGGGGTCGATGCTGCGCACCCCGATCAGGGCGCAGTGTTCAGGCTTGATTTTCGGGTACAAGCCGGTAAGGTGACTCAGGTCAGGATGGCCAAGCCCCAAGGATGCGGCCAAAGCCATGCCGTGGATATTCCCGGACGGGGTGGTCTGTTCATTGTTCATGTCAGTATGGGCATCGATCCAGATCACGCCGGGGGTGAGCCCTTTGCGGCCGCAGGCCGAGGCCATGCCGGCAATGGATCCCAGGGCCACAGAGTGATCCCCTCCCAGGCAAAGGGGCAGATGCCCCTTTAGAAGGGAGTGTTCCACGGCTTGGGCCAGCTGTTCTGAAGCCCTGACGATCTCAGTCAGGAATTTGAGCTTTGGGTTGCTGATGTTCTGGTCTTCGCGGTTTTGGATTGGGATGTCCCCGCAATCGTGGACAGAGTAGCCAAGGGCCAGGAGTTTTTCCCTGATTCCGGCGATACGCAAGGCTGCCGCCCCCATACCCACTCCGCGCCGATTGGCTCCGAGGTCCATTGGAAAACCGATCAGGTCGATATGGTGTGAATGTTCCAGCGAGGTCATGGGATTGCCGAGTTCATCGAGCGCAGCCTCTGGCTGCGCTGAACATTTGGGTTTAAACCGAAGAAAGGACCTTATTCTGGAGCATAATGTGCCACCTTGAGGCAGCCAGTTTGATCAAGAAAGAAACTGATTGAAGCCGAAGAGAAGCGGTTTGGCCTTTTCCAGCAGCTGAGTTCGTCCGAGCGCAATTCGAATGTACCAGGAGAAGGCTGAAATGGAAAGGGAAACAGGTTGGGGGTGAAGGCCTGAATGCGTCCCATGGCGAAGGAAATTTGAACTCTTGTGCAGATGGTGGTAACTTTTTATGTTCAAGCGTTCAGAATGTATGTGTTGGGACCCTTTTGGGCAAAGCGGTGCGCAACCCACATGGTCCGGAAGGTCATGAGCCTATCCAGGGTGATGTGACAACCCTGCATGGAGGAGTCAGTCATCATGTTCAGAGATATTGTCGTTGCCGTCACCCCTTCAAAGGTCTGCGAATGCGCTGCAGACAAGGGCATTGCCTTTGCCCAGAGGTTCGAAGCCAACTTGACCCTGGTCCATGTCTGTGGGGTGGATCAAGGGTGGGGGGAAATGGAGCACCTCATTCCCACAGGAGAGGCTTCCCGAATCAGGGAACAGGTTGAAGCCCATTATGCAGAAAAGCTCAGGGGTGTTCAGAACTGTGAAGTCCATGTGGTTCCAGGCATCCCGCAGAATGAGATTTTGCGCCTGGCCAGGAAGAAGAACGCCGACCTGATCATCATGGGTCCGCACTGCAAAGAGTACGATGATGCCCGTTCCCGAACCTGGGGCATGGCCGGGAGCTGTCTGGAAAAGGTCAGTCAGAGAGCCAGGTGCCCGGTGATGATTGTGTCCCATGACACTCCTTATGGCGAACAGGCTTTTTTTCATATCCTCGTGGCCACTGATTTTTCCCCGGAAGTGGAGTGCGCCGTAGCATACGGCGCGCAACTGGCCAGGCAGTATCAGGCTCAGTTGCATCTCTTTCATGCCCTGGACATCGACGCCCTCAAGGAACGTCCCAAACAGTCGGAGATCGAGGAGCACCTTCTCAAGATCAAGGACAAAATGGCCGAGAAGTATGCCAAACATCTCAAGGGAGTAACGGCATGCAGCTTCGAAGCCCTTGAAGGCAGACCTGCTACAGAGATTCTCAAGCAGGCCAGAGGGGTCAAGGCCGATTTGATCGTCATGGCCCACCATTCTAAAGTAGATGATCCTGAAGAGGCCTGTCTCGGTTCGACTGTTGCCAGGGTCGCTCTGAATTCCATCTGCCCGACCATGAGCGTGAACAGCCACTTTGATCTCAGATGCGCACTCTATTGATATCAGCGCAGGCTCTGGCTGCGCTCGTATGAAAATCATTTTCTGGTATCCAGCTTTGCCGGAGGCAAAGCTGGATCCTGAGCAAATCGCAGAGCCCCGGGAGGCATCCATGATCCGAGTTCCGTTGTCCTTGGGAGTGTGTCTGCTGGTCGGCTGCATCCTGGCGGCCCCAACCATGTCCCAAGACACCATGACCTCCATCCAAGAGGAAGCCTTTGAAAAGAAAACGCAGCCCCCGGCCGTGTTTGTTCATGATGAACACAATGCCCGGGCCGGCTTGGCAGATTGTGGAGTCTGCCATCATGTCTTTGAGGATGGTCAGCGTGTTCAGGGTGCCCTGTCGGTCGGCCAGGAGTGCTCCAGCTGTCATCGACCCGGGGACCAGTCTTTGCGATTGAAGTACGCCTATCACACCCTGTGCATCAGCTGCCACCTGGAGCAGGACAAAGGGGCACTGACCTGCAAGGAGTGTCATCCAGGCCCCAAGACGGAACGAATCATGGAGGAGGCCTTTCGATCTCCGGAAAGGGTCCCCTCGGTCTTCAGTCATACCACACACGTTGAAGGCGCAGGCGTGTCGAACTGCACAGTCTGCCACCACACCCAGTCAAGGGAATCATCATTGAGCCGGACGATCATCGGTCAGGAATGTTCTGACTGCCATCTTTTGGAAATGGATCGCGGTGAAGCCCCCAATCTTTTGGATGCCCACCACCAGAGCTGCCAGCCCTGCCATTGGGAGCGTGGGCAGGGTCCGCTGGCCTGCGGAGAGTGCCATGTCAAAGCTGCCTCCGGCAGCTCAGATCCAATGATTCAGCGCAGGCAGAGGCTGCGCTGAAAGGAGTTCAGTATGACCAAAAATTGGAATTGGGAGCCTGGGGCGCGAGTGATCCAAGACTTTCAGGCCCCTGATCCACATCAGGCCCCATACCTGGGAGAGCCCGTTCCAAGCCTTGACGGCGAGTTGGTGGCCAGGGTCGTAAGCATGGACCAAGGGGAGTTCACGATTGCAGTCAATGGACAGCAGTGGGACACGTCATACGACAACATCTGGAACCTGCACTTCACGCCCGAGGGCAGGGCGGTCGGCCTGGTTTCTTCCATGGGGACATGGACTCTGGCCATTGACGGCCAGATTTGGCCGCAGGAGTATGAATACATCTGGCAGCCCAGGGTCGGTCTCTCTGGAGAGCACATTGCAGCTGCGGTCAAGGTGGACGGGCAGTACGGAATGGCCGTCGACGGCCAAAATTGGGAGCATCTCTTCCCCAACGCAACCGGTTTCACCGCCACCCCTGAGGCTGACCGCACTGCAGCGGTTGTCCAGACCCAGCCCCTTGATCAGGGAGATGTGGAGACCTTCAAGAAGGGGATCTTCAGTGTGGCAGTGGATGGCCGGGTCTGGGAGGAGACCTTTCTCAACGTCTGGGATCCTTGTTTGCGGGACAGCGGAGAAAGTGTGGCCGCCACTGTTCGACTCAGCCCCTCAGACTATACCATAGCGGTTGACGGCCAGTGTTGGCCCGGGCGTTACGCCATGGCCTGGCAGCCGGTGTTCAACCCCAGGGACGGATCGGTGATCGCTCCGGTCAAGGTCGGGCCGCAATGGGGACTGGCCCGGGATGATCAGCTCATATGGGAGCCTGGATTCACGCAGCTCTGGCATCAGCAGGTCAGTGCCGACGGAGAGGTCGTTGCAGCCATTGTGGCTTCGCACTACGGCGAATTCACCGTGGCCGTCAATGGGGAGCCCTGGAAACACACATATGCTGTGGTTTCAGATCTGGTCTTGAGCCCTGACGGTCAAAGGGCAGCCGCAGTGGGCCAGGCCGGACTGAAAATTTCTTTGGACGAAAAGCAGCTGACCAGTCAGCGCTGGCAGGTCATTGTCAATGGTCACCCCTGGACCGGCTGGTACGATCGGGTCTTCACCCCGGTCATCTCTCCGGATGGACGCCATACGGCCGTTCGGGTGGAAAAGAACGGTGCCTGCACCGTCCTGGTTGACGACAAAGCCTACTATCGCCCGTTCAGCAAGGTTTGGGACCCCGTCTTCAGTCCGGACAGCTCCAAGGTCCTGATCCGGGCCATGGACGGTTCGAAGATGGTTCGGATTGTGGCATCTGTCAAGGATTTCAGGGCATGACAGGATGTTCTGGCCTTTGCTTTGCGGCCTCGTATGAAACTCAGCTGTCGGGGAAGGCCAAACCGCTTCTCTTCGGCTTCAAATGTTGCGGGGCCTTGAAGGGACACGCAGCTTGGCTGGCATGAACAGATGAACCGGCTCTGGAGATGATGACCTCAATGGGTGCACTTCCGTTCATGCATCGGGTCTTGAAGCCTTCGTTCAACGGCCCGGCCTTTCCCGGCACAATCGTCGAATCAAGTCCGGGCATGCCAGTTTTTTTTTTGATCAAACCGGCAGATTCAATCCGGAGTTCTCATCCCAATGACAGGAATTTTCTTTTTTGAAATCGATCAAATAAGTCAGCTTTGCCAGAGGCAGAACTGACAGGGAGGCGGGTATGCACACCTGGTATGCCCTGGCCACAGGTCCGTTGGCCTGGCTTGCTTTCAGCATTTTCGTGCTCGGTTCTCTGGGGAGGCTGGCCTTCATCACTTTGTTGGCCAAGCAAAAGGACCCAACAGTTTTGACCTATATCGACTGGAGGTTCAGCCTCCGGTCGATCACGGCCTGGCTGATCCCTTTCCGGGCCAGGAGCTGGCGGATGAATCCAGTCCTGACTGTGGTGACCTTTGTTTTTCATATCCTGATCTTTGTGGTTCCGATTTTTCTGAGCGCCCACGTCATGCTCCTGGATCAGTTCTGGGATGTGAGTTACTGGAGCCTGGACGGGACACTGGCTGACCTGCTGACCATCCTCATTCTGATCATCTGCGTCTACTTTGCCGTGCGCCGGTTCAGGGACCCCAATGTTCGTTTTGTGAGCACCTTTCGGGACTGGCTGATCTTGGCCCTGGTGGCTTTGCCGTTTCTGACCGGTTTCATGGCCTATCACCAGATCTTTGACTATCAGGTCATGATCGTGGCCCATATCCTGGCGGGCGAGGTCTTGCTTGCGGCCATCCCTTTCACCAGGCTGAGCCACATGATCTACGCTTTGCCCATGCGGGCCTACATCGGCTCGGAGTTCGGGGCGGTCCGGCAGTCCAGGGATTGGTGAGTCTTCCCAGAGGCCGGGCTGAAAAATGAAAAGGAGTCCGAGAATGGATTCGTGGCAAACACCGGAAAGAACGGTTCAGGATAAGGGTCTCAAGGCAGCCGTATCCAGACTGGACCAGGAGACCATCCAACGCGTTATTCAGGACGTGCTCAAGGGTGAAACCGGGGCCAGGCTGGAAGCCTACAAAAAGGCCTGCGCCAGATGCGGGATGTGCGCTCACGCCTGTCACTACTGCGTCTCCCATGATATGGACCCGACCTACTCCCCTGTGGGCAAGGCCAGGCAGACCATATGGGAGATGGTGGACAAAAAAGGCAGGGTCAGTCCGCAGTTCATTGAACGGGCGGCCAGGATCGCCTTTACCGAATGCAATGTCTGCAAGCGCTGTGCTATGTACTGCCCTTTCGGCATCGATACCGCCTACCTCATGCTTCTGGTCCGCAGGATCTGCTTCCTTTTGGGAGCCGTGCCCCAGTACATTCTGGATACAGTGCACAGCCACGCCGTGACCTCAAACCAGATGTGGGTCAAGGACGATGAATGGATCGACACCCTGCAGTGGCAGGAGGAAGAGCTGCGGGATGAGCTGCCCTCGGCTTCGATTCCTCTGGACAAGGAGGGGGCGGACATCATGTACTCGGTCATCGGCCCGGAACCCAAATTTCAGCCTCAGCTCATCTATCAGGCCGCCTACATCATGAATCACGCCGGGGTCAGCTGGACCATGCCGTCCAGTCAGGGCTGGGACAACAGCGACATGGCCATGTATGTCGGGGACAATGCCCTGATGACCCGCATCAAGCGACAGCACTTCGAGACCGCCCTGCGGCTCAAGGTCAAGAAAATCGTCATGGGGGAATGCGGCCATGCCTTCAGGTCCATTTACGACGTGGGCAATCGGCAGCTGGGGTGGAAGTACTATCCCATTCCAGTCGAGCATGCAGTTCAGTTCTACTGGGAGCTCCTCAAGAGCGGCAGGCTCAAGGTCGCCCAAAAGTTCGACAAGCCGGTGACTCTTCATGATCCCTGCAATATCGTCCGGGGCCGGGGACTGCACGAGATGATCCGGGAGGTGACCCATGCCTTTTGTTCGAACGTCCGGGAGATGACCCCGAACAGAGAGCACAACTACTGCTGTGCTGCAGGAGGCGGGGTGATCAACTGCGGACCCGTGTTCAAGGATGTCAGGATCAAGGGCAACCGGGTCAAGGCCGAACAGCTCAAGGCCACAGAAGCCGAGGTGGTCATCACGCCCTGCCATAACTGTCACAGCGGCATAGAGGATATTGTCAAGGCCTACGGCCTGGGCATGCATGTCAATTTTCTGGGAGACATCATCTTCAAGTGCATGGAAAAGCAAAGCGTTGAAGAGCAGGGTTTAGAGCAGGAAACGAGCTGAGCTCGGATCTCGCAGCGGCCAGCCCGTCCTTGGTCTTTCTTCCTCTGTTTCCCGCCTGGCACCGACCAGCCAGTTTCGTCAGGATCATGAATCTGCCACTGGCCTGGACTCGCCTTTTGACGTCGGATCGGAAATCTGTCACATATGTGTGTCCAGAATGAAGCGGCGGCCTAGGCCTCTTGCTGGTCATTCGGACGTTCCAAAGACACACCAAAGATGCAGAGGGCAGAGCGCTGTGAACTGGAAGAAGGTCTGTGCAGTCGGGGTCCATGCATACACCTGCGTTGGGGTCATCCTGGCTTTTGTGGCCGCTGTGGCCCTGATGGATGAAAATATTCAGCTCTTTTTGACGTCCCTCTGGCTTGCGGTCTTTGTGGACGCCACTGACGGGACCATGGCCCGAAGCTGTGATGTCAAGACGGTTCTGCCTGGATTTGACGGCGCCCGTCTGGACGATCTCATCGATTACCTGACCTATGCTTTTTTGCCGGCCATGGGGCTGGTGAAATTTGGAGTTCTCAGCCCTGAAACCGCCTGGGCTGCAGTGGTGCCCATCCTTGCCAGCGCGTATGGATTTTGCCAGGAGAACGCCAAGACCGAAGAATCTTTTGTCGGATTTCCGTCCTATTGGAATGCAGTCTTCCTCTACCTGTACATCCTGCCTGTGCCCCAATCGGCCATGGTCGCCCTGTTGCTCGTCTTGTCCATCCTGGTCTTCATTCCCATTGAGTACATCTACCCTTCCAAGACCAGGTGGCTGCGGGTCCCGACCCTGACCATGTCCTGTGCCTATGGCCTGGTCATTGGGGCTGTGTGCTTCTTTCCCAGGGCCGGTTGGGCCAAAGAGGCTGTGCTCCTGTCTCTGATCTATCCAGCCTACTATGCTGTGATTTCAGTTATGTACACCCAGAAGATCAGAAAAAAGGAGCTCATGGCCCAGGGTTGGGATGCCTGATGTCAGCCCGGCCTCTGGCCTGGCTGCAGGTCGAGGGTTGAGGGTGGATGGTTGAAGGAAGAAAAAAACCACGAATTGTCGCGTGATGACACTCAACTCGGCCAGTTTGAACAGAAAAGAAACTTCACTGTGAAATCAAGTTTCATACGAGCCCTGCCTCTGGCTGCGCTGACATGCCTGCCTGAAATGCAGAGATCCAGTTCCCGGGTCTGTCAGCATGGGTCATGCCCACTATGAGAAAGATTGTTGTCCTCATTCTGATCCTGGCCGCAACGACTGCAGTCGCCGGCACGATCTGGCTGGTCCGCATTTCCGACCAGGGCGGCAGCGGTGCAGGTCCGGCCTCGGACTCCGGGCAGACCAGCCTGGAGGGCAGCACGACCTCGTTTCTCCCCGCAGATGCAGTGGCCATGCTCAGGTTGACCGGCCTGGGCCAGGGAGTGGGGCTCCTGGAAGGGAGTCCTTTGGGGCAGAGTCTGGCCGGGATCGACATCCCCAAGGTCATGGGCGCCATGGGTGCCTCTGAGCAGGAGGTCTCCAGAGTCAGACAGGTGATGAGCTCCGGAGAGTGGCGGATCTGGAAGAAGCTGCTCCTGAACCTGTTCGGCCGGGAGGTCCTGATCGGGTATGTCCCGGACAGAAATCATGGGACGGCATCGAACGTTGGCCCTGGATTCGTCCCTGCCAGGGGCCTGGTGGCTGTCTGCCGCCCGGAACAAGGGGCTGCTCTGTGGAGCCTGGTCTCGTCCTTCATCCCGGGCCTGGAGCAGAAACAGGCTCGAGCTTTTCAGGGCCGGAGCATCCGAGAGCTTGTCCTTGATCAGGATGTGAGCCTGTATCATTGCAGCATCGACGGTTACCTGCTCCTCTCGATGGAGCCCGCTGCCCTGGTCCGTTTGCTGAAGGTCCGAAACGGGGAGGTGCCTTCCCTGGTCCAGGATGAGCGGTTCAGGCAGGAGCGGAGCAGGGTCTCCGGGGATTTGGCCTTGGCCTTTGTGAACGGCAGGGGTCTGCAGGCGCTGCTCAATGACCTTCAAAAGGGGAATGGGGTTCGTCAGGCCATGGAAGCCGGGTTGCCAGGATTCGGGTCTGCCGTCTTTGGGTGGGCCAGGTCCGGTCCAGGTCTGTTTGAACAGGCTGGAACAATCGAGCTGATCCCGGAACGGTTGACCCCGGCCCAGCGCACCTTCTTGAGGCGCAAGCCGGAAGACCCAAAGCCCTTTCTGGGCATGGCTCCCAGAGGGACGAACATGGTCATCTGGCAGGGAAGTTTTGACCCTGCAGCTCTGTGGCCGGAGAGCAGGCTACCGGATTCAGAGCTGGACAGCGGGATGCATGACATTTTCGGCAGGGATTGGGAGCGCTTCAAGTCCAGGCTTGGCGGACAGGTCGGCACTCTGCTTCGGGACATGGCTTCCACCGCCATGTTTCCTGTACCCGAATGGGCCTTCTTTCTCGAGGCCAAGGGCCAGGACAGACTCATGTCTGCAATGGTCAGATCGGTTTTGCAGCAGGTCCATCAGGCAACCGGCCTTGATCTGCCTGTCAGGCAGGTCAAGGAGCAGGGGCTCGAGCTGGAGCAGGTTGTGCTGCCTTTTGGGAAGGCTTTTCGCCCGAGCTGGGCCAGAATCGGGGAGTATGAGGTTTGGGCCACGAATCAGGGCTTTCTTGAGGCCATTTGGGAGGTCAGCTCCAAAGGGCAAGGCCTTGCGTCCGAAACCAGGTTTGCAGAGGTGGGTTCACCTCTTGTCCAGCCAGGACATGGATTCCAGTTCGTTCAGGTTGACGCCTGCCTGGAGATGCTGCGCACAATCCTGCTCCGGGCCGGGGATATGGCCCTGGCCACACGGCTGCAGGGCGAGCGGGCGGCCCGGCTCAAGGTGATCAGGGACGAGCTGATGCACCCGGTGCTAGACGGTTTGCAGATGT
Organism: uncultured Desulfohalobiaceae bacterium; assembly: GCA_964403955.1. GTDB lineage: Bacteria > Desulfobacterota > Desulfovibrionia > Desulfovibrionales > Desulfothermaceae > CAYOID01. The sequence continues at coordinate 13,484 of CAYOID010000041.1, read as the reverse complement.
TTGAAACTGCCGCACTCTGGACCACCATGAATCCAGAACGATTGAATCTTAGGGGGTTGCTGAGCACAGTACCCCTGGAGCCCGGCCTGGAATAGACATGGCTGACAGCGCACCCGCTGGCTGCGCTGTCAGGTGACAACCTACAACTTTGAGTCTCCCTCAAAGCTCGAGGCATCGATGTCCAGCATCACGGTCTGGCGGACCTGATCCGGCAGGGCGGCAACCGCGTTGGCAATGCTCTGGCCAGGGTCGCTGAACATCATCTTGTCCTGGATGAAGCGGTCGATGTCCGAGGCGTTGTCCCTGATCATTTCTCTGACCACGGCGTGGGTGGCCAGAGGGGCTCCCTGGTGCTTGTGCAGCAGATAGGCAAAGGACAGGGCCGTGCTGACCATGGGCATCACGGCCAGGGCTGACAGGCCCTGGTCCAGGCAGAGCCGGGCGGCATAGATGGCGTCCACCACAGCGTGCCGGAGCATGAATCCCTGATCCCAGAGATCGTCCCGCACCCCTTTGCTCAGGGCCACGTCCCACTGCCTGGTGCCCCCGGCTCCCTGGTTGAGAAAGTCGAAGAACCCGGCCTGATCCCGGCCGGAAAGGGGTTCCTGAAAACAGGCCGACTTCAGGGCTGCTGCCGAGCAGATACCGGTCAATCCGTTGAAGACCATGAGCTGGCCGATGAGCTTGACCTCGGCCCCGGCCGTGACCTTGTCCCCGAAGTGCTTCGGGTTGCCGATGGCCTGGAGGGTGGGTTCCAGACTGGTGTAAAGGTCCCAATCCCCGCTGGCCAAAATGAGCATTGTCCCGGCTTCTGCTCCAGCCGGTCCTCCGGTCAGGGGGGTGTTGATGTACCTGATGCCCCTGGACTTCAGAAAGGAATGGGCAGCCTGGACAAATCCGGTGCTCACTGTGGACAGGTGGAGGATGAATGGCGGCTGCGGGCAGCGCTCGGTGATCAGGGGCGTGACGCTCTGAAGAATGTCCAGGTCGTCTCCGTTTTTACCGGCGCAGATGACCAGCCCGTCAAAGTCGCCTTGGCCGATCAAGGATTCAAAGTCCGGCACCAGGTCAGCGCCGTGGTCTTTCCAGGCCCGGCGACAGGCCTCCCGCCTGGAATCGCTGCTGCCCCGGTCGTGAATGCGCAGGAATTGGGCCGGGCCGCTGGTCCCGAGATGCGTGGCCGACGGGCTGAGCATCAGTCCGAGCCCGCCGATGCCGACGAGTTTGAGGGTCATGGTCAAGGCTCCTTGGTTTGGCTGGTCTGCATGAGTATCTGCCAGAAATGCAGGCCTTGTCGGCCGTTGCTGGGAGAAAAGCAAGGCCTGATGCACTCGGGTCCCTGGCATTTTACAATCGGCGTTCTGCCAGGTCCATCAGGGCCGGTGCACGTGGCCTTTGAGCATTCAAGACTGTAGTGAGATGGCCAGGCCCTGTCAACTCTGGCTGGCATGACCTCCCAGCTGGAGGGTCAACCTCATGGTCAAAAATTTGGAACTCGAATTCTCTTCAATCCAAACCCGATCATCCAGCCCAGCCAGGGGCTGCGCTTACAGGACGCCTCTTTTCTGCAGGTATGATCGATCAGGACGCGCCAACAAGGACAGCTGTATGGAACACGAGATGATTTCCTTCAAGACCATCGGCCTGCTGGGCGGGATGTCCACCGAGGCTACCGCCGAGTACTACCGGCTGATCAACGACGGGGTGAACCAGGCCAGGGGCGGGCACAACGTGGCCGAGATCCTGCTCTGCAGCGTGAACTTCCAGAACATCGAGCGGTTCATCCGAACCGGGAAGTGGGACCAGGCCGGGGAGTACCTGGCCGGCAAGGCCCGGCAGCTGGAGGCAGGCGGGGCACAGTCCCTGTTCCTGGCCACGAACACCATGCACAAGGTCCGGGAGTCCATCACAGCGGCCGTGTCCATCCCCTTTGTGGACATCATCGAGGTCACGGCGCAGGCCGTCAAGGCTGCAGGGCTGACCAGGGTCGGTCTCCTGGGCACCCTGCCTGTGATGACCGACCCTTTTTTCCAGGAGGCCTATGCTGCCCTGGGCGTTGAAACCGTGAGCCCTGGACAGGAGGACACACAGGAAGTGGACAGGGTCATCTTTGACGAGCTCTGCCATCATATGGTTCTGACCAGGTCCAAGCATTTCTATCTGGACGTGATCCGGACCCTGCAGGACGGCGGGGCTGAAGGTGTCATCCTGGGATGCACCGAGATCAAGAGCCTCATCTCCCAGGACGACTGCCCGGGTTTCCCGGTCTTCGACACCACGATCCTGCACTGCCAGGCGGCGGTCAGGAGGTGCCTGGGAGAGGAAGGATAAAGGTCGAGGGTTGAGGGTGGACGGTTGAGGGAAGAAAAGCCCAGACCTGCCGAGCAGGGCTTTGACTCGACCAATTTGAGCAGGGCAGAAACTTTCGAGGATGCTCCTCTGACTGCTCCCCTTTTCCAAGGGGAGCTGGCCGCAGGGCTGAGGGGTTTTTAAATTCGAAGTTGAGTCCGTCAGGCCAGAGGCTGAGTTGGTATGAAGAAAACCAGGAGATGTCGGCTTTGTCAGGGGCAAAGCTGACATTGGAGTGAAAAACATGTTCGCCAAAAAGAGCACCTCAGGATACCGCTCCCCTGTCCAGGGGATCGAGCTCAAGACCCTGGTCTACGGCCAGAAGACCCTGATGACCGAGTTCAGGCTGCAGGCCGGGAGCAGCCTGCCGGTCCACAGCCACCCCCATGAGCAGACCGGCTACCTGGTCCAGGGCAGATTGCGGCTGCAGGTTGGGCAGGAGAGCCATGAATGCGGCCCGGGAGACAGCTGGTGCATCCCTTCCGGGGTCGAGCACGGGGCAGAGGTCCTGGAAGACACCCTGGCCGTGGAAGTTTTCTCCCCGGTGCGGGAGGACTACCTGCCGAAAGCCAGTCAGTGAGCTCATCCGCCCCACGGCGAGGAAGCCTTTCAGCCGCTCATCCGGAGCGGCTGAAAAGATGTTTTTCCCTCTTATCCACTCTGAATCCTGTTGATCCTGTCAAAAAATTCCTCTCTTTCGCAAACCTCGTTGGAGCCAGGCTTGTTTACCGCCCCCGCTTCTTCCTTTCTATCAGGATGGTGTAGGCTTGGTTCAAGGACACGAACTCGTCGTGATCCCCGCCCTGGTCGGGATGCATCTTTTTGGCCAGTCTGCGGTAGATCCGGGTCACCTGCCTCTGGGACATGGACTGGAGCTCGTCCTTGGGGACCCCGAAGATGCGGCTCGTCTCATCAACACTCATGGACTGAGCTTTTGGGGAAGGCCTCTGGTGGAAGCGATGCCTGGCCATGAAGTCCATGAGGATGTCGTCCAGGTAGGTGGACGGTCCAAAGGCAAAGTCGAAGTACATGATCAGGTAGCGTTTGAGGTAGGGGTGCAGGCTTGAGTGAGGTTCCTCAGGAGCCCAGAAAGACGGATCGGCATTCAGGTTGCAGATCTCCTGAACGAAGAGGGTGTCCAATTTCTCCTGGTCCAGGGCCTGGGGCATCTTTCCAGCCACAATCTGGTCGAAAAAGCGCCTCAGGTGCAGGAACGAGTAGACGTAAAACGCGTATTCCCTGGGCTTGAGTTCCATTTCCAGAAGCAGAAAATCCTGCTCGATTTCATCCCTGGATTTGTCCAGCAGGCAGCGATAGAGCTTTGGGGGCACAGTACCGATCAAGCTCTGGTCCAGCTGACCCAGACGCAGATAGTTCAAACGCCGCTTGTCTATGATGTGCACCTGGTTCCTGATTCGCTCCTCCTGAGTGTTGGTCAGCGGAGGTCGCCTTTTCCTGGCTCTGGCCCGTTCCCGAAAACAGCCCACCGCCCGCCTGATTCCGGGGTGGACAAAGGGCCATAACAAATCTTCCAACTCATCATAGTCGGCATCCACTCCCTGGTCATCCAGGTCGTCCCTGAGCTCTTCACTGATGTAAAAGCTGTTCCCGCCAGGATAGACGATATGGTCCGTTGGATCGTCCCCGAGGTCGGCCAGGGTCCGGCTGACAAAGTGGCCGTCCTTGTAAATCGACTCCCTGAGATCGTAGGTGAGCGTCCCGTGACGGTGTATTCGTGCCAGGTACATGGTCATGGTTCGGCTTTGCCTTGAGCAAAGCCGACAAGCTCAATGTCTTTTGAAAATAATTTCAACAGCAGCCTACCAGAGGCAGGCTGCTGTTGAAATTATTGCTTTCCAAGCATGCAGGCCCCGCCGCCCTCGCAGAAGTGACGGATGAAACGACCGAGATGGATGCCAAGATGGTAGCACTCCTTACCAAGCAGGCAGTTGTCCACCTCCTCCTTCTCGATGTGCGTGGACAGGGTGTGCTTGCCTGAGGAGAACGAGCCGATCCAGGTATCCTTGCTTTGGTCAAAGTGCACCTCAAAATGCAGTCCATACTGGTCGATTTCCGGGTAGATCTGCTTGAGCTTGGCTTTGATGTCTTCGGCCTTGATGTCCATGAGTGACCTCCAATGATGACTGGTGTTCAGGTGTGCTGATGCAGGATCGGTTCCGGTCGTGCCCGGATCGGTTCCTGGAGGGCGGTGCGGCCTTCCAGGAGCCTGGCAAAGGAATTCAAACAAAAACGTACCATGTTCGACCCTCCAAGACAAGACCGATCCCCAGGCACGGCACTCAAGATGAGCTGGCGGTCAGAGTAGCCGGCCCAGGTCCAGGGCGCTCTTTAAAAAGCCGGTCTTCAGGTCAGGCTGGACGACTTCGGACCGCTGCTCCACAAATGGCACGTAGACCAGTTCGCTCCTTGTCGGACGCATCCGGCAGCCGGAAAGCGCGGGCTCGATGGACTGCTTGTCCCAGGCCAGGTCGCAGATCAGGGGCAAAATGGCCTGGAAGCCTTCCTGCAAAGGCAGAGTGGCCGGGTACAGGGCCCTGAAGTCCTGATTGTCCAAGGGCTGGGTGGGGACATCAAAGACTGTGATTTGCCTGGCCAGCCTGAGAAAGATCTTGGGCTGAACCTGAAAGGCAGGAATCCGAAAACAGAGCTCTGACCGGGCGTCATTCGAATGCACGGCCTGAGGGAGGTTGGCTAGGCGGATCAGGTCGGCCCTGGTGTTCAAATGTATGGTCGAGGCCTGAACCTGGAATTGCCAGAAGGGCAGCCAGAGATCTCCAGACGCACCTGAGCCCATGGTCGCAGAAACGTTCATGAACCTGCTCTTGTGGGATATCCACATGGCTTTGCACCCTGGGCAGCCAAGGACATGGCTGTCCGTCTGCCCTTCCAGGTCCCAGCCGCAGCGAGGGCAGAGACAGGGTCGAAAGGAGCAGGTGCTGGGTGGGGCAGAGGACTCCTGCTCCAGCAGATCGGCTGCTTTGACCCCGGAGAGCAGTCGGCCGGTCAGCCCGTCAAAGACGCCCCTTGAAGTGACGGCGCACGGAGCAAAGATCAGGCTGAGAACCTCACCGACATGGCTCTGGACCGGCGGGGGGCCGCACCAGGTGCCCTGACCCAGAAATTGGGAGGACAGCCTGGTCCGCATTTCCTTTTGAGGTACGCGGGGGACAAGGAAAGCCCCGGGTGTTTCAGGGGTGACGAAGCGCAGGGCCTGGGTCTGGCTGCGCAGGCCAAGAGAATGAGGCAGACCCATTGAGTTGATGGCCAGGGAGCTGGCATCGATGACCCGGCTGCGGACCCTGGTGCGGTCAAAGGCGAAGGCCGAGCCCTTGAAACGCCAGTAGGGAATGAAGAAGAGCTCTGATTTCGGGATATCTGTCTGGGGAGGGATGGAGACCGTCAGCTGCGGGTTGTTCTGGACCACATGCCGAACCCGGCAATAGGGGCAGTCCACGATCTGCTGCATCTCCTCCAGCTCGGCAGGTGCCCCGCACTGGGGGCACTGGAGGTCAATCCGGAAGGGAAAGTTTGTCGCCACAGGCGTTGCAAAAGTTGGCGTTGGAGAGGTTTTCCGCCCCGCACGAGGGGCAGAAGCGGGGCTGAGCCGTCTTGCGGGCTTCAGTTCCGCATTTTGGGCAGAATCTGGCATTGGCGGAAAGGTTCTTGCCGCACGTGCCGCACTGGTCCACGACCACGATCTGATGCCCGCAGTACGGGCAGAACCCGGCATCCCCTGGAACGGACCGGCCGCAGTCCGGGCAGGTCTGCCCTCCAGGACTGCTGGCCTGGGAGGGCTGCATGAACTGGGAGAACATGGCCGGCATCATGAACCCCATGGACATGCCGGCCCCTTCCCCGGCAGCTCCAGGGTTTTCAGCCGCTTTTTCCAGGGCTGAGGCCGCCTTGATCTGCATGAGCTTGGTCATGTCCTCAAAGAGCCCCATCTTGGAGCGGTCGTCAATGGCTTTCTGGACCTCGGCCGGCGGGGTGATGGAGTTGATGTACAGGCCGGTCAGGGCCAGGCCGAAGCGGGAGAAATCCTTTTCCAGCTGGCGCTGCAGCCCTTCGGACCACTCCGTGTACTGCCCGGGGAGGTTGATGATCGTGTCCAGGTTTTCACCCATGTAGTCGTTGAGCCTGGAGACGATGACCTTGCCCAGGTAGTCTTCGATCACCTCAGTGCTCAGGGTTCCCAACGTGCCCAGCAGGGCGTTGATGAACAGAAGAGGCTGGACTACCCTGATGTTGAACATCCCAAAAGCCCGGAGTCTGATCAGTCCGAGCTCCGAGTCCTTGAAGGCCACAGGGTCCCTGGTGCCCCACTTCAGATTGGGAAAGACCTTGAGGTTGACGAAATAGACCTCGGCCCGCAAGGGGCTGGTCAATCCCCAGGGCACGGCCATGATTTTGTTCAGCAGAGGGATGTTCCCGGTCTTCAGGGTGTGCCGCCCGGGCCCGAAGACGTGGATGGCCTTGCCGTTGTAGAAAAAGACCCCGGCCTGGCTCTCTCTGGCGATGAGCTGGGCTCCCCACTTGATCTCCCCGGAGCCTTGCTCCGGCAGGCGCTGGACCAGGGTCTGGCCAGTGGAGTCGAACCATTCCAGGGTCTCTAGAAAAAAGACGTTGTTTGCTTTGGCCATTTTTGTCCCTTTTTTTGGGCTGCCCCTGGCAGCGCAAAAAAAATGTGTTTTCAACTCCAAAGACTCGAACTCCCGGACATGATCCTTGAAGTGCTGTCCTGAGGGTGCATCAAGCAAAAAGCGGGCCGAATAGAGGATTGTGGCTGGAAAAGACCCTGAGTGTGTTTGATGAAGACTGGCCGCAGAGGGGACTTGACTTGAGCCCGCAGAGGAATCATGGTATATTATGATGCTAATGGGAATTGATCTCACTGGCAGCTTGGCTTTGGCCAAGCTGACAAATCGGGTTCATTCAAGGTCCAAATTTTGAAAGAAGTGAAAACCAAAGGAGGTCGAGATGACTGCCTGGAAATGCTCTGAGTGCGGGTACACCCTGAACGAGGTTCAGCCCCCGGAAACCTGCCCCAGCTGCAAGAAGAAGTGTGAGTTCGTGGACGTGTCCTGCTACACCCCGGACTGCGGAGGGCCGGATTCAGGGAACATCAATCCGGACATCGCCAAGGATCACAAAAAGTGACCCCAATACTGCCCGCCGCTTTCTGGCGGCGGGCAGTATTGGGACAAGTGGTGGCACATATGAGTCAGTTTTGCCTCAGGCAAAGCTGACTCTTTGGGTTTATGAGAGGACCATTCCTATCCCTTCCCACTGTCTTCAGTGTGTGTCAGGACCAGGCCAGCGACATGGCTGAAAGGCAAGCTGGCTTCAGGATGCCCGAGGTCCGATGTGCGGCATCAGGGCCCAGGTGACGATCCACAAGTCGGTCCGGGAATCGACATCCAGGCAGACGATGCCGCCGTTTTGAAACTTGAAGACAGCAGGCTCCTGCTGTCCTGTGATGAGATAGGAGCAGAGCCTTTCCAGAAAAGGCAGGTGCCCGACCAGCATGAGGTCCTGATCTGCTGACAGGCCGGGTGCCAGCTCTGCAGGGTCGTCCAAAGCCTTGATTCCGGATCGTTCCTTGACTCCATCCTCCGGCTGAAGAGCCTCAGCCAGAATTTGAGCCGTTTGAGCCGCCCGTTTTTTGGGGCTGTGCTCGATTCGACCCGGTTTGATGCCATAGCCCCTGGCCACGCCTGCGATCCGTTCGACATCAGCCCGGCCGTCGGCTGACAAGGGTTGGTCGGGATCAATGTCTTTTGAGAGATTTTTTCCGTGCTGAACGAGATAGAGGGCCATAGGTCACTCTCCTTCTGGGACTCGCATGAAATTTCAACCGGTAAGGGAGAACCCTCACCTTCCAATGCTGTCAGATGCCTTTCAATGAGCTTTGTTGACTTCTGGCCGCTGGTATGAAACTCAGCTGCTGTGAAAGGCCAGACCGCTTCTCTTCGGCTTCAAATGGTGCGGGGCCTTGAAGTGACACGCAGCTTGGCCAGCCTGAATGGATGAACCGGCTCTGGAGCTGAATGACCCACAGGGTGCATCTCTTCTCACTCTTCGGGTCTTGAAGCCTTTGTTCAGCGGCCCGGCCCTTCAAAGCACAATCGTCGAATCAGGCCCGGCAATGCCAGGTTCTTCCTTGATCAAACTGGCCGCCTTGATGCTCAAACTTTGGATTCCAGTGTAAAGAGTAGAAATGAGAGGTGCAACCCATACGTAATTTTTTGGATAGTTTCCGAGGTTAGGAATGGGTTAGGAAAGAAGAAAGGGGCTGAAAGCTTTGTGCTCTCAACCCCCTGATTTTCTTGGTAGCGGGGCTAGGACTTGAACCTAGGACCTTCGGGTTATGAGCCCGACGAGCTACCAAACTGCTCCACCCCGCAACGCTGTAAAAAGAAAATATATGTTTTTTTATTCTGAGTGTCAAGGCCAATGAGCACATTCTTTCGATTTGAGGGCTGGCTCCTGTTCATTGGCGCGATTCTTCTGGTTTCGGGATACGGGTTCTTGTGGATCTGGACCGATTGGATGTGCAGGGGGGCCTTGCCGGGACCCCTCAGTCTGGCTCTCAAGGGTTTGTTGGTCGGCGGGACCATCCTGATCCTGATCCACGCGCTCATGCTCATGGACATCATCATGGGAATCGGGGTCATCCTGGCCCTGTACGTTGCCGTGGCCGCTGTCCGCTCCCGAAGTTGATATTTTTCCCGGTCTGGCCGGAGAAAAAGATCAATAGCCCATATCCTGATTGATGAGAATGATCTTGACCCGCTCAGGCGGGTTTGATTTTTCGGTGATGGTCCAGGTGTTGCAAATTCGCTCCGGGCTCTTGCAGTCCTCGCACTGCATTGTCTTTGTGCAGGGGGTCTTGCGGTTGAGGCGGACAGCATTCACCGGGGCGGCGAACTCCTTGATCCTGGAAATGGCCTCGTCCAGGTCGGACACGACCTTGTTCCTGCTGATGAACAAGGCCACGTTCCTGGGGCCGAAGGTCAGCGCGGCCACCCTGTTGCCCAGGCCGTCGAGGTTGACCAGGTGACCTTCCTTGGTCAGGCTGTTTGTGCCGGTGATGAACAGGTCAACGAGGAGCGCCTGCCGTCTGCGCTCAAGAAACTCCTCCGGGCCGGCGGACGTGTCGTAGGTGTCGATGACATTGAGGTCAGAGTGTTTCTTGAGTTCCTGGTAGACTCCGACCTCCTGAACGGTCAGGGAACCGCCAAAAGAAACAGAGGACGGGTTGAGCGGCTTGAAAATGTCTTTCCAGAAGATGTCGCCGGCCTGTTGAGCCGAATCAGCCAGCCAGACAGCAAAATTGTTTTCTTCCAGAGAGCTTTTGATACCTGAGAGCTTGCCTTGCCAATAGGTCTTCAAGGCTTTTTGGGTCATTGTGTTCTCCTTGGGCTGTGCAATTTATTTGTGGGATTGTAGAAAAGCTGGAGGATATGGTCAAGGATTGGACATTTCATATGGAGAATTCAGGATGATACAAAGCCTTGACGAATCAATGTTTTCAAGATAGGTGTCTCATTTGTTTTCAAGTCACATAATCTCGTTGTGAAGAGATATTTTTAAGGAGTGCATCATGAAAAGGACGTATCAGCCGAGCAAAGTCAGCCGAAAGAGGACCCATGGCTTCAGAGTTCGTTCCCGGACCAAGAGCGGGCGGGCGATCTTGAGGCGACGCCGCAGCAAGGGGCGCAAGCGGCTGGCAGTTTGACATGAGACGAGCTCATGCCTCATGAGGGAGTTTTCAAAAGCAGAGCCTGGCTCACAACCACTTGACGAGCTTCTCGTGCCGCTCAGTGAACAGCATGCTGATTCAGCCCCCGAATCCTTTCGGGGGTTTTGTTATACAGAAAGATTTTGAAAGCCGGATACCCGTTTCCCAAGTCGCACAGGATCACGCAACGCAGCGATTATCTGCTGTGCTACAGGCATGGCAAGAGATACTTCAGTGCAGACTTTTTGCTCTATGTCCGCTCCAGAGAGCAGGATGGCCAGGGATTTCGACTGGGAACGGCGGTGAGCAAAAAAATCGGGAAGGCAGTGAAAAGGAATCGGGTCAAGAGACTGCTCAGGGAGTTCTTTCGCCTGCATCAACACGAGCTTGCAGGGGATGTCGACTATGTGGCGGTTCCGAAACGTCACATCAAGCCCGACCGGTTGACTTATTCACAGGTCCAGGCCCAACTTTCCAGGGTCATGGTCAGAGTTTCTCGAGAGCTCGGCTCTGGGAGCGATCAAAGATGCGGCTGATTGTCCTCTCCCTGATCAGGGCCTATCAGGCCTTGATATCTCCTTTGTACCCCTCATGTTGCCGCTTTGTTCCAACCTGCTCAGAGTATGCCCTTGAGGCAGTCCGGGTCCATGGAGCGCTCAAGGGAGGATGGCTGGCCCTGCGGCGGCTGCTGCGCTGTCATCCCCTGGCCAGGGGGGGCTACGATCCTCTTCCCGGCTCTGATGCCTTGAAGACCGGATCCTCAAGCAGGACAGAACATCTGCCTTCTCATCTTCTATGATCACCTCACATTAACCTGATCCATGGAGCACATGAGTACTAATGAGTGAAAACTGGAGAATTCTCGCAGCGTTGGGTCTGACCATGGTTGTGCTGTTTGGATGGAATCTTCTTTTCCCGCCTCAGCAGCCGACCCAGCAGGCCCAGAATCAAACTGCACCTGCTCAGGTCCAGAATGATCAAGGCAGGGCTCAAAGCCCAAAACAGCCCGCCCCGGAAACCGAAAAGCCAGCCAGTGCAGCTGAAGAGCCCTTGCCGTCAGGTGCTTTTCAGGCCAAAGCCGGGCAGAGTCTGACTGTGGACACCCCCAGGTACAAGGCAGTGATCAACTCCAAGGGGGGGGTGGCTGAGCATTTCTGGCTCAAAAATTACAAACAGTCCATTGAACAGGGGGCCAGGCCGATAGATCTGGTGTCTCCCGAATCCATGGCCAAGGCCCCCATGGGCCTTTTGTGGAATGCGGAACCCACCTGGAAGCAGGCCAGCTGGTCCGTGAAAGGTGACGATCTGAACCTGAGCAGGGGCCAGGAAGGTGAGCTCGTTTTCCGCGGAGATTTGAACGGGCTGGTTCTGGAGAGGGTCCTGCGCTTTTCCGGGGATTCGTACGTGATTCAGGAAGAGCTTCGGCTGATCAATGAATCCGACAACCTGACCAGCGGCTCTCTGGGGTTTACCGTGGCCAGCCCGAAGCTGGCGGCCAATGAGAGCCGCTATAACAGGACCAATGTGATCCATTACGGGGAAAGCGGGCTGAAAAAGGAGAACGATACAGATGACCTGGCCCTGGGCATCCAATCCGATGCCCCTGTGAGCTGGGCCGGCATCGACAGCAACTACTTCCTGGTGGGCGTGACTCCGACGTCACAAAAGATGTATTTCAAGGGCAAGTTCGACAAGGGGACATACCGGGTGGCCATGGAGTCGAACACGTCTGTCCAGCCCGGGCAGACCCAAACCGTGTCTGCAGCCTACTATTTCGGCCCCAAAGAGAGCTCGGCTCTGAGCCTGGCTCCAAACGATCTCAAGGCGGCCCTGCATTACGGCTGGCTGGACATCATTGCCAAGCCCCTGGTTTACGGCCTGCAGTTCTTTTACCAGTATGTGGGCAACTACGGTGTGGCCATCATTCTCCTGACCGTCGTCATCAAGCTCATCTTCTGGCCGCTGTCCCATAAGAGCTACAAGTCCATGGAACGGATGAAGAAAATTCAGCCCATGATGAAGAAGCTCAAGGAGCAGTACAAAGACGACCGCCAGAAGATGAATCAGGAATTGATGCGCCTCTACAAGACCTACAAGGTCAACCCTGCTGGAGGCTGTCTGCCCATGCTCCTGCAGATCCCTGTCTTTATTGGGTTATACGAAGCACTGCTTGGCGCTGTGGAGCTCAGGCACGCTTCCTTCATCCCTGAAGTCCCCTTCACAGACATTGTCTGGCTGGCAGACCTGTCTGCCAAAGACCCCCTGTATGTCACGCCGGTGGTCATGGGGCTGTCCATGTTTCTGCAGCAAAAGCTTTCACCCACGGCCGGGGACCCCACTCAGGCCAAGATCATGCTGATCATGCCCATTTTCCTGACCTTTATCTTTTTAAACTTCCCGGCAGGGCTGGTGGTCTACTTCTTTACCAATAATGTGCTCTCCATCGCCCAGCAGTGGTGGACCCTGCGCGATGCTTGAACGGCTTCGGGCCTCAGGACTCAAGCAGCAGGGACTGGTCAATGAATGAAATGAGAGCCGACCGGATGGTGGAGGCGTGATCGGGAAAAGCAGAGGAGCGACTATGAACGATGTACAAGAATTTGAAGGCAAAAGCGTGGAGGATGCGATCGACAAAGCATGCTCTTTTTACGGTGTTCAGGAAGACGAGCTGGATGTGGAGGTGGTGGACTCCGGTTCCAGCGGGATATTCGGTTTGGGAGGCAGGAGTGCCGTTGTCAAGGCCAAGCCCGTTAAGCGGACAGCTGAACTGGAAGAACTCGTTGAACAGGTCGTCAAGCGTCTCATCTCAGACATAGCTGACCAGCCTGATGTGGACATCCACGTGAATGAAGAGCGCATCCATGTGGGCATTTCCGATGACAACTCCGGACTGATCATCGGCAAGGACGGACAGACCATCGCGGCCCTGGAGTTTGTGGCCAACAGGATCATGGCCAAGAGGTGGCCGGACAAGGTCTATGTTCAGCTCGATGCCGGGGGGTATCGACAGCGCCAGGACGACTCCATCCGGCAGAAGGCCCTGGATCTGGCCGAGCGGGTCAAAGACTCCGGAAAGACTCAGAGCACCAGGCCCATGAGCTCCTACCATCGCCGGCTCGTGCATCTGGCCCTGCAGGAGGATGAGGACATCGCCACCAGGAGCAAGGGGGATGGGCCTCTGAAGCGGGTGCTGATCATGCTCAAGAGGAAAAAGCATCAGGATGTTGCCCAACAGGACTGATCAGAGTGCGGCAGAGATCTTTTGCGGGCATGGGGAGCTTGAATTTCCTCATGCCCTTTTTTGTCAGCCCTGCCGGAGGCATGAGCTTCGTACACACTTGACACAGAGGGAAAAGAGTCTTGAACCTCCCGT
>CAYOID010000040.1:0-28669 GCA_964403955.1 uncultured Desulfohalobiaceae bacterium | reverse complement strand
AGGAGGCTGGCATGCAATTCTTGCCTATCCAAAGGGCCCTGATCAGCGTCACTGACAAATCCGGTCTGGAAGAGCTGTGCAGCGTCTTGGCGGAAGGCGGAGTGCACCTCGTGTCCACCGGGGGCACGCGAAGACGGATCCTTGAAGCCGGGCATCAGGTCCAATCAGTGAGTGAACTCACCGGTTTCCCTGAAATCCTCGATGGCCGGGTCAAGACTCTGCATCCCAGGGTCCATGCCGGGGTGCTGGCGGACAAAGACAAGCCGGAGCATCTGCAGACCCTGGAAGAGAACCGCATAGCCCCCTTCGATCTCATCTGTGTCAACTTGTACGACTTTGCCAGGGCCAGTCACACAACATCCGACCTCACGCAGCTGGTTGAAGAAATCGATATCGGCGGCCCCACGCTCCTGCGGGCCGGAGCCAAGAATTTTCACAGCGTGGCAGTCCTGCCCGACCCCAAATTCTACCCTGAGTTTCAGGAAGAACTGCAGAGTTCGGGTTTTCAGATCAGTCTCGACTTCAGACAGCGCATGGCCGCCACTGTTTTTGAGATCACGTCCAGATACGATGCCATGATCGCGCAAGCTCTGGCTCAAGGGAGGTCTGTATAGCCGGAAAGATTTGGGGCAACACCAGCGGATTGAAGCCAAGCCACCTCAAGGCTTTGTTGCGCCTGTACCGCAGGCGCTACCCAGCCCAGGGAGGCTACAGCAGTGAGCAGGCCTGGGAACTGGCCCACCTGAGTTCAAGCACAGGCAGACAGCTCGGCTTGATCATCAACAGGCACGGTCAGCCCGTGATGGTCATCCTTGGCGAACAAGATCAAATCCTGATTCCCGAACTTGGTCGCCTCAGACAGAGTGGAGGCCGTTTGCGGGGCCTGCGCCTCCTGCACACCCATCTGAACAGGGACGGGCTGACTGAAGAGGACCTCATGGACATGGTCTTTCTTCGACTTGACTCCATAGGCGTCCTGAACGTCAGTTCAGCAGGAACCCCATTGTCCTTCCAATGGGCCCAGATGATGCCTCTCAACCCGGGACACAAACCATACATGGTCTCTGATTCCCTGCCCTGGGACAGAGTCGATGTCGACTTCACTCTGCAGGCCGAAGCCCTTGAAGATGAGCTTCTCCGTTCCAGCCAACCCGTCCGGGCCGCGTCCCATAATGAACCTGCGCTGCTCGTCAGCGTCGGTTCAGACCCCAAAGAAGCCCAAAAGAACTCCCTTGAGGAGCTCAAGGATCTGGTCCAGACCGCTGGCCTGAATCCTGTGGACACCTTGATCCAGCGGGTCAACAAGGTCAACCCGAAGCACATTATGGGCAAAGGCAAACTGGCTGAGCTGGAGGTGGCCGCCCTGCAGAACGGCGCCTCGACCCTGGTCTTTGACGGCGAGCTCACCCCGGCTCAGATGCGAAACCTGGCAGACATCACTGAGCGGAAAATCCTGGACCGGACCCAGGTCATCCTGGATATTTTTGCCCAACACGCCACAAGCCGGGCCGGCAAGCTCCAGGTTGAGCTGGCCCAGCTGGATTATACCCTGCCCAGGCTCATAGGCAAGAACAGGGCCATGAGCAGGCTCGCCGGCGGAATAGGCGGAAGAGGACCAGGGGAAACCAAGCTCGAGCTGGACCGTCGCCGGATCAGGGAAAGAAGGACCAGGATCAAAAAAGAGCTGTCCAAAGTCCGCCGCAACCGGGAAGCGACTCGAAACAGACGCCACCATGCAGGCCTGCCTATCGTGGCCCTCGTGGGATACACGAATGCCGGGAAATCGACCCTCTTGAACACTTTGACCCACAGCTCAGTCCTGACAGCAGACAAGCAGTTCGCGACATTGGATCCGGTCAGCCGCCGACTCCGTTTTCCAGAAGATCAGGAAGTCATCCTCACCGACACTGTCGGTTTCATCCGATCCATTCCAGAAAATCTTGTCGAAGCATTCAAAGCTACCCTTGAAGAACTCCAATCAGCAGATATTTTGATTCAAGTCGCAGACGCCAGCCATCCAGAAATCAAGGGTCAAATCAAGGCAGTTGATGCTATTCTCAACGACATGGAGCTGGACCACCTCCCCAGGGTTCTTGCCCTGAACAAATGGGACCTTCTCTCCAGCGACGACAGAGAAGCTCTCAATCTCTGCCTTCCAGAAGGCATTCCAGTGACAGCGCCGGAAAGAGAAACCCTTCATCCCCTTATTGAAGCTGTCTCTTCTCTGCTCCCACACCAGATGCCAGCCGCTCCGTGACTTCGTGCCGGTTGTATCTGCAGTCACCGAAGCAATGACGGGAGTCTCTTTGATGCACACTGTCAGTCTTGCACAGTGAGCATTGTAGAAAAAGGCACGTGGTCCGTAGCGTTCTTTTTTTGCTCCTGGATCTGTTGTGACTCAAAACATGCATGGCAATAATTTCTCTTTTTCCCAAAAATGAGCCTTGTCTCCGGGCATTGTCTGTGCTAATGAGTTTCAGTAAATAGTAAGTGAAAACAGGGACTTTGATGCATGGGTTTTTGCTAATTTATTAAAATATATGGAGATAACCATGAAAAAAATTCAGAAAATTCTCTGTGCGGTCGATTTTGCTGAATACAGCCCTCAGGTTGCTGAGTACACCACAACACTTGCCCAGGCCCTGGGTTCTGCAGTTCATGTCCTCTATGTTGCCCCGACCCTTTCCCAGTATGTGGGCTTCCAGGTGGCTCCGAGCTCAATCGAAAACTTCGTTGGAGAAATTCTTTCCGGCGCAGAACAGACAATGGAAAACTTCTTGCAGGAACATTTCACCGACATTCAGGTCACAGGTCATGTGCTGACTGGGTATGCTGCTGAAGAAATCCTCAAGTATGCGCAAGAAAACGGGATGGACCTCATTGTCATGGGCACTCACGGTCGGAAAGGCATCGATCGGGTCCTTTTTGGCTCGGTTGCTGAAAGAGTTGTCAAGAGCGCACATGTCCCGGTGCTGACAGTCAGGCCGCAATCTCCTCGAGGGTAGAGGATCTGGACTGACAACATCCCGGCCCTCTCAGACATATTTTGTCAAACCTTTAGCCCTAGAGACTGATCTCCGTGAAACTCTTCTCATCTTTTCGCAAAAAAACAGCATGCGGACTCGATGTCGGTCACAACTGGGCCAAAGTTGTGCGTCTCCTTCCGGCTCGAAACGGGGCAGTTCTGGATCGAACCGGCCGGCTTGCCTGGAGCAGGGCAGAAAAGGACAAGAGCGAACAGATGAGCTCCAAACTGAAAACCCTTTGGAGTTCTTTGAATCTGAAAGACAGGACCGTGATCACTTCTCTTGCCGGGCATGCCGTGATCATCAAGCGCGTGGACCTGCCCGCGGCCAAGCCCAAGGAGCTGGAGTCCACGATCCAGAAGCAGGCCAGGCAGCATATCCCCTTTGACCTGGATGATGTCTACCTGGATTACCAGGTCATGGGTTCCGGGACAGGGGACAAGACTCAGAACGTGGTCCTCGTGGCCAGCAAAAAAAAGGTTGTCCAGGAGCTCCAGGACCTCTTTGACAAGGCGAACCTTGGGGCATCCATACTTGATGTCGACGGATTTGCCCTGAGCAACTGTTTTGAATTCAATTATCCGGAAAGAAAAGAAAAGCAGACCTATCTCCTGGACGTCGGCGCAGTGCACTCCACTTTTTGCGTCTATGCCGACCAACAGCCCATTTTCATTCGGGACGCGGGGTTCGGGGGTCAGCAACTCACAGACCACCTCTGTTCAGCCCTGGACAAAAAACCAAAAGAAATTGAACAATTGAAAGTTCAAGGACCAGGAGGGCTCGAAGAGGAGGACCAGAAAACGTTCGTCCGCGAAATCGAACAGATGTACCGCAGTTGGGCTCAGGAGATTCAGAGGCTGATCAATTTTTACATGAACTCCCTGAACTCCCCTGAACCTGCACAGTCGCTCTTCCTTTCCGGAGGCGGCAGCCTGAGCTACGGCCTGAACCGAAGCCTTTCGTCTCAGATGGACCTGGAGGTCGACTTTCTTGATCCCTGGCGCCAGCTGTCGTTTGACGACAGCAAGTTCGATTCCAAGTACCTCCAGCAGATCGGTCCGCAGTTTGCCATCGCTACCGGGTTGGCCCTTCGGACCATCCTCTGAGATTGGCAGGTTTTCTTTCAACCACAGACAAAGACATCGACCATGATTCAGATCAACCTCCTCCCAGTTCAGACAAGAGCCAAAGTCAGCCATGTGGAGAAAGAGCTCGTTCTTTTCGTCCTGATCCTCGTGCTCGCAGGCGTGAGCATGGCCATGACCCAGAGATGGCTCGGCAGTCAAGTCCATGCCCTTGAGCAGGTCAAGCAGGACAGGGTCCAGGAGAAGAACAGGCTCCTGAAAAGAATCAAGAGAATCAATGACATCGAAGAAAAACTCCAGGCCACGCGCACCAGAATCAACGTGATCAAAAAGATCAGGGCCCGACAGAGCCTGCCTGTCCGGTACCTGGACGAGCTGGTCACAACGCTTCCCAAGGACAAAATGTGGTTTGAGTCCCTTCGCCTGAGTGCCAATGGAGGTATTCAGCTCAACGGGATTGCCCTGGATAATCAGGTTTTTGCCATGTATGTCAAAAATCTTCGTCAATCTCCCTACATTCAGGATGTGACGTTGAATCGGACCAGTCGGAAAAGCATCCGCGAGCTTGGCCTGGTTGCCTTTCAATGCAGCATCAAGGCCGGCGAAAGTGAAGCCAAAGGAAGCGGCAATGGATAGGGAAGCCCTGGTCAAACGACTCGAAAGTCTGAGCAAAGCCCAGAAGCTCCTTATCCTGGTGTTCACTGTGGCTCTTCTGGGTGCTGCGTACTGGTATTTTCTCTTCCGCCCCGAGTATGAAAGCCTCAAGCAGCTCAAAAAGGACATCGCTCAACTCGAGGCCACTATCAGGAACTATCGGCACAAAGTAGCCAGACTTCCTGAATTGGAAAAGAAGCTCAAGGCCCAGGAAAAAGAGTTTGTCTATGCCAAGACGCTTCTCCCGGAAAGCAGCAGCGACGTTGAAAACCTCTTGTCGGAGATCGAAAAGCTGGGCAACGACAACGGCCTTGAGTTCCTGCTCTTCTCTCCAGGAAAAGAGACAACCCATGATTTTTATGCCAGCCGTCAGGTTCAGCTCCGCCTTGAAGGCCCCTTTCACAACCTGATGGAGTTTTTCAGCCAAATTTCCAGATTGAATCGCCTGGTGACTCTGGAGAGCCTGCAGCTCAGGCCAGGGAAGGGTCGTGGTTCCAATGAGGAGATCGTGCTCAATTCCGACAGCCAGATCTCCATTTACAGGACCCTGACTGAAGCCGAGGTGGCTGCCAAAGAGAACAAAAAGAAACGTTGAGCCTGGAGCCGGGGATGTTTGTCAGACCCGGACCCCGCTTTGCGCACATGGAGCAGTCCTTCAATGCCAAAGACTGAACACTTTCACAGCCCATCGACTCTTTGCAGGGCCTGGATCCTGAGCGGGCCTGTGCTCCTCTTCCTCGTCCTCTTTTCCCAAGGCATAGGCTGGGCTCAGGTCCCAAACAGCGCCAATGCCACAGGCACTGTATCGGACTCCAGGCCCGAATGGATCAAACCTCCGGATTTCAAATACGCCTCCCAGGACAAGCCCGATCCTTTTCGCTCCTTTGTCCAGCCGGAAACAGCCCGATCAGCAGAAGCGCAAAAGAAATCCAAGCCCTCACGCCCTCTGACCCCTCTGGAACGCGTTCAGCCAACCCAGCTCAATCTGGTCGGGATTCTCCTGAACAACAATGGACAGAAAACCAAATCCATGGCCATGGTCGAGCTGCCGAACGGCAAAGGCTATATCCTCAGGCCCGGGACCCGAATCGGCCGAAGCGATGGGCAGGTTGTGTCCATAGAGCCGGGCAAAGTCACCATTCAAGAAAAAATGACCGATATTTTTGGAGAAAAAAAGACCAACAAGGTGGTTTTAAAGCTGCATAAGGCTTCAGGAGAGAGCAATGACTCATAAGCCGTGGACCTGTGAACACTCCCAGACCGTCAGACTGATCCTGCTCCTGACCGCAGTGATTCTTGTCCTGGCCGGCTGTGCCGCCCACCAGGCGGGTCAACACCAATCAAACACCGATCAGGCTGCACCTGAGAACGCGACTCTGGATCAGGCCCAGGAGCCCCAGCCAGACCATGATATTTCTCAGGTCACACTGACCGGCATGGATGAGAAAACGGTCATCACGCTTCCCTTTGACAAGAGCGTCGAGCTGGCCCCAAGCTATGAGCACCCCAATCTTCGACTCGAGTTCTCTCCGGCCGTCCAAGACCTTCATCTGCCTGACCCGGTCCATGACAAGCTGGTCAACAGCCTTTCCATGCAGCCAGCCGCGTCTGACCCTGATCGCTTCAGGTCCCTGGATATCTCTCTGGAGCAGAGAGTGCAATTCCTGATCTCCCGTCCAAGCGAGTCATCAGTCCGGGTCCTGCTCGTCCCCAAGCCAGAGACCACAACAAGGCAAGCTGACCGGCCTCACGACCTGCCCCGGCTCGAGGACATTCAATTCACGCACGATGAACAGGGCATGTTCTTCATCAAGCTCTTCGCTGATTCGAGTTTTGCCTATCGGCCGGAGCCCAGCCAGGAGGACAAAATTTCTTTCTCCTTCCCCAAACTGTATATTCCCCAGGCCTTCGCCAAGCTCTATCGTTTGCACAAATTTCAGGCCCCTGTCCGAAATGCCTATCTGAGCCGGACCAAAACCGGGGGCAAGCTGACCATCTCGTCGACTCAAAGAGTCCCTGTCTCCATAGATCGTCAGGGTTCAACCCTGGTCCTCGGCTTCAAGACCGGCCAGGATCTGGAGAGCGGGGACCGGGAGGCAGGCCGCAAAAAGTTCACGGCGTCGCCAAACCAACCTGAGTTGCCCCCTCAGGAAGACCAAACCACAGCCCAGGAGAGGGACCTGCAGAGCACACTCTTCCCAGGGATGAAGGACACCTACACTGGCCGGAAGATCTCCATCGATCTCCAGGATGCTGATGTGGAGCATGTCCTGCGTTTGGTCGGCGAAGTCGGAGGGTACAACCTGATCCTTGATCAATCCGTATCCGGAAAAATTTCCCTCAAGCTCGATGAAGTTCCCTGGGACCAGGCCCTTGATCTGGTCCTGCTCCAGAAGGATCTGGGAATGATCAAGCGGGGCAACATCCTGCGCATCGCTCCGGCTCAAAAGCTCGAGGACGAGCAGAAGCGGATGATCGAAGCCAGGAGAGCCGCTATCGAGGCCAGAAAGAGCGAAGAGGAGCTCGCCCCTCTGCAGACCGAATACATCCAGGTCAACTACACCTCAGCCGCCCAGCTTGAAAGCCAGGTCCAGAAATTTCTCTCCTCCAGGGGGGAACTCAGCCAGGACAGCCGGACCAACCAGCTCATCGTCAACGACACCGCCAAGGTGATCAAGAAGGTCAAGAGCGTGGTCCGCAAGCTAGATCGGGCCGAACGTCAAGTGCTCATCGAAGCCAGGCTCATTTCCGCCACTGACCAATTTCAAAGGAGTCTGGGAATCAAATGGGGCGGCGGCTACACGTACCGATCCGAATACAGGGGCGAAGATTATGAACAAGGTTTCTATGGGACCACTGGGTCAACAACAGCTGATTCGGCAACAGAACCAAGCGGCTTTGCCGTGAACTTGCCGAGCAGTGGACCAACCACCCTTGGGCTTGGGGGCTTCATTTCAAAGTTGACTGGATCAGATATTTACACCCTGGACGCCCAGATTACCCTTGGCGAAAGTCAGGGCATAGCAAAAACCATCTCGTCCCCAAAGGTTGTCACTTTGAATAATCAGCAGGCAGAGATGGTCCAGGGCATCAAGCTGGCAACCAAGGCCGAATCAGAAAGTGGTGGAACAACCACAGAATACACAGATGCAACCTTGAAGCTCTCGGTCAAACCTCAAATCACACCTGACAACAAGCTCATTCTTGATCTTGACATCTCAGATGACAGCCCCGTCCCTGGAGGTGAAGACATAGAAACCAGAAGCACCAAAACAAAACTCGTGGTCAATAACCAGCAAACCATTGTCATTGGGGGGGTTCAACAGCTCACTGAAAGCAATAGCCAGGACAAGGTCCCAGGGGCTGCAGACATTCCTGGCCTGGGTTGGCTTTTCAAAAACAAAACCACCCGGACCGAAAAAAGAGAGCTTTTGATCTTTATTCACCCCAAAATCCTATAAATCCAGCTCCGCAATCAACCAACCCATATTTGAGTCTTTATCCATGAGGTTCTTGGAGGTTTGAATGAAGTTTTACGTGATGAGGCCACTTTTCCTGCTTTTTTTCATGTCTTTGTTTGGAGTCATCTCCTGTGGGAGCGGCAGCAGCGGCGGCGACGATGCTGTGAACATTCCTCCAGCAGTGCTTGAGGTGACAGACGACTCTCCATCACCTGGGAGCATCAACATTCCTGGCACCGTTGGCCAAACGTCATCCATCCTTCGGTTCAACGTCCTTGGTGACAACGGCCAGCCAGCAACTGACGGTCACAGAATCAATTTTTCCATCCAAAACGGCCCTAATGGCGGGGAGGAATTGAGCTCGACCTCGGCAAAGACATCCGGTGGCTCAGTCAGCACCGTCCTGTACAGCGGCAACAAGTCAGGCATCGTGACTGTGCGGGCTTCTGCCGATTCCAACCCCAATGCCATGATCAACTCTCAGGTTCTGATCATCGCAGGGCCGCCAGCTGGAGAGGAGTTCGGCATTTCTGCTGAATATTTGAATATCTCAGGATTACATTTGGCCAACCTGCAAGACTCGATCACTGTCAACCTTGCTGATATCTTTGGAAATGCCGTTCCGGACAACACCAATGTCGCCTTTCGAACCTACAATACCGGTGGGACGTTTCTGTCTCAAGAAGTCAAAACGACAGATGGGCGGGCCACGAACACCCTGAGTTCGTCAGCGCCTGACCCCTTGGAGGGTTTTGTGTCGGTCACGGCTGAAACCTCAGGTTCTTCAGCCTTGCGGGTCAGCGCCATTGAAGTCACGCCCAGCCCAAACTCTCAGATCGTCTATGCCGGGACATCCGGAGGCGGGGTCTACAAGTCCACGGACAGCGGCCAATCCTGGACCAACATCAGCCGTTCCTCTGAAAATTCCAAGATGGGACAAAACTGGATTGATCCTTTCATCAAGGGTCACAGTGCACTGGCTGTTGACCCTGAATTTCCAAACACAGTCTATGCCGGGACAGGCAATCTGGGCCGAGGCAGGATTTATCGCAGCGTTGACGGCGGCCTGAACTGGAACAGTGGTAACACAGAGGAAGTCTTCGGGCTTTTACGCCTGAACTCGGCCATTCTCTCAATCCTTTGCGATGACCTGAGTGACTATGTCTGGGTAGGCACTGAAGGAAACGGCGCTCTCTTGTCAACAGATGGGGAAACATTTCAGTGGGGCGGTACCGCGACCATGCCCTTTGCCGACTTTCGAAATGCCGGCCAGGGTTCGATGACCCAACCAAAGCTCTCCGGGACCACCCAGAGCGAGTCCTGGACCGTGACCTATGACGTCATTGGGGCAGAGGTGCTCGGCTCTCCCTTGTTGGACACCTCGCGATCAGGAAGCGACGTAGACGGGACTTTGACTAACCTGAGTGTGACCTCCAGTGTCGACGACGAAGCGTGGACTCTTCGTTTCGAAGGCAAGCTTTCCCAGGGAGACACCATCCCATCTGAAAATGGTCTGCTCACGATTGATTCGCTTGGTCAGAGCAGAGATGAAACCTACACTGTCACGTATGATAACTCCACAGGAGACGACGTCTTTGAGGTTGTGAGCAGTGTTCGCGGTTTGGTGGGCTTTGCTGAATCAGGGGACGCAAGTTATGCGTATAGTGACGGTTTTGTGACCTTCTCCATTGCGGCAAACCCGGGACAGTCATTTGAAGACGGGGAATCGTTCCGCTTTAACACCAGTGCTGGAACATGGGAAGTTCGTGGTTCCAAAAGCGGAGTTATTGGAACCGCCTATACCGGTCAACTCTTCACCTCCAGCTCTGTCTCCTTTCTCATTGAAGAAGGCAACACCCCATACCAAAACGGCGACACCTGGACATTCACCACGACTCGGGATGAGGCCTGGGAAGTCGAAGGGACCGTCTCTGGGCTGCAGAACAAAAAAGCCCGGACTGGAGTGCCCTATTCCTCTGACAACAGCGAAGTGAGCTTCACCATCAATGCCGGGTCCGTTCCCTTTGCCATTGGAGACAGGTTCACATTTTCCACCCAATCCAGTGGCCTCGGCGCCGGGAACGTTGTCCATGAAATCGTCAAGGTCCCTGGCACGCATGAGGATGTGGCGGTTCTCTATGCGGCGACTGCAAACGGGGTCTACAGGAGCGAAAATGGAGGGTTTGTCTGGTCCAAGCCAGCCTCGTTCCCAGGGGACAGCGCCTCCTGTATCGCCCTGCACCCATCGTCAGACGGTTTTCGTTCCGACCTCCTCTTTGCGGGGACCGAAGATGCCGGAGTGTGGTCCAGTCAGGACAGCGGCCAGACCTGGACTCAGCACATTGAAGGCATGACCGAGTTGCAGATTCAGGATCTCTTCATCGATCCTTTGAACAGCAAGCTCTATGCCTCTGCGACCCAGGGCGGCGGAGACTTAGGCCATGCAGTTGGCAATGTCTATGTCCACAACCTCGGGGTTGGAGGCGGTCTGGCCTCTGGCAGCTGGGGCCTGGCCACCTCCGGTCTGCCCCAGTTCAACCCTCCATCGGATACATCTCTGTTTGCCCAATACGTGTTTGCAGCGGATGACCCCAACGAGCCGAGCACCCTGTTCATAGGCGGCGAGGGGCACAATCTCTTCCGGGCCGAGTCCGGTCTCAGGTCCGGGGCTCTGTCTTGGGAAGAAAGCGATGCCGGCATCACTGACCTCATCATGGCCCGAATGCCCATCCTTTTCACTGACACGTGCACCATGTCGATTGACAGGTCGCACCTTGGTGGCAACAATGTCCTCTTCAGGGTGTACATTGAAGATGAAAACGGCAACCCCCCGATAGAAGGGTCCACCTTTACAGCTGCCCTGGAACCTGAAAGCGGCAGCGCCGAAGAGTTGATCGATGTGACCTATGCTGATGCCTATACTGCTCAGGGAACCTGGAGGGATCGCTCTGACCCGTCAACAAACAACCCTTACTACATCCCGGTCACTGTCAGATCCGGTGATGAGGTGGTTTTCACCTATAATCCGGCATGCGGGGATTCTGCTCCGGGCTGTTCGGGCGGAAACGAACATATTGAAACCTACCCATTTTAACGACACTCTGTGACGGTAACCCTTTGCCAAGGCGCACATTCTTGACTGAAGGATGTGCGCCTTGAAGTTGCTCAAGACCATGCGTATTCGAGAGCAGATCAGAGCATTCAAGGCATACGCGCCTGGCCTTTCTATCTCTCAGATCAAGGACCAGTACAACCTGAGCCGGGTCATCAAGCTGGCCAGCAATGAAAATCCATTGGGCACCTCCCCGCTGGTGCTCAAGGCCCTGGAAAAGTACGCCCCCTTTGCCTTTCGCTACCCAAGGGCGGGCAGTCCGGATTTGAGCGCAGCCCTGGCCGGACACCACGGCCTGGACAAGGAACGGTTTGTGGTCGGCAACGGTTCAGATGAGATCATCGACCTCTTGATTCGGGCTGTGCCCCGTCCGGAAACCGACAATATCGTCCTCTGCGAGCCGAGCTTCAGCATTTACCGCCTTCAGGCCACCTTGTGCGGCGTTGACCAGCGCTTTGTACCCCTGAACCAGGACTTTTCCTTTTCCTGGTCCAGGTTGCTGGACACCATTGATGAACTGACAGCCCTGGTCTTTCTGACCAGCCCGGACAATCCTTCTGGGTACGCACCGCAGGCCGGTGAGATCCTTGATTTCATTCGCCAGGTTCCAGCAGATTGCCTGGTTGTCCTGGACGAGGCGTACATTGATTTTTCCGATCAGCCAGACATCCATTCCCCCCTGGACTCTCTGGATGACTTCCCCAACCTGGTCATTCTGCGGACATTTTCCAAAATGTTCGGGCTGGCCGGACTTCGTCTTGGATACGGGATCATGGCCCCGGACCTGGCCTCAATGCTCTTGCGCATCAAGCTGCCCTTCAGTGTGAACCTCCTGGCAGAGCAGGCGGGCATGGCTGCACTGCGGGACAGGGACTTTGCAGACCAGACAATCCAGACCATCCGCCAGGGACGGCAGGAGGTTTTCCATGGTTTGAGACAGCTCGGGTGCACGGTCTCTCCGTCCCAGGCCAACTTTCTCATGTTTGCCCCGCCCAGAGATGCTTTGAGCGTGCACAAGGCCCTGCTCCAGGAAGGCATCATCATCCGCCCCCTGGACAGCTACGGCCTTTCCGATCATCTCCGGGTCAGCATCGGGACGGAATCTGAAAACACGCAGTTTCTGCATGCCCTGGGCGGTATCCTTGGCCACAATGACTGATCAGAATGGATTCATCGTCACCCTGGACGGTCCTGCAGGTGTGGGCAAGAGCACAGTGGCCCAAATCCTGGCTCACAAGCTTAACATCCCCTACCTGGACAGCGGAGCCATGTTCAGGGCCTGTGCAGCCGCTTTGGGCGATCAGTCCTGGACCAGGGACGAAGCAGTCCTGCAGGAGCAACTTGGCTGGATGTCCTTTTCCTTGAGCGGTGATCTGGCCGGGTCTGTGCTTCTCCTGAACGGTCAGCCCCTGGATCCCGTGATCCGGCGAGAACAGGTCGGCATCTGGGCCTCCAAACTGGGAACTTTGCCGACCATCCGGGATTTTCTGAAGAAGGAGCAGCAAAAAATCGCCGCGCACCACCCCCTGGTCTGTGAAGGCCGGGACATGGGGAGTGTGGTCTTTCCTCAGGCTCGATTCAAGTTCTTTCTGGAGGCCGCTCCTGAGGAAAGGGCCAGGAGACGCTGGAATCAGCTCATGCAAAGGGGCGAGGAGTGCGATCTCGAGCTTCTGACCCGCGATTTGATCCAAAGGGACGAGCAGGACCGCAACCGGGCGATAGCCCCGCTCAGACCGGCTCCTGATGCCCAGATCATTGACACCACCCATTTGAGCCAGGACCAGGTCGTGGCGAAGATGCTGGCCGTCATCCTTTCAGCCTGAGGCTGCGCTGCATCACCGGATGCTGATGCCAGGCTTTTGCCCAGCAAGGGAGCCAACAGTTCCAATATGGGCTGCCAGCTCGCCGCTGTCCAGCAACATCCCCCTGGCCTGATCCAGCTTCGCCTCGGGGACGGACAGGATCAATCCGCCAGACGTCTGGGCATCAAAGATGATGTCCACCATGAGCGGATCGACCTCAGGGTCTATGGCGACCATGGACTCGCAAAAGTGCTTGTTGGCATAACTACCAGCCGGCACCAGACCCATTCCAGCAAGCTCAAACACATGCTCCAGAACCGGGATGGCAGAGCTCCAGAGGTCCATGCGCACCTGTGAAGCCCGGGCCATTTCCAGCAGATGTCCGCCAAGCCCGAATCCAGTCACATCAGTCGCCCCATGCAGGCCCAAAGCTTGGATCACCCGGGCTCCTGCCCTGTTCAGCCGGGCCGCCCATTGCCCCAGAAGCTGCTCAAACTCCTCCCGGCCATCCCAGTCGGCCTTGACAGCAGTGGCCAAGATCCCGGTCCCCAGCGGCTTGGTCAGCAAGAGCTGGTCCCCCGGCCTGCAACCCTGATTGGAAGCATACCGGTCCGGATCTATGACCCCGGTCACAGCCAGGCCATACTTCATTTCTGCATCTTCGACACTGTGCCCGCCAGCCATGAGAGCCCCGGCCTCTCTGATCTTTGCCACGCCTCCCTGAAGAATGGACTTGAGAATGGACAGAGGCAGACTCTTTCCTGGAAAACACACAATATTCAATGCAGAATACGGCTCTCCACCCATGGCATAGACATCAGACAGGGCATTTGCAGCCGCAATTTGACCAAACAAAGCAGGGTCATTGACGATGGGGGTCAAAAAATCCACGGTCTGGACCATGGCTTTGCCGGGTGGAAACCTGAGAATTGAAGCGTCCTCGGAATTTCCAGGCGGGACGATGAATTGTGACTGATCGTCGGGGTGGGCCACATCAGCCAGGACTTCCTCCAGGTCCCCTGGAGAGAGCTTTCCGGCTCAACCAGCAGCTTTGACTTTATCCACAAGGGAGAGTTCTGACATGTTCCGCTCCCGCGGTTTGTTGTTCTCAAGCTCCATCCACATGGCCAAAATTCAATCTGGCTTCCCAGGTGCAGCGTCAGTCATGGTCTGAACCAGGTCGAGCTCCAGAAGCATGTTCAAAAAAGTGCTGACAGCCGGAAACATCTCCCGCCTGGCATGGTACACGGCATGAAAAGTCCGCTCCAGCCGCATATCCGGAATGTGAACCCATTGGACATCCGGCAAGGACCCGAAGGCTTCAGCATAGGCCATCCACGAGGTGATCCCAACGCCCATCCCGGACTGGACACACCTGAGCATGGCCTGTGTGCTGGCAACTACAATGGCCACGTCGAGATCGTGAATGGCCAACCCGATACGCTGCAAGCCAGCTTCCATAGCCATTCTGGTTCCAGACCCCTTTTCCCTGATCACCCATGGCAGGGACTGCATGTCCCTGATTTCCAACTGCCGCCCCTGAGCTCCCACAAAATCGCCAGACCCGATCAGAACCAGCTCATCCCTCATCACCGGGGTACTCTGCACATCTTGAGAAGAACCTTGAAACCCGATCACCCCGATGTCCAGATCCCCACTGCGAATATCGTCCTCGATGGCTTGGCTGTCGGCAATCTTCAATTCGAGCTTGACGTTTGGATGCCGCCTCTTGAAGGCATAGAGGACGTCCGGGAGGAGGTAGTGCCCTGGTATGGTACTCCCCCCGATCTTCAAATCACCGGCAACATTTCCCTGCAGGGCCTGAATATCACTGATGGTCCGCTGAAGCTGGGCAATCAATTGTTGGGCGTGCGCATACAGGACCTCGCCAGCCTTGGTGGGCAGCACTGACCTCCCGAAGCGGTCAAAGAGAGTCACCCCCAGCTCCCTTTCAAGGGCCGCAATATGCGAGCTGATCGTTGGCTGGGCCAGATAGAGGTCATGAGCAGCCTTGGAAAAACTTTTCAGCTCATAAACTCGGCACAATGTCTGGAGTCGATGAATATCCATTTTTATAATCAAGTTTATAGTTTTTCATAATCCATAAAGCCAAAAAAAATGCAGATCGATCTGCATTTTTTTTATCCAAAAGCGGATCTCTACTCAGGACTTTTGAGCCTCTGCAGGTGTGGTTAACTGCACCAGAACCTGCTTTGCCGCATCACCCTTCCTGGGCTCACTGAGCTTGAGCAGCCGGGTGTATCCCCCGGGGCGGTCCTTGAAGCGGGGTGCTATATCATCAAAGAGCTTCTGAACCAGAACCCGGCTCTCCAAAATGCGGAAGGCTTTGCGCCTGGCATGGAGCGAATCTTCGAGACCATAGCTGATCAGCCGATCCGAAAGCTTTCGCAACTCTTTAGCCTTGGCTTCTGTGGTCCTGATCTGTTCGTATGTCAGCAGGGACTTGGCCATATTCCTGAACATGGCCTTCCTGTGCTCCCAGGTCCGATTGAGTTTCCTGCCAGCTCTCCTATGTCTCATTATTCTCTTTCCCTTTCAGCCATTGTTGATACTGTTCTTCGTAATTGTCGACCTTCATCCCTAATTCGAGTCCCATGTCATTGAGAACTTTTAAAATGTCATCCAATGACTTCCGCCCGAAGTTCTTGGCCCGGAGCAGGTCATTTTCCGTTTTTTGAACCAGTTCACCAACCCTGTATATATTGGCCTTTTTCAAACAGTTGCTGGCCCGCACCGGAAGCTCGAGCTCGTCGATGCTCTTGAATAGATTGTCATCGATGTTTTCAGCGTGGATTTCCGGCTGCGAAGAGTGGGTCTGCTCCTCGTCAAAATTCACGAAAACACTGAGCTGATCTTTGAGGATCTTGGCACTGTAGGCCACACTGTCCTCTGGCGTGACTGAGCCATCAGTCCAGACTTCGAGGATGAGCTTGTCATAGTTGGTCATCTGGCCGACCCGGGCCTGTTCGACCCGATAGGAAACCTGCCTGATAGGGGAAAAACTCGCATCCAAGACAATGGTTCCAATCTGGTCGTTGGAATTGTGCTGCTGCTCAGCAGGCAAATACGATTTGCCCATCTGAACTTCAAGCTCCATCCGCAATTCCCTGTCTTCGGTCAATGTGGCAATGGTCAGATCTGGATTCAAAACCTTGACATGCTGGTTTTCCTGAATCGAGGATGCTGTCACTTCCCCGGCCGTGTTCGCAGTCAGCACCAGGGTCTGAGGTTCGTCGGTGTTCACCGACAGGCGTACCTGCTTTAAGTTCAAAATGATATCAGTGATATCTTCTTTGACGCCGGGCAGGGTCGTGAACTCATGCTGCACATTGTCTATCTTCACCGCAACGATGGCTGCCCCCTGCAGAGATGAGAGCAGGATACGTCGCAAAGCATTGCCCAATGTGGTTCCAAACCCTCTTTCCAAGGGTTCGCAGGTGAACTTTCCGTATGTATCTGAGGATTTCGAATCTTGTTCGAGCTTATCCGGCTTGACCAATTCAGTCCAATTCCTGCAATTGATCAGCCTGTCATTCTGCTTGACTATCATACACTACACCTCAATTCGATCATCCTCGTCCTGTTTGAAGCATCATGCACCGGACTGCACTTGGACGGGCACGAGGTGATTCAATATCTATTCTTGAAGGCCTATTTCGAATACAGCTCGACAATGAGGTTTTCATTGATGGGAAAGGTGATGTCTTCACGTGCTGGTACGTCTTTGATCACGCCCTTGAGATTCTCGCTGTCCAATTCCAGCCATTCGGGGCATCCCCGCCTGGCTATGACCTCCTGGGCATCCTGGATGACCAGGATCTTCTTGCTCTTTTCACGCACTGTGATCTCATCCCCGGCCTTAACCTGATAGGAAGGCACATCGACCTTCTTGCCGCCGACCCTGAAATGGCCATGCAAGACGAGCTGACGGGCTTGATCGCGGGAATTGGCAAATCCGAGCCGATAAATAATATTGTCCAGGCGCATCTCCAGGAGACGAAGCAGATTCATGCCAGTGACGCCTTTCTGGGCTTCAGCCTTTTCAAAATAGGTATGAAACTGTTTCTCCATGATCCCGTACATCTGACGAACTTTCTGCTTTTCTCTGAGCTGGGACTCATAGTCAGATGATTTTTTGCGGCGCCGCCCATGCTGGCCCGGAGGGTAGGGCCTCCGTTCAAATGGGCATTTATCGGTATAACACCGGTCTCCCTTGAGAAACACTTTTGTTCCTTCCCGTCGGCAACGTCTGCATTTTGCTTCTGTATATCTGGCCAAGGTCATTTCCTCCTCAAAGTCTTAGACTCGTCGCTTCTTGGGCGGACGGCAGCCGTTGTGCGGAATAGGGGTGATGTCCCGAATGAAGGTGACCTTGAAACCGGCGTTGTTGATCGCCCGCATGGCTGATTCACGGCCGGATCCTGGCCCCTTGACGAAGATGCCAACCGTTCGCATGCCGTTTTCATGGGCTTTCCGGGCTGCGTTCTGGGCTGCGATTTGGGCCGCATAAGGCGTGCTCTTTTTCGAGCCTTTGAATCCAGACATCCCGGCCGTGGCCCAGCTGACAACATTGCCCTTCATGTCCGTAAAGGTGATGATGGTGTTGTTGAACGTTGCCCTGACATGAGCCAGCCCGGTTGGAATATTTTTTTTCTCTTTCCGCTTCGTGGTTCGACGCTTCGCTTTAGCCATAGATCTTAATCCTCAAGTGATTTCCAAATCTCGCACGGATGGGCTTACTTCTTCTTTTTTCCAATAAGCGTACGCCTGGGGCCTTTGCGTGTTCTGGAATTGGTTCCAGTCCGCTGACCACGTACCGGCAAATGGCGCTTATGTCGCTCTCCTCGATAACACCCAATCTCCATCAACCGCTTGATGTTGGCGTTCATCTCTCGGCGCAAATCACCCTCAACCTTGTAGGTCTGTTCGATCTCTTTTCTGATCTTGGTGATCTCGTCTGAGTCCAGGTCATCAGTTTTTTTGGTCCAATCAACACCGGTTGAATCCAAAATTTTAAGAGCTGAGGTATGCCCAATACCATAAATATATGTGAGGGCAATATCCAGACGTTTATTTTTGGGTAAGTCGACGCTTGCTATTCTGGCCACAATACACTTCCTCCACGTCTAGCCTTGGCGTTGTTTATGTCTTGGATTCTCACATATGACTCGCAATGCACCTCTTCGGCGTATCACTTTGCATTTGGGACAAATCTTTTTTACAGATGGTCTGACTTTCATGATGAACTCCTTCCACTGTCCTGCTTAGAACAGATCACAGCCGTGACTTGTATTTGCTTTTTTGCATCAACCCTTCATACTGATGGGAGATCAAATACGATTGGACTTTTGACATGGTGTCAATGGCCACCCCCACCACAATCAGCAAAGCAGTTCCCCCGAAGTAGAAGGGCACGTTGAGTTGATTGATCATGATCATTGGCAGCACACAGATCACGGAAATATACAGCGAGCCCCAGAAGGTGATCCGGGACAGAACCTTGTCGATGTAATCTTTGGTATGTTTGCCGGGCCTGATCCCAGGAATGAAGCCACCTTGTTTTTTCAAATTTTCAGCAATGTCTTTGGGGTCGAAGATAATGGCGGTATAGAAAAAGCAGAAAAAAATGATCAAACCAACAAAGATGAGCGTGTAGACCAGCGAACCTGGACGAAAGTAGGCAGAGAGCTGCTGAAGCCAGTCAACCTGGGAAAAATTGGCGATGGTTGCCGGAAACATGAGGATCGATGAGGCAAATATCGGGGGAATCACCCCGGCCGTGTTCACTCGCAAAGGCAAGTGCGTTGTCTGACCGCCATAGAGCTTTCGGCCCATCATCCGCTTGGCATACTGGATCGGTATCCGGCGCTGGGACGTTTCCATAAAAGAAATGAAGGCCAAAACTCCGATCATGATCGCGGCCACAATAATCACAATAAAGATGGTCAGCTCACCTGTCCCTAAAAGGCGGAACGTTTTGGTCAAAGCGCCTGGAATCCTGGCTACGATCCCGGCAAAGATGATCAGAGAAATACCATTGGCAATGCCCCTGGAGGTGATCTGCTCACCCAGCCACATGATAAACACAGTCCCTGTGGTCAGGGTGATGACTGTGGTGAAGATGAACACAAATCCGGGATCCGGGACCACTGCAACCCCGGTCGGGCTGGTCATCTTCTGCAACCCGAAAGCAATGCCGGTTCCTTGCACCAGGGTAATCAATACAGTCAAGTATCTGGTGTATTGCGTGATCTTTTTCCTTCCAGCTTCACCCTCTTCTTTCTTCAGCCTCTCAAGCTCAGGGCTGACCACCACAAGCAGCTGCAGTATGATTGAAGCCGAGATATAGGGCATGATGCCCAGAGCAAAAACAGAAAGGCGGCTCAGCCCCCCCCCGGAAAACATGTCAAACAGACCGAAGAGAGTGTTTTGGGCATTGGCGAAGAAGTCAGCGACAGCCTGCCCATTGACTCCGGGAACCGGGATATGAATGCCCAGCCGATAGACGATCAGCATGGCAAAGGTAAAGAGGATCTTATTCCGTAATTCCTTGGAACCGGCTATGTTTTCCATTTTGGGGATCACGGTCTACCCCTCCAGTGCCTTGGCTTGACCACCTGCATTCTGAATTTTTTCAGCAGCGCTCTTGCTGAAGCGGTGGGCCTCCACTGTGATGCTCCTGGTGATGTCTCCCCGTCCCAGGACCTTGACGGGCATGTTCCGGCGGCACAGTGTGTACAGGTCATCTATGGTGATGGTGCTCTGTCCGGAAAAGTGACTTTCGAGCTGTTCAAGATTGACCACCGCATACCTGACCTGAAACAGATTCTTGAACCCTCGTTTGGGGAGTCGCCGGACAAGAGGCATCTGACCGCCTTCAAATCCGACTGCCGGCCCACTGCCTGCCCTGGCTTTTTGACCTTTATTCCCTCTTCCTGAAGTGCAGCCTAAACCACTTGCGGGTCCACGGCCTTTGCGTTTTTTGGCCTTTTTCTCACTTGGAAAAGGGTAGAGTTCATGCAGCTTCATGATTCAATAACCTCAACGAGATGCTTGACTTTCTGGACTTGACCGCTCGTGGAACTGTTCTCTGGAAAATCTTTGACCTGATTGACTTTTCGGAGCCCGAGAGCCCTGAGAGTCCTTTTCTGGCTCTGAGTGCAGCCAATCTGACTGCGTATCAACTTGACCTTCATCGCTGATTCCCCTTTTGCCTATCGGGCCAGTCTGACCTGTTTTCCCCGAAGATGACTCACATCCTCGGCGCTCCTGAGGGAGGCCAGACCCTGCATCGTGGCCTTGATGACATTCATTGGATTGTTGGTCCCCAGTGCTTTGCTCAGGACATCCTGAACACCGGCTGCTTCCATGACGGCGCGCACCGGACCACCGGCGATGATCCCGGATCCCTTCGCCGCCGGCTTGAGCAAAACCTGACCTGCTCCATACTGTCCCAGGACCTCGTAGGGCAGAGTCCCGTCGATGACCGGGACGCTCATCATCGTTTTCTTGGCCCGTTCAGTCGCCTTGCGTATGGCATCAGGGACCTGATTGGCCTTGCCATGTCCATAGCCGACTCGTCCCTGCCCGTTGCCGACAACAACGAGTGCGCTGAACTTAAAGTTGCGGCCGCCTTTGACCACTTTGGCAACCCGGTTCAGGTGTACGACCTTTTCGATCAATCCAAGCTCATTGACTTCCATGTATGAACCCCAGTTAAAATTTCAGTCCGCCCTGGCGAGCTCCGTCGGCAAGGGCCTTGATCCGGCCATGATAAATATAGCCATTCCGGTCAAACACGGCTTCATCTATTCCCAGCTGTTTCGATTTCTCGGCAATATCCAATCCAACCTTTTGGGCAGACTCTCTGGTCAGGCCCTGAACGTCTTTCAGGGCCAAGGTGGACGAAGCCGCTCTGGTCATGCCGGCATCATCATCGATGAGTTGTGCGTATATGTGCCTGCTGGATCGAAAAACCACCAGGCGGGGACGGTTTTGGCTCCCCCTGATCTTTTTCATGATCCGCTGCTTTCTCTTCAATCTGGCTGCTGTTCTGTTCAGCTTCATGGGTTATTCCTTATTTTTTCGCAGACTTCCCGGCTTTTCTGCGGATCCTCTCATCAATGTACTTGATGCCCTTGCCTTTATAGGGTTCCGGAGGTCGAATCCGGCGGATCTGAGCAGCCACCTCGCCCACAAGGTACTTGTCGATACCGGAAATGAAGAGCTTCATCCCCTCCACCCTGGCCTGGATACCTTCTGGGAGTTTGAACTCCTGAGGATGCGAGTATCCGACGTTGAGCTGCACCGTGTCCCCCTGGACATTGACCCGGTACCCAACCCCTACGAGCTCAAGCCCCTTTTCAAAGCCTTTGGTCACCCCGACAACCGCGTTGTTCAAAAGTGTCCGGCGCAGCCCGTACTGCTCGCGGGACCTTTTGGTGTCATCGACCGGTGACAGAACGACTCGGTTCTCATCCTGCTCATAGGAGATCTTCGGGTCCCGGGCAACCTTCAAGTGTCCCTTGGGACCCTTGACATCGATGTGTCCAGAACCAAAAGAGACTTCGACTCCTTCCGGCAGGTTGACAGGCAGCTTTCCTATTCGTGACATAGTGTTCACCCCGTACTACCAGATCTGGCAGAGCAGTTCTCCACCAACATGTTTGTCTTTTGCTTGGGCTCCCTCCAGTATGCCATGGGACGTGGACAACACATTGATGCCCAACCCGCTCTGGACTTGCGGTATGTCATCCATTCCCACATACCGGCGGCAGCCTGGCCGGCTCACTCTCTGCAAACCGGAGATGGCGTATCTGTTCCCGACTCTTTTCAGTCGAATCAGCAGGTCTCGTTCATTGTCCTCAAAAGATTGGATATAGCCTTCATCTTTGAGTATTTGCGCAATGGCCAGCTTCATTTTCGATTTGGGAACCGAACAGTCCTTATGAAGCGCCATCTGAGCATTGCGAATTCTTGTCAGCATATCTGCTATCGGATCGACAACAGGCATAAGATGTCTCCTTCATTCACCAACTGGATTTGCGTACGCCCGGGAGTTCGCCAGCAAGGGCCATATTGCGGAAACAGATCCGACAAATGCCAAATTGACGCAAAAAAGCACGCTGACGTCCACAAATTGGGCATCTATTGTACTCTCGGACTTTAAATTTTGCTTTTTTCCTGGCTTTTGCCTTCAAGGCCTGACGTGCCACAACATCCTCCCTTACTTGATAAACGGCATCCCCAAGAGCTGCAGAAGGGACTTGCCTTCTTTGTCAGTGCTCGCTGAGGTACCAACTGTCACATTCAACCCTTTGACCTTGTCGATGGTGTCAGGACTGATCTCCGGAAAAATGGTATGTTCTCGGATACCAAGAGTGAAATTTCCCCGACCATCAAAACCGCGATCCGGTATACCGCGGAAGTCGCGCACACGAGGCAGGGAAAAATTGACCAGCTTGTCAAAAAAGTCCCACATCCTGTCCCGTCTCAAGGTCACTCGACATCCAACCGGCATCCCTTCGCGCAGTTTGAACGCGGCAATGGATTTTTTGGCTCGGGTGATGACTGCTTTTTGTCCTGCGATCTGGCTCAGCTCCTTGGCCGCATCCTGGATGAGCTTGTTGTCCTGGCTCCCTGCGCCGAGCCCCATATTCAGGGAGACGAACTTGAGAGTCGGAACCTGCATTGGGGAAGAATAGCCAAATTCCTGCCTTAAAGCAGAAGCAACCTTTTCAGTGTATATGTGTTGTAAACGGCTCATGGTCGCACCTTACTGCTCACTCGAATTTAAAAATCATTGTTTGTTCTGTGGGACCGCGCCAAGAGGTCTCAGTCGAGCATCTCTTTGCACTTTTTACACACTCTCAGCTTTTTCCCATCATCTGTCGTTGCTGTCCCGACCCGAGTCGCTTGCGAACAGCTCTCACACATCACGGCAACATTCGAGTAGTGCAAAGGGGCTTCTTTGTCTTGAATACCGCCGGATTTGCCGGTGTATGGATTTCCTTTGACATGGCGCTTGACCATGTTCACCTGCTCAACGATGACCGTATCATTTTTCCGGTCGATCATTTTCACCGTCCCGATTTTGCCCCGATCTTTTCCTGTCAGGACCATGACCTTGTCTTTGACTTTGATCTTCTGCTTCTTCAACATGGGACACCCTCTAAAGGACCTCTGGTGCAAGAGACACGATTTTCATATAATTTTTCTGGCGGAGTTCACGAGCGACAGGGCCAAATATACGGGTACCAATGGGCTCCATATTCTTGTTCAACAGAACAGCTGAATTCGTGTCGAAGTTGATGTAGGATCCATTCGGACGGCCGATTTCTTTTTTCGTCCTGACGATCACGGCATGAAAAACATCCCCTTTCTTGACTTTCGAATGGGGCATGGCTTCCTTCACCGAGACAACGATCAAATCGCCGACGCTGGCATAACGTCTTTTGCTGCCGCCGAGCACCTTGATACAATTCAGGCGTTTTGCCCCTGAATTGTCTGCAACATCAAGTTTGGATTCAACTTGTATCATGGTTCACTCCCTCTTAGACAACCTTTTCCAAGACATTTTTGAGTCGCCAGCGCTTCCTTCGGCTCAGGGGTCTGCTTTCGACGATTTGGACCTTGTCCCCGATCTGACAGGTATTTTCCGGATCATGAGCCATGAATTTTTTCCGCCGCCGAATATATTTCTTGTACAGGGGGTGCTGCAATATGGTTTCGCACCGGACCACGATGGTCTTGTCCGCCCGATCACTGACCACATACCCGGTCAAAACGCGTTTGTTGCCTTTACTGCTCATGGCTGCTCTCCATCTCTTTTTCCCGAAGAATCGTCAGCA
Source organism: uncultured Desulfohalobiaceae bacterium (assembly GCA_964403955.1). GTDB lineage: Bacteria > Desulfobacterota > Desulfovibrionia > Desulfovibrionales > Desulfothermaceae > CAYOID01. The sequence goes on along the minus strand of CAYOID010000040.1, from coordinate 4,658 downwards.
CCCGGGCGATATTTTTCTTCACTTTGCTGAGCCGCTGGGTGTTTTCGAGCTGTCCAGTTGCATGCTGAAACCTCAGGTTAAAGAGCTCCTTCCGGTAATCAGCCAGTTTTTTATCCAATTCCTGAGTTTTCAACTCTCGAATTTTATCGGCCTGCATGAACGTCTACTCCTTGACCACGATCTTTGTCTTGACCGGAAGTTTGTGTGAAGCTCGAATCAAAGCTTCACGTGCCTGCTCAAGGTTGACCCCCATGATCTCATACAAGACCTTACCGGGGCGAACAGGAGCCACCCAGCCAGCGGGAGAGCCTTTGCCTTTGCCTTGCCGGGTCTCAGCCGGTTTCTCAGTGTAGGGCTTGTCAGGAAAAATCCTGATGAAGACCTTTCCGCCACGGCGGATATGCCGCATGATGGCAATTCGGGCCGACTCTATCTGCTGGTTGGTGATCCGGCCATGCTCGATGGTTTTGAGCCCGATTTCTCCAAACGAAACAGTCGTTCCCCGGGACGCCTTACCTTTGAGAAAACCCTTGTGCTGTTTGCGATGCTTTATTTTTTTTGGGCTAAGCATGTGCACTCCTCTCATCCAATATTTCGCCCTTGAAGACCCAGACCTTGACCCCGATAATGCCGTAGGTTGTCCGGGCCATGGCGTAGCCATAATCGATGTCGGCCCGCAGGGTGTGCAGAGGGACACGCCCTTCGCGAAACCATTCAGTTCTGGCGATGTCAGCTCCGCCCAGACGCCCGGCACAGGAGATCTTGATCCCTTCAGCTCCGAATTTTTGGGCCAAGCTGATGGTCCGCTTCATGGCTCTCCTGAAGGCCACCCTGCGTTCAAGCTGCATGGCCACATTTTCGGCCACAAGCTGGGCTTCGGTTTCGGGCCGGCGGACTTCATTGACCTCGATCACGAAATCGCGCTTGAACTTGTTTTTCAGCTCGGTTTTCAACTTCTCGATTTCAGACCCTTTGCGGCCAATGACAATTCCTGGCCTGGCGGTGAAGATAATCACCCGCACCTTGTCAGCGGCCCGCTCGATTTCTATATGTGAGATCCCGGCATGGTAGAGCTTCTTTTTGACAAAGGTCCGGACTTGGTGGTCCTCATACACGTACCGTGGATACTCTTTCGAGCTGAACCACCTGGAACGCCAGTTCTTGTTGTATCCAAGCCTGAAGCCATAAGGATGAATTTTCTGACCCAAAACGAAACCTCCTATAACTCGTCCACAATGACAGTTATGTGACTGGTTCTCTTATTGATGCGAGTTGCACGGCCCATAGCCCTCGGTCTGATCCGCTTCCAGGTCGGGCCTTCATCAATGTGGACCCGTTTGACGTAAAGATTGTCCACGTCCAGTGAGGCCGAGTTCTCAGCGTTGGCCAGAGCTGAATACAAGACCTTGTACAGGGCCTTGGCGGGTTTTTTTGGCGTATAGCGTAGGAGATCCAGAGCTGTGGCCACAGGTTGATCCTTGATATTCTCTGCAACCAGCCGAGTTTTTCTCGGCGAAACCCTTATGAAACGCGCTTTAGCTTTGATTTCCATTATCGACCTCAAAAACCTTATTTTTTCCGTCCCTTGGCCTGACTCTTTCTATCGCCTGCATGGCCGTGAAAGGTCCGGGTCGGTGCGAATTCCCCAAGCTTATGTCCGACCATATTCTCGGTCACGAAGACCGGGATGAACTTTTTCCCGTTGTGAACGGCAAAGGTCAGACCAACCATCTCGGGGATCACTGTCGATCGCCGGGACCAGGTCTTGATGACGCTGCGATCTCTGGTTTGTTGAGCAATGTTCACTTTGCTCATCAAATGATCGTCAACAAAGGGTCCCTTCTTCAAAGACCGGGGCATGACTCACTCCTATTTGGTCTGGCGTCTCTTGACAATCAACTTGGAGGACGCCTTTTTCTTCCGTCTGGTCTTGTACCCTTTGGTCGGTACCCCCCAAGGGGTCACCGGATGGCGGCCACCGGAGCTCCGACCTTCACCACCCCCAAGGGGATGATCGATGGGGTTCATGGCCACACCACGCACCTTGGGGCGCTTGTTCAGGTAGCGGTTGCGGCCTGCCTTGCCAATCTTGATGTTTTCGTTCTCCACATTCCCAACCTGCCCGATGGTCGCATAGCAGCTCACAAGAACCTTCCTGATCTCTCCTGAAGGCAGCTTGATCAGGGCGTACTTGCCTTCCTTGTCCACAAGCTGGGCGTAGGTTCCGGCTGCCCGGCAGAGCTGACCGCCTTTTCCAGGGGCTAGCTCGAGATTGTGAACAATGGTCCCTTGAGGGATTTTGGCAAATGGCAGGGCATTTCCGGGTTTGATGTCGGCCTGTTCACCCGCCAGAACCATGTCGCCGACTTTGATCCCCTTGGGGGCCAGAATATACCTCTTTTCCCCGTCGCCATAGTGCAGCAAAGCAATCCTGGCAGTCCGATTCGGGTCGTATTCAATGGAGGCAACCTTGGCCGGGACGTCAAGCTTGTTCCTTTTGAAGTCAATCAGACGGTAGCGCCGCTTATGGCCACCACCACATCGTCTGGAGGTCATCCGGCCGTAATTGTTCCTGCCGCTCTTCCTGGCCAGACCCTCTGTCAGGCTCTTTTCCGGATGAGCGCGGGAAATTTCAGCGAAATCCGAGACCGTTTGCGCCCTGCGTCCGGGTGAAGTGGGGTTGAGCTTCCGAATAGGCATTGTTAGACACCTTCAAAGTAGTCAATTTTATCGCCAGGGGCGATCTGAATGTAGGCCTTTTTGTATCCTGATACCGACCCCATGGAACGGCCGAATCTTTTCTTGGCCCGGGGCTTGCGCTTGACAACATTGACCGAGAGCACCCGGACATTGAAGGCCTCTTCAACAGCTCTTTTGACTTCGATTTTGTTTGCACAGCCGGCGACTTGAAAGACAACCTTGTTGGTCGCGTCTTTCAAGGCAGTCGACTTTTCAGTGACCACCGGCCTGATCAAAACATGTGTGTAATCCATAGCTATTGCAACCTTTCCTGCAGATTCTCGACAACCTCTGGTGTGACCACGAGCATATGACTCTTGAGGAGGTCCACCACATTGAGCTCGTTTTGGGTGATCACTCTGACTCCTGGAACGTTCCGAGACGCAAGCTCGAGGGTCATATCTCTTTTGGGCACAACAATCAAGGCCTTTTTCAGGTCCAGGGTGTTCTGTACCTGGACGAACTGCTTGGTCTTGGCTGCAGCCAGTTCGACCTTGTCCAGCACAATGAGGCTTTGATCGGCCAGTTTGCTGGACAGGGCCATCTTCATGGCCAGCTTTCGCACCTTCTTGTTCACCTTCAGGTCGTAGCTACGGCTGTGCGGTCCATGGGTCACAGCCCCCCCGGTCCACAACGGGGATCTGTTGCTTCCTGCCCTGGCCCGGCCTGTTCCCTTTTGCCGCCAGGGCTTTTTCCCCCCCCCGCGGATGTTCGACCTGGTTTTGACCGCGACTGTCCCTGTCCTCTGGGCAGCATTGTGGGCCTTGACCACCAGATTCAAAAGCTCCGGGCGGACCTGGACCTCAAAGAGCTCAGCCGGAAGAGTCAACTCCCCAACTGAATTTTTTTCCTGATCAAATATTGTCACGACTGTCATAATGGGATCCTCAGCTCTTCTTGCGGATCGTGAGATACGACTTGTTCGGTCCAGGCACTTGTCCGCGTACGAGGAGTACGCCATCTTCGGCCCGAACATCGACGATTTCGGCGTTGGATACGGTGACCCGTTTGTTCCCCATCTGTCCGGGCATCTTCTTGCCCTTGAACACCCGGGCGGGATCGGCGCACTGTCCTATTGCTCCAGGACTGCGATGGACTTTGTGGTGCCCGTGGCTCGCAGGCAACCCGCTGAAATTCCATCGTCTCATGACCCCGGCAAAGCCACGCCCTTTTGATTTGCCACTGACCTTGACCTTCTCTCCGACAGAGAACAGCTCAACTGTCAATTCCTGCCCTGATTCATACCCTGCGGTCTTGTCAGTTCGAAACTCTTTGAGCTGTCGATAGTAACCCTGGCCTGCTTTGTCCTGGTGACCACGCAACGGCTTGGTCACTTTTCTGGGAGGTATCTCCTCAAAGCCTACCTGCACAGCCTCATATCCGTCGCACTCTTTGTCTTTGACCTGGATCACAGGGCACGGACCAGCTTTGATCACCGTGACCGGGACCCTGGTGCCGTCTTCTGCAAAGATCGTGGTCATCCCGAGTTTTTGTCCAATCAGACCTAACCCCTTCATACGTCCCTCTCAACTTAGAGCTTGATTTCCACGTCAACCCCAGCAGGCAGGCTGAGCTTGCCCAGAGCGTCCACAGTCTGCTGCGTCGGCTCAAGAAGGTCGAGCAGTCGTTTATGAACCCGCATCTCGAATTGTTCCCGGGATTTCTTATTCACGTGCACAGATCGGTTGACCGTGAATTTATGGATCCGTGTCGGCAGAGGAATGGGACCGGCGATACTGGCGCCAGTGTTGTGGGCAGAATCAACAATCTCAGCCACTGCCTTGTCGAGAATCCGGTAATCATAAGCCTTGAGCTTAATTCTGATCCTGTCACTGTTCATCGCTACCATGTGTGAGTCCCTTCCTTACTCCATGATTTCGGAGACGACACCTGCACCCACAGTCCGGCCGCCTTCGCGG
>CAYOID010000039.1:3609-28977 GCA_964403955.1 uncultured Desulfohalobiaceae bacterium | reverse complement strand
CCGCACGCACGGTTCGGAGGGAGGGGAGGCTGTAAAGCCTTCCCTACCCCTATCAAGAGATGGAAATACACAAGCGGAGGGCGCATGCACCGGCTGGCAGTTGGAATCAAGGATCATGTTCAGGATGTCCAGGGCCAGAATGTGGTCCGGGCGGTTCACAAGGACCTGGGAATTTCAGTGGACGGGATCAGGCTGATCAAGATTTTTCTCCTTGACGGGCTCAAGGATGACCAGGTTGATCAGGCCGTGGCCAAAGGGCTGCTCCATGATCCGGTCCTGCAGCAGGTCTCCCTGTCCCCTCTGGCCAGGGACTTTGACTGGATCCTGGAGGTCGGCTACCGCCCGGGGGTCACGGACAATGAAGGGCGTGTGGCCCGGGATACCCTGAGGACAGGCCTGAAGCTTTCCAAGACCGAAGCCCCGGAGGTCTTTACCGCCATTCAGTATCTCATCCAGGGCAGCCTGGAGCGCAGCGATGTCCGGCGCATGGCCACGGACCTCCTGGCCAATGAGCTCATCGAGCGCTATGCGATCATGAGCGCCGAGGAGTGGTCCCGTGCCCCCGGGTTTCAGGCTGAGCCACCCCGGGTCACGGGGCAGTCCTCAGACGCTGTCGAGGTGGTGACCCTGTCCTCCATGGACGATGAAGAGCTCCAGAAAATGAGCCGGGACAAGGTGCTGGCCCTGAGCCTCAAGGAACTGGAGACCATCCGCAGCTACTACCTCCGCCCGGAGATCAGGCAGGGCAGGCAGGAGCGGGGTCTGCCCCCGGAACCCACGGATGCCGAGCTTGAAGTCCTGGCCCAGACCTGGTCCGAGCACTGCAAGCACAAGATCTTCAATGCCTTCATCCACTACACGGATATGGATACAGGCAAGGTCGAAGCCATCACCAGCCTCTTTTCCACCTACATTCAGGCCCCCACAGCCCTTCTGCGGCAGAGGATGGGGGAGGGCGACTTCTGTCTCTCGGTTTTCAAGGACAATGCCGGGGTGATCCGTTTTGATCAGGATTACTCGGCGTGCATCAAGGTCGAGACCCACAACAGTCCTTCGGCCCTGGACCCGTATGGGGGAGCCCTGACCGGGATCGTGGGCGTGAACAGGGATCCCATGGGCACAGGCCTGGGGGCCAACCTGCTTTGCAATACTGATGTCTTCTGCTTTGCCTCCCCTTTTTACGACCAGCCCCTGCCCCCCCGGCTCCTTCACCCGCACAGGGTCATGGAAGGCGTGCGCAGAGGCGTGGAGCACGGCGGGAACCAGTCCGGCATTCCAACGGTCAACGGCGGCCTGGTCTTCGATTCCCGATTTCTGGGCAAGCCTCTGGTCTTTTGCGGTACGGTGGGCATGATGCCGGCTCACATCCAGGGCAGGCCGAGCCACGAAAAGAGGGCCCGGCCCGGGGACAAGGTGATCATGGTCGGCGGCCGGGTGGGCAAGGACGGGATTCACGGGGCGACCTTCTCTTCCGAGGCCCTGCATGCAGGATCCCCGGCCACGGCGGTACAGATCGGCGATCCGATCACCCAGCGCAAGATGTACGACTTTCTGATCCGGGCCAGGGACCTGGGGATGTTCAATGCCATCACCGACAACGGGGCAGGCGGGCTGTCCTCTTCAGTTGGGGAAATGGCCGAGGACACTGGCGGGTGCGAGATGGACCTCTCTCTGGTGCCTCTGAAGTACGACGGGCTGGTGCCCTGGGAAATCCTTCTGTCCGAGGCCCAGGAGCGGATGACGGCGGCCGTTCCCCGGGAGCGGCTGTCTGAATTTATGGATTTGGCCTCGGCTATGGATGTGGAGGCGACAGACCTGGGGTCTTTCACTGACAGCGGGTTTTTCAGGGTCTGGTTCAAGGACAAGCTGGTGGCTGAGCTGGAAATGGACTTTCTGCATCACGGGCTGCCCAGGATGGAGCTCGAGGCGCGTTGGGACAAGCCCGAGCCCCAGCCCCTGGAGATCCCGGAAGAGGTCCGGGCCGGCCCTGGACGCTTTCTGCACAGGATGCTCGGCGGATTGAACATCTGCAGCCGGGAGTCCGTAATCCGGCAATACGACCATGAGGTTCAGGGGGGGAGCGTGATCAAGCCCCTGGTCGGCGCTCTCTGTGACGGCCCGGGGGATGCTGCGGTCATCCGGCCGATCCTGGACAGGACCCGGGGGCTGGTGGTCTCCAACGGGATCTGTCCCAAGTTCAGCGACCTGGACACCTACTGGATGATGGCCTGCGCTGTGGACGAGGCAGTGCGCAATGCAGTGGCGGTTGGGGGCAACCTGGACCATATGGCCGGGGTGGACAACTTCTGCTGGTGCGATCCGGTCCAGTCGGATAAGACCCCGGACGGCCGTTTCAAGCTGGCCCAGCTGGTGAGGGCCAACAAGGCCCTGGCTCACTTTTGCCTGGGGTTCGGCGTGCCCTGCGTGTCCGGCAAGGACTCCATGAAGAACGACTACGCCATGGGCGGGGTCAAGATTTCCATCCCCCCCACAGTGCTCTTTTCGGTCATCAGCGTTGTTCCGGAGATCGAGCTGACTGTCAGCTCCGACCTGAAGCAGCCAGAGGATGTGATCTATCTCCTGGGCATGACCAGAAACGAGCTGGGCCGGTCCGAGTTGGCCACTGAGATCCAGAGTCTGGGGGGCGATGTCCCTCAGGTGGACCTGCTCAGCGCCAGAACACGGTATCGGACGCTTTTTAAGGCCATCCAGTCCGGTCTGATCACGGCCTGCCATGACCTTTCAGACGGCGGGCTCGGAGTGGCTCTGTCCGAGATGTGCATCGGAGGCGGTTTGGGAGCGGATCTGGACCTGGACAGGGTTCCGGTCTGTGATGCCGATCTGAGCACAGAAGCCCTGCTCTACAGTGAGAGCCCGAGCAGGCTGCTGGTCTCTGTTGCCAAGGACCGGGTCCAGGCCTTCGAGGACCTCTTTCAGGGCCAGACTTTGGCCAGGGTGGGTACGGTCAGGGCTGAGCCCAAGTTCGAGGTCCGCTCCAGGGAGAAGGTGGTCCTGCAGGAGGATGTCCATGCCCTGACCAGGTCCTGGAAGGCCACTTTGTAAATCTTTCTGCCCTCTTGGTGCACGCGGATGGGCGGAAAGGGTTCAGCCCAGGTACCAGGCCCAGATCTCCGGCCCGATGAGCACATAGAGCATGGCCCCGAGGCTGAGAAAGGGGCCGAAGGGGATGGCGGTCTGCATGCCCCTGCTGCCCGGTCCTCTCAGGTAGGCCAGACTGATGATCAGCCCGCTGACTGCAGCCATGAAGACCATCAGGGGCAGGGCCTGCCAGCCCAGCAGGGCCCCGAGCAGAAACATGAGCTTGATATCCCCGGTGCCCATGCCCTCCACGCCTTTGATCATCTTGTAGCCTTTCTGCAGGGCCAGGAAGGATCCTGCCCCGACCACCCCTCCGATCAGCGAGGTCTGCCAGCCCATGTCCAGCAGGAGCACGGCGCAGAGGAAGGCGGCCAGCCCCCCTGGAAGGGTGTAGCTATCCGGAAGGATGAAGCTGTCCAGGTCAATGAAGCTGATGATGATCAGGATGCCGCCAAAGAGCATGAACACCAGCCAGGGCCAGCCAGGGCCGAACTTCAGGGCCAGAAGCAGGGCCCAGAGGCCCGAGATCGCCTCCACCAGTGGATAGCGCAGGCTGATCCGGGTCTGGCATTCGCGGCAGCGTCCCCTGAGCAGGAGATAGCTGACCAGGGGAATGTTTTCCCACCAGGAAAGGGCGTGGCTGCAGGAGGGGCAATGGGAGCCGGGACGGACGATCGAAGCCCCGCTCAGGTAGCGGTGAATGCAGACATTGTAGAAACTGCCCAGCACGAGCCCGAGGAGAAGGGAAAAGACAGTGAAGACCGCCGGAGAAGCAGCACCAGCCATGAACAGGCTCCTTTCTTGACATTGCCCGGGTGCCCAGACATAGTTTCCGCTTTACCACAGACGTTCGAGAAGCATCAGGATATGGACCATGACCCCTCGTTTGCGTTTTTTTCCGGACTTTACGCCAGAATCCATTCTCAAGCAACAGCTCTTGGGGCTGCAGTGGACCGTACGACACGCCTATCACGGCAATGCCTTCTACCGCGAGAGGCTCCAGAACGCAGGGGTCGACCCTGTCGGTATTCAAAGCCTGGATGACCTGGCCTCCCTGCCTTTGACCACAGCCGACGACCTCAGAAACGGGTACCCCTTCCCCCTGCTCTCGGTCCCTGAAAGGGAGCTGGTCCGCATCCACGCCTCCTCGGGGACGACAGGAAAACGGAAAATCCTGTCCTACACCCAAAGGGATGTGGACACATGGAAGATGATGATGGCCAGGTGCTTTGAGCTGGCCGGCCTGACCAGGGAGGATCGGGTGCAGATCGCTGTGGGCTACGGGTTGTGGACCGCGGGCGCCGGGTTTCAGCTGGGGTGCGAGCATTTCGGTGCCCTGGCCCTGCCCCTGGGGCCTGGCAACCTGGAAATCCAGCTCCAGTTTCTGGTCGACCTCAAGCCGACCTGCCTGTGTTCAACCGCATCGATGGCCCTGCTTCTGGCAGAGGAGGTGGAGAAGTTCGGCCTGCAGGACGAGGTTCGGCTGCAGCGGATCATCTTCGGGGCTGAGCCGCACACGGACAAGATGCGGGAGCGGGTGGGCTCGGTCTTTGGCCTGAAGGAGATGTTCGACATCCCTGGCCTGACTGAGCTGTACGGACCGGGCACGGGCCTGGAATGCCGGGAGCATGCCGGGAGCCACTACTGGGCCGACCTGTTCATCCTGGAGATTCTGGATCCGACAACCCTCGAGCCTGTAGAGCCGGGACAGGTCGGGGAGATGGTGGTCACCTCCCTGACCAAGGAAGCCGCCCCTTTGATCAGATACCGGACCAGGGACTTGAGCCGGATCATCCCTGAAGACTGTGCCTGCGGGCTCGGTCTGCCCAGGCATGACCGGATTCTGGGCCGCTCGGACGACATGTTCATCTTTCGCGGGGTGAACATCTATCCCGGGCAGATCGCCGAGGTCCTGGGATCCTTTGCTGAGCTCAGCTCAGAGTACCAGATTGTCCTGGAAAGGCAGGACGGCCTGGATGTGATGCAGCTCAATGTGGAGCGCCATTGTGAGGCGGGGGGGCTGGGCGACGAGCCTCTGAGGTCTGCCGTGGCCAGGGCAATGCGCAAGCACCTGCTGGTTCGCTGTCAGGTCGGGGTGCTCGATCCGGGCGAGCTTCCACGGACCTTTGCCAAGACCAAACGGGTCCTGGACCACAGAAACAGCCTTCAGGATTGAAAGCCTCATTCCGCCCCGGTCAGCTCCGAGGCCCACTGCATGGCCTGGACATAGCAGTTGGCGGTGTACTCCGGCACCAGCCCCAGCTCGTTGATCAAGGCGGTCAGGCGCGGCCAGTCGGCCTGCTCCTGGGCTTCCACCAGATCCAGCCACAAAGTGGCATCAGTCTGCTCACCCTGCAGCGTGGCTGCCAGCTTGTCCTCTAAAGGCAGGTCAGCCACGATATCCTCCATTGGCCGGTCCATGATGGCATCCAGCTGGGAGAAGAGCCCCAGCAGGAACATGCCCTCAGCGTCAAAAGGGGCCTGGACCCCCTGGGCCAGGACCTGGAGGAACCGCCCCCTGAGAACAGAGCGCATGGTCAGCTCCTGACCCTTGTTGCTGGGGTTCAAGTCGCCCATGATCAGGACCCTGAACCAGCGGACGATTCTTTGGTAGCCGAGCAGGTTGATGGCGTGCTGAATCGAGGTCACCTCGTTCCGCAGGCCAATGGCAGGAGAATTGATGTATCTGAGGAGCTTGTAGCTCAAGGACAGATCGGTCTGGACAATTTCGCTCAGCTTTTTGGGATCGAAGCTCTGCTCCTGATGGAGCATGTCCAGGAGCTGGATTTTGGCCAGCTGATTCGAGGGCAGCGCTTTGCCCGAGATGGTTTCTGGCTGGCTGAAGAAGTCCCCCTGGAAGTAAGCAAACCCGACCTGCCTGGCCAGCTCGAACAGGTCCTTGGTCTGGACATGGTCGGCCAGCAGGGTGCAGGAGTTGTCCCTGGCGGTTTGGACCACGGTCTTCAGGAGCTCCTCGTCCTGTCTCCGGACATCCATCCTGAAAATATCCACAAGCTGGTACACGGCCGGATGCTTGGTCCTGCCGGTGTAGCCGGCCATGACGATCCGGTATCCCTGCCGCTTCAGCTCGATGACCTGCTTCAGAACCGGTTTGTCCTGGATGACCTGCTCTGAAATCTGGAGCAGGACCTGGTCTTTGGGCAAAAGGGCGGGGACAGCATCGAGCAGGCTCTGCCGGGGAAAGGAGATCACAAAGCAGGCTTCGGGGTTGAGGGGATTCTGGGCCAGGGAAAAGCCCTCCAGGAACATGTTCGGGGTGACTGCTCCGGGATCAGGCTCTGAGGGCTCAGATGAGGCGCATTTGGAGAAGTGCAGTTCATAGCCCCAGATGGATTGATCCCCATCCAGGATGGGCTGACTGGCGATAAAGAAAGGAGGCGACTCTTGAGAACTGGTCTGGGTGTCGATCATGGCAGCTTACCATTGTGCTGTCAGCTCGGCCTCTGGCCTGGCTGACAGGTCGAGGGTTGAGGGTCGATAATCGAGGGCAGAGAAAATCGGACATTCTGCCAGATGCGTTCTTTTCAATGGGCCATGCCCATCCAATTGGAGGCCCATTGCAGAGCCTGGACATAGCAGGCTGCAGTCTGTTCCGGCTCCAGGTTGAGGCTGTGAATCTGATCCAGGAGCTTCATCCATTGGGCCTGCTCTTGAAGAGCGATCAGATCCAGCCACATGGCTCCGTTTTGGTCTTCGCCGCTGAGCACTGCCTCGAGCTCCTCAGTCAAAGGCAGACTGGAGAGCACCTTGGACATGGGCTGGTCCAGAATGGCGTCAAGCAGGGAAAACAGTCCAAGCAGAAACATGGACTCGGAATCAAAAGGGGCCAGACTGGTCTCGGCCAGCAGTTCCAGGAAACGGCCCCGCTGGGCAGATCGAAAGGTCAGCTCCCGTCCCCGGGTGGATGTGTTCAGGTCGGCCAGCAGGAGAACCCGCAGCCAGCGGACGATGTTCTTGTATCCCAGCAGGCTGATGGCGTGCTGAATGGATTTGACCTTGTTCGGCAGTCCGATCCAGGGAGAGTTGATGTACCGGAGCAGGCGATAACTCAAAGAGAGGTCGGTCTGAATGATTTTGCCCAGCTTCTTGGGGTCAAAGTCGGTTTCCTGGTTGAGCACATGCAGCAGGCGAAGCTTGACGATTTTGTTGCCGGGTATGGTTCGGCCGGGGATGATCTCCGGCTTGCTGAAGAAAAAACCCTGGAAGAGGTCGCAGCCCAGGTCCTTCATGAGCTCAAACATCTCCTTGGTCTCCACCTTTTCGGCCACCACCATGCAGTCCTGATTTTGGAGCATTGCGACCATGCCCGCCAGGGCCTCGCTGTCCAGACCCTGAATGTCGATTTTGACCAGATCCACGAGCTGAAAGAGGTGGTTGTAATCCCGCTGGTTCTGGAAATCATCCAGGGCCAGGGTAAAGCCCTTTCGTTTCAGCTCGATGCAGGCCTTGAGAACCTCCTTGTCTGGAATGATGTTTTCCAGGACCTCGATGACCACCTGGTCAGGAGGTAAGATCGAGGCGCTCTCATCAAGGAGGACGTCCCGGGGGAAATTGATCAGCAGTCTGGTCTTGGGCTTCAGGCCTTGTTGGGCCAGACTGAAGCCGTCAATGAGGATCTTTGAGGTCGCGCTGGCGCCGTTCGAAAAACTGGCTGCGTTTGCCTGAAGGGAATGCCGGAACAGGAGCTCATAGCCCCAGATGTTCATTCGCGGGGTGAACAGAGGCTGTCGGGCAACAAAGATGGGTTCGAACTCAGGCCTGCCGTTGACAGGCCTGAAAGTGTCCTCATTGATGTTCATAAATCAATATATGTCAGCGTGGCCAGCGGCCACACTGACATGAGGTTCAACCTGATGCCCCGGCCCTTCAAGGCATCAGAGGCGGAGCTGTGAGACCGGCGGTCATTTCCATTCCAGTCATCAGATTGGCATTGGCCAGGGCCTGACCGGACGCCCCCCGGCAGAGATTGTCGATAGCCGAGACCACAATCAGCCTCCTGGTTCGAGGGTCGACCACCAGACCGATATCACAGAACATGGTCCCCCGGACCTGATTGACCTGGGGAAGGATGCCCGGGGCATGAACCCGGACCCAGGGGCACGCGGCATAGCGCCGGGTGTACGTTTCATGGACTGCGTGCACATCCACATCCGCCTTGAGATGGGTGTATATGGTGGAGAGGATGCCTCGTTCAACAGGTAAGAGGTGCGTGTTGAAAGACACGGTCATCTCGATGCCGGAGAGGAGGCTCAGCTCCTGTTCGATTTCCGGAGTGTGCCGATGCCGCCCCAGGCTGTAGGCCTTGAAGTTGTCGTGGACCTCGCAGAAAAGGGTCCCCAGGGAGAGTTTTCGCCCGGCCCCGCTTGTGCCGGACTTGCTGTCGGCAACAATGTTCTCCGGGTGGATGATCTTATCAGCCAGGGCCGGATAGAGTCCGAGAATGATCGAGGTCGGATAGCACCCCGGGTTGGCCACCAGGTCGGCTTTGATGATCCGGTCCTGATAGAGCTCGACCAACCCAAAGACGGCCCGGTCCAGGAGATGGGCCTTGGTGTGGGGCAGCCCGTACCACTGCTCATAGACCTGGGGAGACCGAAGCCTGAAGTCGGCGCTGAGGTCAATGACCCTGGTCCCATGGTTCAAAAGGACATCGGCCACGTCCATGGCAGTCCCGTGGGGCACGGCCAGGAAGACAAGGGAGCATTCCCGGGCCAGACGTTCCGGATCCGGGGCCGTGATTTCCAGGTTGTGACCCGGCAGGCCTTTCAAGTGCGGATAGAGATCTCCCACGGTCTTGCCCTGCTCCTGCCTGGATGTGGCTGCGATGAGCGAAAATCCGGGGTGGCCGCACAACAAACGCAAGAGCTCCATGCCTGTGTACCCGGTGACACCCACCAGGCCGACCTGAATTGGCTGTGTCATGTTTGATCCTACCGTGCCTTCTGGACGTATTTCATCCGCAGCTCAAAGAGGACGTTCTTGAGCAGGGTTTCCTCGTCCGGGGTGAGATTGCCCCTGGTTTTCTGTTCCAGCATGCCCAGGATGTCGATGGTGTGCCTGGCTATGTCCAGGTTCTGGCATGTCTGTCCGCTGTTCGGGTCGCAGACCTCCCCCAGCTGCACCAGAACAGAAGAGCTCAAGGACAGGACGAATGTGTTCAGGTCCACCTTGGGCAGGGGCCCTTCCTGATGCTCCCTTTCCTTGGCTGTGGAGGCAAAGGCTTCAGCAGCCTTCTGGCGTTTTTCCCTGGAAACCTTTTCCTGTTCCTGGCTTCCCGGCTGTTGGGACTCCTGGTCGTGCTGGCCGGAGTTGTTCTCTGTCATGGCCTTTCTCCCTTCGGCAGCCCTCAAGGGCTCGTATGAACTTCAAACGTAACGAAAAACCCATCATGCCTCACTCAGTTCTCTTGACGTGCCATACATGACCTCCAAACCAGAATTGCAAGCCTGCCTGCCGCGCCCCGGTTCGTCATCGTCTGAGAATGTTCATGCCTTGATTGGGCCAGGCGGTCAAGATGGTTGTTCCTGCACCCGAACTTTCTTCAATCACCTCCAAACTCGAAACCCGGAGCCTGTTGTCAGCGAAGCCTCTGGCTGCGCTGACACATATCTTTTTGATTTTAATAAATAAAAGTTGATTTAAATGATTGGATAGCTCTGGAGTTAAATCTGCCAGTTTGATCGGGGCAGAAACTTTCGGGATGGCTCCTCTTACTGCTCCCCTGTACTCAGGGGAGCTGCCCGCAGGGCTGAGGGGTTCTTTCTTTCGCGAAGTTTCATACCAGCTCCCGCTCCCGCTGGCCGCTTGCTCGAGAGGGTAAAGGCAGGATGGCGCAGGTTCATGGTTGCCCGGCTTCATACACTGCCCAGTCCGGACACGGGGTGGTCCTGGCCTGTTCATAGGCCTGGATGGCCTGGTTCAGGTGGTCGGCGGTCTGGACCCGGCCCCCGCAACTTCGGATGCACTGCCCCAGGGCGTGCAGTCCGGCCAGGATATCGGCCCAGTCGACAAAACCCATATGTCCGATGCGCACTATTCTGCCCTTGAGATGGTCCTGGCCTCCGGCCATGACCACATTGTACTCCTTTTCCGCCAGAGAGAGCACCAGCTGAGCGTCGACTCCCTCCGGCAGGCTGAGGCTGGTCAAACCCCAGGTGTAATGCTCCTGGGCCAGGCAGGACAGGCCCATGGCTGCCACCCCGGCTCTGGTCATGCGGGTCAATCCCCAGTAGGTCTGATACACGGCTTTCAGCCCCCTTTTCAGGAGGAGGTCCAGGCTGATCTCCAGGCCTCGAATCAGGTTGACCGGCGTGGTGAATGCGGTCTGATTGTCCAGGACCTTTTTACGTTCCTGAAGCAGATTCAAGGCATATATGGGGTTGCGGTTCCTGGCCGCTTTGTCCCAGGCCCTTGGGCTCAGACTGATCAGGGCCAGTCCCGGGGGGAGCATGAGCCCTTTCTGGGACCCGGTGAGCAGGCAGTCTATGCCCATATCGTCCATGGGGCAGGGGGAAATGCCAACAGCGGAGATGCCGTCCACCACCAGCAGGCAGTTCCGGTCGGCGGTGAGCCCGGCAATCCTGCCCACAGGATGGAGCACCCCTGTGGAGGTCTCAGAGGCCTGGACCAGGACGCCCCTGATCTGCGGCGACTCTTGAAGTGCCTGTTCAATGTCATCGGGATCCACCGCCTGTCCCCAGCTCACCTGCAGGGTCAGGACCTGGAGTCCATGGGTCATGGCGATGTCTTTCCAACGCTGGCCGAACTTACCGCCCTCGATCACGAGCACTGTTTCCCCCGGGGCAAAGAGAGTGCTCACAGCGGCCTGCATGGCTCCTGTGCCGGAACATGACAGGGGGAGGACGGGTTCAGTGGTGCCAAACAGGGTCTTCAGCATGGATTGGACCCGGCCCATGACGGATGTGAACTCAGCCTTGCGGTGATGGATCATGTCCAGGGCCAGGGCCTGTCTGACCTCTTCCGGGAGGGGGGTCGGACCGGGCGTGAGCAGCCGCGGCTTTGAGGACAAGAGAGACTGGGCGGGCCTGGATCCTTCTTCAGTCAAGCCGGTGTGATTGCTGTTTGAAGTCTGCTGATTCAATGCGCCTCCTTCCAGTTGGTGCCGAGTCCCCAATCCACGACCAGGGGAACGCTCAGCTCCATGACTGAGGTCATGATCGAGGCCACGCGCTGACCGGCCTGCTGGGCATTATCACGCGGGGCTTCCAGCAGGAGCTCGTCATGGATCTGCAAAATGAGCTCAGCACCGGTCTGGGTCAGGGCCTGATCGTGATCCACCTGAATCATGGCCAGCTTGATGATGTCTGCGGCACTGCCCTGAATCACGGTGTTGATGGCCATGCGCCTGGCCTGGCCGGCCAGGTTGTCGTTTCCGGAGTTGATGTTCGTGAGCAGCCGTCTGCGCCCGGCCAGGGTCGTCACATAGCCAAACTCTCTGGCCCCGGCCTCGACCTGTTCGTAGAAGCGGCGCACGCTTTCCAGGCGCTCGAAATAGATGGCGATGAACGATTTGGCCTCGTTCATGGTGATGGACAGCTCCCGGGCCAGCTTCTGGGGGCCCATTCCATAGAGCAGCCCGAAGTTGATGGTTTTGGCCTTTCGCCGCTGGTCGGCCGTGATATCCTGCGCAGGGTGGTCAAAGAGCAGGCTGGCCGTTCTGGTGTGGATGTCTTCGTTGTGGGCAAAGGCTTCCAGCAGATTGGGGTCCTGGGACATGTGGGCCAGGACTCTGAGCTCGATCTGGGAGTAGTCGGCCGCGATCAGGGACTTGCCTGGAGGGGCGATGAAACAGGCCCGCATGCGGGGGCCGAAGTCCCCCCGGACAGGTATGTTCTGCAGGTTGGGCCTGCTGCTGGAGAGCCGGCCTGTGGCCGTGGCCAGATTGTTGAAGGTGGAGTGCAGACGGCTGTCCTGGTCAACCTGTCTGGGGAGCGGTTCGAGGTAGGTGGAGCGGAGTTTTTCCAGGCTCCTGTATTCCACGATATGCGCGATGATCGGGTGTTGGTGCTGCAGACCCTCCAGGACGGAGACCTCGGTTGAGGGCTGGCCGCCGGGAGTTTTCCGGCCCGGCTTGAGGCCGAGCCTGTCAAACAGAATCTCCGCCAGCTGCTGGGTGGAACGGAGATTGAACTCGCATCCGGCCTGATCGTAAATGACCCGGGTCAATTGGGTAAGCCGATCTTCGACCTCGGACAGGAAATGGGAAAAGGCCTTGAGGTCAATGCACACCCCTCGCCTTTCCATCTTATACAAGACCGGAATGAGAGGCATTTCCACATCGAACATGAGGTCCAAAAGGCCGCTCTGCTCCAGCCGGGTACGCAGCAGCTCCCCGATGCGCAAAACCGCCAGGCCCTGGTTGTCCTTGTGGGTGTTGATCTCGTTCAGATAGCCCTTTTCAAGCCGTTGCCAGGAGTAGTCCCGGTCTTCAGGATTGAGCAGGTAGGCAGCCAGACTGAGGTCAAAGACCTGATCCAGCGGGAAGTCCAGCCAGGATTGCTGGGCGTGGTAGAGCCCCTTCAGGGAAGGGACGCAGCAGAGCTCGGCCGCCCGGACAATGGTTTTCAGCTCCTGGTGCGAGCAGTCAAGGCGGTATTCGTCGTCATCCAGCCCGATCAGGAATCCTTCACCAGGCACCTCGATCAGCCCGACCCTCTTTCCCTGCAGAGAAGGCAGCTTTTTTGAGTTTGGCCGGGCATTGTCCGGGCCTTGAGGGCCCGGGGGCACAGAGTCCACCCGTCCCTCCCCGGCCGAGTCCAGATCCCTGGTCAAGGAGTCGAATTCAAAGGTTTGGAAGAACGCGATCAGATCGTCCCGGGCCGGGTCGGCGCAGGTCAGGTCGTCAAACCCTGCGGGCATCTCCAGGTCGGTCTTCAGGGTTGTCAGCTCCTTGTACAGAGGCAGGTGCTCCAGATGGGGCCGGAGCTTTTCCTGCTCCTTTCTGCTCAAATGGCTGACATTGTCCACCAGGCTTTCAATGGACGGAAACCGCTTCATGATTTTCAAGGCGGTTTTGGGACCGATGCCCGGCACGCCCGGTATGTTGTCGCTCTTGTCGCCTGTCAGGGCCTGGTAGTCCGGCCATTGAGACGGCATCAGCCCGGTCTGGTCCTGAAAAGACTCCAGGGTGACGATCTTTTCCGTCCGCTGTCCAGGGTCCCAGATGATCACATTCGTGTCCAGGCACTGCTGCAGGTCTTTGTCAGAACCCACGATGACCACCGGCGAGGTCTGTTTGTGCTCTGCGCTCAAGCTGGCGATGTAGTCGTCAGCCTCGCCATCTTCGCCCACCAGGGTCTTCAGGCCCAGGAGCCGGACGCCTTCCAGGAGGTGCGGGATCTGCTGGGACAGGGGTTCCGGCATTTTTTGTCGCTGGGCCTTGTATGAGTCGAGCAGCTCGTTGCGAAAGGTCGGGCCTTTTCCATCCAGGAGAAAGCAGCCGTAACTGGGGTTTTGCTCCCTGAGAATCTTCAGGAGCAGCCGCATGACGATGTACAGGGCGTTGGTCGGAAACCCGTCCGAGCGGTAGAGATCGGGGTAGGCATAAAAGGCCCGGTAAATGAACGAGGAGCCGTCGAACAGGAAGAGGGGCTCTTTGGTCCAGCTGAACTGTTGTTTCAGGGTCATGATGGATCAGACGAGGATTAAGATGGTTTGACCTCTCCCGGGATGGCGAACTCTTCTTCCTTGATGTTCAGGTCCTGATCGGGTTTGGGTTCGGCACTGGAGACGAGCCGCGCTTTTTTGAGCCGCTCCCAGATAAACTGCTGGGGGTGGTCCTGCTCCAGGTTTTTCAGAGGTATTTCCGCCCGGGCCATGGCCTTGTGTCCTCCGGCTGAACCCACGTCGCCAAACAGCTTGGCAGCCAGCCGGCCCATATCATCCTTGATGCCGTCCCCCCGGAAGACGACCACCAAGGCCTTGTCGCTCACCCCGCAGATCATGTCCCAGGTGATGTCGTGCACCCTGAGGAAAAAGTCGGCCAGGATGACCAGGATGTCCGTGGAGTCCACAGGCCCCATGAACACGGTCAGTCCGTCCCTGAGCAGGCGCATTTTTCTGAAGGCATAGGAGAAGTAGCGCAGCCACTCCAGCCTGAACTCGCTGCGGACGATCTTGCGCAGGATGTTGTGGTCTGCAGATTTGGACAAGTAGCGAAAGGCCTTGATGTCCGCATCGTGAAAGGTGTGCTCAAAACTGTGGGTGTCTGTCTTGATGCCGTAGAGCAGGGCAGTGGACAGGTGCTTCCCTGGCTTGAGGTTCATGTTGTACAAGAACTCGGTCAATAAGGTGCTGTTGGCCCCGTACTGGGGGTGGATCTCCTTGAAGTCGGCCTGGACCGGGTGGTCTGCGCTCTGAGGGTGGTGGTCGATGACCACTGAAAAATTGAAGTGGGAAAACTCCGGGTGGTGGTGGGGCTGGGAGTCCACCAGGGCGAAGCGGTCGTATTGGGCGGCCAGGGGAGGGGTCAGGCGTTTGATCGGTATCTGCAGGTACCTGACCATGGCCAGATTGTCCGGCCGGGTGATTTCATTGACCATGGCCAGGCCCACGGCCTGCACTCGTCTGGCCAGGATCCGTTTCAGAGCCATGGCCGAGGCCAGAGCGTCTGGGTCACCGATGAGCAGGATCAGCCAGCGGTCATTCTTCTTGAAGAGCTTGATCAGCTCCTCGAGTTTGGGTCCAAGTTTGCGAAAGTAAGTCATACGAATCGGCGCGCACTCCTGCCGGTCTTAAGTCTGTCCTGCGCGGACCAGGCTACAGGATCCAATTCCTAATCCAGGTGTTGAAAATGTCAAGGGATGCAAAGAGGTCCTGGGCCGAGAAGACCTCGATGACCACCACGCCCTGCAAGGGCAGGGCCTGGAGGAGGTCTCGGAGCATGCCCTGATCCTTGAAAGATAACCTGCTCAAGGGGCCATGTCGAGAGTCGGTTCCATCTGTCCCGTAAATATGGAGCATTCGAAGCTGATCCAAAAACCCGGGCTGATTCAGGATCTCCTGCTGGCTGTAGAGGAGCAGGTGACCGAGATCCAGGCAGAGGCCGCACCGGGATTGCCTGATGACCGGCCAGATGGTGCGCAGGTCGTTGCCCTGGATGTTTTCCAGCAGCAGGTCGCTCACCCTGAGGCCATGGTGCTCCCAGGCCTGGAAAAAGGCTTCCAGGGCCTGCGGGGTCACAGGCGGGTGGAGCACATAGGCCCCGGGCTGGCAGAAGGCGGTCTTGTCCGCAAGACCGGACGCGATGGAGGCGGCCCGGGTTGGGTCCTCCCAGGGCAGGTCCAGGGGCAGATGGAGGTGGTAGGTCAGGTCCAGATCGGCCATGTCCAGGGGCAGGTCGTCTTGGGAGTAAGCCAGGCAGGCCTCGCTCTCGAACAGGGTCACGGCCACCTCGTCCACCAGGTGCTCCAGAGAGCGGCAGTTCTGGCCGACGCGGTCCGGCCAGACAAAGGATGGAGCGGCCATGGTCCATGGGGCTCGGCAGTCAGTGTGTCTCATGGTCAGAGCAGCTTGAGCTGGCGCTGTTTTTGTTTTTTCTGAGCCACGCTGCGCACCCTTCTGGTCTTGCTCAGGGGCAGGGCTTCAAGAAATGAGCTCGGTTTGAGCTGGTAGATCCGCCCGTAGATGCGCCTGGAGGCGGCGGAGCTCAAAAAAAGGTGCTGCCTGGCCCTGGTCATCCCGACATACATGAGACGCTGCTCCTCGTGCAGGTCGGGGCGCTCTTCGTCGTCCTGGGGCCGGCCGGAGAGGAAGGACCGGCCGGCAAAGGGGAGGATGCCCTCTTCCAGGGCGGGCATGAACACGGCTTCAAACTCCAGGCCCTTGGCCGCATGCAGGGTCTGGATCCGGACTTTGTCGGCCTTGTCCCTGACCTGGGTGAGCTCGCTCTCCAGCCTGGTCCAGCTGATCAGGTTGGACCAGCCTTCGTGCCGGGCAAAGGCCTTCTTCAGCTCTTGAAAGGACTGGCTCTTCCAGAAGATGGAGTCAAAGGGCTTGACGTTTTGGAAATAGGCCGCAATCCGTTCCGGTCCTTCAGCCAGGATTCGGTCCGGGCAGTCCAGGATCTCAATGTCCGGATCAGGAGCGATCCCCAGGAAGCGGCACACGGTGTTCAGAATGAGCTCGATGCGCGGTTCCTGCCAGAAAGGTGTGGATTCAGGCACGGTGCAGGGAATCCCCAGTCTGGTCAGGGTCCGTTCAAAAGGGGGAATGAGCCCTTTGAAACGGACCAGCACGGCAATGTCTCCAGGGGCCAGTCCTCCTGTCCGGCCCAGGTCGGCGTCGCGATGGGCCGTCCCTCCGAGCAGGTCTCTGATCCGTTCGGCTGTCCACTGGGCCTCCTGCTCTCCGCTCCGGCCCTGATAGGTGACGATGCTGCCCGAGCCGGCCAGGTCAGTCTTCAGGGGCTGGCTGTCAGCCATGAGCGGCTGGAAGAAATCCAGGAGATTCTGTCTGGAGCGGTAATTCTGATCCAGGGAAATCTCCTGGACCTCAGGCCAGAACTTTTTCAATTCCAAATGGATATGGGGCACCGCCCCGCGAAAGCCGTAAATGGACTGCTTGGGGTCGCCGATGGCAAAGGCCCCCTGACCGTTTTCCGGGACCAGGGCGGTGATGAGCTGCAGCTGCAATGGACTCAGGTCCTGAACCTCGTCCACAAGCACATGGGTGTAGGGATGAGAAAAGGATTCGTCCTGGATCTGCTCCAGCCAGCAGTCCAGAAGATCAGTATAGTCCACAAGATTCCAGCGGTCTTTGTACTGAAAATAGTTGTCGGCTGCCTGGGAGAGCTCGTCAGGGATGGTCCTTTTTTCTCTGGCCAGGGTCAGGGCTTTCCAGCTTCGGTTCTGCTGTTGCTTGGGCAGCTCTGGGTTGGCCAGGGCAAAGATCCGCTGTCCGTCTTCATCCCCGAGCAGGACAGGGGGATCGCGATGGATGTTCAGCCAGTTCTCATAGGCCAGGGCATGCAGGGTGTCGGCTCTGGGCAGGGCCTGGGACTGACCAAAGACAGCCACCAGCCGGTCCTGGAGCTCCCGGGCAGCGGCCCGGGTGAAGGTCAGAATCAGGATGTGCCGGGGATTGGTTCCATTCTTGAGCAAGCGGATGACCCGTCCGATCAGGGTCCTGGTTTTGCCGGTCCCGGGCCCGGCGACCACCAGGACGGGGTTGGGGCCGGCAGTGAGGGCTTCTTCCTGGGCCGGGTTGAAATTGGTTTCCGGCTGGTCTGGCTGGTCCGCCTTTTCCGCTCCGGATGCGCTCTGCAGTAAGGTCGAGGGCCGGGGTGAGCCCGGGTCGGCCTTGTGCATGTCTTTCTCGATCAGCGAGCGGCCATGGTGCAGCTCTTTCTGTTCTGCCCGGGTGAACACGGAGATCCGGCCGAACTGACCGTCAAAGCCGGGATCGCGGTAGACTTCCTTGTGCCGCATGCGGCGAATCCCCTCGGCCAGGGCTTTGGAATAGGGCCGCAGGCTCTCCAGGGGAACATGCTGCAGAACAGCCAGTTCTGAACCAAACCCGTGCACCAGCTTGGCATAGAGCCCAAACACGGTTTTGGTCCTGGGACCGACATTGAGGATCTCAGATACAATTTCAGGCAGGGGGATGAGGGAGGTGAACCCCGGGCTTCCTTTGGGTTGTTCGGGCTGCTCTCTGTCGGCCAGGGACATGATCCTGTTCAGGACCCCGACGGTCAGGGGCTTTCCGCAGACCGGACAGATGCCGCTCAGTTTCTGTGATTCCCTGGGGTCAAGGACGATCCCGCACTTTCTGTGGCCGTCAAGGTGATACTTGCCTTCTTCAGGGAAGAACTCCACTGTGCCCAGAAAGGCGTGCCCCAGCCCCTCGTTCTTCAGGGCCTTGAAGATGGTTTCATATCCCGGTTCCCCGGAAAAGATGTTCGCCTCTCTGGCCAGCTTCTCCCCTGAATGGGCATCTGAGTTCGAGATGAGCCGAAAACGGTCCAGGGCACTCCAGAGCCAATTCATGTCCGGGTCCGAGGACAGTCCGGTTTCCAGGGCAAAGATCTCTTTGCTCAGCGCGCCGAAGCAGTCTTCAATGGTGTCAAAACCGGATTTGGATCCGAACATGGAAAACCAGGGGGTCCAGATGTGGGCCGGGATCAGGGCGGCCCCGGGGTCTGTCTCCAGGACCATCTCCAAAAGGTCGCGGGAGTCAAGGCCCAGGATGGGGCGGCCGTCCGCAGCCAGGTTGCCGACCTGGGCCAGGCGGGTGTTGAACTTGCGGGCCGCATCCAGGGAAGGCATGAAGACCAGGTTGTGCACTTTGCGCACGACCCCGCCCCGCTTATAGATGGAGCTGATCTCTGTGCCGAGCATGAACCGGGTCCTGCACTGGAGCGGAGTTCCCTGCAGCCAGGGGATTTCCTGATCAAGGCCGGAGGCGTCCTTGAGTCTGAACAGGCCGTTTTCCTCCTGCTCCAGGGTTTCTTCAATTTCCTGGAGCCACTCTGGATGGGTGAAATCGCCGGTGGCCAGCACGTCCAGACCTTTCAACCCTGCCCAGGCCGCCAGCTTGCGCAGACTGAGGCCTTTGCTCGTGGCTCTGGAAAATCGGGAGTGGATGTGCAGATCAGCATAAAAGAGCTTCATGTCCTGTCCTCCGCAGGTTCCGGACTGTGTTCCGCCTCTGGCGAAGAGTGGCAGATCCTGGCCTCTGCTCCGGACTGTTCGCAGTTGGTCAGTTGTATCCATGCATTGTTCAGGCCGGCCAGCCTCTGGGCAATGGAGAGCCCAAGGCCTGTTCCCTTGTCCTTGGTGGTCACAAAGGGATCGAACAGGCTGGTTTCCTGCTCCGTCTGCAAGCCTGGCCCGTTGTCTCTGATCCAGATGCACCCCTGGGAGCCGTTTTCAGCCCAGCCCACGCTGACCTGGGCCTGTTCAGAATGCCTGGCGGCCTGAGCGGCGTTGATGAGCAGATTGAGCAGGATCTGGTGCAGGTGATCGGGATCCCAGGACCAGGATTTGCCCAGCAGGGAATCCTGAATGGAAAAAGAGACCCCTGGGTACTCCTGCTTCATGGTCTCCAGAACCAGGCGGACAGCTGAGTCGAGCCTGATCTGCTTGGGATGGGATTCAGCCGGTCGGGCGAAATCGAGAAAGTCGGACAGCAGCCGGTCCAGGCGCTGGATGTCCCTTTGGATGACGCCGTGGAGCTTTTCCGTGTATTCAGGTGTCATGGTGCCCTGTTGAAGGAGCTGCAGGCTGCCCTTGATGCCGGCCAGGGGGTTTTTGATTTCATGGGCCAGCCCGGCCGCCAGCTCTCCGATCGTGGCCAGCTTTTCCATCTGCCGGACCTGTCGTTCCAGCTCTTTGACCCGGGTGATGTCGGAGAACAGGATCAGGGTCCCGTTCTCTTCGGGCAGAGGGGTCAGTGTGGCCCCGAAGATCAGCCCTTCTTCGTCCGCCGGTGTTTCGGTCCTCAGGGTATGCTTTTTGTCCCAGTCCGCCCAGAGCTGCCCCAGGGCCGGGAAAAGGGTTTGCAGCTTTTGACCAAGGGCCTGACTGGTCTGGGTCAACCCGGTCAACTCCAGGGCAACCGGGTTGATCACGGTGATGATCCCTTTTTTGTCCAAGACCACCAGTGCAGAGCTCATCCAGTCAAAGACCCTGTATTTGAGGGCTTCGGAGCGCAGCAGGTCCTGCTGCTGACGGTTGATTTCCGTGAGCAGCTCGTCTTCGCGGCCGTAGCCAAGGCGCAGGAGCATGAGCATCAGGGCCAGGGCCAGGATCTGCAGGGAAAAGTTGTAGAAGAACTGGTTGAGCGGGATGGAAGGCACGGTCTCAAAAGGCGTGTCCAGGAGATGGACACCTCCGGTGGCCAGAAAAAAGACAGCAATGACCGCCGTGATCTGCTTGGAGGTGGAAAACCCCAGATAGCGGCCGTACAAAAAGATGATTCCCAAAAACAGAAAGGAGAAATGACTGGTGATGCCCCCGGTCAACATGGTCAGATAGGCCACCAGGATCAGGTCGGCCACCAGCTGAAGCCGGAAGAAGAGGATGATGTTGGAGAAGAATCGCCAGCTGAGCAGAAAAAAGAGGGTCAGGGAGGAGGCTGCTACCAGGAAGGCGGAGTATTCCGGGATGAGAAAGAATCCCAGATAGGTGCTGGCCTCCATTCTGGCCATCCAGGCCAGGCCCAGCGGCAGCAGGAGCATGAACAAAAAAGCCAGCCGCACCAGACAGATCCTGACCACCATCCGCTGGAAATGAGGCTTGATCGAGCTGGTGGCGGCAAGGTCATGAACTGGCGCAGTCCCGGGGGTCGTCATGAATCTTGTCCAGACAGTGTCGGAGTGCAGGCAGAAGAGGGGTCAGGTTTTCAGCAACTGCTTTTGGGCTTCCAGGAAGATTGATGATCAACGTTCGGTGCAGGATGCCTGCAATGGCCCTGGAGATCAATCCATGGTGCGTTTTGGCCATGGAAGCGGAGAGCATGGCCTGCTCAAAGCCCGGCAAGCGTCGGTGAATCAGCGACAGAGTGGCCTCAGGGGTGATGTCCCGGGAGGTCACCCCTGTCCCGCCAGTGGTGACGATCATGTCAAAGCCCTGATTGAGGGCCAGGTGGGTGAGCTGCCCCTTGAGGGAGGCCAAGTCGTCCGGGAACACAAATCCCTGGTCCAGAGACAGGAAGAGCTCGGTCCTGAGCAATTCAGGAATCTGGGGACCGCTGCAGTCCTGGCGCAGACCCTGGTATCCGGCATCGCTCAGGGTGACCCAGGCCAGAGAGTATCCCTGCTGCCAGACGTGACAGTTTTTTTGCTCTGAGTTAAAGGTGCATTCTGTCACAGCCCGGAGGGTTGCCGCTGCCTGCTGGAGAGGGGGCGTGTCTCCGGGAAGCCACTGCCGGCCAATGACCTGCAGTTGAGGGTCCTGAATCCGTGGACCGAGAAACGCGCCCACAGGAAGCTCGGACATTGGGGAGTCGGTGTAAATGACAGGGCAGGTCAGACCATGGGCCGGAGTGCGGCACATCAGAGCCACCTGGTCCTGATTCAGGGTCAGGGGGGAAGGCGTGACCAGCTTTTGCGCCGGCAATGACCTGATTGGGGTCTCCAAAGTCGTGTTCATGCTCATTGGCTCAATGAATTCAGCGCAGCCTCTGGCTGCGCTGAATTCAAGTTCTTGCTGCCGCTTCTTGAGCGTGCAGTCAGAGCTCTTGAGAAGCTGTCCTGATCACGGAACCGGACCGGATATCAGTCGGCCCGGGCTTCAAGAGCCGATTTTTTCCAGGGGTTTTCTTCTCCCCGGATCAGGCGGAGGATGTTGTCCTTGTGCTTGGAAAAGACCAGGGCCATGACGATGACGCTGAGGATGAGATAGCTGAACTGCCCGAAGATGAGGATGAAAACGGGCAGGGTGGCGACCAGGGTCAGGGATCCGATGGACACGAACTTGGTCACGGCGATCATCACCAGGCAGAGGACCACGGACCAGAACAGGGGTGTCGGAGCAACGGCCAGAAAGAGCCCGATGGTCGTGGCCACCCCCTTGCCGCCGTTGCGATTCAGAAAGACAGAGTACATGTGACCCAGCAGGGCGGCCAGTCCGGTGACAGTCAAAAAAGCTGCCGACGTGCTCCAGCCCATGGCCAGGAGCATGGGCAGGAAGCCCTTGGCCATGTCCAGGCCGAAAGTCAGCAGGCCGAGACCGGTGCCGCAGGTCCTGGCCACATTGGTGGCCCCGGTGTTCCTGCTTCCCCAGAGACGGGGGTCGATGCCCTTGCAGCTCTTGGCCACGATGAGTCCGAACGGAATGGAACCAATGAGGTAGGTGACAAGCAACCAGCCGATACCAGCAATCAGTCCGTTCATCACTCCTCCCAGGCTTTGATGATATGGATGTCATTGTTCAGGGGATCGATCTTGCCGAGTCGAAGCTGATACCTTTGTCCAGGGGTGAGCTTTTCGCCGAAAAGTTTTTTTTCGCCTCGAACAAAGAGCTGTTCTTCGGGCAAGGACACGGTGACCATGGTGCCATTGTCGGCCACGAGGATTCCATGCCAAATTTTTATTTTACAATACCTTTTCAAATAAAGCAACTTCCAGTACCTGACCCGGAAACGCTGGATCTGAGTGACAGCCTGCCCACGGGCGCTCAGGAACGGCAGCAGGGCCTCAAGCTGGGCAGCGGACAGTTTGGGCTGTGCTGTCCGGGACCAGTGAAAGAGCTGAGCCAGGTTGAGGAAGTCGGGATACCTGCGCAGCGGGGAGGTGACGGGGGCATACCTTGTGAGTCCCAGGCTGGCATGGGGCTTGGGGGTGGTGTCCAGGCGGGAGCTGGACATGTCCCGGAATATTCTGAACAGGTCCACAGGGTCTTCCCAAATCCCGGCGTGCTTTTGGGGCAGGGCGATGTTCTGGGTCCTGTGCACAAGGGGGATGCCTTCCGACTGGGCCCAGTCGGCAACTGCGCTGTTGGCCAGGATCATGAACTCGCTGACGATGAGCTGGGCTTTGGGGTGGACCTCTGCAGGGCTGAGGTGGATACGGACATCGTCCTCTTCTGGTTCCAGCGTGATGCTGGGGTCGTTCTGCTCGAGAATGACTGCCCCGGATTCGATTCGCTGCTCCCGCAACCGTGTGGCCAGGTCCAGGGCAGTCTGAAGATGGTGGCTCTTGTCCCCTGAGTTCAAAATGTCTTCAACCTGCTCGTAGGTCATGTTCTGCTCAAGCCGGACCCAGTTGAAACGGACTCCGGTCTGCACAACCTGGCCTGAGGAGTTCAGCCTGATGTCCACAAGCAGAGCAGGTCGGTTCTCATCCTGGACCAGGCTGAAAAGGTCGGTGCCCAGGACCTCAGGGAGCATGTGCGACGTCCCTTCAGGCAGGTACAGGCTGCTGGCTCTGTGGGCCACGGCCTTGTCCAGGTCTGACCCGAACTCCCACCCCAGGACCGGGCAGGCCAGGGCCAGGGTGAGCTGGAGCTCATCAGGGGATATGGGCTGGAGCACAAAGGCGTCGTCGATGTCCCGGGTGGAGGGGGAATCGATGCTGATCAGCTTCAGGCCCGCGGGCTCTGCCCCGGCCTCTGAGACATGATGGATGATCCGGTCGAT
Organism: uncultured Desulfohalobiaceae bacterium; assembly: GCA_964403955.1. GTDB lineage: Bacteria > Desulfobacterota > Desulfovibrionia > Desulfovibrionales > Desulfothermaceae > CAYOID01. Next base: position 5,760 of record CAYOID010000039.1, on the reverse strand, counting down.
CTCGTCCTGATGCTCCAGTGACCAGCAGTCCCCCCAGGCATAGCCGGCCTGGTCCAGATGGTGGTTGTGGTGTTTGGGGAGCAGGCCCCAGGCCTGACTGAGGATAAGGGGCAGGTGCGGATCATCAGGGAGTCCCCTGCGCAGGTCTTTCCAGACCTCGAGAAAGGCCTGGTCTTCCGGATCTGCAACGCCAAGCTTGAGCAGGTGCTTCAGTGACTCTTGAGTCCCTGGGGAGAGGGGGGGCAAATCCAGGGCCTGTCCTTGCCTGTGCATTTCCCACAGGGCTTTCAGGAAAGGCTGGCCTTCGTTGAGCAGCTCCCTGCGCTGCCGTTCCTCCTCCTGTGCGGCCTGTTTGGCTTCGACCCTTTCCCGGTCAAAGACGATGAATCGCGGCGGCTGGAATTTGAAATGGGTCTTGCAGCGGAGCATGGCCCGACCCAGGGCGGCCACATGGTCGACGTCCGGATCCTGCCAGATCAGACCGGCAAACCATTCGACCTGGGCATCCCTGACCTCGTCCTGGGCCAGCTCCCATATTTCCAGAGGATCGATGCTGTCCTTGAGCTGCTCCCGCCTCTGCTGATGCTGCTGCAGCGCCTCCAGGATGTCCTGTCTGGACAACTCGGATGCCAGAGTCGGCCCGACCCAGGGCAAAAGCCGGGCGGAGGAGAGCTTGACCAGGCGCTTGTTGATGTTCAGGACCCTGAGCTGCTTGGAGGAGTCCTCCTGGACGTATCCGATCACGGGCTGGTTGTCCTGGAGATACTCGACAAGGCTCCCGGTGGAAGCCGGCTGAAGATGTTTCATGGGTTCAGATGCTCTGAGGCCAGTCGGAACTGGTCAAAAGGGACAAGGTTAATGCTTGAAGGAGCGTTGGCCGGTAAAGACCATGGCCACCTGGGGAGCAGCCTGGTTGACGGCCTGGATGACCTCGTGGTCGTTCATGGCCCCGCCGGGCTGGGCAACGGCGGTCACGCCCTGGTCAATGGCCAGGTCCACCCCGTCCCTGAAGGGAAAGAAACCGTCCGAGACCATGACCGATCCGGGCAGGCCTCCCTGGTCTTCCTGGGTCCGGGCATTGACGGCCTCCAGATCTTTTTGGGCCTGTTGGTCGGATCTGGCCCTGGTCCGCAGTTCGTACAGGGAGAGGCCGTGTTCGGAAAAGGCCAGCCGGTCGGCATACTTGGTGTAGGCCTTGTGGATGGTCAGGTCGACGCAGCCGACCCGGTCCTGCTCCCCGGTCCCGATGGCCACGGTAGCCCCGTCCTTGACAAAGATCACTGAATTGGAGGTCACCCCGGCCTCCACGGCCCAGGCGAAGAGCAGGTCTTCGGTTTCAGCCTGAGTCGGTTGCCTGGCCAGAAACGTGGCTCCATCCTTGTCGGCCCTGGCCGGCAGAAAGTCTTCGCTGGAGAGGATGCGGTTCCGGAAGGAGAACTGGGCCACAATACCGCCGTCCACCAGGGATTTGAGATCCAGGAAGGGTACGGCCGGCAGTGATTCCAGATTGGCAAGTCCTGGAATTTTCAGAATACGCAGGTTCTTCCGTTTCTTGAGCTCGTCCAGGGCGGCCTGGTCAAAGCCTGGAGCGGCCACGACCTCGAAGTACGAGGCGTTGATGAACTGGGCGCCCTCAAAGGAGAGGGTCCTGTTGACCACAATCGTTCCTCCAAAGGCAGCGATGCGGTCGCTGGCGTAGGCCTTTTTCAGGGCCTCCAGCAGAGAGTTCCGGTTCCAGGCAGCACCGCAGGGGTTGTTGTGCTTGAGGATGACAGCTGCAGGCCTGGCCGTGGCGTACTGCAGGATATTGATCCCATTGTCCACATCGGTCAGATTGATTTTCCCCGGGTGCTTGCCGGACTGGAGGACGTCTTCGGAGGCCAGGGCAGACACCAGTCCCTGGCCCTGGCTGCGGAAGGGAACGCCGCCCACCTGGAGCTCGCCTTTTTTGAGCTCATACAGAGCAGCTGGCTGGTCCGGGTTTTCACCATAGCGCAGCCCCTTTTCCTGGCCTTGAATCCGCCAGACCTTTTTCTCAAAATCCAGTGTCGTCTCTCCGAGCCTCAGGCTCATTGTCTGGGGAAAAGGGTCCTCCTGCATGGAGTGGTACATCTTTTTCAGTGAGCTCATGTGAATGCTCCTTGCATTGTC
>CAYOID010000039.1:0-3509 GCA_964403955.1 uncultured Desulfohalobiaceae bacterium | reverse complement strand
GGGGTGAGCGTCCAGCCAAGATCCCTGTCTCTTGCCGGCAAAAAAATCATGTAACACAACCCTTGAACAGAGGCAATTATGCAGGTTAGAGTTGTCGGCGCGGCAAGCGACCTGGTCTTTACCCACACAGAGGACAGCGGGGTTGAAGAAAGAGTTTCAAGAATTTTGAACCGCCCGCTCCCGATGGTCGCTTGATCAAGAGGACAACAGAAAAAAATCAGCACGGCCACAGGCTGGGCTGATTTTTCAGGAGGACAAACGTGGAAAAAATGCTCCAGAAGTTGGCAGGACAGCTGGCTTCAGTTGACGAGGCCTCGCTCATGAACTTATGGGATACCTACTACAAAAGGGTCAGCCAGTTTCAGCCGACGCGAAAATGGGAACAGGACCTCTTGATCTTGGGCATGATTCAGACCGTGCGCTGGAAGAATCAGCTCTTCAACAGCAAATGGAAAGAGGCCAGGACAGTGCCGTCTGTTCGGGAAACCACCCAGGTTCAGCGGACAGAGCCCAAGAACCAGGATGCCCGGGAGTCGCCCAAGGAGATCGGCCGGGTGATTCGTTTTCAACCCAAAGACGATGGTCAGGATGAGTAGGCGGTCCAGCAGACAGTTCATCTGCGCCGCAGGAGACAGAAGACTGAAAAAACTATGAGAGAAGAACGACTTGACGCACATGATTGCTGTTAGCGATGCTGACGTGCCGTCATGAGTGGAAAGTTCAGGAGTGATACCATGCCGAAAAACAGAGTTGTGATCGGAGCTCAGTGGGGCGACGAAGGGAAAGGAAAGATTGTCGACCTGCTCACTGAGCAGGCTGAAGTCATCGTCCGTTTTCAGGGCGGCAACAATGCCGGGCACACCCTGGTCGTGGGTGAGCAGAAGGTCATCCTGCACCTTATCCCTTCGGGCATCCTGCATCAGGACAAGACATGCCTGATCGGCAACGGCGTGGTTCTGGACCCCGAGGTCTTCTGCACAGAGATCGACAAGCTCAAGGACTTGAACATCCCGGTCGGTCCGGATCGACTCAAGGTCAGTTTCAAGACCCAGCTGATCATGCCCTTTCACAAGGTCCTGGACGGGGCTCGGGAGAGCTTCAAGGCGGATACGGACAGGATCGGAACCACTGGCCGGGGCATTGGTCCGTGTTATGAAGACAAGATATCCAGGATCGGAGTCCGGGCTGCGGACGTGCTCGAGCCTGACCTGTTGCGCTCCAAGCTGGAAAAAGGGCTCCAGGAAAAAAACGTGCTCTTTGAACACCTCTACTCCGCCCCTGCATTGGATGCGGCTCAGGTCTGGAATGAGATTCGGCCCTGGACCGAAAGGCTGGGACCGTATTTGACCGATGTCTCTGCACAGATCGCTGAAGCCAGGGAACAGGGCAGGGCCGTTTTGTTCGAAGGGGCTCAGGGCACACATCTGGACATCGACCATGGAACCTATCCTTTTGTGACCTCGTCAAACACTGTGGCCGGGAACGCTTCGGCAGGGAGCGGCTGCGGCATGAGCACAGTGGACTCGGTTATGGCCGTGGTCAAGGCCTACACGACCAGGGTCGGAGCCGGTCCTTTCCCCACCGAGCTCGGAGACCGGATTGGGAGCCATATGCAGACCCAGGGGGCGGAATTCGGGGCCACGACCGGCAGAAAGCGAAGGTGCGGCTGGCTGGATCTGGCAGTGCTCCGGGAGTCGGTCCGTTTGAACAGCCCCACCGAGATAGCCTTGACCAAGCTTGATGTCCTCAGCGGCCTGGAGGAGCTCAAGCTGTGCACGGCCTATCGTTTTGAAAACCGAACCGTGGCCTTCCCCCCCCAGGTGGAAAACGGCCTGAGCAAGGTGGAACCAGTGTATGAATCCCTGCCGGGGTGGTCGGATGATATTGGCCGGGTCGACTCCTGGAATGGGCTTCCTGCTGCAGCTCAAGCTTACGTCGAGCGCATCGAAGATGAGCTCGGGGTCCGCATCAGCATCATTTCCGTAGGCCCGGACCGCTCCCAGACCATTGTCCGCTGAGTCATCGAGCGGGTGGTTCACAAAACTCTTTTCCCTCGGGCTGGTCCATGGAAGAAGTGAGCCGGGTATTCGAGCACATTGAGCAGGAGCAGCGGGTTTGCCGGGCACTGCACCGGCTGTGCCCCTCACCTCCCCAGGCTCTGCTCCTGGAGGGCGGCACGAGAGCCTCCCGCCTGGCCTGCGGCACATACTGGGCCATGCTCCTGAATTGCCGGCAGGGCTCACCCCCCTGCGGGGAGTGTTCTGCGTGCAGACAGTTGGCCCTGGGCGCCTTTCGGGATATGACCCACCTGAACGGAGCGGAGGGGACGATCAAGATCGAGGATGTCCGGGCCTTGAGGCGCGGGATGAGCGAGAGCCCTGAGCATGGCCGGTTCAGGGTTTTTGTGCTCAGTGAAGCCCAGGAGCTGACGACTGCCGGGGCCAATGGACTCCTGAAGTCACTGGAAGAGCCCCTGCCGGGAAATGTCTTTGTCCTCCTCGTTCCGCAGCGGTACTGGCTCCTGCCCACCCTGGTCTCCAGAAGCTACGTCCTGACCCTGAGCTGGAGCAGGCCTGAGCCTTGGACCGAAGAATCAGTGCCGGAGTGGCTGGAGACGCTGCTGACCTTTTGGAAGACCGGGCAGGGGCTCTTCGAGAAGACAAGCGCCAAGAACAGCATTGACAGGCACCGGGCCGAAAGGGTGATCACCGCCTGCGAACAGGCCTTGGTGGAGGCCATGGCTGATGAGGCAGGTTCGTCCCTGGGGTCGTATTTGGCCAGCCGCCTCAGCGACAGTGAAATGAGGACTGCCGGGCTGGTCCTGGAAAAAGGGCAGCAGGCCCTGGGGGCTCAGGCCAACCCGGCTCTTGTTCTGGACTGGGTGGCCCTGCAGTTCCTGCACCGCTTTCGCCTCCAGCAGAAATGAGGGTGCCTGGTCCGGGCGGCATCAGCTGCAGAAGATCCATTGAAACCACAACTCGTTCCCGCATTGACGACCATGCTGGAGTGCTCCTGTCACAACTGAACCAGGGGCGTTCTTGTTTTGAGGGGTTTTCCCATGAATCTGAACATCTCCCTCTTGCTCACAGCGCTTGGATTGGCCCTGGTCCTCGAGGGGCTGCCCTACTTTCTGTTCGCGGAAAAAATGCCCAGGGTCTTGAGCATGCTTTTGGAGCAGCCCCCCAGCGGCTTGCGCAGGCTGGGGGCGGGAGCGCTGGTCCTTGGACTGGCTTTGGTCTATCTCGGACGGCATCTGTGAAGTCAGCGCAGCCCCTGGCTGCGCTGACAGGTCGAGGGTTGAGGGTGGATGGTTGAGGGAAAAAAAGATCCTCAACTTTGGCAAATGATGATCCTCATTCTGCCAGGTCGATCAGGGTAGAAACTTTCACAGGATCACCTGCTGTGACCAGAGCCTCTGCTGGGAGTTTCGAAAAGGGGCTGGCCTTAGGGACAGGGCCGCCCTACCTGGGAAGGAGTCTGGATTCCTGGTAGGCCGCCGCTTTCCAAGC
>CAYOID010000038.1:0-29208 GCA_964403955.1 uncultured Desulfohalobiaceae bacterium | reverse complement strand
TCAACCATGCAACACATTGAAATACTTAAATCCAACTGAATTTTGGAAACATAGATAAATACACATTTAATTATCGATAGGTCAAAAAAACGAATTCGAATGGGCGCGAATGGGGTCAGAACGTTGATCATATACGGCTTGTTAGCTGATGATGAACAGGTTTTTGAATAGCCTGTTGGATGGACTCGCTAGAACTCGTCAGTAAACTCGACCCAGGCATAGGATTTCAGGCTATATGTTCCTTGAAATAGTTTTTAGCCTCTCAATCTCTCTTCCAAAAAAGTATACCTCTGCTGGGTCTTGGCATTCTTGACCGCAATCGCCAGCGCCTTCTTGGTCCCGATCATCACCACCAGGTTCTTTCCCCGGGTGATCCCGGTATAGATCAGATTTCGCTGCAGCATGATGTAGTGCTGGGTCAGCAGGGGCATGACCACGGCCGGATAGTCTGACCCTTGTGACTTGTGGATGCTGACCGCATAGGCCAGGACCAGCTCGTCCAGGTCGGCATACTCGTAGACCACGACCCTGTCCTCAAACCTGACCTTCATTTCCTGGCATTCCAGATCCAGTCCGATGATCCTGCCGATGTCGCCGTTATAGACCTCCTTGTCGTAATTGTTGTTGATCTGCATGACCTTGTCGCCATGCCTGAAGGTCCTGCCGCCCCTGGTCAGCTCCTGCCCAGCGGGGTTGAGCCACTCCTGAAGCCGGGTGTTCAGGTTCGAGACCCCGACCAGGCCCTTGTTCATGGGGGAGAGGACCTGGACGTCGGAGATGGGGTTGAGTTTGAAGCGCCTGGGGATGCGCTCCATGATGATGGACTTCATCTTCTCCAGGACCTTTTCCGGTTCCTCCTCCTGCATGAAGAAGAAGTCGTCGAGCTTGTCCTCTCTCGGCTTAATCCGCGGGAACTCCCCCTGGTTGATGAGGTGGGCGTTGACAATGATTGAGCTTTCCCGGGCCTGGCGGAAAATTTCGGTCAGCTCGGTGACCGGGACAGCTCCGGAGCTGATGATGTCCTTGAGCACGTTGCCGGCTCCCACTGAGGGCAGCTGGTTGACATCCCCGACCATGATCAGGGTGGTGTCCAGCCTGACGGCCTTGAGCAGGTGGTGCATGAGGATGGTGTCCACCATGCTCATTTCGTCGATGATCAGCAGGTCGCATTGCAAAGGGTGCTCGTCGTCCTTTTTGAAGCCCCCTTTCTGGAAGTCAAATTCAAGAAGCCTGTGTATGGTCTTGGCCTCGCACCCGGTGGCCTCGTTCATGCGCTTGGCCGCTCGGCCGGTGGGCGCGGCCAGGAGGATTTTGGCGTTGAGCCGGGCGACGATCTTCAGGATGGCATTGAGCAAGAAGCTCTTGCCTGTGCCTGGACCGCCTGTGATGACGAGAGCTTTGTCCTGCAGGGCTCTGCGGACCGCCTCGGCCTGCTTTTCGGCTAGCTCGATGGAGTAGGTCTGCTGGACCCAGGCCAAAGCCTTGTTTGTATCGACCTGACGGATGGACTTGGGGGCCAGGAGGAGGCGCTTGAGCTTGGTGGCAATGCTGGTCTCGGAAAAGTGGTACTTGGTCAGGTAGACAGCCTCAACAGGGCTGTCAGCATGATCGTGGTCGATGCTCTCGATGATCACCTGGCGGTCGGCGTTGAGAGCCGTGAGGCCCTTTTCGATCTGATCCGCCTCGACCTCCAGGATCTCCGAGCACTTGGAAACGAGCTCCGGCCTGGGGTAGAAAACGTGACCCTCGTCTGAGAGCTGGTGCAGGACGTACAAGATGCCGGCTTGGATCCGGAACTCCGAATCGGGAGAGAAGCCCAGCTTCTGGGCGATCCGGTCCGCAGTGACGAACCCGATACCAAAGATGTCGGTGGCCAGGCGATAGGGGTTCTCCTGGACCACCTGGATCGAGTCGTTGCCATAGGTCTTGAAGATCTTGCTGGCATAGGTGGCTGAGACCCCATGGCTTTGGAGGAAGAGCATGACCTGCCTGATCTCTTTCTGCTCCTCCCAGGCCTTCTTGATCATCTCGATGCGCTTTTCGCCGATGCCTTCAACCTCTGTCAGCCTGTCAGGCTCGTTCTCGATCACCTCCAGAGTGTCATCGCCAAAACGGGCCACAATGCGCTTGGCCATGACCGGGCCGATGCCCTTGATCAGGCCAGAGCCCAGGTATTTCTGGATGCCGGCCGAGGTGGCCGGGGAGCAGCACTCGCAAAAGACAGCCTTGAACTGCTCGCCGAACTTGGGGTGGTTGGCCCATTCCCCTTTCATCTTGAGGACCTGGCCGGCCAGAGGCGAGGTGATATTGCCGACAACAGTCACCAGATCACGGCGGCCGCGAACCTTGACCTTGGCCACGGTGTAGCTGTTTTCCTCGTTGGTGTAGGTGACCCGTTCGATCTGGCCCTGAAGGTGTTCGAGTGGCTGTGAGGACGTTGTGTTCATGGTGTTAGAGACGTTGAGGTGCTCAGGTTGAGCTGAGGATGGATGGAGAGGGGCGGGGTGTCAACACAAAGGAGTTCGGAATGATTGCGACTGTCAGGTTTGAACGGGCTGGCAGAGCTATAATTTTTGCATGAGATCATTTATTGTTGACTGATGCTCTGAAAGAATCGATTTGATAGATGGGGTGCGAATCAGCTCTTTCACAGCATCTTGAGTGCTTGCCTTGTATTCAGACATGATCCATATGAATTCAACAGTGTAATCAGGGAGCATTTTAAGAAAGGATCTTCTTGCTTCTTGGATCTCATACTTGTCCTTAGGGTGCCATTTGGCCCCATTTTGAGCCAACATGTGAATCATTTTCATTTTTTCTCGAGCTCGAGTGGAGTCAAGATTCCTGGTTGGGCCGCGATCATTGCTCCACCTGCTATGATCCCAACGATCCCAAATACTCTCTAACCCATACAAGCACCTCTGAATGTGCCCGGTTCCTTCATCAGCTTGATCACTTGGTTTGAATCCCTTTTCGAGGAGCAACGCCAGCAACCTTGCATCCTTTGAGAAGCAAGCATTCCCCAAAAGCCTGTCAGCTGAAGGATGATTCGGGTCCAGTTTGACCTGTTTGAGCTCAAAGATATCATAATGATCATACAAGGCAGCATATTCGAGTGCATTCATCCATTCTTCATCTTCTGGATCAAAATCGACCTCATCGATATCCGGACCTGCTGCGTAGGGATCAGCACCTGCCCAGAGCATTAAAGAGACCCATTTGAGATTCCCCTCCTTGCAATGATGCCGGAGAGCAATATTGGCTTGTTCCTGAAAAGATGGGAAGCGATGCTTGTAACGTTTGAAAAACCCCAAAGCCGTCCGGATCCTTACACAAAAGGCCGCAGCCAATGGGTAGCTTGTTTCAACATCAGCACCATGTTCGATAAAGTAGTCCATGATCTTGGGGTCCCAAGTCTCAAAAACTTCGAGCATATCCACGGATTGGACATCGGCTCCATGCTCGACAAGCAGCATCATGAGATCAAGTCTTTTTTTGAAAAGAGCGTGTTCAAGGGCATTGAACCGGTCGTCGGCAAGAATGCTGCCACCTTCTAAAAGGACCTGAACGAGGCTATGGAACCCGTGATCAATGGCAATCTCCAGAGGAGTCTTTTTCCGGCCACCTTTTTTGGGCTGCTGGATATTAACGGGCTTGCCACTTTGAATCCAATCCTGAACCTCGAAGAGCTTTCCCGCCTTGCAGAGCTGGATCAGGGGTTTGATGTCATCATAGGTGCCGGCGTCCGTCATAGTTGCCTCTATCTCAAAATCCCAATCCTTATCATCTTCAATCATTAAATTTTTTGTCTATGATCGATGGCGGGCTTGGGGCTAATGGATCTAATCGATCGGCTTGATCCCGTGCCCATTGAAACCATTCTTCCCACGTGCCATCAGGATCATAAGCGCACTTTCCCGATTCTCTCGCACTTTCCACAGCGGCGATAAATTCTTTCAAGACCTTGCTCTTCTTCCAGTTTTCAGCATCCTGAATAAGGCCATCAACACGGGTGCACTCCTGGGCAATCTGTGCTTGGAGCTCTTCCTGCCTTTTCTTCTGCTCCTGGAGGCTCTTTTGTCTTTCGAGTTCTTGGCGTTGGTGTTCTTCCCGTAGACGGATGATCTCTTTTTGTTTGGCCACCAACCGCATGAGGCCCTCCATGAATTTGCCCAACTGTTCTTCGAGCGTCTTCTTTTGAGTGTCCCGCCAATTTTTACGCAGGTTATCGCTTGAATAGAAATTGAGCACTGATAGACAAAGGTTCCCTGATGGAACTCGTATCTGGTTGTCACGGCTGTGCCTGAAATGATAATACTCCTTCACATCAAGCTCTGGAGCTTTGAACTCAGTTTTCAACTCTTCGCGAATGCCGATTTCTACTTCGATATCGTCAATGTTCACAATCGAATCGCCACCACGAATAGAAACATCAAAACCGAGCTCATTGAGATGTTTCAATAGAGAATCCATGATGCGGAGAGCCCGGGACAACTGTTTTTTTGACACAATGATGTTCAGACATTGCTGAGATTTGATTTTGAGCAGACCATGTTGATCAGGTGTAGCTTGATTGAGGATGGTAGCTGTTTGTTCAACAAGTGGGTGGGGATTGGAAAGTCTTTTCGCGACATTGATTTTTCCAATATCGTCCTCCAAGAGGCTTTTCTCCTCGAGGTAGGCATTGAAGCTATCCTGATCATCATCCCGGATCGGATAGATGGTGATCACATCATTCTTGTCCTTGTGGGGGAGGGACAACTTTTCAGTACGGATGCCTGCTGATTTCTTGGCCCAATATCCGCGTGGCGGTCTGGGAATATCGTATTTCTTGCATATCTTGGCCAATCCTACATCCGACATGCGGAATTTCCGGGCCAGCTGAGCCATTGGTACATCCCATACCAGTTGGTAGAGATCATGCCGGTTGATTTGGTATGGATCTTCTTTCATGACAAGCCCTTTGATTGTGATGACCTTTAGTTGCTCACCTACAGGGCAGAGTTGTGCTGATGACTATTCCAGGCCTTCCAGAACCTGCAGGAATACGGCTGTTGAACCTGGGACCATCTGGTCAGCTCCCTTAGCCGACGTGACCACCATGCGCTTCCTGGTCTTGTGCAGGCCGCCGAAGACAGCGGCCAGTTCGGCCAGGTGATCATGATCGCCCCTGAGGACCTGAGCGACTGCCTTGGCCTGGCGGAGGTCCTTCTCCTTCTTGGCCGGGTCACGACGTTTGCTGGCCACGATCAACTTGTGGACCATGAAGGCCGGCATGGACGGCACGGTGATTTTCCCCAGGCCGCGAAATGTGCGGGTCATGGGCCTGTCCAGCAGGATGTTCAGGTACGGTAATGCCTGCGGAGCGATGTCCAGCTCAGGGATGTATGGATCGCCCTGGTTGCGGCCATCGCCCTTTTGCTGTTTTAAGAATTCAACGCTGAGGTCTCCGGCCACGTAACGGATCGTACCGTCGGCGATGTTCCGGTCTTCCTGAAATCCCATGTCGGCCAGCTTTCTGCCGATTTGAACCGGGTCGCCCCTGTACGGGATTTGGATGGCGAAATCGATATCCACAGTGCGCTCAGGATAGAATTCAACCCCGAAGAAGTTCTGGTAGACCTTGAAGCACCAGGATCCGATCAGCTGCAGCCCCTCGTCCCACAATCCCTGTTCTTCCATCAGCTGGAACAGTTCCCGGAGCCGCTCGGAGAAATCTTCATAATTCATGTTTTTGGCCCGCAGCTTTTTCAAAGCATCTCTTGCACGACTTAGCTCTTCCTGGTCGATTTTATTTTGAATGATTCCATTTTCAATTTTAGATACAGTTTGTGAGTATTCAGGACCAATATATTTTTCAAGAGATTTACCAAAAAACTTCTTTCGTAAATATTTATATATTTTTCCGTCAATTACTTTTCTTTTCAGAGAACCCCTTTCATTTACAAGAAGCCTCCCGACAAGAAGTGTCTTCATTCTTCGGTAGTATTCAGTGTTTTCACGAAGGATAGAGTCGATGACTGCATTCATAATGTTGTGACCTCAGTTACAAACTATACCCCGAAAACAAAGATGTCAACTAAAGGGGTGTAGCTGGCTGGAAGGCTTGGTTGACAAGAGGTTGGTGCAGAACATCCCTGGAGTGTATCCATAGGATGTACCCATGGAAATTTGGGGAGTGAGCCAGATTTATTGAAAGATATTTCAGGAAGATAGATAGGCTTGGCGGAGAGGGTGGGATTCGAACCCACGTGGCGGTTTTGGCCGCCAACCCGATTTCGAGTCGGGCGCGTTATGACCGGACTTCGCTACCTCTCCGCTGTGAGGCTCGTCTTTGGGCAAAGAACGTTTGCAGGAGCTCCCGGCATTCCTGCTCCAGAATGCCCTGCCTGACCCAGAAACGATGATTCAGCCAGGGCAGATCACGTTCCGGGCTCATTCTGGACACGATGGCCCCGGCCTTGGGGTCTGCGGTTCCAAAGACCAGGCCTTCAACCCTGGCCTGGATAAGAGCCCCCAGGCACATGATGCAGGGCTCGAGGGTACAGACCAGAACGCTTCCAGGCAACCGGTAATTGCCGAGCTTTTCCGCCCCCTGTCGCAGGGCCAGAATTTCTGCGTGCCCTGTGGGGTCGTGGAGCCTGATCGGGCTGTTGCCGGCCTGGGCCAGGAGGTTGCCCTGGCTGTCCAGGAGGACCGCACCCACCGGAATTTCGCCGTGTCCAGTAGCGGTCCGGGCCTGTTTGAGGGCCTTGTGCATCCACTCCTGCCAGGAGGCATCCGGCATGTCTTTTATAAAAGTCATTCCTCTGATCGTCAAGTCAGAACGGCTGAGGCCGGGCTGACTTGAGATAGGCCACCGCTTTTTCAAAAAGGGCTGTGCCCAGAATGTCCTGCCTGCCTCTGGTCCAGGCAGGATGGTTGGTGGGGTGGTTGTAGGCCTCCGGGTGGGGCATGAGGCCAAAGATCCGGCCTGTCGGGTCGCTCAAGCCGGCGATGCCCAGGGGAGAGCCGTTGGGGTTGTCCGGATAAGTTTCCGTGACCCGTCCCTCCTGATCGGTGTACTGCATGACGATCAGGTTGCGTTCTTGGATGGTCTCCAGGACTGATTCATGGCTGAGAATGATCTTGCCCTCCCCGTGCCGGACCGGCAGGTACATACGTTCCATCCCTGTGGTGAAGATGCATGGCGAGTCGGAGTTGATGCGCAGGTGGACCCAGCGGTCTTCGAAGCGGGCGGAGTTGTTGTAGCTCAGGCTGACCTGGCGTTGAAAGGTGGAATCCAGGCCCGGAAGGAATCCCAGCTTGGCCAGGAGCTGAAATCCGTTGCAGATTCCCAGGATGACTCCGCCGTTCGCGTGCAGGTCCTTCAAGCCCTGCAGCAGTGATTGCCCGGATGCTGTCGTGGTGTAGGTGTAGCGCACTGCAGCGGCCTGAGCCCCCCCCAGGTGGTCCCCATCCAGAAAGCCTCCCGGAAAGACTAGAAAGTTGAAATCAGAAAGGCGCTGCTTTTCCTGAATCAGGTCGGCGAAATGAGCGATGACCACCTCATCAGCTCCAGCCTGACTGGCAGTATAGGCGGTTTCTCTCTCACAGTTGGTTCCATGTCCGGTCAGCACCAGAACCCTGGCTTGGCCCATGTGTCCTCACTCTGTTATCGTTTTGACGAGTGCATCACGATACGGTTTGCTTCTTCACCCGTCAACACGTGACTCTGCCGTCTTCAGCCCAATTTCTTTTTACGGCCCGCGAGGCATGCATGGACTTTTCACTCTGATGAAGTTATACAACTGGGGTCTTGAAAACATGGTGCAAAACATATTGAAAGAGCACAATTTTTCAAAGCAAATTCAAAGCGAGCCTGTATGAAAACCAAGTTCATTTTCGTTACCGGAGGGGTCCTCTCCTCTTTGGGCAAAGGGCTGGCAGCCGCCTCCATCGGGGCTTTGCTCAAGACTCGCGGTCTGGCTGTGACCATTCAGAAGCTGGACCCGTACATCAATGTCGATCCCGGCACCATGAACCCCTTTCAGCACGGCGAGGTCTTTGTCACTGACGACGGGGCAGAGACAGACCTGGACCTGGGGCATTACGAGCGCTACCTGGATGTGCCCATGGGCCAGAGGAACAACTGCACCTCGGGACGGGTCTACTACGATGTGATCACCAAGGAGCGCAGAGGCGACTACCTGGGGGGCACGGTCCAGGTCATCCCCCACATCACTGACGAGATCAAGAAAGCCGTCCTTGAGGTTGCAGCCAACGACGAAGATGTGGCCATCATCGAGATCGGCGGGACCGTGGGGGACATCGAGGGCCAGCCCTTTCTAGAGGCCATCCGCCAGCTGCGCTCCGACCTGGGCAAGGATAACGTGCTCTACATCCATTTGACATTGGTGCCCTATATCCGGGCTGCAGGGGAGGTCAAAACCAAGCCCACCCAGCACAGCGTCAAGGAGCTCCGCTCCATCGGCATCCAGCCCGATATCATTCTCTGCCGCTCCGAAGTGGATCTGGGGGAGGACATCAAGGCAAAGATCGCCCTGTTCTGCAACGTAGAGCAGGATGCCGTGTTTTCCAATGTGGACGTGAAAAGCATCTACGAAGTGCCCATGGCCTTCTATCATGAAGGGCTGGACCAGAAGATCGCCATCATGCTCAGATTGCCGGCCAAGAACCCTGATCTCTCCAACTGGCAGAAGCTGAACTATGAATTGAAGCACCCCAAGCATCAGGTCCGCATCGGCATTGTCGGCAAGTACGTGGATCTGACCGAAGCTTACAAGAGTCTGCACGAGGCCTTGGTTCACGGCGGTGTGGCCAATCACTCCGCCGTCGAGCTGGTCTATGTCAATGCCGAGGGGCTGACCGAAAACAATTGCCGGGAGCGGCTCAAGGAGATGGACGGCATCCTCATCCCCGGAGGATTCGGGTACCGGGGGGTCGAAGGCAAGATACTGGCCTGCACCTGCGCCAGGGAGCAGAAAATCCCTTTTTTCGGGATCTGTCTGGGCATGCAGTGCGCGGTCATCGAGTTCGCCCGCAACGTGCTCGGGCTCAAGGACGCCAATTCCAGCGAATTCGACACCACGACCCCGGACCCGGTGATTTATCTCATGACCGAATGGTACGACGTGCGAAGGGGGTGCCTCCAGAAGCGGGACGAACGATCGGAGAAAGGCGGCACAATGCGCCTTGGGGCTTATCCCTGTGTTCTCAAGCCTGAGACCAGGGCCTATGCGGCCTACGGACTCCCCCAGGCGAATGAGCGGCACAGGCACAGGTATGAGTTCAACAAGGTCTATGCCGAGCAGTTTGAAGAACAGGGGATGATCGTCAGCGGGCATTCTCCTGACGAGGCTTTGGTGGAAATTGTTGAACTTGTTGATCATCCCTGGTTCGTCGGCTGTCAGTTTCATCCCGAGTTCAAGTCCAATCCCATGCATGCCCATCCTCTTTTCCGGGAGTTCATCCGGGCTGCCAGGGAGTTCCCAGGGGTATCCGGCAAAACAAAGGCCGGAGCTGAGGCCGATGCCGGGTAGAAATGTGAACCGCATCATGCCTTCGCCACACGAACTCTACGCCGCAAGCTGCAAAGAACTCTTCTTCATTCTCGGCCCCTGCGCCCTGGAAAGTCTGGAAACAACCCTGACCGTTGCTGCTGAGGTGGCCAGGCTTGCTGACAAGCTGGGCTTCACAGCCGTCTTCAAGAGCTCCTTCGACAAGGCCAATCGGACCTCGATCACCAGCTTTCGTGGTCCGGGCATGGATCAGGGGCTGGAATGGCTGGCCCGGGTCCGGACTGAGACCGGTCTGCCGGTGATCACCGATATTCACCTCCCGGAGCAGGCCGAACCCGTGGCCCAGGTTGCGGACGTGATCCAGATTCCGGCTTTCCTGTCCAGGCAGACCGATCTCCTTGTGGCAGCGGGCCGGACCGGGCGCGTCGTGAATGTCAAGAAAGGGCAGTTTCTGGCTCCCTGGGACATGGCCGGGGTGGTGGGCAAGCTGCGTGAGGCCGGTCAGGATATGATCTGGCTCACTGAACGCGGCTCTGCTTTCGGGTACAACAATTTGGTGGTGGATGTCCGGTCTTTTCCCATCATGCAGGAATTCGGGTGCCCGGTTGTCTTTGATGCCACTCATTCAGTGCAGTTGCCCGGCGGCCAGGGCGTATCGTCCGGCGGTCAAAGGGAGTATGTTCCCATCCTCAGCCGGGCTGCGGTGGCAGCCGGGTGCAACGGGTTGTTCATGGAAGTTCATCCCGACCCTGATCAGGCCCTGTGCGACGGGCCCAACAGCTGGCCGTTACCTCGACTGGAAACGCTGCTCAAAGACCTCTTGAAATGTGCTCGGATTGACTATGAAAGCTGAAGACCTGGCCCGACGGGTCAAGATGCTGGTGTGCGACGTTGACGGGGTGTTCACCGATGGCGGCCTGTACTATGACGACCTCGGCCGGATCAGCAAGCGGTTCCATGTCCAGGACGGGCTGGGAGTCAAGGTAGCCCAGAAGGCAGGCCTGGAGGTGGGGATCATCACCGGTCTGGAATCCGAAGCTGTCCGGTTGCGCATTCTTGAGCTCGGGGTGGGGGAGTACCATGCCGGGTCGAAGAACAAGGTTCAGCTCTTTCAGGATATGCGAGAACGCAAAGGCCTGCTTGCTGATCAGATGGCCTACCTGGGCGATGACTGGGTTGATCTCGGACCGCTGTCCATGGTCGGCTTGCCAATGGCAGTAGCCAATGCCCAGCCTGAGGTCAAGGCTGCAGCTGCATGGGTCAGCACCGTTCCAGGCGGTCACGGGGCAGTGAGGGAAGCCATTCGGTTTATTCTTCAGGCCCAGGGGAAAATGAATGCCATGCTCCAGGATTGGATGAATTGAGTACTGGACGGCTCATCCTTTCCATCCTTGCTCTGGCCGCTGTTGGATTGGGGGGGTACTGGACCCTTTTCCGAGACAGGGGGCAAGAGATCAACTTTGAAAAGGTTCCCCTCGAGATCCGGCTGGACGGACTGGAGCTGGTCCAGGGAGAGGCAGGGCGTAAAGAATGGGTCCTTCGGGCCAGTCGGAGCCGCTATCGCAAGGAGGCCTCGCTGATCGAGATGCAGGACCCTGAGGTGACTTTTTTTTTGCCGGATGACAATCAGACCGTTCACGTTCTGGCCCCACAGGGGGTCTTTGACCAGAATACGAACCGAGCCGAACTCTGGCCTGAGGTCAAGGCCAGCTACGGCCAGGCGGATGTCCTGGCCCAGCGCATGGTCTACGATGACATAAGCAAAACCCTGCGCTTCACGGGCAAAGTCAGAATGGTCCATCCGGATATGACTCTGAGCGGGCGACAGGCTGTGTACACCATCTCAGACCGGCGGTTGACCGTGACCGGTGATGCGGAGGTTATGATTCATGGACAAGGTGAACGTTCCAAGTGAGTTAGCAAAGATGGCTGCAGGGCTTGCCGCGGCGCTCTGCCTCTGGTCCCTCTCCTTCAACGCGTATGCTGCCCCGGCAGAGCTGGGAGGATCCAGCTCTACAGAGATCACCTCTGAAAAGGTGGTCTATGTCGGAGACAATAACCAAGTCGAGTTTCAGGGGGATGTGCATGTCACCCGGGATGAGTTTGAGCTCTGGTGCCAGAGGCTGGAAGTCTTCCTGAGCCCGGAAGGCGATTCAGCTCAGCCGTCCGCTTCTGATTCCCAACAGGTCCAGGGAACCGGACGAATAGAAAAAATCATGGCCTATGACGACGTTCGGATCGAGATGCAGGCCCGAACGGCCAGGAGTGATCAGGCTGAATACAGGGCCGACGATGAAAAGCTTTTTCTGCGCGGCAACGTGCT
This sequence comes from uncultured Desulfohalobiaceae bacterium, assembly GCA_964403955.1. Lineage (GTDB taxonomy): Bacteria > Desulfobacterota > Desulfovibrionia > Desulfovibrionales > Desulfothermaceae > CAYOID01. The sequence continues at coordinate 17,364 of CAYOID010000038.1, read as the reverse complement.
CCTGTCCGAGGGAAAGAATCAGATTCAAGGGGAACAGGTTGTTTTTGACCTCAGGCAGAACACCAGCCAGGTCACTGCCGGAGAAAGCGGAAAGGTCAAGGCCTTGTTTTTTCCGGACAAGAGCGAAGAAGAGCCGGAGTGATGTCCTGTCTGACGGCACAAGGGTTGAGCAAACGGTTTGGCCAGCGGACCGTGGTCCAGGATGTGGACCTCTCCCTGGAGCAGGGTGAAGTGATCGGCTTGCTCGGTCCGAACGGGGCCGGCAAAACGACGACGTTTTACATGCTCGTGGGCATCATCGCTCCCAACACTGGCCGGATCATGGTTGATGATCTGGACATCACCATCTGGCCGCTCCACAATCGGGCCAGATACGGATTGAGCTACCTGCCCCAGGAGAGTTCGGTCTTTAAGAAGCTCACGGTCCGGCAAAATCTGGATATCATACTTGAATATTCAGGGCTGTCCAAGAAGGAGCGCAACGACAAAGCTGAGCGCTTGCTCAAAGAGCTGGGCATCGCCAGGCTGGCCTCCCAGAAAGCGGTTCAACTTTCAGGCGGGGAGCGCAGGCGGCTTGAAATCGCCCGGGCCCTGATTCGGGACCCCAGCTTTATCCTTTTGGACGAACCCTTTGCTGGAATCGACCCTCTGGCTGTGGATGATATTCAAAACATCGTGCTCGATCTGCGCAAAAAAGGGATCGGCGTCTTGATCTCCGACCACAATGTCAGGGAAACAATGAATATCTGTGACCGCGTGTCTCTGGTCTATGATGGCAGAATCATACTCCAGGGTTCACCTGAGGACATAGTGGCCGATTCCCGGGCCAGACAGATTTATCTGGGTGAAAAATTTCAACTATAAATTCTATGTTTGCAATATCCAGCTGTCTGTGGCAAATTATTTGCAGTAAAAAGGGTTTTTCAATATGAGCTTGCAGTTACGCCAAAGCCTGAAACTGACGCAGCAACTGGTGATGACACCACAGCTGCAGCAGGCCATCAAGTTGCTTCAGCTCTCCAGGCTTGAGCTTGTGGAGACTGTTCAGCAAGCTCTTTTGGAAAATCCGCTCCTGGAGGAGCGCCAGACCGAAGAAGCCCAGACCGAAGAAGTCCAGGAGAAATCCAACGAAGAGGTGCAGGAAATCAAAATCCAGGAGGAGTCCCTGCTCAAGAGCGCCGAGTGGGATGACTACCTGGGACAGTTTTCAAGCTCGTCAAGACAGGCTGCAGAACGCGAATTGCCCGAGGAAGTGGCTTCCTTCGAGTCCATGTATGCAGCCAAACCCACCCTTGAGAGTCACCTCCGCTGGCAGCTTCACCTCTCCGGCCTGACTGATGATCAGAAAAAAATCGGTGAATTGATCATTGGAAACCTGGAATCAAGCGGATATCTGGGGATTTCCGTGCAGGAACTGGCAGATGGGCATGGCTTGAAGCAGGATGATGTCGAAGCCGTGCTCAGGGAAATTCAGCACTTTGACCCTGTGGGCGTTGCCGCCAGAAGTCTGGAGGAATGCCTGATTGTTCAGCTGGAGGTCCTGGGCAGCGATGCCCCGCTTTTGATCTCGTTGATCAACGAACACATGGGAGATATCGAGCAGAACAACCTTTCGGTTCTGGTCCGCAAGTTCAAGGTCGACCGTGAAGACATCCTCCAGGCCATCCAGGTCATTAAGAGCCTGGATCCCAGACCTGGAAACAGCTTCAGCGGGGGGGCGACCCACTACATCAGTCCGGATGTTTACGTTTACCGCTATGGGGACGACTTTGTCATTCTCCTCAATGACGAAGGGCTTCCGGACTTGCAGCTCAATCCTGTTTATTTGGATGAGGCCGGGGACAAAAAGAATGTGGATCGGGAATACTGGAACGAACAGATGCGCCAGGCCTTGTGGATCATGAAGTCCATCCAGCAGAGGCAACGGACGTTGTACCGGGTCATGGAGAGTATTGTCAGGTTCCAGCGGGATTTTTTTGAACACGGCATCACCCAGCTCAAACCTCTGGTCCTCAAGGATGTGGCCGAAGACATCGAAGTGCATGAATCCACGGTCAGCCGGATCACCAGCAACAAATATGCCTCCACCCCTTTCGGCATGTACGAGCTCAAGTTTTTCTTTAACAGCGGACTGGGTGTCGACGGGGGAGGGCAGGTGGCCTCGGAGAGTGTCAAGGCAGCGATCAAGGTCTGCATCGATGCCGAGGATCAGTCCAAGCCCTTCAGCGATAAAAAGCTGGTCGAGCTCTTGAATGACAAGCTGCATGTCAATATTGCCAGACGAACAGTAGCCAAGTATCGTGAAGCATTAGGCATCCCCTCTTCAACCAAGAGAAAGAAGTCCTTCTAGTGTCGCGTCCTTTGTGCATCAATGCCTGAAAAAGCTTGGGTCATTTTACTTCAGGAGGAGCTCTATGGAAATTAAGTTCAATTTCAAAAGCTTTGAGCCTTCTGATCACTTGAAGAGCTATGCTCAAACCCGTTTTGAAAAACTGGAGAAGTACATCAAGAGATCGGACAATGCCCAGCTCCTGGTGAACATGGAAGTAGAGAAGTTCCGACAAATAGCTGAAGTCATTCTCAGTTCCGATGACATGCGTGTTTCGGCCCAAAAGGAATCCGAAGACATGTACTCGACCATCGACATGGTCCTGGACAAAATAGAATCCCAGGTCAAAAAGTTGAAAGACAAACAGAAAGACAAAAGAAAAGGGAAATCCGCCAAAGCCGAAGAGCTTGGGCCTGAACCTGTTCCCGGGGATCTGGGCAGCCCCCCCGATGTTGTCAAGACAGACATGTTCGAACCCAAACCCATGGACGTGGATGAGGCAGTGCGTCAGCTCCAGAAGTCTGATTATGATTTTCTGGTCTTCTTCAACGCTGAGACGAGCCGAGTGAATGTGATATATCGACGAAAAAACGGAGATTTTGGTCTTATTGATCCAGGAATGTGAGATATGCAGCTCAAAGACTATCTGGACAAAGATCTGATCCTGCCAGATCTTGCCAGTCAGAATAAATCTTCGGTCCTGCAGGAACTCTTGTCTCCCCTGGGGGGCACGCATCCAGAGCTGGACCTGTTCAAGGCCCATACGATTCTCATGGAAAGGGAGAATCTCGGGAGTACAGGCATAGGTGACGGGGTGGCCATCCCCCATGGAAAAATGGACGCTTTGTCTGATATTGTGCTCATTGTTGGACGCAGTCTTGCCGGAGTGGAATTTGCAGCCCTGGACAAGTCCGCCTGTCACATTTTCTTTCTGGTTCTTGCACCGGAGCAGGTCGCGGGCCTGCATTTGCGCATTCTGGCCCAAATATCAAAAATCTTGAAGGATCCCAGCTTTCGACAATCCTTCATGCAGTCGAACGGCCAGGGCGACCTCTGGAACCTGCTGCAATCGGTGTAAAAAGCGGCGGGCAGATTCCTTGCATCCACAGTCATACATGCTGAGACCTGGTTCAGGGCTCTGTCCGCCTTCTGATCCCATGATCCCACCCAGGCAGCAAACCCATCGGGCAAAAACCTCATGCACGCCTTTCTCCAGCTTCCGCTGATCATCTTGACTGGATTGTCAGGTGCAGGAAAGAGCACTGCCCTGAATGTTTTCGAAGACTTAGGTTTTTTTTGTGTCGATGGCTTGCCTTCAAGCATGGTGTCCAGGCTGGTGGACCTGTTCGCCCGGGAAAACCCGGCCCAGTTCCGGGGAATGGCCCTGGGCATGGATATTCGCCAGCAACGTTTCATCGAAGAATGGAATCAGACTCTGGAGTGGTTTGAGGCCTGCCGCATTCAGCCCAGGATCATTTTTCTGGAAGCAGATCAGGATACCCTGATTCGGCGGTACGCCACAACCAGGCGTCCTCATCCCCTGGAGTCTACGGAGATGGGCCTGGAGCTTGCCCTGAATAAGGAACAGGAGCTCTTGTCTCCCCTGCGCAGGGATGCGGAAATGGTCATCGATACCTCCTCGTATTCCATCCATGACCTGCGCAGGCATCTTCAGGACGAATGGAAGTTTCTCAGCGATGCTGTGCATGGCCTTCGAATCCACATCATTTCCTTTGGATTCAAGTACGGAGTCCCCAAAGAGGCTGATCTGGTCTTTGACCTTCGATTGTTGCCCAATCCATATTTTGTGGATGAACTGCGCCCCTTTTCCGGTAAAGAGGAGGCTGTTTCGCATTTTGTTTTGAAGACGGAACCGGGTCAGACCTTCATACACAAGTTTCTTGATTTTCTGAGCTATGTGCTGCCCCTGTATGCCGGGGAAGGCAGGTTTCGACTGACCCTGGCCCTGGGCTGCACCGGAGGCAGGCACCGCTCTGTTGCGGTGGCTGAAAAGGTCTTTGCTGAATTGACGAACATGAAGTATCAGGTTTCCATTGAGCACAGACATCTCGAGCTCGGATGAGCCTCACCTCGGACCTGGTCAGCAAGCCTTCAAGTTCCAGGGCAGGCAGAGCCGCCGACTGTCTTTTCAGCTCATGCCTCAGGGCCGGCCCCGATCATGGCTTCCAGCTAGCAGCAATGTCATTTCGGGCTCGTAGGAAATTTCAGACATCGTAGCAAACAGGAGTGACCAGAACAGATGATCGGTGTTATCATCGTCACCCACGCAGAGTTCGGGGAGACACTGCGCAAGGCTGCAGAGGGCATTGTGGGCCGACAGGAACAGTGCCTGACCTTTTCTGTGACCACAGATCTTGGTATGAACTCGATTGTTGAGGCCCTGGACGAGGGAATCAAAAATGTCGATACCGGTCAGGGCGTGATCATTTTGACTGATATGTTCGGGGGGACCCCGAGTAATCTGAGCCTTTCCTTTCTCGGAACCCGTCGACTGGAAGTGATCACCGGCGTCAACCTGCCGTTGCTCTTGAAAATTTTCAGCAATCGCGATCTGCCGCTCGATCAGCTGGCCAAACAGGCCAAGTTGGCAGGCCAGCAAGGCATTCTTGTGGCCGGGGAAGTGCTGAAGCGGAAAGTTGCGGATGGACACGCGTAGGATGTGGGTCCGAGTCGACAACAGACTGGTCCATGGACAGGTTGTCGAGACATGGCTGCCCTATTCCAAAGCCAACGTGATGTTTCTGGCCAATGACGATCTCTTTGCGGACCAGCTCCGACAGGAAATCATCAAGTTGGCCATCCCATCCGGGGTGGATCTGGTCTTCACTCAGATCGCCGAGACGGCTGAAACAATGAACTGGTACTGCAAGCAGCATGTCTGCTCCCAGATTTTTCTCCTCTTTGCCACCTGTCCAGACGCCAAAAAAGCTCTGGAGCACGGGCTTCATTTCAAGACCCTGAACATCGGCAATATTCACTATGAGCCAGGCAAGATTCAGGTCTGCGATCACATTGCCCTCAGTCAGGAAGACAAGAACTGCCTGCGGTTTTTTCAGGATCAGGGTGTGAATCTCGACTTCAGATGCATCCCGAGCTCAGAGGTCCACCTGAAAAGGGTATGGTGAGGACCGAACAACGGGTGGAAAAATGATCCAGAAGGAGTGAGCTGCGACCCCATGATTCATTCTTTTCCTGTCATTCTCATTGGCGGCAGTTTTTTTTTGGCCTGATTTCACTCAGCCGCTTTGCTCTCAGCATCGGCTTTTTTGATCGTCCTATCGTGCTCGGCCTGCTGGCAGGGCTCCTCTACGGGCAGTGGGCAACCTGTATCGGTCTGGCTGTATTTTTCGAAATGCTCTGGCTGGACCTCTTTCCTGCCGGGACATATATCCCTGCGCACCGCACCCTGGCAGCCTTTTCCATTCTTGTGCTCAGCTGTGAAATGCAGATCGATTCGCCTGCAACCATCCTGCCCCTGATTGCGGTCGGGCTCCTCATGGCCCGGCTCGGGGCCTGGCTGGAGTCCAAACAGCGCTCCTGGCAGAATGCCAGCTATGATTGTCTCCATCAACGAATTTCTGAAGGCTGCTTTGAGCTGCCCCTGGGGCGGATTGTCCTGGGCAGTATGGTCCAGGTGACTGCAATAAATGCAGCCCTGTTCAGCCTTGTGGTCATTGCGGGCACCGCTCTCTTGCAGGCTCGGTTCTTTACAGCCTTTTCCTTCTCCGGCGGTATGGAGTGGCCCCATCTCTGGGCCATGGCCCTGGTGGGCGGGTTGCTGGCCCTGAGGATCAGAAGGGCTTATGAGATGTTCATTGCCGGCATGCTGATCTGTTTTCTCATCCTGCTCTGGTAGCAAGGAGCGAAATCCGCTCCAGAGAGCTCCTGCTTGCATTGTGTGCTTTTGGGCACAGGAGGGACAGTCGGGAACGACCAGTCGCCAGTGGGCAGGCAAAAATTGAGCCTCTGAACGACTTGGCAGGATTTTGATATTGTGCTAATTGTCACAAAGTTTTTGTTCAGGTGAAAAAGATTATGAAGTTTTTAAAAAAATGAGGAGGTTGGAAATGACAGCCTATGTGGTGGGACACAAAAGTCCGGATACGGATTCAGTCTGTGCGGCCATTGCTCTGGCAGACTTAAAGAGCAAGCTCGGTGTGGAAGCCACGCCTGCACTGCAGGGAGAGATCAATCCTGAAAGCAAGTTCGTTCTGGACAAGTTCGGGATCGATTATCCAGAAGTGGTCACCGATGCCAGCGGCAAACAGATTTTTCTGGTCGACCACTCCGATCTTTCCCAAAGTCTGGACAACCTCAACAAGGGTGAGCTCCTTGGCATTGTCGATCATCACAAGGTCGGGGATGTGACCACGCCCAATCCTATCTGGGTCTGGACCTGGCCGGTGGGGTGCACCTGCACCGTGCTCAAGAACATGTACGACTTCTTTGGGGTTGAGATCCCCAAGAACATCGCCGGGATCATGACCTGCGCCATCCTCAGCGACACGGTCATCTTCAAGTCAGCCACCTGCACAGACCGGGACAAAGATGCAGCCGAGGCCCTGGCCAAGATCGCCGGGCTGTCCGACCTGGGCGATTTGGGCGTCGAGATGTTCAAGGTCAAGTCGGCCATCGAGGGCACTCCGGTCAGGGAGCTGGTGATGCGGGACTACAAGGACTTCGACATGAACGGCAACAAGGTCGGCATTGGTCAGCTGGAAGTGGTCGACCTCTCTCTCCTGGACTCGGTCAAGGAAGACCTGGCCAAAGATATCCAGACCCTGAAAAATGAAGGCAATTACCACAGCGTCTTTCTGCTGCTCACAGACATCATGAAAGAAGGCTCGGAAATGCTGCTGGTCTCCGACGATCCTTCAGTGGTAGAGAAGGCCTTCGGTGCTTCTCCCAAAGGTGACAGAGTCTGGCTGGACGGGGTCATGAGCCGGAAAAAGCAGGTGGTCCCCAACTTTGAAAAGGCCTATGCAGCCTGAGGCGACGGGCCTGTAAAAAAGCAGAGTGCTGGCCGAAGATAGAAGTCAGCGCAGCCGCTGGCAAAGCTGAGACCTTCTGAGCTTGACGACACCCTGGTGAATTGAGTAGCCCGGTCTGAATATACAGGCCGGGCTTCTTCTGTTTGTCCGGCCTCGGCTTGGCTGCTGTTTCATTTTTCTTGAGATGATCGACCAAAGCCCTGAGCGATAAGAGTGAGTGCCGCCAGGGAACATTCTCAAACAGGACTGTAAAGATGGCTGAACCAACGTCGTCCAACCCCTCCAGCCCAGACAAGGCCCATCGTTTTTTTGACATCCATCCCCCGGTCTTCTGGCCGGCGGCGGTGCTCAGCGTTCTTTTCATCGCGGTCACCCTGGTCGTCGGCGACCCCATGGAAGACGTCTTCTCAACCATCCAGAGCTTTATCTCCAACAACTTTGGCTGGTTTCTGATCCTGTCCGTGAATACCTACCTCTTTTTGATGATCTATCTCGCTTTCAGCAGGTACGGGACCATCAGGCTGGGGGGCAAGAACGCGGTTCCTGATTTTTCCAGGCTTTCCTGGTTCGCCATGCTCTTCAGCGCTGGAATGGGAATCGGCATCCTGTTCTGGAGCGTTGCCGAACCACTGTTTCACTTCATGGATCCGCCCTATGGCAGCGGGAGTCCGGGAGATTCCGCCCGCATCGCCATGAAGACCACTTTTCTCCACTGGGGGCTTCATCCCTGGGGAATCTACGCCCTGGTGGGCATGGCCCTGGCCTTTTTCACCTTCAACCGCAAGCTGCCCCTGGCTGTTCGCTCCATTTTCTACCCCTTGCTGGGGAAGAGAGTCTACGGGGTCTGGGGGGATGTCATCGATGTTTTGGCAGTGCTGTCTACACTGTTCGGTCTGGCCACGTCCCTTGGCTTCGGGGTGCAACAGGTCAATGCCGGGCTGAACCATCTCTTTGGGTTGCCGGATTCCATCCGCATGCAGGTTGTGCTTGTGGCGGTGATCACCCTGGGGGCCACAATATCCGTGATTTCAGGGCTTGATCGGGGAGTGAAACGCTTGAGCGAAATGAACATCAACCTCGGTGCCGTGCTCCTGGTTTTCATCCTCATCTTCGGTCCCAGCGTGATGGTTTTGGACGCCTTTGCCCAGAACATCGGCGTCTATCTGGAGGATTTCTTCCAGACCAGCTTCTGGACCGAGAGTTATCAGGATGGCAACTGGCAGAACAGCTGGACCGTGTTCTACTGGGCCTGGTGGATATCCTGGTCCCCCTTTGTGGGCATGTTCATCGCCAGGATCTCCAAGGGCCGAACAGTCCGGGAGTTTGTGCTCAGCGTGCTCATCATTCCTTCGCTGCTGACCTTCCTGTGGATTTCGGCTTTCGGGGGCTCGGCCCTGTTCATCGAATTGGAGAACATGGGCAGCATCGCTGGCCCGGTCAAGGAGAATGTGGCCGTGGCCATATACGTTCTCCTGGAAGAGTTCCCCTTGGCTCAGGTCACCAATTTTGCGGCCATGGCCCTGGTGATCAGCTTTTTCGTCACCTCTTCCGATTCCGGGTCTCTGGTGGTTGACGCCTTCACTTCCGGGGGCAAGCTCAATTCTCCGGTGGTCCAGCGCGTATTTTGGGCTTCCATGGAAGGTGCTGTAGCAGCTGTCCTGCTCCTGGGAGGGGGATTGAGCGCACTGCAGACTGCCTCCATCACCACGGGCTTGCCTTTTGCCGTGTTGTTGCTCATCATGGGGTATAGTTTGTGGAAAGGATTGAAAAATGAATATGAAACCGAGGCCTTGAGAGCAAAGGCTGCTGAGCGGGAATCGTATCAGGAGCTGGTCCAACGGTTGTTGAGTCAGCAAGAACCCCGGTCCGCCTCCCAGGGCGAACCACCCAGGGATCCGGACAAACAGGACAAAAAATGAGCCTCTCACTATGACAGCGGAGTACAATCCCAAGCTGCTTCAGCCGGTTCGACATCTTCTGGCCTGTCTGGACCTGACCGATATCGATCCGGTTGTGATCCGGTATGCCGCCATCCTGGCCAAGGCCCTCATGGTCAGGAGGGTCTCCTTTTTTCATGCCATACAGGCCTATGACCTTCCCGACCGGACGAGCAAAAGCTTTCCGGATGTGGAGACCGAGCTCAAGTCGATCATTCTGAATGAAATACAACAATCCGTGGGCAGCCATTTTGAATCCGATTGCCAGTGGGACATTGTGACCAGAGTGGGCTATGAAGACGCGGCCCAGGAAGTCATCGACTACATCAAGGATCGGGAGATCGATCTGACCCTGATCGGGCAGAAATATGGGGAGAACCGCCTGGCCAGGTACAGTCAAAAAATTGCGGCTCAGGCTGAGAGCGACATCCTGTTTGTGACGCAGGATACAGAGAGGCTCGAAGGTCCCATTCTGTGCGCCATCGATTTTTCCAACGCCTCGGTCAAGGCCTTTGAGCTGGCTTTGGATATCTCGAGAGCATGCGAGGGTGAGCTGATCTGTTATTTTGTGTCCGATCCGGCCCGGGCTTACTTTCCAGCGACCACAGACCGCAGCACCAGCCGTGATCAGCAGCAGTCAAAGAAAGCTTTCCAGCAGCTTCTCAAGCACTACGGCCTCACTCCGGATCAGGTTTCATGCCGGATCGAGATTAACGATCAGATCAGCAACACGGCTGAAAGGATCTATGAGGCCGCGGTGGAGGAAGAGGCCGGCCTGATCATCGCCGGGGCCATGGGCGAAACGTCCAGGGTGACATCCCTTTTGGGCAATATCTGCGAGTCCTTTCGATTGATGAAGAAAGAGACCCCGGTGATGATCGTCAAGCACGAGTCCAAGAAGAAATTCCCCTGGTTCTGGAAAGAGTCCTAAAATTCAGTGTCAGCGCAGTCTCTGGCTGCGCTGACACTGAATTTTTCATGACCGTGTATGGACATCATTCACTCATCAGCCTGCCTGAAATTTGGAAGCTCCGACACTCCCGAGTCGCCTCTGAGAATCCGTCTGGCCTCGGAATACCTGCACTCCTTGGGGTACACCTTTTTCGAATCCCAGCTGTGTTCCAAAGAGGATCTGCTTCGGGTGCATACAGCCGAACACGTTCAGCGGATCAGGGATGGAGCCTTTTTTGAGGTTGGCACCCCAGGTTATAAAGATATCTATGATTATGCGTGCCTGGCTGCAGGTGGGGCCATCATGGCTTCTGAACGCAAAGGCTTTTCCCTGATGCGTCCTCCAGGGCACCATGCCGGCAGAAATTTCCATGGCGGTTTCAGCTACTTCAATAGCATTGCCATTGCCGTGGCCAGGCTTGGCCTTCAAACCCTGATCATCGATTTTGACGCCCATCACGGTAACGGGACCCAGGATATTTTTACAAACGATCCAAGGGTGCAGTATGTATCCCTGCACAGCACAGGCTTTCCGGGAACAGGGCTGACCTCGGGCTCGAACTACTCCAACAGCCCCTTCTTTGGCCAGGTTGGGGACAGGACCTATCTGAAGAACATGGAGGCTCTCCTGGCCAATGCTGCTGCGGCGGAACTGGTAGCGGTTTCAGCCGGGTTCGACGGCTACCTCCTTGATCCATTGGCTTCTCTGGGCTTGAGCAGGGGGTGTTACACCGAGATCGGCCGACTCATTCACAGGCTTGATCTGCCGACGTTTTGTGTCCTGGAGGGGGGGTATGCGGCCCAGGAGCTTGGCCCGAACATCCATGCCTTTCTCCAGGGTCTGGCTGGAGTTGAAGCCTGAAAAAAGGTCAGGGACATGCCGCACTGTGCTGCAGGTCCCTGACCTTTTTTCTGTTATTCTTCCCTTATCCTGATTCTTTCCTGCCGGCTACCGGCAGGAAAGAATCAGGAGCTGACCATTTTTTCCAGCTCTTCAAGCTGATTCTGCAGATCGTCGATCATCTGCCGCAGCTTTTCCCTGGAAGCTTGAGCGGCTTCGCCGCTTGCATCCTGGGCTTTCTGCATTTGAGCCTTGAGATCGGCCTGCTTTTCCTGAATCTTTTCCAGGGTAGATTGAGCACCTTTCTGGGCAACCTGACCGAGGTCTTTGACCCTGGACTGCAGGCCGTTCATCTTGTCCTGGATGCCGTCCATGTCTTTTTGAAGCTCATCCATCCATGATTTGGCCTGCTGCTGGACAGCCTCCTCGGTGGCCTCGACCGCTTCTTTGGTTTCCTTGACCGCCTCGCCTTTGGCTGTGTCGGCTTGCTCGTCCTGGCCGCAGGCCTGACAGAACACCAGCAAGCACAAGGCTAGTACAATCAAGAGTCCGCGCTTTTTCATTTCCATCTCCTTTTTTGGTTTCATTTCTGCGCCCATTGACCGCTGTCCTTTTGTATCCACCACCCGGACTCGGCTTTTTCCCGCCAGGTCCTGGCAAAGATCTCCTGAACGTCTGCAACCTGATTGGGTTTGAGATCCAGGGCCTTGGCCACCTCAGCGTAGAGCTGCTCCCGGGCCTGGTTGTCCTTCTGCACCAGAGAACGCAATGTGCCTTTTTGGGCCAGGGACAGGGAGGAGTCTTCCCTGATGGTCAAGAGTCCCTGATTGGTGATGCCCACGGCTCCGGAGTTGTAAAAGGGTTCAAGCTGCTTGTGGTTTTGGCGCATCTCGGCTTTCAGTCCCCGTATGGCCGCATTGCTGACTTGGGTGGCACTTTCGGCTGCATAGGCCCTGTCAGGTCCCAGAGCGTCCATGATGTGCCATAAGAAGGACTGGTCCTCCTGGCTTGAAGAGTCCTGCCCTGAAGGGGGGCCGTAAATGTCATCCACGATTTCATCGGCGGTTTTCTGGACCTCGGCAGCCGGGAAGTAAATGTTCACAGTCACGCATGCGGCCAGCAGGCAGCTCAGGCAGACCGCGGTCATTTTCAGGTGGAGATGTTGAAGCATTGCGCAGGACCTCCTCAGGTTGTGCCGGCTGCTCCTCAAGCCCAAGGCCCTGTCGAAGACAGCGCATCGAGCCCCTGGTTATTTCCAAAGCGCCTTGAGCTTTTCATATGTGTGCAGCCGAGTGTGCAGCCGGCTGTTGTCGCTCTTGGGCAATGTTTCCACTATAGGCGATACTCCGCGATCAATCAATATCAGAGGCAGCCCCGGGGTCAGCAATGTGTTTTTTTGAATCGGACTGCTTGGCAATGCGGTTGATGCGTTTGAGCATGTCCGAGAAGGCAATCCGGTTGCGCGGCGTGGTATTGATGACATTGATGCCTAAAATCGGACGTTTGACAATATATTCCATGCCGCTGTCATGGATCAGGCCGCTGAGGGTGAAGGTGTCGTTTTTCAGTGCACAGGCCAGGCCGATATCCTGGTAGGGGAATTCTTTGAAAAAGTTTGCGTAAAACTTGATTCCCAGACCTGAGAGGCCCTGGCCAGTGCCGATGATGGACAGGCTGTTCACCGCCTCCAGGCTGATCCGCTGCTTGACCCCCTGAGTCTGGACTGAACGGGCCTTGAGACCGAATTCAACCGGCTGTCCATAGGCTATCCGTAAGTTCTGGAGGGAGAGGTTCATGCGCCCGGTGACTTTGCCTCCGCCCATCGAGGAGCTCAAATCCTCTATGTGCAGGGCTGTGACCCGGCAGGACCCTCCAAACTCCCGGCTGGGATCAAAGGGTCTGAGCATGACCAGATCGGAGATGCCCAGCTCCCCGCCGAAGAATGTTCCGGAAAGCTGCCCGGTAGTGCGCAGGGCCTGCCGGTTGAGAACGATCCTGGGGAGGTCCCCTGTGATCCGGCCCTGGATGGGGAATTCTTGTGGAGACAGGGTGTGCAGGTCCAGCTCGTCTATGCTCAGACGGGTTTTGACCTCAAAATCAGGGCTGGTCGGTTTGTGGACCACGATGTTGGACAGAGAGCCTTTGAAGCCAGGAGCCGCCAGGTTCAGCTCCCCCTGGGTCAGCAGCCTTTCGGGCCGGAGGGAAAGCCTGATCGGCGAAATCTTGACCCCTTGTCCCTGGAAGCTGATCCGACCCGGATCGAGCTGACCCCAGCCAGGCGGAGCGAATTGGTAGAGGCCTTGATCTGCAGAGCCAAGCACAACGTGCAGGGGCAGATCAAGACTGGCGTCTTGAATCCTGGTTGCGTTGTCAGCACTCTGGATTTCAAGGTCTGGAGCCTGGATGTGTCCTTTGGCAGCCATTCCTGAACGGCCAGCTGTGAATCGTCCCTCGAAAGAGGCCCGGCCGGCTACGGTCAGGTTGCTCGATCCCGGGGCTGCAAGCTCAAGGAGCTTGCCGAGATGGCTGACGTTCATGCTGGACTGGCCATGGGCCAGGAGGCCTTCCGGAGTTTTTTCGAGCTTTGAATCCAGGATCAATGTCCCAAGACCCGACCAACTGGCCTGCAGGCCGATCTTGGAGGGCAGCAGGCCTTCTTTTGAATGTCCTTCAAGGTTCAAAGCCACAGGGGTGGTCTCAAAATTGGCATACCTGGTGCCCCACAGAGCTTCTCCTGCATGGATCCCGATTTCGGCTTGCAGGCCGCGGTTCTGCCTGGTGCTGTGCAACGCGGCCGTGGCTTGGACAGCGACCCTGTCGGTCAGGATGCGCCCGTCAGGGGAAGCCAGGGCCAGGTCCTTGACGGTGCAGTCGGTCTTCAGGTCGGGCAGGTTCTTCCTGCCTGTGAGACTGCCGGAGCAGGTCAGGCTGCCCTGAACGGACCAGGGATCAGGATCAAGCCCGGTTGCCTGGGAGATGATCCCGAGCAGGCTGTCCAGTTCGATGTTGCCGGTTTCAAATGTGCTGCTGAAAGTGGACTGCTTCGAGTCAGCCCTGATCCAAAGGTCCAAAGCTCCCAGGTCCTGGAAATCGAGCTTGAGCGCGTCCACTGCTTCCAGCCCGGGCAACAGGCGCAAGCTGCCGGATGTCAATTGAAAAGGTCCGGTTCCGATTGTCCTGGATGCAGTTTGCACAGAGAGGTTGGAGGCCTGGAGGCGGGCCTTATGGGCTTGAAGGCGCTTCCCGTCCCAGCTGAGTCTGGTGGAAAGTTCAGGGGAAGCGATGCGTACAGGTCCGAACGACAGCGGCCGGCTGGCCTTGAAATCGGTCTGGATATGAACTTTTTCCTGGGCTGGCTGTCCTGATTCCCGGTTGGCCACCAGCTTGAGCACCCCAGGGGGCAGGTTCAGGGCCAGGCCTGATTCAGGAAAAGACACCCCCAGGAACGTTGTGGATGCAATGCGCAGGTGAGCAGGAGTCTCGCCCTCTGTCTGCCCGACAGGCAGGCTGAAGATCAGGTCCAGGTCCGTGGAGCTCCAGGCATCAGGGTTTGAGAGCTTCAAGGGAAACTCTGGAAGCATGGAGGCCAGCAGGTCAAAAAGGGCCGGGACGCTGGCAGACCATGTGCCTTGGAGCCCCTCCTGGCTGGAGAGTTCCATCTGGCCGGCAGCCAGGGTCTGAGTGCCGAAGCGGACCTGGACATTCTCGGCCTTTATACTGTCCTGCCCGGTGATCCTGGTGGCTGCACCGGTCAGGGTCAGGTCTGGAAGCGAAGTCCCGGGCTGCATGAATGGCCCGCGGGGATTGAAGATTTTCAGGTCCCAGGAATCGAGAAAGAGGTCATCCCCGCTGGGACTGAGTGTGCCCGCGAACCTGCCGGACACTGTTGTTGACACCCAGGGCAGCCTGAGCATGGTCTGATTCAGCTTCAGGTCAAAGTTCAAGCCCCCCTCTGGATTTCGGCCTGCCTGGCCGGAGAGGGTCCCGTTGACCACAGGCCGGTCAAGGTGGTCGCTGAAGGACAGATTCAGTCTGATGTCGGTCCCTGGAAGCCGGGACACGTTCTGGACGATTGGGCTGCTGAACAGGACCGAGGCAGGGGTTTTCTGCAGCAGGATTGACTGACCTGGAGAGGAATGGACCCAACTCGTCCCGACCTGGGTCCCAAGGCCGAGGATCAGGCTGAACATGAGAGCAGTCAGACCGAGCTTCAAGCCTGCAGTGACCATGTTTCCTCGATCCATTTACGCACAGCCGGATATTGGCTTTGTTTTGAAAAATTCAGTCTTCGAGGCAGAGCCAGCTCCGCACATGGTACCTGGTACGCCTTGGCTCTGACTCTGCCTCTGATCACGTTTGCGGATCTTTGCCAGAACAGGGGTTGATCCAGAAGATTACTCCTCCGGGAACTCGAGGCTGATTTTGGTCTTGCCTTTCTCGGTCTTGAACTTGACCTCCAGATTGACGTTGCTGTCCCGGATGCCAAGGGCCAATGGGATCTTGCCTTTTTCTCCCTCGATATGGGTGATGGACTGAAGAGCCTTGACGACCTCTCCCCCGACGGTCTGACCGGGTGAAGGGAGTTCGGTCTTGCGGTACTCGGCCATAATGGACGGGGCTTGATCTCCTTCCTGCTTCAAGGTGATCTTTTTGGCGTTGGCGTTGATCCCGTGCAGTGCTGCCAAAGCCAGCCATTTCAGGGCTGCCTGACTCGGGTCGGCATCGTTTTTGACTGTGGACATCTCCTTGAGATAGTCCGTGTCCCCAAAACAGTTGATGTGCTCCTGGACTTCAAGGTGCAGGTTTCGTTTGTCTTCCATGCCGGGCCTCCTTTGTTGGTCATGGTGTTCAAAGCATACATGGGTAAACAGGAAGTGTAACCATGAGAACCAAAAAAACAAGCCCCACCATGGCTCGTATGACCCTCCGAGTGCAAAATATTTCCACAAAAAAGAACTTGTTTTCAATCAAAAGAGTTGGTGCAGTGCAGCTTTAGTCTGTGTTTTTAAAATTATATGCAAGATTTCAAATAATTATTTTTGGATCCATCTGGTCTGATTTTTGCTGAAGTTTTACCATTCAGCGCAGCCGCTGGCTGCGCTGAATATTTGGGTTGAGTGAGCGGGGAAAAGAGCCTGATCAAAGGAGGGACTATGGCCACAAACAGGGTCTTCAAGCTATGGGTTGCCGCATTGCTGCTCTGTCTCGGGGCTGGATGCGCCTGGATGAACCTGGCTGCCGACTATGATCCGGTCCTGGACAGCCAGACCAGCACGCTGCACCAGGACACAGAGACCTTCTTCACCCAGATCCAGGATGCCATCGGCACTCCGGGCTTCAAGTTCAGCCGTCATCAGGATTTCTACTCCAGCGCCGCCGGGCGGACCAAGGCCCTGCTGACCAGGGCCGACCTCCAGGAAGAAGGGCTGAAGAACACCCCGTTGACCGACAATTACCAGTCCCTGCTCAAGCAGTATCAGGAGCTGCAGGGCGCGCATCAACGGCAGTCTGCGAAGATCACCTCCCTCCAGGATGCGGGGGGCGGGATAAAGCTTGAAAAGTACGAACAGAGCCTGAAACTTTACTGGGATTCGTCCTTGAAGGCTTTACAGCAGTCATTTCGAAGCATCATCGAGCACTTGATGGTCTTGAAGGGCATTCTGGAAGAACGGACCCCGTCTTCCTGATCAAGCTGGTGCCTTACGTTTGATCGTATGCATGGGCAGCCATAGGATTGCCATCCTGACCTATGGTCGATGCGGCTGCAAAAACTCAAGATGCAGCCGCAAGCATTCAGGATTCAGAACCAAGGAGTCAGTAGAGTCAAAGAGTTGCAAAATAGTGTTGGGAGCGGAGAACGACCAGCTGGACTTTTTGCACTCACGTCCATGGTACCAACGTCCACTGAGGGAGGGGCTATGAGCGATCTTGACATCCAGGCAGTGGTGGAATCAATGACAGCGACCTTGAAAGAGCGCTTGGGTGATCTCTGGGAGTCGGCCGGAACCTTTGCCGCAGCCGAGGCCAGAAAGTTCACTCAGAGCATGGAGGAGGTCATGGAATGGAAGGTTCAGGGCCAGATCGACGAGGACATGGCCTACAGCCTGATGCGTCTGCACAGACGGTCCATGAAGATGGTTCTGGCTGCAGCCAAAGGGATCAGCCTGGCCATGGCCGAAAAAGCGGTTGACGATGCCGTGGATGGGGTCAAGGGCATGGTCAACGGCGCTATCGGCTTCAGGCTGGTGTGAGCTCAGCGCTGCCGAAACAGCGCTGAGCTCTTTGTTGATGATC
>CAYOID010000037.1:0-29536 GCA_964403955.1 uncultured Desulfohalobiaceae bacterium | reverse complement strand
ATCCACAAGGAGGTCCGTCAATGAAATCTGTTTGTCTGGCCATTTTTGTTTTCGCGGCCCTCAGCATTCCAGCGGGCCTTGGGGCTCGTGAGCACACTGAGGAAAACCTGAGCTACGAAAAAGTCGACAGTTTGCTCGCCCTCGACCTGCCCTTCGGGTCCAGGCTTTACGGTGGCGGAGGCTACTTGGTCCACAAGGAGCCCTCCGATCTCGACCCCTGGTCAGTCCAGGGAGGACTGGAATGGGTCTGTCCCCATGGTTTTTGGGACGGGCTCCTGCAACCCATTGCGGCTGTAGATCTGCAGAGTGAAGAGGAGAACGAATGGGATCTGGATGTCTCAGCCAAATTGGGCTTACAGCTTGGAAGCCGGAACAAAACCACAGCCAACAGGCTCCAGCTCACTCTTGAATACTACCAGGGCCACTCTCCCAACGGCCAGTTCTACGACGAGATGGTGGAATACATAGGCCTTGGCCTGCACTACTATCGCTGAGGCTATGGAATTCTGATGAATGGCCCGACCATTTGCTGAAAGGAGACGGCAAGAATGGCGTTTCTGATTCTCAAATTGCGGTGATCGCCCAGCAGGTTCCAGATATCTGGCAAGATTCATCCATTTCGATCGTGATTTTTTAAAATGTATGCTTTCAGTTGCAAAAAAAATATATTAATGCTACCCAGGCTTCATTCTCCAGGAGTTGAGTTTCAAAAACTGAAGGCACAAGGAGGCGGGTATGAAGTTGTCGGGGTACAGAGCAGTCATTTTCCTGCTGTCGTCCTGGGTTGTGGTCGGCGGTTGGGGCACGGCCTTTGCTGAAAAAGTTTACGACCTGGGTGAAGTTGTGATTTCGTCCACAAGGAGTGAAATCCCGGTCAGCGATGCTCCCCAGAGCGTGACGGTCCTGTCGAGTGAAGACATTATGGAATCCCCGTTTGATCGGGTGGAAGACATCGTGCGAAGCGTGCCCGGAATCTACAATTTCCGGCACTTTGGCCTGCAGACCAACGGCGTCGTCAGTCCGTTGAACATGCGCGGTGCGGGCCAAAACAGGGTGCTCCTTCTGGTGGATGGCGTGCCTCAAAATGATAACTTTAACAACGCCATTGCCTGGGTGGCCTGGGGATATATCCCCAAAGAGGCCATTCAGCGCATAGAAATCCTGCGCGGACCGACGTCAGCCCTTTATGGATCCGAGGGATTGGGCGGAGTGATTCATATTATTACTAAAAGCCCTCAAAAGGACAGAGAAACCTCCATCAGGGGCGAGGCCGGCACAGCGGATACCTACAAGGGGGCAGGGTTTCACAGTCAGAAGTTTCAGGATTTCGGGGTGCTCCTGGCCGGAGGGTATGAAGAAAGCGACGGGTTTTACATGACCGACAACCCCCAGAGCTACAACATCAAACGCCACCGGGATGTGGGCAAGGTCATGGGCAAGGCAACCTATGATTTTGGTACTCAGACGAATCTCAGCCTGGCTTCACTTTACTATGACCACGAAACCGGAAAGGGGCGTGAGTTCTTCTACGATGAACTGCAACTGGACCAGCACTGGCTCAACTTTTCCCATCAGGGAGAGTTCCTTGAGCTCAAAAGCCTGGTTTACCTCAACCGCGCGGATAAGACAGCCTTTCAGGACAAAAGCCCAAACTTTGATTTTCTACTGCGTCAAGAAGAGGTACCCGCAGACACTTGGGGAGCAGACCTGCAGGGCAGCCTGAATTTGAGTCCCTGGGCCAAACTGACCCTGGGAGCAGCCTTCAAGGAAGTTTCCTGGGATTACGACAATGTCTACACCAACAGCGATCGAAAAGAAGGGGCAGGGGGCAAACAACGCTTTATTTCACCTTTTTCCAGTTTGGATTTCAGGTTTTTAGACGATTCCTTCCTTGTTTCCCTGGGGGCCCGCTATGACTATATCAAAACATTTGACGGAGCCAACTGGGACAGTGCCAAAAGTGCCGGTAAAGCTCCCTTTGACAACAGCTTTGATTCTGAAACCGAGGACAGTTTCTCCCCCAAACTGGGGCTCACCTATCATTTCAATCCGAATACTACCTTCAGGGCTTCCGGAGGCAAAGGCTTTCGAGCCCCCAGTTTGTTTGAAATGTTCAAAGTCCATGTGCGCCAAGGGGGGCAATATTACAGAGAGGCAAATCCAAACCTGAAGCCGGAGGAGATCTGGTCCTATGACCTCGGGGTGGAACACTTTCTGACAGAAAATCTGATGGCCAAAGCTACATTTTATCAAGCCTTTGCCCAGGATTACATTGGGGATCGCTTGACCGCCCAAGTACCAATTTCAGGAGGTAAAACGAGAAACGAGTACATCAAGGACAATATCAATGAGGTGGACATTTATGGGACGGAACTTGAAGTGCAGTGGTATCCAAGACAAGACCTGAGCTTATTTGCCAACTATACGTACAACATTTCAGAAGTTAATGAAGACAAAAATAATCCAGAATTGGAAGGAAATTATTTGCCCAATGACCCCCGGCACAAATTTCATGTAGGTGTCAACTATAAAAATCCGAACCTTGTAGATGTGAGTTTGCTTGTCAACTACTACGCCGACATATACTTAGATGAAAAAAACACATTTAAAGAAAGCGATTACACAACGGTTGATCTCAGAATCTCCCGCAAGTTTATGGATCGCTTTACTGTGTATTTTAATGCGGAAAATATTTTTGATGAAGAATACATTATTTTCAGACAGGCTAGCAAAGAGGATACAGTTGCCCCAGGAGCTGTGTTCATGGGTGGACTGAAGATAGACCTTTAATACGCAGTGTCGGTGCTTCTCGGGATTGATATTCTTGGAGGCTGTGTTTCAGTCTTGATGAGGAGAGCCCTGAGGATTCCACGGGAAAGTGGCCAGTGATTACAGATCATAGTGGAGTGCTTGGAGCGCAGGCAGAAGAGCTTCAACTTCCCGGTTTCTCCATCTAGACGCCAGTGCAAAAAGTCCGAGTAGCGGTTTCCCGGCGTCAAGTTTTGTTTGTAACTCTTTGATTATACTGACTCCTGGATTCTAAACCCTGAATGCTTGCGGCTGCATCTTGAGTTTTTGCAGCCGCAACTAAAAAAAGAAATTCTCATGACGAAACACACACTTTTCATCTTTTTTACCATTGGTATCCTTGCTTCTTTTGGCTCTCTTGAACCACTCCAAGCTGCCCAAACCCGCATTGTTTCAGATGCCCTAGACCGCCAAGTCGAGATCCCCACCTCTGTGTCTAAGGTCATTTGTTCCGGCTCCGGGTGTTTAAGGCTTCTTTGCTATCTCCAGGCCCAGGATGCTGTTGTGGCTGTTGACACCAACGAGGGCAAACGCAAGGGACGTCAGGCCCGTCCGTACCATCTGGCCAATCCCCAGTTCAGAAATATGCCTATATTCGGCGAGTTCCGGGGGTACGACAATCCCGAAATGATTGTCTCGCTTGAACAACAGCCAGAAATGATCTTCAAAGTCTGGGACGGAATGGGTCACGACCCCATAGAGCTGCAGGAGAAAACAAACATTCCAGTGGTGACAATGGATTATGGCGACTTGGGCCCAAATCGTGAAAAGTTTTTTCATGCTCTTCGCATCATGGGCCAGGTCATGAATAAGAGTCAGAGAGCTGAGGAAGTTATCACTTTTTTTCTGAAAAGCTTCGCTGAACTGAACAGGCGCACGCAAGACCTTTCTAAAGACAAACGGCCTACAGCTTTCATTGGTGGAGTGGCCAAACGTGGACCTCATGCCTTCCAGTCCACTGAGCCAGGCTATATGCCTTTCAAGCTCGTCAATGTTGTAAATGCCGGTTTTCACCCTGTTCTGTTCGGTAAGGAACTCTCACATGCAGATATTGCCAAGGAAAAAATTTTGGAGATGGATCCGGATTTCCTGTTCCTGGATCTTACAACACTGCACATGGGTGAAAACGCCGGGGGGCTCTACGAGTTGCGTACCGATCCGGCCTATCGTTTGCTGACAGCGGTTCAGCAGGAACAGGTCTTTGGCGTACTTCCCTACAACTGGTACAACGCCAACTTCGGTTCTGTTCTCGCTAATGCATGGTTTATCGGCAAAACCATCTATCCTGAACGTTTCCAGGACGTTGACCCCGCTGCCAAGGCGGACGAGATATATGAATTCCTCGTAGGCCAGCCCGTTTTCAAGGAGATGGACGCCTTGTTTTCCAACATGGTCTTTGAGCAACTCCCCATGAAGTAGTTGTCAGACGCTCGGACAGAGGCGGCCGATCAGCGTAAAGGCTCAAAAAGCAAAACTGACCCCCAATCTTTCACCTTTTCCTATTTGAGAAGCTCGAATAAGGCAAAGTTTGAGGCTCTCCTGTCAAACGTGATCACGCATTCACAGCCCGAGGACCTCGCGCAATGCGCAATCAATAGATCCGTAAGGTCTGTCTTGTTCTCTCGTGCCGAAGAGACAAAGCTGCGAACCGCTGATTGTACCTCAAATTTTAGGATGGGCATCGCCAGAAGCTGGTCGATGGCGTCCAGTATCTCTTGTCGAGTAACCTCATAAACTGATTCGAGCACCCAGACAGTCTCAAGAACGACGAGTACAGGAATAAAGAAAATGTCCTTTTTGGCCTCGGCCTGTTTGAACTTCCTGTAAACAACCTGAGCTTGTTGCTCGTCATCCTTCACAAGGAATCGAACCAGCACATTTGTGTCCAAGGCCTTCATTTGAAAGCCGTCCTCATTTTCTGTTTTATACCAGCATCCATCTCTTCAATAGAAACAGGCTCTTTTCCGGGCTTGTGCAACCTTCCGAAGACATCATCTACCTTCTTGGTAACCGGTCTCAGAAATGCTTCCCCGCTTTCAATGATGACGAATTCAAGCTTATCTCCTGTCTTTAAGCCAAGTGAATCCCGAATTGCTTTCGGGATTGTTACCTGCCCCTTCTTTGTTAGTGTGGCCATCGCCCATCTTCTCCTTACTTTTTATTATTTCCTTACTTTAGAGTAAGGGCAAACAGATTAACAGTCAACCCCCTTTTTGTCATAACCAATATATCCAGTAAGGATAGAGTCGCCCTTCAGAGGGCGACTCCTTCCTTACTGGATATACCTGATGAACACCTCCCAGACATCGCAAAAGGTGAGATATGGATAAGATCCGGGTGATGGGGCTGTCTGGCAACCACAGTTGATTGTTCAGTGCAGCCAACTGCTGCACTGATGACCCTATTCCTTGTGGGGCTTGAGGGTCAGGACCGGGCATTTGGCCAGCCGGAGGACCCGCTCGGCCACCGAGCCGATGAGGTGCTCCTTCATCCCTCTTCGGCCGTGGGAGGTCATGACGATGAGGTCGGCGTCGATGCTCTCGGCATAGTGCGAGATGGCCTCTCCGGGTTCTCAGGATTCAACCAGGATCTGAATCCCTGGATACTCGTTGGTCAGCCTTGTCTCCAGGGCCTGCTTGCAGATCTGAGGGCGTTCATCCTGGCAGGACTTTCCCAGGTACCCTTCGGCCAGGTTGGGATTGATTTCCCTGACGACGTGAATCACATGAATGCCGCTGTTGTCTTAAAAAAGCGAACTTTTCTGATGTGGGTAGCATTACGCAGACAGGCAGTCAGATGCGATGATCAATCCAAGCTCGAAGTATTGCTCCAGTCTGAGCTAGCCCGGCCAAACAACAGTCTGGCACAGCACAACACGCAGCGGCTCCGAAATGCCCATAGTCGCAGCCAGCCTCTCGCGGTCGACCCAACCTCGGACCACTGTGGCCATACCTTATTCCTTCACCGACTCAACCACCCCGGGATGGTCGTTCTTCGGGCTATTGACCTCTGTGCTGACCTGATAGATATCCAGCTCGCCGCTTGGCCGCAGTTTTGTAAGCCAGCTTATTCCACAAAGATTCGGCCCTGGCGTTGATCATCTTGCAGCCGGTTTTGGACTTTTTGGCCCAATGAGGCACTAGCCCCCAGAGCAACGAGGATGCCTTTCGTACCTGATTGGAATCCTGGCCAACGGCCAGAACCTCCTGACCGGGGGCAATGTTGTACCGTGGCTCCAGGGGCAGCGGCTCCTGGAGTTGAAAAAGGGACTGCACCTCCTGCGGGTCAGCCCACAAGCCGAATCGAAAGCACATAAAAACTCCAGTTGTACGAATAGGTTGCCAGCTTCGATGTCAGGGCAGCAACTCTGCCCATAAAAAACAAACTCATCAGAAATACTTCCAAATCTGCATGGCCTTGGTAAGCAAAGAAGCCAAGAAAACCAGAGCCATACCAGTCGGTTTAAGGTCCGCAATCCGAAGTGATTGTCCTCTCCAACAACAACGGCTGTGTCGTGGCTAGGTCCAACGAGGTCAAGAAGCTCGGCCTGCTCATGGGCGCCCCGGCTTTCAAGTGGAAGGACTTTTTTATCAAGCACCGAGTCCACTTGTTTTCGTCCAACTATGCCCTTTACTCGGACATGTCGGACCGGGTGATGACCGTTCTAGCGTCCTTCACGCCGGACATTGAAATCTACTCCCATGATGAGTCTTTTCTCGCATTTTCCGGGAACGCCAGTGCCGGGCTGAACAAGGGCTGGGAGATGCGGCGTGATAAGATGTCGCCTGAGTTCACCACTCGTCCGCCGGATATCGCGCGGGTGAAGGCGTGAGAGTCGACGGTGGGTGGCCAGGCCATAAAGAGATCGCTGTAAGCGCGAGTGTGGCGCTCACAGCGGTCCTATGGTCTGTCAGGGGGTAGAGTGGGCATCAATCTCTGCTTCAAAGCTGCACTGTAGGCGACTGAGGCTTTCTTTTACGAGAGGAGCACATTGCGATCAGTGAGCAGGACTAAACCTGTATTCTACACCACTGCAACACAGTTTGAGGACAAGACACATAGCCATGGTCTACAAGCTAACAGAACTCTGCAGCAACCTGTAATTGACCGAAGAACAAATTTTTTTTAAGCATTCCGTATTATTACAATTTACCTTTTTTTATGTCCATATATGGTTCAATATTTTTTTTATCAATATTCTGTAAACCAAGATCTATGCTTGTTTCATATCCTATTACATAATTTTTTAAAGTTTCCGATACTTTATTTATCTCTCTCGATGGTTTCAACAAATAATTAACTTGTACATCATTTAAAGAGCGAAACTTATCTTCAAGTTCGATCATATCATCTTGTGAAAGAAATTGCTTATAATCATCAAGTGATTCAAATTCACTTTTACCAGTAATCTGACTAATTTTTTTGACAATTTCATAAGGTAAGCCAACAATGGCTAGTAGCTCTTCAATAGAAACATCATTAAGCATATTAGCTACGCATATATCAAAGCAAGGTGGGTCTGGTGTAAAAGGGAATTGTTTACAATTACACATAATAAAAACTCCTATTTATTTAAATATCCATCCTAAAAGAAATATAACAATCCATATTGCAAAAAAAATTAGAGCCTTTTCAAAATAATTTATTTGTTTTTTGTAACAAGTATTAATACTTCTACCAATCTCAATTAATATATCTTGTTGTTGGCTAAAAATTGAAGCGATGTAATGTCTTGATATTTTATGCCCTTTATGGATAGATAAAGCTAAAAAAGACCAACCTGGAATAAATAGCAAATATATAATCCGTAGATACAAATGTTCCGGACGAAGATAAGAAGTCCCTACAACTGCAATAACAGAACCAGCTATAATTGACAAACTCCAAGTTATCAATGTTTGAGAGTTATCAGCTATAATCTTTAAAGCACTTACGAAATCAATCTGTTTCACCTGATTGTTTTGCTGCATCACTGCATCTCATTTTTTCATGATTAGTATTTAAATAATATCGGAACTACTAGTTTTTTTTGAGAGTAGTACAAAGACTGGTGTTTTTCCGCCCCTTGATCTCTCATGACTGGGTTTACAATGTTCTATGCAAAAATTATACGAGCGCTTTCAAGAACCACAGCAAATAACAATCAAGATTTTAAAATGTTATTGTGAAAATAAAAACCACAGATTGGATTGTGAACTCATGTGCAAATTTTAGAGTTAATATTGTTGCATAAAGTGGAATATTTTTTCACAAAAGTAGAATCGATAGAATTGAAGTCTACGTGCCAGAACCTGCAGATGGCCGACATTGGCAGGATGATGGAGCATGCTTCAAAAAGTCCAGTTGGACATGCCAGCTTCATGTGAATGCCAACGAAGGATGATGTAGTGGTTATTCAGAGCAGAGCAGATGATCTGCTCTGAAACAGGGACATCATCATTATGCCTGCTGAACTGGGATTTGAACTCCTTCAAGGCAACATTGTCTTCTTGGCATTATTTTTTCCCGACAGCCTTGAATCCTTCATGGAAAGTCACAGTGCCCTGGGGCAATTGCCCATCGAAGGAAAGAGCAAGGAACACCTCCTGAGGCACACCCTCATACACAAACCCGGATATGTTCTTGAAACCGAACTTCTTGTAGTATTCTGGATGCCCCACGAGACAGCATCCTTGAGCGTTTTCGGCCTTCAGTCGTGACAGGCCTTCGCGGATCAAATATTTGCCAATGCCTTGTCGCTGGTACTCCGGCGACACTGAAACGGGTCCAAGGCCATACCAGTTTTCGGTGCCATCTGAAATGGTCACCGGCGAGAAGGCCACATGCCCGACCACGTGACCATCCATTTCTGCAACGAGCGATATCGTAAGCCCTTTGGCTGCGCGAAGCGCTGTGATGATGAACTGCTCCGTGTGACTGCTGATCGCCAACGTCTTGAACGCGGCAAGTGTCACCTCGGTGATCGCATCGATATCGTCGTTCGTCTCGCTCCTGATCGTCATTTGTGATGCCATGCGTCAGTGTTCCTTGTCCCAGAGGTTGTTTGTATCTGGGCCAGCTTTCGAACCAAATCCTTTTTCCGATCCAGATTCACATGGCGCCGAATGGCCATCTTTTGCGTTTCAGGAGTCCCTCCCCCACACAGAAGTCCGTGCAGCACAGGACCGGCGCCGAGCATTTCTGCAAACCGCATGGCCCTGACGCGGTCCTTTGTCGGGACATCCGGGTTTGCCGTGAGGTATTTGTCCAGCAGCGGGCCGATGTCCTGGTTCGCAAAATCGGATTCTGCTGGCATCGTGGCGATCAGCCTCCCAGCGATATCCCCAGCCATGTGTGCGCCTCGGCAAAGGTCATGGAGCCGTTCAGCCTGGCAGCGTTGGCGTAGAGGCTGTGGGGAAACGTCAGCCCTGATTGCGCCTTGTTCCCCTCCTGGGCAGAAGCCAGTGCGCATCCGAAACCTGTTTCATTCATGTGCGTCAGCCTGGTCAGCTTTTCAGAAATATGGGACGCCTTCTCAATCCCGTTGTATTCAGCAAGCAGGCCCATGGTCCCGATGGCCAGATCCACTGCACCGGCTCGGCAGCCGCCCCGGCACATCCGGATGAGGTCGGCGAACGTGTCCACAAATGCTGATGAGTGCTGATATTCGCCGCACATGAACACCCTGTCCCAGGGAACAAAGACATCATCGAAGATCGTCAGACAGGTCCCGTGATATTCGAGACCATATGAACTGCTTCCCAAGTCCATGTCCCTGGCCACAAGCCGCCTGGAGTCATGCAGGCTGTGTTGATGATCGGACGGAGCAAAGGATGGTCCACCACATCGCTGACCACTTCTCCTCTGCAGTAGATGCGGGGACGAATCTTTTTGACGTCTTCGACGTAATCATTTCATCGTGATCTTCTTTTTCAGGGTTTGCGAAGGCCGGCGGGTTTTCTCCGGCCACTGGGGTACCTGGTCGTGAAAAAACACGGCCACTGGAAGCGTCCTGAGCCTGAGATCTTCATGAATGCGATCAGACAGGGCCTTCATGTCGTCAGGGTTCATGGCTTTGTCTCCTTAGTGCGGTTTGTCAAAGAATGTGGCGAATCGATACTCTTTACCGATACAAAGGTAGCCAGAAGGCACAAGAAGGTAAAGATGGCCAGGATCATGTGCATGGCCTGGGTGTAAGCCGCACTCGCGGCGGGGGTGATTTCGACGTCGTGGCCCATGACCAGTCCCAGCACGATGGTGATCAGAACCATGCTGGACATCATGCCGCTGGAACGCATCAGGCTGTTCATGGCTCCGGCTTCGCCGTTCCGCGATTGGGGGACACTGTTCATCATGCATTTGGTGTTCGAAGCCGCAAATGCAGCCACCCCTGCCCCTTCGATGGCCATAGCCAGGATGATTGGCCAGAGGTTGTGTTCTGCCTCTTGCCTGACGACCATGGTCAGGATGAACAAGCCGATTGAGCACATCCCTGCCCCAAGTGCGGCTATGCGGTGGGCCGGCCATCTATCCGCCAGTCTTCCGGCCACCGGGCTTGAGACTGACTGGACAAGGGCCTGGATCATGATGATCAGCCCGGCCTGGAGGGCGGTCATGAGATAGACATTCTGCAGAAAAACCGAGATCAGAAAGGTGATCCCGAAGATGGCGGAGTAGTTGATGTACAGGGACAGCGAGCTGCCCAGGTAAGCCCTGTTTCCCAGCAGGTGGCGCATGTCGACCAGTGGGGCGGCGGATCCGTATTGCCGGACGACAAAAGCGATGAGAAGGGGAAGACACATGGTCAGGGCGATTTGACCCAAAGGCAAGGCGAAGAACGTCCCCCCGGTTACGAACAGGCCGACTCCAACAGCGGAAAGCAGGGTGCCCTGCCAGTCGAATTCTGAGGCCGGACCCTTCTGGATCTTTCGATCAACTGCTGAAAGGGAAACACCGATCGAGGCCAGGCAGGCAGGGACCCCGATGAAGAAGACGAACCGCCAGCCAAAGTGGGTGGTGATCAAACCGCAAAGGGTTGGTCCCATGGACAATCCCAGATAGATGGCGGCAATGGCGATGCCGAAAGCCCTGCCCCGCTCGTGCACCGGAAACGCCTCGGTCAGAAGAGCCAGACCCGTGGACACGAACATGGCCCCGCCAATGCCCTGAAGGATCCGAAACACGATAAACAAGGCCGTGTTTGGGGAAAGCCCCAAAGCGATGGTGGCCAGGGTGAACAGGACCTGACCGTAGATGAAGATCCCTCCCCGGCCGACCATATCGGAGAGTCGCCCGAAAGGCAGGAGGAAAGCAGCCACCGCCCCGATATACGAAGATTCAAGCAGGGCCAGTAGATTTCCCCCGACACCGAAATCCCGGCCAATGGAAGGGATGGCCACAGCAATGCCGGACATCATGAATGGCACGACAAGCTGCTGAAAGAAGACAGCGAGAAGAACGGCGTTTCTGGTTCTCACATTGAAAAGTGACCGACGTGTTCGGAAGCAAAGGATGGATGGGGTCAGCCCCGGGCATCACCTTCCTTGCCTGGCGGTTTAACCGTATTTGTAAAAGACATAAGGCGTGATCGTAATCCAGACCAGAAACAGCAACCAGATCCGACCATTGAGTATATTGTAGTCGGAAACGAGCGTTTTCCAGGAATGACCAGCCACAAAATAACCAAACCCAAATTCAAACGATATTGTGGCCAGGCACCAGCACGCTCCTATAATCCAAGCTTGGCCGAATGACTCTATCGGCCAGAACCTGCTGAGTCCCCACACAAGGAGCCCAGTGAACAGAATGCCGGTGCCTGTTGAAATTTGATGCGCCAGCAGGTCCGAAACGTGCTTCCCGTAAATGAACTCACGGATCACACCGTTTGCGACGGCCACGATGGCAAGCAGAAACCAGGATAAGAGGTATCGAGCAAGCATGGAATCTCGTTGCAGGCTTGAAAGATTCGGCTGCAAAAATTCAAGAGGCAGCCGCAAGCATTCAGAATCCAGAACCCTATCTTCTCTTATCCGCCCGGTAGAGTAAAGGTCTTTAAAAACCACGGAGAAGGCCTTCATGCGCAGCAACCCCGCCCAGTCAGCGCTGGCCCGGCCAGCCAACGGTCTGACAGAGCAGAACTCGCAGCCGGTCGGGAATGCCCATGGCTTCCGCCAGCCTCTCACGGTCGACCCACCCCCGGACAACTGTGGCCAGTCCCTTATTCCTCCACCGGCTCAATCACCCCTGAATGATCGTTCCTGGGGCTGTTGACCTCAGTGCTGACCGGATAAATTTCGAGCCCGCTGCTTGGGAAGGGCTCGAGCAGGCCCTGCAGATGTTCGGACTGCTCGACCCTGCGGTCCAGCCACACCTCATAGTCAGACGGTGAGACGATCACCGGCATGCGGTCATGCAGCTCAGCCACCGCCTCATTGGCCTTTGTCGTGACGATGGCGCAGGAGTTGATGACCTGTCCTGACTGGGAGTCTTCCCAGTGCTCCCAGATTCCGGCAAAGGTAAAGATATCTCCATTTTTCGGCCGGATGCAGTAGGGCTGCTTGGCCCCTTGCTCTTTCCGCTTCCACTCAAAGAAGCAGCTGGCCGGGATGAGGCAGCGACGCCGTTTGGCTGCAGCCTTGTATGCCGGCTTATTCCACAAGGATTCGGCCCTGGCGTTGATCATCTTGTAGCCGGTTTTGGACTTTTTGGCCCAATGAGGCACCAGCCCCCAGAGCAGCAAGGATGCTTTTCGCACCTGGTTCGAGTCCTGGCCAATGGCCAGAACCTCCTGACCAGGGGCAATGTTGTAACGTGGCTCCAGGGGCAGCGGAGCCTGGAGTTGAAAAAGGGACTGCACTTTTTGAGGGTCAGGCCATAAGCCGAATCGGCCGCACATAAAAGCTCCAGTCGTAAGGATAGCTTGCCGGCTTCGATGTCAGGGCAGTAACTCTGCCCATAAAAAACAAACTCATCAGAAATACTTCCAAATCTGCATGGCCTTGGTAAGCAAAGAAGCCAAGAAAACCAGAGCCATACCAGTCGGTTTAAGGTCCGCAATCCGAAGTGATTGTCCTCTCCAACAACAACGGCTGTGTCGTGGCTAGGTCCAACGAGGTCAAGAAGCTCGGCCTGCTCATGGGCGCCCCGGCTTTCAAGTGGAAGGACTTTTTTATCAAGCACCGAGTCCACTTGTTTTCGTCCAACTATGCCCTTTACTCGGACATGTCGGACCGGGTGATGACCGTTCTAGCGTCCTTCACGCCGGACATTGAAATCTACTCCCATGATGAGTCTTTTCTCGCATTTTCCGGGAACGCCAGTGCCGGGCTGAACAAGGGCTGGGAGATGCGGCGTGATAAGATGTCGCCTGAGTTCACCACTCGTCCGCCGGATATCGCGCGGGTGAAGGCGTGAGGGCAGACGATGGGTGCTCAGGTCAAAAAGAGACCGCTGTGAGCGCTAGAGGGGTGCTCACAGCGGTTCTCAAATTTATTATGGCCCAAGCAATCTCAAATTTCAAAACGCGCTGCAGGCCGCTGAGGCCTCCTTTTCCGATAGGATTGCATTGCGATCAGTGTGCAGGACTAAACTGGTATTCTACACCGCGGCACCGCATTTTGAGGACAAGACGTATAGCCAAATTCTTCATCAGAGACACCTCTGATCTGCCCCTCTATGACAAAGCCTGTATTTGCTAATGGGACGACCTCGAATAAACACTCAGAAGACAACTTCACGCAAAAAAAAAGGCTAGCAGAGGCCAATCCTAGGCAGGAAAAACGGTCTGACCTGAAATTTGAACAGGAATGGCTTCTCCTGCCACTGAAGTTCAAGGGAAAAACCTGCCCTCTTGACCTCAGGGGGAACTTAGATAAGTCTCGTTGCCCGTGCATAAGAATCTTCCGTAGCCATACAAAGAAAAAGCCCGCTCAGTTTTATGCTGGGAGGGCTTTTTGCGTGTCGGTGAATATGTATTGCTTAGGAGAAAATTTTCAAAACTTCTTCAATGACTGTGTCAACCTTCTCGTCATTTAATGCACATACTTGCCTGAAAAGGCGAGAATCTGCAGTAAACAATCGATCTGGTCTTGCAAGGCAATCTTTTTTTAAGTGGCCGGACTTGACGTCCTGCTGAGAGATCTCAATGGCATGCGGGCTTCTGTTTTGAGTGGTTATCAAACAGGATATCGCATCCACTCCACCCAGATGTTTGAGCACGAGGGCTGGTCTCGGCTTTGCAGTGGATAAATCTGAATGTGGGAACGGAAAGATTACTACGTCACCTCGCAAGAGGTATCCCCTTCGATAGAGCCTGTCGCGTTCATGCAGAAACCAAGCAGATCGTCTTCCGTGTCACTTTCCATATCAGCCCACATTTGTTCTTCGATGTGGTCTAGAATGGTATTCTTCAGGTCGTTGGCGGCTTCGTGTTTCGTGTTGAGTTCAAGTGCTTTATCCAGCTGAAAAAGAGCTTCGTAATCATAGCCCAACCGGACTAAAGAATTGGCAAAATTAAAATGGGATTCAGGGGCACTCGGATGATGCTTGATGGCGTTGCTGTAATGCTTACGCATCGCAACCTCATCCTCACGGATACAGGCTACTGCGCCCATGATATACTCGTAGTTGAGAGGCTCGATGAGGGCGATCGGCTCAGCTTCTCGCACAATTCTTTGTAAGGCTAGCTCGTTGGTTCTACCGGAATGTCCGATCTCGTAGACCCTGTTCAGCAAGACTTCGCTCTTTGTCTGGGTTTGGGAATTTGGCATGGTAACACCTCAATTTTTTTGAGGTTTATTCTTCGCTAGTGTGGTGCAGAGCAAAAAGCTATCATCACTTATGTGAACTGTAAACAACATTTTAAGCTATAGCAAGGACTGAAATATTTTTTTATGCCAGCTTCGTAGGGATTTCAATAGCACTCGCTGTTTAGAATGTGAAGTCTTTTCGGGGGTCATATCTGTAAAGCCCAACTCTTCAGTCCCGGTCGAATGGAGACTCGGGCTTTGACTCTCAGTCCTTACTTGTTTATTTGCAAGTTTTCGGCCATTCCATCGCCGATGATGCTGAAAGCCTATAACCAGCTCGCCAGATACCTTCCTGAACCCTCCCCAGGCCGACAGTGCGTGTAGCGACCTGCCGTACTCAAGTTTGAATGACCAAGCTGACCTTGCACAAGATGGATCGAGGGTCCCCTATCCAGGGCATGCCCCGCATGGGCATACCTCAACCAGTGAGGGCTGACCGGCTTGTTGATCCCTGCTCTCCTGGACACAGCGCGAACGATGTTCGGCATTTGCTCAGCTCTAAGCGCTCTTCACGGTTGGGGATAGGGGGCGAACTTGACGTCTGTTTGGATGTTGCATTTCACCAAACTTCAAAGGACTACGTGCCAATCCTGGCAGAAGTCCCCAGCCCCTTGGCCGTGACCTCTTATCAACCGCCATTCCTCACCTAATGCCCTTGACACCTCGCCCCTCTCCATCCATCCTCAGCCCAACCTGAGCATCTCAACGTAACCAACTCCATGAACAAAGCATCGTTCCAGCCCCTCGAGTTCCTCCAGGGCCAGACCGAACGGGTCACCTACGCGAACGAGGACAACAGCTATACCGTGGCCAAGGTCAAGGTCCGTGGTCACCGCGACCTGGTGACTGTGGTCGGGAACATCACCTCCCCTCTGGCTGGTCAGGTCCTCAAGATGAAGGGGGAATGGGCCAACCACCCCAAGTTTGGGGAGCAGTTCAAGGCCGCCTATTGCGAGTGCTGCACCCCGGCTACTTCGGCCGGCATCCAGAAGTACCTGGGCTCAGGCCTGGTCAAGGGCATCGGCCCGGTCATGGCCAAACGCATTGTAGCCAAGTTCGGGGACAACACCCTGGAGGTGATCGAGCATGAGCCTGACAGGTTGACCGGGGTCGAAGGCATCGGGGAAAAGCGTATCGACATGATCAAGAAGGCCTGGGAGGAGCAGAAAGAAATCCGCCAGGTCATGCTCTTTCTCCAGGGACATGGTGTCTCGGCCACATACGCCAGCAAGATCTTCAAGACCTACGGCAACGACTCGATCCAGGTGGTCCAGGAGAACCCCCATCGCCTGGCCACAGACATCTTCGGCATCGGGCTCTTCACTGCGGACCGGATCGCCCAGAAGCTGGGCTTCTCACCCGAGTCGGCGTTCCGGATCCAGACCGGCATCCTCTACGTCCTGCACCAGCTCTCAGACGAGGGTCACGTCTTCTACCCCAGGCCGGAGCTCGTATTCAAGTGCTCGGAGGTCCTGGAGGTCGAGACGGATCAGATCGAAAAGGGTCTGACGGCTCTCAAGGCCGACCGCCAGGTGGTCATCGCAACTATTGTCAGGAATGGGCCTGAGAGCTCCTCAGAGGCCGTCTACCTGGCCAAGTAACATTTTTCCGAATATCGGCAGGATCCGTTGGATTGGATCTGGAATTCGGTGATGATCGGCACCAAGAAGGTGCTGGCTATTGGTGTGAACAATGCAAAGACGCAGCAGAGGTATACGTTTTTCGAGGGGAGGTTGCTTGGTCATTGAACACAGGAGCTTCAGGACAAATCGTAGAACTTGCGTCCCCTAACGACCTGTTCGACCTTGAGTCTGTTCGCCATCTTCAAAGAATACAATGTGCTGACAGTATAAAAAAAAGGTTCTCAACCGAAGCTGAGAACCCTTGATTTTTATGGTGCCCCCGGCGCGATTCGAACACGCGACACCGGGATTAGGAATCCCGCGCTCTATCCTCCTGAGCTACGGGGGCGAATGAACCAATGTGTCTATTCCCCAAGGCTCGATTTGTCAAGCCGGAATCAGGGCTCGATGGTGGAGCCCAGGACCTTGAGAAAGGCCTTCATCCACTCCGGATGAGCCGGCCAGGCCGGGGCGGTGACCAGGTTCCCGTCCACCACGGCGTTGGTCACGGTTTCGTTGACCTCGGCCCAGGTGGCTCCGGCCTGTTCCAGGTCTGGTCTGACCGCGGGATAGGCGGTGCAGGTCCTGCCCTGGACCACCCCGGCGGCAGCCAGGACCTGCTGGCCGTGGCAGATGGAGGCAATGGGCTTGTTTTCCCGGGCAAAATGCTGGACCATCTCCAGGACTTTCGGGTTCAGACGGATGTATTCCGGGGCCCGGCCGCCCGGGATGACCAGGGCGTCGTAGTCCTCTGGCCCGGCCTGGTCAAAGGTTCCGGTCAGGGTGAAGTTGTGCCCCCGTTTTTCGCTGTAGGTCTGGTCACCCTCGAAATCGTGCACGGCCGTGGCCACGGTCTCCCCGGCTTTCTTGTCCGGGCACACGGCGTGGACGGTGTGGCCGACCATGGTCAGGATCTGGTACGGGACCATGACCTCGTAGTCCTCCACATAGTCTCCGACAAGCATGAGAATTTTCTTGGCAGCCATAAGCTCGCCTCCTTTTTGGGCAATGTGCATGCAAGGGATGGAAAGTCCTTCTTTTCCCGGTTTTCCAACATTCCCATACAGTAAACAGGTTCAAGGAGCGTGTAAAGGATGTGCTTCAGAAGAATGTCAGCGGGCTGGTCCTTCAATCGGAAGCTCAAATTGTGATTGACACAAGGTAGACGACCGGTCTATTAGCTGTCTGGTATGAAACTTCATGGGGAAGAACCCCTCACCACTCACGTTGAGAGGATCCTTTCTTCCCTCAACCATCTACCCTCAACCCTTGACCTGCCAGCGCAGCCAGGGGCTGCACTGACTTCACACGGAGGGTCGGTATGACTCGGGACAGCAGGCAGGACACCAAGACCTGCATCTTGAAGGTCGGGGCTGAGATCGTTCACAACAAGGGATTCAACAATACCGGGATCCAGGAAATCCTCAAGGGCGCCGGCGTTCCCAAGGGGTCTTTCTATTTCTATTTCCGCAACAAGGAAGATTTCGGCCTGCAGTTGATTGATTTCTATGCCCAGGTGCTCCTGGACAAGCTGGAGCGCTTCGCGGCCCGAACAGAGCTTTCGCCTTTGGGACGGCTGCAGGGTTTTTTTGCCGAGTTTGTGGAGATCTTTGAGCGCAATCAGTGCCGGGGCGGATGCCCCATCGGCAATATGGCCCAGGAAATGGGCGATTTGAACGAGGCCTTCAGGGTCAGGCTGCAGCTGGTCTTTATCCGGGTGCAGTCCATGATGGTCGAGCTTCTGGATCAGGCCCGGGAGGCAGGGGAGGTCGATTCAGGCCTGCAGAGCTCGGATGTGGCCGGGTTCATCCTCAACAGCTGGCAGGGGGCCATCCTGCAGATGAAAGTGACCAAGTCCACGGAGCCCTTGAAGATTTTTGAGCGGGTGGTGTTTGGGGAGCTCTTACATTTCACGCGAAAGACGAGTGAAATGTAACTTTTCTCTGATCCGAAACCCGAGGTATCAGCCCTTGTTCAGCTGCCCGGCCTTTCCCAACTCAATCGTTGAATCAGACCCGGCAATGTCAGTTTCTTTCTTGATCAAAGCGGCAGCCTTGATAGGCAACAACATGGCCAACCCCTTGGTCTGGATTTTTCTTCATTTCAAGCCAATAATTCAGCGCTGCCAGAGGCAGCGCTGAAAAGGAGTCACTCATGAATGACGTGTACAAAAAGCTGGCCGAACATCTGGATTCCCTTCCGGCTGGGTATCCACCCACTGAGAGCGGGGTTGAGCTCAAGATCCTGAAGAAGCTCTTCACCCCGCAGGAAGCCGAGATCGCGGCTTCCCTGGAGATGATGCCGGCCAAGCCTGAGGCCATTGCGAAAAAGTTGAACCTGGATGCGGCCGAACTGGAGCCCGTTCTGGAGGAGATGGCCGTCAAGGGGCTCATCTTCAGGTACAAGAGGAAGGGGGAGGCCTACTACATGGCCGCCCAGTTCGTGGTCGGGATCTGGGAGTACCACGTCAACGACCTGGACGAGGAACTGATTCGCTACTTCAACGAGTACGTCCCGGACCTGATGAAGACAGTATGGGAGCGCACCCCGACCAAGCAGCTCAGGGTCATTCCGGTTTCCGAGGATATCGAGGCCGAGACAGCGATCATGCCCTACGACCAGGCTGAGGAGATCATCCGCTCCCAGTCCAGGATCTCGGTGCAGCCCTGCATCTGCCGCAAGGAGCACCAGATGATCGGGGAAGGTTGCGACTATCCCCTGGAGGTCTGCCTGGGCTTTGGGGCCGGGGCGGAGTTCTACATCGACAATGGGCTGGGCAGGGCAGTCGACACGGACGAGGCCCTGGAGATCCTGGCCAAAGGCCAGGAGGCCGGGCTGGTCATCCAGCCGGGCAATGCCCAGAAACCGGCCTTCATGTGCATGTGCTGCGGATGCTGCTGCCAGATTCTCAGTAATCTGAAGCGCTTGGACAAGCCGGCCGAAATGGTCCACACCAGCTACCGGGTCGAAGTGAATCCGGATGAATGCACAGCCTGCGGGGTGTGTGTCGATCGCTGTCACATGGAGGCCATCACCCTGAACGATGTGGCTGCAGTCGACCCGGATCGCTGCATCGGGTGCGGGGTGTGCCTGCCTGGATGCGAGTTCGGGGCCATGCAGCTGGTCAAGAAGCAGGACTACGTGCCGCCCGAGAGCACCATTGAGACCTACATGAACATGGCCAGGGAAAGGATGTCCTCCCATGCATGAGCTCCCGGTCATGGAGCAGGTTTTGAAGCTGGTCCTCAAGCACGCGGCCGAAAACTCCGTCAACCGGGTGATGGGGGTGCAGATGCAGGTCGGTGCCCTGAGCGACCTGGAGGAGGAGTGGATGCAGCGCTATTTCGACCACCTGTCCAAAGGGTCAGTGGCTGAAGGGGCCAGGCTGAAGGTCGAACGGATCCCGGCCCGGATGAAGTGTGCGGGATGCGGGACTGTCTTTTCCCCGGACCTGGCTTCCAGGGAACGGCTGGTCTGCCCGGAGTGCGAATCTGCACATTGCAGGCTGGTGTCCGGCAGGGAGTACAGGGTTGTCAATCTGGAGGCGGTGTGATGGAAGAAATTCGACTCATTGAGGTCAAGGAAGGCATCCTGTCCGAGAACGACTCCAGGGCCGAGGAGCTGCGTCAAAAGCTCAAGGCGAGCAGGACCTACGTCCTCAACCTGATGGCTTCGCCCGGAGCGGGCAAGACCAGCCTCATCCTGCAGACCATCCATGCCTTGAAGGGTCGCTGCCGGATAGGCGTCCTGGAGGCGGACATCGATTCCGTGGTGGATGCCGAAACAGTAGCCCGGACCGGGGTCGAGGTGATCCAGCTCAGGACCGGTGGATTCTGCCATCTGGATGCGACCATGGTCGCCTGGGGATTGGAAGAGCTCGATCTGGACGGCCTGGATCTGGTGATTGTAGAAAACGTGGGCAATCTGGTCTGCCCGGCCGAGTTCGACACCGGCGCGGTGGCCAGCGCCATGATCCTGAGCGTGCCCGAAGGAGACGACAAGCCCCTGAAGTACCCCCTCATGTTCACCAAGTGCCGGGCCCTGGTGGTGAACAAGATCGATGCCCTGGAGCTCTTTGACTTCAACCTCGACCTGCTGCAGGAGCGGGCCGGACAGCTCAATCCCGATCTTTCGGTCCTGCCGGTGTCCTGCCGCACCGGGCAGGGGATCCAGGCCTGGGTGGACTGGCTGGAGAGCCAGGTGCGGGACTTTGTGCAGGGGTAAGTACGTTGGTCTGATCGCTCGTGAGGCACCGTTTGAGGCATGCCTGGACGCCAGGCTGATTCCATTTTGCATTCGAAGTGATCGCCATTTTTGCTCTTTTCACCAGGCTGTAGACACATATGTATGTCATCTTGATCGCAAAATGGAATGAAAAAGGAAGAAAGAGCTTTTGACAGAATTTTCAGGATGAGCGCGAAGGAGAGAGCTTTTTCAGCTATTCACAAAGATGACATCAAAGGGGGAGACAATGCGAGATCCGCTGTTCACGCCGGTGCACATGAACACCATGGAGATACCCAACAGGATCGTGATGCCGGCCATGCATCTGGGCATGGCCGACCAGTTTCAGGTCACGGACCAGATTGTGGAGTTTTACCGGGAACGGGCCAGAGGCGGAGCCGGCATGATCTGCGCAGGCTACGCCACGGTCGATGACCGCTCCGGTTCGAGCCTGAACATCGGGGCTCATGAGGACAGCTTCATTCCCGGTTTGAGCCGTCTGACCCAGGCCATCAACGAGCACGGGGCCCGGTCCTGCGTTCAGCTCAACCATGCCGGGAGGTACAATTTTTCCTTTTTCATGGACGGCAAGACTCCTGTGGCCCCGTCAGCCATCCCCTCCAAGATGACCAGGGAGATGCCCAAGGCCTTGGAAAAAGACGAGATCGCCCAGATCGTGCACAGCTTTGGCCAGGCTGCTGGCCGGGTCAAGCAGGCCGGGTTCGATGCCGTGGAGATCCTCTGCGGGACCGGATACCTGATCAGCGAGTTCTTCTCCCCCCTGACCAATCAGCGCCAGGACGAGTATGGCGGTTCCCTGGACAACCGAGTGCGCTTTGCCCTGGAGGTGCTGGAGGCGGTCCGGGGGCAGGTCGGATCCGACTGCCCGCTCCTGGTCCGCATGAACGGCAACGACCTCATGCAGGGCGGGCTGGGCAGCGAAGAGATGCGCCGGATCGCGAAAATTCTGGTTGACAGAGGCGGCGTTGACGGCCTCTGCGTCAACGTGGGCTGGCACGAGGCCCGGGTGCCTCAGATCACCACCAGCGTCCCCAGGGGGGCCTTTGCCTATCTGGCCAGGGGCATCAGGGAGGCTGTCCAGGTTCCGGTCATCGCCAGTCACCGGATCAATGATCCCTACAAGGCCAGAGAACTCATCAGCAGCGGATTTTGCGACCTGGTGGCCATGGGCCGCAGCCTGATCACCGACCCGGAGCTGCCGATCAAGGCCGCATCCGGCCGGGAAAAGGAGATCGTGCACTGCATCGCCTGTGCTCAGGGGTGCTTTGACAATCTCTTTCAGCTCAAGCATGTGGAGTGTCTGTGCAATCCCAGAGCCGGGCATGAGCTGGACAGAACCGTGCACCCTACGGCCCAGCCGAAGAAAATTCTGGTGATCGGCGGCGGACCGGCAGGAATGATGACTGCCCTGACCGCTGAGCGCCGGGGGCATGAGGTCACCCTGTGGGACAGGGGCAGCCGGCTTGGAGGGCAGCTCTACCTGGCCTCGGCGCCCCCGGGACGGGAGGAGTTTGCCCGCCTGGCCGAAGACCTGGCCGAACAGGTCAAACAGAGCACCATCAGGACTGTGCTGGGACAGGAGGCCGATCAGGCAGCAATCGAGCACGAAAATCCGGACCTCGTGGTTCTGGCCACCGGTGGGCTGCCCATTGATCCTGATATTCCGGGCAGAGACAGGAATCATGTGCTTCAGGCCTGGGACGTGCTGGGCAAAAAGGCCTGGTCCGGGAGCAGGGTGGTGGTTGTCGGGGGCGGAGCAGTTGGGGTAGAGACTGCCCTGTTCCTGGCTGAACAGGGAACCCTGTCCGCTGAGGAGCTCAGGTTTCTGCTCCTGAACCAGGTCGAGGATTGCCAGAGCCTGGCAGATATGGCCGGCCGCGGGACCAAGGACGTTGTGCTCATCGAGATGCTGGACAAGATCGGCCGGGACATCGGCAAGTCAACAAAATGGACCATGCTCCAGGAGATGCAGAGATTGGGGGTTCAGAGCCGGACAGGGACCAAAGCCCTGGAGATCGTGGAGGACGGGATCAAGGTGCAGACCGGAGACGGCGAAGAGATCATCCCGGCCGAGACCGTGGTCCTGGCTGTAGGCTCCCGGTCCTGCAACCCACTGGAGGATGCGGTCAAGGACCTGGGAATCCCCTGCAGGACCGTGGGGGATGCATCAAAGGTCGGCCTGGCCTATGATGCCGTGCATCAGGGGTTTCTCCTGGGGTGTGAGCTGTGATCGGGCTGATGGGCAGGGCTGCCTCGTGACGTGTCTTGTCTCGAGTGTCCCAGATCAAGAACCCACCCCTGCCCCTCCCTCCCGCCTGAAGACAGGCGGCAAGGAGGGGAGCCGGAAGAAGCGTTGAGACAATGTTACCTTGACGTGACATGACGTGACACCAGCCTGCGGCGACTGATCCTTGTAAAGCCTCCAACTTACAACGTAAAACTTACAACCTACAACGTTTTTACCTATGCCAATCCAAGCCAAGAAGACATTTGCCAGAATCGATTACACGGCCTGCGACCCCGCCAGGTGCAATCCGGAGCAAGGCCTGTGCCCTGCTGCCTCAGCCTGTTCGCACAAGGTGATCAAGCAGATCGACGGACCCTTTGAGCAGCCCATGGTCTTTCACGACCTGTGCATGGGGTGCTGGGACTGCCTCGAGGCCTGCCCTTTGGGGGCGGTGGTCATGAATGAGGTCAGCTGATCAATTTCATCCGGAAGACCGGATGCAATTGAATATGCCTTTTGTAAACAGGGCTTCCGCCACGACGGATTCTGTATGTGTCTGATTCTGCTGGCCGTGAAGGCCCATTCCAGATACCCCTTTGTCCTGGCCTCGAACCGGGATGAGTTCCTGGACCGCCCAACAGTGCCGGCCCATTTCTGGGAAGACTGCCCCCAGGTCCTGGCCGGACGGGACGTCAACGGCAACGGGACCTGGCTGGGGATGACGGTCCAGGGCAGGGTGGCCGGGCTGACCAACATCCGGAATCCAGGGGCGTTCCAGACGGACAGGCCCTCCAGGGGCGGCCTGGTCAGCGCCTATCTGACCAGCGGCCAGGATCCGGCCTCCTTTCTCAACCTGCAGCAGCCAGGACATTTCAACCCTTTCAATCTGATTCTGGGATCGGTTCAGGAGCTGGTGTTTTTTTCCTCGCTGGAGCAGGAGCTGGTCGAGATCGGGCCCGGGATCCACGGCTTGAGCAACGCCTCCCTGAACGCCCCCTGGCCCAAGGTGGCCACAGGCAAGGCCCGCATGGCCGAGCTCCTGGACAAAATGGTCTTGAATCCAGAGGATTTCATGTCCATCCTCCAGGACCAGAGCCAACCCGAGGATGCAGCCCTGCCTCACACCGGGATCGGCCTGGAGCTGGAGCGCTTCCTGGCCCCGATTTTCATCAAGGGCCGTTCCTACGGCACCCGGAGCACCACCCTGATCATGGTCGATGATCAGGGGCTGGTCAGGTTCTGGGAGCGGACCCATGATGCTCGGGCACAAAAAAGGGCCTCCGCTGCGGAGGCCCTTGATCGAGAATTCTCGTTTTCGCTCTGATCAGTCCTGGACCACCTTTTCCACTGGGGAGAAGACCTTTCGACAGGCGTACTCCTCTTGCTTGCCCTTGTTCCACATCTTGACCGGGCGATAGTAGCCCACCACCCGGGTGTAGACCTCGGCTTCCTGTCCGCAGTGCGGGCAGATGAACTGCTCCCCGTTGAGGTAGCCGTGCTCCTTGCAGACCGAGAAGGTCGGGGTGATGGAGATGTAGGGCAGCTTGGTCCTGGACATGGCCCGAACCACGAACTCTTTCAGGGCCTGGATGTCGGCCGAGGCTTCGCCCAGAAAGGTGTGAAAGACTGTCCCTCCGGTGTACAAAGGCTGCAAGAGGTCCTGATGCTCCAGGGCGGCGAAGATGTCGTTGGTGGCGTTCACCGGCAGGGCTGTGGAGTTGGTGTAGTAAGGGACGTCATCCCCCGAGGTCTGGATGTCCTGATAGAGCTTCTTGTCGATTTTGGCCAGCCGGTAGCTGGTGCCTTCAGCCGGGGTGGCCTCCAGGTTGTAGAGATTGCCGGTCTGCTCCTGAAAGGAAGAGGTCAGGTCCCGCAGGTGCTCCAGGACCCGGCGCATGAACCGCACCCCGGCCTGGGTGTCGATCCCTTTGCCCAGCAGGTTGAGACAGGCTTCGTGTCCGCCGATGATCCCGATAGTGCTGAAATGGCCGTTCAGGCCGTTTTTGAGGTAGCGCTTGGAAAAGGGGTACATGCCCCGGTCCATGTTGTCGTTGACCCATTTGCGCTTGAACTCCAGGGAATCCCTGGCCAGCTTGGAGTATTCGGTGATCAGGTCCAGGAAGTCCTCTTCGTCCTGGGCCAGATATCCAAGTTTGGGCAGATT
Organism: uncultured Desulfohalobiaceae bacterium; assembly: GCA_964403955.1. Taxonomy (GTDB): domain Bacteria; phylum Desulfobacterota; class Desulfovibrionia; order Desulfovibrionales; family Desulfothermaceae; genus CAYOID01. Next base: position 4,684 of record CAYOID010000037.1, on the reverse strand, counting down.
CAGGGTGACCACTCCGATGGACCCGGTCAGGTCCCCGGCCCCGAACAGGCCGCCGGTCCTTTTTTTGAGCTCCCGGATGTCCATCTGGAGCCGGCAGCACATGGAGCGCACGTCTTCCGGCTTGAGGTCGGAGTTGATGAAGTTCTGGAAGTAGGGCACCCCGTACTTGGCGGTCAGCTTGAGCAGGAGCTGGCCCACTTCCGAATCCCAGGGGAAATCTTCAGTCACGTTGTAGGTCGGGATGGGGAAGCTGAAGATCCGGCCGTGGTAGTCGCCTTCGAGCATGACCTCCAGAAAGGCCTTGTTGATCATCTCCATTTCCGGCCCGTATTCGCCGTAGGTGGAGTCCTGGAGCTGGCCGCCGATGATCACCGCCTCGGTGGCGATGTGCTTGGGAGGCACGAGGTCCAGGGTCAAGTTGGTGAAGGGGCTCTGGCCGCCCCAGCGCGAGGTGGTGTTCAGGTTGAAGACGAACTTCTGGATGGCCTGCTTGACTTTGCTGTAGTTCAAGCCGTCGGTCCGCACAAAAGGGGCCAGGTAGGTGTCCACGTTGTTGAAGGCCTGGGCTCCGGCCCACTCGTTCTGCAGGGTGCCCAGGAAGTTGACCATCTGCCCCAGCACGGAGTCCATGTGCTTGGCCGGTCCTGAAGAGCATCTGCCTTCAAGGTTGAAGCCTTCCAGCAGGAGATCCCTGAGGCTCCAGCCAGCGCAGTAGCCGGCCAGGCCGAAAGAGAGGTCGTGGATGTGGAAGTAGCCGTGTTCGTGGGCCTGGCGGACTTCTTCAGGGTACTTTTCCAGGGCGTATCTGGCCTGGACCGACCCTGACAGGTGGAGCATCAGCCCCTGGAAAGAGTGGCTCATGTTGGCGTTTTCAGCCACCCGCCAGTCTTCCTTGTTCACATAGTCGTCAATGGTGGTCCCGATGTTCAGGAAGGCGTCCTGCTGGCTCCGGAGCTGCCTGCGCTGTTCCCGGTAGAGGATGTATCGCTTGGCCACAGGGTAGAGCCGGCTCTCCATGAGCACCTGCTCGACCATGTCCTGGACCTGCTCCTGTTCAGGAGTAGTGATTCCTGACAGCTTCTGCTCAACTTTGCTGCCCAGCCTCTTGGCCAGGAGCGGATCCTTGATGCCGTTGGCCCTCAGGGCCTTCAGGATGGCTTCGGCAATGCGGTCCACTGCCCAGGTTTCCAGGCGTCCGTCCCTTTTGCGTATCTGTTCAGGCTTGGACACATTTCTGCGACTGCCGGAGATGCGCTCCTCAAAGTCCTCCATGAACATCTGATCCTCCTTGGTTTGCACTGGTCACTGCAGAAAGAAATGGCTCCCCTTTTGGGGGAATGTAGTTTTGCAGGCTGAGCTCGAATCCTTCGGGTACGTACGAGGCTGCCAGCTCAAGGTCTTCAGCTGTGAGCAACGGAACTCTGGTGCACCGGAACAGAAAGGCCTGCGGATGGGCCCTGGCCAGCTCGAAGATTCTGCTCAGGTTGCGTCGGGCCTGTTCTACCGAGCAGCGCTGCCCGGTCAGCTCCGGGTATTTGGCCCATGGCCCTTTGACGTCTACGGCGACCTGGCGAACAAGGTCGGTGTGCACAAGGTGCTCGATGATTTCCGGAAAGCAGCCGTTGCTGTCGATTTTGCATTCCAGACCCAGATCGTTCAAAAAAGTGAGGACGGCTTCCAGGCCTGGGACCTGGGCAGGCTCGCCCCCGCTGATGACCACCCCGTCCAGCCATGTTTTCCGGGTCTTCAAAAAACTGCCGAGCTTCTCTTTGGATATGGCCGGCAGTCGTTCCGGATGCCAGGCCAACTCTTTGTTGTGACAGGTCGGGCATCTGAGATTGCAGGTTCCGAAAAAGAGGACAGCGCTGACTCGTCCCGGCCAGTCGCACAAACTGGAGGGCTCAATGCCTCTGAGATAGGACCACGGATTGTCTGTTTCGAGCTTCATGGGCATGAGAGGTGCTGTTGGGGATCTCACCCGCGCAGATTCAAAACGTGAGCCCCGGCTTGAAAGGCTGAAAAGAGCGTGATGCTGGCATCATAGCCCAATGAGAATGGAATGTATCAGCAGTTGCGCTCAGGGGCAATACGCTGCGTGAAATCAGTTCGTCAGAACTGGATAACCTCTTCAAGATGCTCCTGATTTTTTTGGCAGGGGATCAATCGTGGTTCTGGGGGCAGATCTCGTTGCTGACCACAGGTTCGGGATCTACGAGATGTCCGAGGATGCTCATCCCAAAGTGGAGGTGGGGTCCGGTGGCCCGGCCGGAGGACCCGGTCAGCCCGATGGTTTGCCCCCTGGAGACGTCCTGGCCTTCTGTCACCTTGATCGAGGACAGGTGAAAGTACATGCTGACGACGCCCTGGCCGTGGTCGATGTAGACTGCGTTGCCGGCAAAGAAATGGTTGCCGGTCAGGATCACGCGCCCGGAGTTGACAGCTTGGACAGGGGCATTGGCCCCGGTTCGCAAGTCGAGGCCCCGGTGCGGGGATCTGGGGGAGCCGTTGATGATCCTTTTCAGGCCGTATGCGCTTGAGACCTGCCCCCCGGCCGGTCTGGCAAAGGGGCAGTTCCAGGACCGCTCCGCTGTGAAGGACTGCAGGCACTCCTGTACCTGCCGCTTCTCTTTCCTGTGCCTGGAGAGGGCCTTCTGGCTCAGGTCGACCTGAGATTTGGGCAGGGTCAGCCTCTGGACCGGGTAGGCGGCTTTGTCCAGGGTGATGGTCGTAACCGCTGATACGGTCTGTCCGTACTTTTGGCCCTCAATCCGCAATTGCCGAGGGCCTGGCTGATTGAGCTTGACGTCGCTGCCGAGGAGAAGGGAAGCGGAAAAGCTGTTCCCGTTGTCCGCCAGGGGCAGCTCAATGGTCCGGTCCTGCCAGGTGAGCTTCAGGTCTTGAAAATGAACCTGCGAAGAAACGCTGATCATGAAGGGCTTGCCCAGAGGGGCGCTTTTCGGAGCCTGGACTTTGAGGACCGGATTGTCAGCCCGGACTGTTCCCGGAGCCAGGAGGCAGAGCACCAGGCCGGCCAGCATGAGGATGAGCAGCGATCCGCTCCAGGTCTCCTTTTTTCGAAAACCTTGACCATGGATGGAAGGGATCAAAGAGTGATGGGGCATGATCGTGATGTGCTCTGGCCAAATGCCTGTTTGCGGGTTGGTGTGGTCATATGTCAGCGCAGCCTCTGGTTGCGCTGACTCTGAAAGGGGTTCGGTTATTTGTCAAGACCGGGTTTCGGGGTGATGTCGTCATCCCTGGCGCAGGCAACCTGATTGCGGCCCTGTTCCTTGGCCTGATACAAGGCTTTGTCCGCCCTGTTGACAATGGTGTAGGAGCTTGAGGGACGTGAGGGGTCGAAAGAGGCCACCCCGAGGCTGACCGTGACCGAGAAGCGCTGGTCTTCAAAACTGTAGTCCTGGGCGGCCACCTGTGCCCTGAGCCTTTCAGCCAGCTTTATGGCCTGCTCCCTGTCAGTGTGGGGAAGGATAACCGTGAACTCCTCTCCTCCGTAGCGGGCGGAAAAGTCGGAGGCTCGCAGGGATGAGGTCAAAAGCCCGCCCATGGTTTGCAAAACCATGTCCCCTGCCTGATGGCCATACATGTCGTTGATGTCCTTGAAGTGATCCACATCGAGCATGAGCAGGCTGAATGGCTGCTTGTGCCGCTGGTGACGCTTGATTTCCTCGGCCAGCCTGGTGTCAAAATGCTGACGATTGTTGATTTGAGTCAGCCCGTCGTGATCGGCCTTTTTCTTGATCTGGGCAAAGTGCAGCCCGTTGTGAAAGATCAGGGCCAGATGCTGGGCAGCCAGTTTCAGGGTGAAGTGAGTGTCCTGCCCAAGGTTGGAATCGGCAGCCTTCAGGGACAGGCAGCCGAACACTTTGTTCTGGACCTGCAGGGGAAAGGTGAACACCGGTTGAGTCGGGCCGGTTTCGATCACCTGGTTCCCGGCCGCAAAGGTGTTCAGATGATAGGCCTCAATGGGGTGGTTCAAGAGGGTGCCGGCCTGGCACAAGAGGTGGGATATCCACTGTTGCTGGGAGCTTTCTGACAGGCTCCGGGGCAGATAGAGATCGGCATGGGTCTGCTTGATCCCATCCCGGTACCAGAACAGGGCGCAGCTGGCTTCAAGATCGATGAAGGAATCAATCACCGAGTGCGAGACCTCGAATATCCGCTCCATGTCCAGAGTGGTGCTGGCCTGGTGGAGCAGGGTGTTCAGAAAAAGGAGTTGCTGGTTTTTTCTGGCCAGAAGCTCCCGATCCAGCTCGAGTTCAACCGACATGTTCTTCAGTTTGGAGTTCAAGCTGTGGAACTGATATGATTCCGGAGCTTCAGTCCTGGAATGGTCACGGCTTTCCGGAGTGTCTTCCGGGTTGGAAAGGGCACAATTTTCCTGATGGTCAAAGAGTTGAACCATGGCCCGCCTGGAGGTGTTTTTCCCTGTGAAGCCTCTTGGCATGAGCATTTTCCCTGGTTTGAGTGTTCTGATACGAGCCTCTGATCAGAAAAGATGCAAATTTCCGGCCACATGCCGGCGCAGTCACAGGCTGCGCCGGCAGGCATGAGCATGACACACACCTACCACAGGGGGTGGAAGAGGAAGAGTTTTCACCACAGAGAGCACAGAGATCACAGAGCTGGATGGCAGGGCGTTTTTTCCATCGAAAAAACGCCCTGC
>CAYOID010000036.1:0-30311 GCA_964403955.1 uncultured Desulfohalobiaceae bacterium | reverse complement strand
ATTGAGGTGGAGCTGGATAAGGCAGCTTAGTTAATAAAAGGGCTAAACTAATACGGGCTGCTCTGTTTTTTACTGGGAGAGAGCAAAGGGACAGGCTAAATCTTGACGAAACCAGTTTGATGGGGCAAGCTTGGATTGAATCAATGTTGTTGAAGGAGGAGAGCGTTTATGGCCAGGATAGCCAGGTTTGTCAGGTCTGATCGAGCCACGGTGTATCATGTTATCTCCAGGACTGCCCTGTCGGGATATCCGATCAAGGCTTCAGACAAGGATGTTCTGCTCAATCTCATCAGACGGTTGAGCAGGCTGTATTTTGTTGATGTTCTGGGGTTCTGCCTTATGGGGAACCACTTCCATCTGGTGATCCGGGTCTATCCTGAGTCGGAGCTTTCGGATCAGGAGCTCCGCAAGCGATATAAGGCGTACCATGGAGATGATCAGGAGATCGCAGGAGAGTTGATGGAACGATACCGGGTTCGCCTGACCAGCCTGGGGAGCTTTGTCAAAGACATCAAGCAGGGCTTTTCCAGGTATTTTAACAAGAAGTACAACCGGGAGGGCTTTTTCTGGGGCGGCCGCTTCAAGTCAGTGATCGTCGAGGACGGCAAAACCCTGGTCAACCTCCTGGCCTATGTGGACTTGAACCCCATCCGGGCGGGAATGGTTGCCAAGCCTGAGGACTACAGGTGGTGCTCGATTGGCTACCAGGTTCAGACCGGGAACAGAAGACGTTTTCTGTCCGTGGATTTCGGGCTCAAGGAGTGGGATGAACTCGACGCCAGGGAGATCATTCGCAAGTACAGGCAGTTCGTGTATGAGACCGGGGCTGTTGATGCTGGCAAGGGAGCGGTGATCAATCACAAAACCGTGGAAAGGGAGCGGCGACGAAACTTCCAGGTGAGCATGGCGGATCAGTTCCGCTATCGGTCCAGGTATTTTACCGATGCTGGAATCATCGGCTCAAAAGAGTTTGTGGGCGAGGTCTTCGACAGGATCAAGCATCTCCTTGGCTCCAAGGACGAGCGCAGGTTTACCCCAGTGAGCGGAGTGGCAGGAGTGTACTCCATGAAGAGGTTGAGTAAAGTTGGCTGACACAGAAAAATGCATGATGATGAAAAGGAAATGTTCTGCTTTCTTGAAAACACGGACTGCCGAGCCTCTATGGGGGACATGAAGCTGCAGGTCCAGGAGCAGTCCGTCAATTTCTCCCTTGCAATCTGGCCAAGGACGGGCTAGGATGAGCTTTATAGTAGTGCATGCTATAATAGCTTGAACTCCAATCAGGACCGTTTGATGAAGAACCCATTTTATTTTGGCACTGCGGTATCGGGGGATGACTTTTGCAACCGGATTGCCGAACTTGAGGAACTCAAGAAAGACCTCAGTGCAGGCCTCAATGTCCTTGTCTACGCCCCCAGACGGTTGGGCAAGACCTCCCTTTTGAGGAAGCTCCAGACCGACATGGAGGAGTCTGGCGCTTATACGGTCATCTACTTTGATTTTTTCAGCATCACCTCAGTTGAGGAATTCATCCAGAAATTCTTCGATGCCGCAGCCAAAAGCTTTCATACCGTTCCGGACAAGGTCTTGAGCATATTGAAATCGATGATGAGAATTCAGCCCCAAATCAATCTGAGCTTCAGGCAAAGCGGCGACATTTCATACAGCCTGAGCCTGACCAAAAAAGATAAGGACTCCACTCTGGAAGAGGTGCTGAACCTGCCCTTTGCTTATGCCAAACAAAAAAACAGGCAAGTTATCGTTGTCTTTGATGAGTTTCAGGAGATAGAGCAGTTTGATCTGGAGAATAAGTTTCGGAGCATTATCCAGACCCACGGCAGAGAGGTCGGCTATCTCTTCAGCGGCAGCAAGAAATCGATCCTTGGGCAGATGTTTCATGACGCTTCAAAGGCCTTTTACAAATCAGTCAAGCATGTCCATATTGCAGAAATATCCCTGGAAGACTGGGTCGATTTTATTCAGACAAAGTTTGATTCCACGGGCAAGGTCATCGGATTGCATCACATCGAAGAAGCCTTTCGACTCACACAGGGTTTTCCATACTACATGCAGCAGCTTATGTTTGAAGTATGGAATGAAACAGAGCAAGACGTGGATGACGCTTTGGTTCAAAAGGCTGTCCAGCACATGGTCGAGCGGGAATACGACTTGTACAGCCTGATCTGGAGCAGCTTGACTCCAAATCAGAAAAAGACCGTCAAGTACATTCTTCAGCACGACGGGAAAAGCCTGTACAGCATCGAGAACCTCCAAGAGGCCGGCCTTGCCGCAACAACGCTGAAAAGCACCCTGGACGCTCTGGTCAAAAAAGACGTCTGTGACCGGTCACGGGATCAGTACTTCCTGGTCGACCCCATCATGGGATACTGGGTGAACACCTACATGAGATGATCGCAGATCCGGATCAGTGCTTGACGAACATGACTATGCAACAGCTTTCCGATCGAGACTTCACCTTTCAGCTCAGGGAAATGCTGGGCAAGTTCCCGGCCGGGCTCAAGCTCACCTCCCACGACCTGGTTTGTGTCGGCTGGCTGTATTTTTGGGAAAAGAACACCAGGCAAAAGGACATTCCGGACAGGGAGCTCATCTGGCAGATCGACCAGGCGGTCACGACCCTGGGGCTCAAAGACGCCATCTCAAACACAGCCGCCCTGGACAGGCTCCTGCAATATCGATTGATCCGCAGATCGATCACGGCTTCCGGGGCTGAGGCCTATTGCCTGACCCGGCTCGGCCGGGGCCTGGCCGAAGACGTCATGGCCGAGATCAACCTTGAAAGCGACGAGCTCTCGACGCACATCAACCATGCCTACACCATCCTGCGACGCTACCTGAACGAGGACAACACCCAGGAGCTTGAGGGCTTCATCCGCCACGTCTTTTTGAGCTCCGTGGCTGAGAGCATGGAGTACAAGCTTCAGAGCATTGAAGAGTCCATTCTGGAGCAGGAGGCCAAGGTCAAGGAGCTGGGTTCGGGGCAGGACGACCAGGCCTTTGAAATGGCGGTGGAGACCATCAGGACCAGCAGAACGTACCTTGAGGAGCTGCTGCAGACACTGCAGACGGATTCGCCTTACTACCCGCTCTACGAGCTCTTGTACGAGTGTCGGGAGACCCAGGCCCTGTCCCATCTGACAAGCGAAGTCGAGCGCTGTCTGGATTTTCTGGACGGGCTCAGAAGGCGTATCGAGCAGATGCTGGGCCACATCATCGGTTTCATCCACGAATGCGTGGCCTACCAGAGCCTGATCGGCTCACTTTCCTACAGGGACAGGCTCTGCCGCAAGCATCAGGACGTTTTGATCCACGCCGTCGGTGTTGATCTCTGCATGCCCCTGGTCGACAATCATGCCCTGCCGGACATCACCATGCAGTGGAGCAGGCAGGAGCAGAAAAAGCCGGTGCAGCTGAACCTGGATCAGCTCAAGGCCCTTGAGGACTATGTCCCTGCAGAGGTCAAAAGCCGGCAGGTTCCCTGGAAAGAGAGGTTCTTGCGTTTGGCCCGGAAGAAGTGGCAGGACGACGGCGGCCGGGGCTTGATGCTCGGGTCCTGGCTCAAAGGTCTCCTGGACGACCTCGGCCTCGAGCCAGCTGAGTCCCTCCAGGGGCTGTGGCTCTTGATTCAGGACATGCCCGAGTGGTCCCCTCAGGTGGTGGTTGTCAAGGCGGAGCAAGAGGCATGGCAGGATATGGGGACCTTTTACCTGGAGCCGGTCCTCCTGAACAAGGATGAGGTGTCTGGACAACATGCTTGAAGAATACGTGGATCTGGACATGAGCGTTTTTCTGGAGAACGATCAGATATCCAGGAGAATCATTCATCGTCTGCAGTCGGGACAAAACATCGACTCCTCCCTGATCACCGAGTACAGGTTCCTGGAGAAGTGCTTTGACAGCTGGTCGTCGTTTTTCTCCTTTCTCGGCTACAGGCTGGAAAGGTCGTCTCAGGGCGGGGAGACCTTTTACTTTCTCAAGCCCGCCTCCTCCTGGGTCAAGACAGCCTCTCTGCGCCGGGGGGCAACATTTTTGGGGCTCTTTCTGGCCGGGCATTTCGTGTCCGCCGGTATCGAGGGCAAGGACGAGGTGACGGCCAAAGAGCTGATCAGCCGCCTGGAAAACAGCTTCGAGTTCAATCAGCTGATCCGGGTTTTCAATCCGCAACAAAAGAGCGCTCTGAGGAAAAGACAGCAGAGCAGCAAACAGGTGGAGCTGCTCAAGAGCTGGGTGATGCGGTACTTGCGCGAGCTGCACAGGCTGAGGTTCATCCAGCTTTCCCCATCGGTCAACGCTGACTTCGAAAGGCTCAGCATTGTGCGCATGCCGGGCCTGATCCGGTTTCTGGAGCCGGCCAGGCGGAGCCTTGATCTGGAGTATGACAACCAAACAGACCTTGAACAGGCCATTCAAAGCATCTGGACCAGCATCGACTGGGACGAGGACAATGCAGCCGAAGACACTGAGCCAGAAGATACCTGAGGTTTTCGTCCCGGACGATATCGTGGCCGGCAGCCTGGTGCTGGTGGGATACAAGCTGTTTCCAGCCACAACCATCGATTTGCACCCCAGGATGACCGTCCTGTCCGGGAACAACGCCGTGGGCAAGACGACCATACTGGATGCGGTGCAGACCATCCTGATCTGCCATCAGCAGTACATCAATCTCAACGTGGCCACGGGGCAGTTCGACCGCTCCCTGTCCGGGCAGCTGAGCGGCCGTGTGGGCTGGGCCGTTTTGTCCGTCTCCGGGCACAGGGAGATCACGGCCATAGGGGTGCGGCTGCATGCCAGGGCCACGGCTGACAGCCTGGAGCTGACCCCTTTTGTCCTCACCGGCATCGATCCTCAGACAGACCTGTTCGTGGATCGGGAGAGCTCCCGGGTTACCCCTGATTTTCAGACCTTGAAGCGAAATATCCTGACCAAAGACATTCAGGGTCAGGCCCAGGACTTTGCCAGTGTTGAAGAATATCATCGTCATCTCTTTGCCCAGGGCCTTCTCCCGGTGACCATGGACCGGCAGGGGAAAAAGAAGTTCGCCACTCTGTGGAGCCAGGTGACCAGGCCCAAGCTGGACAGGTTGGGGATCTTTCTCAAGGAAATGCTCTGTCCCGACCCTGCCCAGGGGGTCAAGTTCGCCGATGTGGAAAGGCTGATGAGCGACCGCCGCAGGCTGAGCGAACAGCTCAAGGCCCTGGAGAGGTTCCGCAGGACCAGGCAGGAGCTGGAAGAGTGCCGCCAGCGCCTGGACGACCGGCGCTCCCTCTACCTGTCCACCGAGCTGGGCAGGCAGCAGGCCAGGATTCAGGACTGCATCGAAAAGATCGACAAGCAAAGGCACAAGGAGAGCACAACGGTCCAGGAGCTGCAGCAGCTGGAAAAGGATCTGGAAGAGGCCAACGCCGCCAAAGAAAGCGTCAGCCATGAGCGGGACAAGTATCTGGGCAGGCAGACAGAGCTGTCCAGGCAACAGAAGCATCATGAAGACTATGTCCAGGCCATGCAGGAGCATGCCTCAATTCAGAAAGACCTGGAGAAGACAGCCCGGAAGAGGGCCGAGCTGCAGCAGGCAGTCGAGCAGGGATCGCATGACATCAAGGACAAGCAGGAGCAGGCCTCCCAGCTGCACTCTCAAGTCTCCGGGCTCAGGGAGAGGCTGAAGTACCTCAAGACCGACAGGGACAGGTTTGAGCAGCTGCAGAAGCTGCTCAAACGCTACCGAGACTCCACCGGCCAAGAGCTGCACACCTGGCCCGAGCTGCAGAAAGCCTGGGTCGAGGTGCAAAAGCACAAGGCCAGGCTGGACACCCTGCCTGAGCTCGAGCGCAGGCTCAAGGATTTGGAAAAGAGGGCTGCAGACCACAGAGAGGCTTGCGAGCAGGCCCGGTGGCTGGAGCAGAGTCACCCGGAAACAGCCGACGCTCTAGGGCAAGGCAGACAGGTCTTGACTGACCTGATCGCGCAGTGGGAAGAGCTCGACTTTGAAACCTCCATTGCCGAGGCCTCTGCCGGGCTGGAAAAGCTGGACAGGCAGATCGCCGATCTGGAAAAGGGCAGGCCCAGCCTGCCCGAGGCCGTCAGCACGCATGTCGATTCCGGGAAGCTGAGCCTGGTGGCTTCCCGTTTTGAGCACCTGGACCTGGAGCAGGCCGCCAGGGTGCAGTCCAGGCTGGGTCCCTTCGCCAGAGGCCTGCTGATTGAGGATCCGTCAGATGTTGCCGATCTGGACCTTGGGGATGAGGAGTTCGTGCTGGCACGAAGCGACGTGCAGGCGCAGGATTTCGAGTCGGTTCCGTGCGGGAAGGGGCAGATTTCAGGCCATGAGGGCCTCTACTGGTATGCCCCCGAAACTCCTGTCTGGCTGGGTGCTCAAGCCAGGGCCAGAGAGCTGCACAGGCTGGCCCGGGACAAGGACTCCTTAGTCCGTGAGCTGGAAGGGCTCAAGCATGAACGGCGGAAAAACAGGGAGCGCATCAGCCTGGCCAGGAAGCTGGCAGCCATGTGGTCGGCCTTTGAGGACAGCGCCTGCCTTGCAGAGCAGAAAGAGCTGCAGGACCAGGTCTCGACCCTCAAAAAGGAGGCTGCGGACATTCAGAACAGGTATCGAGAGCTCTCGACCCTGGTCAGCAAAAAAGATCACTTCGAGCTCAAAGGGGCGCCTGAGGAGTTCGCCAGGGTGGACAAGGAGTGCAAGGACAAGGAGTCTCGCCTTGACGAGCTGGAAAAGAGCATCAAAGCCCTGGAGAAAGAATTGAAGCGCAAGAAGGAGGAGCTGGCCGGCCTGGACCAGGAGTATGCCCAGGCGGATCGGGGGCTGGCCGGTGTCCAGGCGCGAATTGACAGTCTGCTGCAAGAGGAGCCCCGGGATGTGCTGGAGGGCAGGATAGATTTTTCCGAGGCCAGGGCTGTCAAGGACAGGATCACTGCCCTGGACCGGGAGCTGGCCGGCCTGGAGCAGACCAGGGACAACCTCAACCGCAACGTGGTCCGCAAGGGCGATCTGCTCAAGCAGATTCAAAAGGATCTTGAGTCACTGGACAAGGAGGTGGAAGACTCCAGGCAGAAGGAGAGCCGGCTCAAGGACATGTGGCAACGATTCTACCCCGCCAAGTCCCCGGTATACAGGTCCGGAAGCTACACGCAGGAGGACGCCTCTCGATTGAAGCTGGAATGGGAGATGGCCGAAGCCGAGCTCAGGAAGCTGATCCAGGGGACAGTGAGCGAACACTCCCTCCAGCTGCCTTCCGAGGCGGCTCCAGAGACCCAGGTGGACATGATCCTGGAGAACATCATCCCCTCGTCTGTGGAGCTGGACCGGGTCGAGGACCAGTTTCAGCGCCTGCGCCAGGAACTGGGGGAGATAGAGGCCAGGATCAAGACCTATGTCCAGGATATCAGGCAAAAGGTGGACCAGGAGATTTCCAAGCTCAAACGCCGGCTGGACAAGGTCAACTCCATTCTGGCCGATATCAGGTTCGGCCGCATCAGCCAGGTGAAGATCGAGCTGACCTTTCTGCCCCAGTACGAGAATCTCAAAAGGCTCAAGGGGGATACGCTGTCTCTGCTGGACTTCGGCAACCAGACCACCCTGCAGGAGTTTGTCCAGGAACTGGTCAAGAACATCTTCAAGCGCGGCCGGGTGGACCTGAATGAAGATCAGATCGCTGATTACCGGACCTACATCGACCTGAGCTGGTCCATTACGGACCTTGACGGCGAGAGCAGGCAAAAAGGCTTTTCCGGAGGGGAGACCCTGGGCATCAATCTGGCCATCTGTCTGGGACTCCTGTTCCACTGGGGCGGGGAAGCCGGCCAGGCCCATGCCCGGGGGCTTTTGATCATGGCCTTGGACGAGGCTGAAAGGCTGGATGAGCAGGCGGTGTATACGGTGCGCGAGCTCCTGGACCGCACCGGCTCCCAGCTCATGGTGGCCCTGCCGAGGACCATAGAGGTCCCGGACACTATCTGCCACATGCTCACTCCCCTGGAGCAGGGGGTGACCCACGTTTCCGTCTACCACAAGGGGTGATCTGTGAGCCGGGGTTCCCTGAAGACCTGCCTGGCCTGGACCGAGCTGCTGCGCGCCGGCCAGGCCCATTACTCCAAGACCCTGGAGCCCCTGATATCGGCCGGCCTGGCTGCCAGGCAGGGCAAAATGGTCACGGTTCTGGATGCAGACACGCTGAACACCATCGTCAGCTCCCAGTGCCGGGAGATGATCCGCATCAGGGACGAAGCCCGGAAGCTGGCTCGATCCATGGGGATCGGGATCAACATAGCCTCTAGGCCTGATGAGGCCCTGGCTCTGCTTGAGCACCTGCATGCCGGCCGGGAGGAGGATTCGCACGAAACCCACATCCGGGACGTCAGCGCCAGGCTCTTTCACGACTCCAAGCATGTCGAGCGCGTGCCCATGCTGAAGGCCATTTTTTCCGAGTGGTCCAAAGGCAGGAGCTTTCGCGGAGAGCTGAGGCTGAAGGCCTTTAGCCAGCTGATTCACCGCCCCCAGGGCCTGGATCTGAGCGCTGTGACCAGAGCCCTGGGCCAGGTCTGCATCCCGGCGGCCAAGGCGGCCCGGGTGGACGAGTTTGAGCTGGCGGGCGTGGATTGTGTTCTGACCAGCGAGAACCTGGCCCCTTTTGAGCGCATGGTTCCTGGCAAGGGTCTGGTGCTTTTTTGTCCGGGGTATGCCACTGATCTGACCGGGCTCTGGCTTGGAAACCTGCCGGATGACTGCCAGTGGGTGCACTTTGGCGACTTTGATCCCGACGGGCTGGCCATTTTCGAACGGCTCTGTCTGCAGACCGGGCGAGCAGGCAGGTTCGTTCCGGACCTGGCCGTTCTGAAACGCATCAAGGACGCCCTGCCCGGCTGGACCGGGGCCAGGCAGTTCGACCCGGACCGCTACTCCCTGGAGATGGTGCAGGAGCTGGCCGCCTGGGGCAGAGAAAGCAATGTCTTTGCCGAACAGGAGCAGGTGCTGCAGCTCCTTGATTGGGAGGAGGTGTGCAGCTCGGATATTTCACGCGTCAACAGGACGTCAAGCCGGTTGTGAGATGCGGCAACAACCCGGATGCAGCCGCAAGAATTCAGCCCGGCCGCCGGCCAAGGACAGCCGGCATGATCGTGGGAGGATGGGGTTCGGGGGAAGACAAAACAGACAACATTCATGTCATGCCGCTCAATCACCCCAGTTTGCTTCAGGAAGAAATTCCCATCTGTACTGCCCTCACTGTTCAGTTCCCTTGAATCAGCACATACGATCTCCAGGCCAGCCTGGCCAGAGCTCCCCTTTCTGAAGAATGACCGGGTTCTGAGTAGGCCGCCGCTTTCCAAGCGGCCGGCCCTAGGGAGTGTGGACATGGTGTGTTACTGCGGATTTTGACAACCATCGAAAATGATATTAAATATCATTACAAAGACCAAGAATGTCCTGAAAGGGAGACGATGATCTTACCAGATCTCTGGGATCATGAAAGCGAATGCTTGATTTCAGGTTGAAAATGGTGACAAGAACTTGGCTTTTGAAGCAGACAAAAAAATCTATGCTTGTTTGACTGCATAAAGCCGGTTCTGGCCGAAACTCATATACTTCAGACCTTCAATGTCCCTACCACCGATCTTGTGATTCTCCTGTTTGATGATCTGGAGCGAGCGATATGAAGAGCGAGTACCAGTCTTTCGACACCCTGCCTATCGGCATTTTCATCATTGATAAGGATATGAATATCGTGTCCTTCAATGCTTGTGCCGTGAGTATAACCGGGTTCAGCAAGTCAGAAGCCATTGGCTGCAAGTGCTTTGAGATTTTCCGGGCAAAGCAGTGTTTCGGGGCATGTCCCCTTCGCGCGGCCCTAGAGATGAGGGAGGTCACCCTTCGGGCCAGGAACACGATTCTCACTAAGGGCAACATCGAGATCCCGGTTGAGATCACCGCCTCTGTCATGACTGACAGCGAGGGGCGGGTGACAGGAGCTGTTGAATGCTTTCAGCACTTCTGCCCGGAAAGCCATGCGGAGAGCAAAGAAGACTTTGATGTTCCCAAAGAAAACCCTTTTCAAAACATCATAGGCAAAGATCCTCAAATCAGAAAAGTTATCGAAATCATGAAGATTGCTTCAAAAACAGATGCTCATATCCTGATCACCGGAGAGACGGGGACAGGAAAGGATGTCTTTGCTCGCTGCATTCACAAGGCAAGTCGCCGGAATGAGGGGCGCTTCATCAAGGTTAACTGTGCGGCAATGCCGGAGGATCTTCTTGAATCGGAATTTTTCGGGTACAAACAGGGAGCGTTTACGGATGCCAAGGCTGACAAGCCAGGCAGGTTTCAGATGGCAGAGGGTGGGACCATCTTTCTGGACGAGATCGGTGAGTTGAGCTTGAGCTTGCAGTCAAAACTGCTGCAGGTTCTTGATGAGAGGACCTTTTATCCTTTGGGTGCGTCGAAGCCTGTTGTTGTAGATGTGCGAGTCATTTCATCGACCAACAGGAACCTCGAACGTATGGTTGCTGATGGGCTTTTCCGGGAAGACCTCTTTTACCGCCTGAAGGTCATCAATGTAGAGTTGCCGCCCTTGAGAAAGCGCCTGTCTGATCTTCATTTGTTCATCAATTATTTTCTCAAGGAGATGGAACATGTTCCGGGCCTGACCAACGGGGCTGAAGAGCTGCTTTTCTGTTACCGATATCCCGGAAACATACGCGAGCTCAAGCATGTGGTCGAACATGCCTGTATCATGAGTCAGGGAGGACCCATCACACCTGAGATGCTTCCGGAGAGTATTCATCACTCCCTGAGAGTCGAGTCTTGCGAGGCTCAGTCAACCATTCAAGGAGGTTTTCAGGGCATCGACAACGAGGAACGGACCCAGATCTTGAAAGCCTTGAGAGAAAATGGGTGGAGCCGTCAGAAAACGGCTGATGCTTTGGCAATCAACAGGACAACCCTGTGGAGGAAGATGAAGCAGCACGGATTCTTGCCTTGAAGCGTCATGCAACACTTTGAAACAGTGTTGTCATGTGTTGTGTTTTTCTTAATAGTCTGAAATCTCACCTGTATTGCGTCCAGCTTTTTCCTTCCCATAGCCAGCCGTGCAACATGTCCACTGTGCAGCAACATGGCACCTGGATCTTGTATGCGACAACCTTATGATATCGCATGATTTTTCATCTTTGGCGCATTCATTGCTATGAAAAAAAGCCAAGGAGAGATCATGCACGTGATCTTGTGCACAGTCCTTGGGCGGATTGCTCCCAAGTACTATGATGCCGAACAATTGCTGTACCTGATCACAGAGAAGGAAGAGATTCTGCAGAGCAAGATCATCGCTGTGGAAGCCCTCAACCCTGAAGAACTTTGTGACCTTGTGCTGCACATGAAGGCAGATGTCATTATTTGCGGAGGAATTCGAAAGGATTATCAGCAGAAACTGAATGGAACACCTGTCCGGCTTATTTACAATGTCATTGGACAAGTGGATGACGTGATTCATCGCTTTTTAAGTGGGAAACTTGAAAGTGGTGATATTGTCAATGAAACAGCAAAAGGGAGGCTTAAGATGCGTAGGAGAAATTTTCTAAAAGGTTTGGCTGTAACTGGTGCAAGTACAGCTCTGACTGGTGGTATCGGGAGTTTTTCTAAAGCCCATGCCCGGCGCAAGAAGGAAGACTTTGGCGAAATTAAAAGCCTCAAAGTTCACTGCATTTCCGAGACAAGCTGGTTCGACAACGCAACGCTTGGCAAGGATATCAAGGCTGCTGGAGGTATCAATACCAACCAGTATGATGTCGCCTACAATGAAGAGAATCTTGGTGGCTACGCCGCATTGGTTGAAGTTGAAGCACTGAATGGACAAATCACCAATTATCTCCTTGATACAGGCTGGAGCAATGACTGGGTCGACTATGTCTTTGAAAAAGATGGCATAGACAAGATGCTCCAGAACAAGGAGATCGACACCATGGTCATTTCGCATGACCATATCGATCACTATTTTGGCCTGGAAAGCACTCTGAAACATCAATCTGACATCAAGATCTATTTTCCTGGAACAGCAATGAAGAAGAGCTTTGACCTGCTCAAGGGTGCCGATTTTTCTGCAACGCCGGGTTGTCCAAAGAACTCTGTTCCCCACACCGGCGATCTGGTTGTGACCAAACCCAACGAGCTCTACAAGCTTCAAGACGGCGCTGCAGTGGTGTTTTTCGATTGCCCTGCCACACTACAGGTCCGTGGTGAAAACGTCATGTACTTCAAGCTCAAGGATAAAGGCTATGTCACGGTCACGGGATGCTGTCATCCTGGCATACTGACACTGATCAACTATGCTCGCAGAAATTTTAAGGACGGCGACGTTAACTACGGCTGCTACGGTGGGCTGCACATATCAGTGTTTGAAAACTGGGACCCCAAATTTGACGATATCATCAAAGGCATGAAGCATTACAACATGACCAAAATTGGTTGTAATCACTGCACAGGTTGGATTTGGGCAGAGAAGGCTGAGCAGGCAGGTTTGCCGATCATCCACGGGACGGACAAGAACCTGTCCTACAAAAAAGTGGGATCGTTAGCCCGGTCAAAGACATCCAATGTCTACCTCGGTAATGGGGACGACATTGTATTCTGAGGTGGTTCAAGAGTTCATAATGCAGTGCGCAATACGTCCTGCAGGGAATGTGGCCATTTCCACCATGCTCTTATGGCTGGCCACTCATGGTGGTGGGAGCTTCAGCGTGAAGCGTGCAGAATGTACCTTTTTCCCTGTGATTTTTTGAGTCAGTTACAGAAAAAAATAAGGGGTCGAACAGCCTGGGACTGTTTTCCGGGTGCGACCCCTTTGTTTTTTCCAACGAGTTGTTGACACAACCTATGCGGGAGAGCGTCGATGAGCAATAATCAGACGAATGAAAATTGGCTTGAGCGAAGACGATTGGAACCTCGCTGGTCCGTGGGGATTTCAGGCCTTATGAACCTTATTTTTTTAAGCGCAGCCGTGTTTGCTGTTTGGTGGGTTGTCTTTTCCAATGCCGGCATATTTAAGCTCTATACACCATTGCTTGGATTTTCACTGGTCATTTGGACTTTGCTTATTCTGCTCTGGCAGTCCGAGCTTTTTGATTTCTGGCCCCTGTCAAAATCTTTTCTTGAAAAGGGCAATCCTCTGGCCAAAGGGGTGACCCTTACAGGTATGCTGGTGGTCATCTATCTGGTGCTTGTCATCGGAATCATCTTCTTTGTGATGGGAAAGCTTGGAATTACCTATTTTAACTGGAACAGCCTGGCGGAATACGGTGAATTCGGACAGGATCCAACATCTGCCAGAGAAACTGCATCTTGGGCCATGCTGTCCCTTTCCGTCCCCTTTTTCCTGATCAGTGTCTGGTTCATGTTTGGGATTGGAAAAGATCTCTTTCCTGAATTGAAGCAGCCCAAACGCGGCTTTGCCATGTGGTCTATTGCTGCAGTTTTCAGCATCTATTTGTATTTCATCTTTTTTCATCCACATCTCGGATCCATGTTCTATCCTAAGCAGGTCTATACCGCCGTGCCTCCATGGTGGGAAAGCTTTGCTCAGACCAACAGTGCCGAGTACAGCCTGGGCATTTTGTTCTGTTCTGTGGTAGGGGTCTTTTATGTCTTTCATCTTTGGGACGGTTGGCCGTACACCATGATCCAAAAACAACCATGGCGTTTTATTTTTTTTGCAGCATTCAGCCTGATCATCGGGTATGCCATCTTTCGCATTCAACTTTCAATTTTCGACTATCTCTGGTACGAAGCCTATGTCGGCGGGCAGAACGAGGCCAATTTCGGCTGGCGCTATAGTCATACAGTAACCATGGCCAATTTTGTCCTTGTGGTCGCCCTTGTGCAAAATATTTTCTTCGGGCAGGCTTATGACAGTTTGAACCGCATTGTCCGGAGCATCACCAAGACTGTCGTTGCTCTGGTTGGAGGGCTCGCTTTTGCCTGGGCATACTACGCCTGGGGGCCAACGCTACTCGGTGTCTGTGAAGGTGTCTCCCATCCTTCTGAAAATGCGGCAGCGTTTTTGATCATGGTTATCAATCTGATCATGATCCAAGACTACTTTATGGATCGATGGCCAGGCTACAGACTCAAAAAAGCTTCGCCCACTGAACAATGACATCCGTATCCGTCATGTACCCGCGCAAACTCTGGAAAAACCAGCAGGCGTGGCGGCCCGACAGTCCGCCACGCCGCCTTTGCTGAACCATAATTCACTAACATCGCTGTGGATTACTATGGATGTTAAAGAGCATATTGACCCGGTTGCCGCAGTTGAGGGACTTCTGTCCGAAATGCTTCAAAAAGCGTTTCAGGATGACGGTCTTCGGCAGCACCTCCGCCTCTCTCAGATATCACAGGGCAGCACAGTTTGTGGTTATCCCAGATGGTACCTCTGGCTTGAGGACAAAGAGGGAGTCTATTCCCTGACAATCGAAGAGGGCCAGGTCCTGCGCAGTGTCAGGTTGCAGCCCCCTGGGAAAACAGTGGAATCCTTCATTCCAGTTTCAGCCCTGATCGTCGTTCGATATTTCCCGGATGCGCAAGAAGAGGTCTTCGATTCCCTGTCATGCTTCGAGCAGATTGCGAGGATGAGCTCCGCTTTCGACTGCACAGGGACGCCCACATTTGAAGGGGGGCGTGAGATAGACCACAGCTACTATGTTACCGGACAGATAGAGGTTGTTATGTATGCCTCGCCAGCTGAAGCTGATTTTTTCTGCTCAGCGCCTGAAAGGTGGCGAGATCACCGTCTTGATGGTTTGTCATTTCCGGACGAGCACGGAGAAGCGCAGCAAATGGTTCGTCCAGGGGAGGTCGACAGGGATTTTCCAGGCTGGGATATAACATTGCATGTATTCCAAAAAATGATTTCCTTGTTTTGCAGCCTGACCGGCCAGATTCCTTGTGGCGTTGGCTTTTCGACAAAACCGTCAGTGCACTTCGAGATTGATACTGATCAGGCTGTCTTCGCCGTTCCTGATCCCGCCATCACCGACTGCAGATTTGGAGTTTCTTTTCTTGATGATTTGGATAAAATGAGAAAGGTTGAGAGAGACCGTATTTTTAAAAAGATGCTTTCTGCAGATGAGTATCATTTTGACGGTATTTGGCAGCAAAAGTCGGATATACCATTTTTTTTGATATGTGATGATTGGTGGACAATCACAAAGATGCATCGGCACACCTGCTCTGATCACTTGTGTTCATGTTATAAAGATGAAAAAGACTCAAGAGGTAATGAGATCAATGGCTGATGAATCACGCCGCAGTTTTTTCAAGAACTTCTTTGTGAAGAAACCATTTCAGATCTTCAATGAAGCCTATGATTCCTATCAAGAGTCAATGAGTGACCTTGACTACTTTGAATCATTCGAATCTGCCTACACATTTATTTCAGAAAACATGCCCTTTATTGAAGATGAAGTGCAGCGTCTGAATATAGCAACAGAGGGCAAGTCAAATCTTGATATAGTGAGAGAAATTTACGAAAAAAACAAAGAAAAGCTTTAAGTTCGCTAGTTTCCATCTGCATGCCTTTGTTTATTTTCCAATATGGAGTTGCCACCAAATATCTCGGATGGATCAGAGCTTCTCTTTGCTGCCTTCATTTACTTTAGAATAATAAATTTAAGAAATACAGTTGATGTTGCTGTTGAGATGATTGTGCCCACTGAGCGAGAGGATGGCTTGACTTCATTTCAGTCCGTACGTGTGGTCAAACCTGACTCGCGGCACCGGATGCCCCAAACCCATGAAGCTGGCCGGCGTTGAACACTAACAACGGTCCTGAATGGCTTGCCAACAAGGTCTGTCGGTCTTATGATTCCTACATTGTTGCAACCTGTGACCCTGGAGGAAATGATCATGGCCAATTGCAGTGAAATGAAGACCGGTGACGTCTACGCCTGCCAGCTGTGCGGGCTCGAGCTCGAGGTGGTCAAGACCTGCTCCTGCGAGCCTGGCGGGGAAGGGGGGTGCACCGTCCCCCTGCAGTGCTGCGGCCAGGAGATGACCAAGAAGTAGGTGTCAGCGCAGCCTCCGGCTGCGCTGACAGAGGACAGAAAAAACACTGAGTGCCAGTGCCTGGGGTGCTGCAAGTTGGCCGCTTGTGAGTCGTGTCCCAACGGCTGGTGTGGTGTTGTGGGGCTTGAATGGGCTGGCCCTGGGACAGGGCCGCCCTACTTGGGGAAGGAGCTGGATTCCGGGTAGGCCACCGTTTTCCAAACGGCCGGCCCTGTGGAGATGCAGAGGGCAGAGGACAGAGAACAGAGAACAGACCCCGGGAACGATTGACATACCAGCCCGTCCTCCTCTTTTCTCCCAACCAGGCACGAGACCGGGCTGCACACCTAACCGGTGAACAAAGAACGGCCCCAGCACCAGCCCAGGGGCCGTTTTTTTCAGTCTACTTGAAGCACCCGGAGTCCGCACCGGCCTTGTAAGCCTTGCGGATCTCCTCCGGCGGGCCGAAGACCCGGACGACGTTTCTAAACCAGGCCCGGTCCATGATCGCGGTCAGGCCGTGGGACTGCAGCAGGGACAGGGCCTTGTGCTTGCGTTCCGGGACAAAGGTGATATGCTCCATGATCTCCGGCTGCCAGCTCTGTCGGGGCAGCTTGGCATTCAGGACGCCGACCACCTGGGACGAGAGGTGACGGTTCCGCTCCACTGCGCACTCTCTGGGGGCCAGCCCCCAGATGCGGGTCGTGTAATCTTCCGGGGTGAGGAGCTCGCCGCTGGCCAGGGAGACGATCAGGACCTCAGTGGGGCTGGTCATGAAGAGATCGCAGTTGAGCCGGACAAACCTGGACCAGAAGATGGGCCGGTATCCGTGCCGGGAGAAAAAGGTCTCGGAGATGCGCTGAAACTCGTTCCGGTAAAACAGGTGCCAATGCAGTTCCTGCCTGGGGGTTGGCCCGGATGCGGGTTCAAGGTCCAGGAGGCTTTTCTGACGTTCGTGTTTCATGGCCTCAAAGGGGGTTCGTATGAGTCGAGTTGTGGTCATCACCGGAGCCACATCCGGTTTCGGGAAGGCCTGCGCATCCAGATTCAGAGCCAATGAGGACCGGCTGGTGCTCATCGGCAGAAGGGACGACAGGCTCGAAAACCTGCAGAACCAACTCGGCGGACCGGAGCGGGTCTGGAGGTGCCGGCTCGATATTCGACCGCCAGGCGGTCTTTGATGCCCTCCATGGTCTGCCGACCGCTTTTCAGCCCATCGACATCCTGGTCAACAATGCCGGCGTGGCCCAGGGCACGGAGACTGTGGACAGGCTGGAAGTCATGTCCACCTGTCAGGCCTGGGTGGGCATGGGGTTTGGCTGTTGAGCCGGCAGGGGGCCCCTTGCCGGCTCGGCTCAGGTCCTATCCTTCCCAAAAGATGCACTCCACCGGGCAGGAATCGATGGCTTCCTGGATCTCGTCTTCAGGGCCGCCTTCCTCCTTGATCACATAGGCTTTTTCACTCTCCTCATCAAACCCGAAAACATCCGGGCAAATCTCCACGCAGCTCTCGCAGCCGATGCATTCGTCCTGGTCAATGACCACTTTTTTGCTCATGCGATCCTCCTTTGTCAGCCCGGCCTGCGGCCGCACTGAGACGTTGAATAACAAAAGGGATGGAACGGGCATTTTAAAAGACGGTCCACTGCCCGGTGAGGTGAACCATTTCAATCAATAAGTCTGACTCAGGTGGTTGTAAAGAGTCTGGTTTTTTCAGGGGGAGTTTGCTATCATGCTGATGTCAGCGTAGCCCCCGGCCTGGCTGACGGGTCAAGGGTAGACGGTTGAGGGCAGAAAAAGAACCGCTAATTCAGCGCAGCCAAAGGCTGCGCTGAACGGAGAGAGCATGAACAAGAGAGACACCGAGGACAGGGCAGCAGGACAGGCAGAGCCTGGAAACAAAACGGCTCAGCTCAGGAAGGTGCTGGAAGCTCACAAAGGGGAGCGCCATGTGATCGTTCTCCAGGATTACCCGGACCCGGACGCCATAGCCGCCGGCTTTGCCCATCAGCTTCTGGCCGGCTCTTTCGGAATCGAGGCCGACCTGTTCTATGACGGGAAGATCAGTCACCAGGAGAACATCGCCCTGGTCCGGCTCTTGAAAATCGAGGTCCACCGCCTGGGCAAGGACCAGGACCTGTCGTCCTATGACGGGGCAGTGTTCGTGGACAACCAGGGAACGACGGCCCCTCATCTCCTCAAGGCGGTCCAGGACCAGAATATCCCGGTTCTGGCGGTGATCGACCATCATGAGCAGCAGGATCAGCTCCAGCCTGAGTTTGCCGACGTCAGGCCTGTAGGGGCGGCCGTGTCCCTGTATGCCGAGTACATGCAGCAGGGCCTGCTCAAGCTGGATTCGGGCAACGAACGTCACGTGGCCCTGGCCACAGCCATGATGCACGGGATCATGACCGACACCGGCGGATTCATCCAGGCCGGGCACGCAGACTTCATGGCCGCATCGTTTCTGTCCAAGTTCCGGGACTCGGAGACTCTGGCTCAGATCATGAATCAGTCCCGGTCCAAACGGGTCATGGAGCTCATCTACTATGCCCTGGGGAACAGGGTGACAGTGGAGAACATGTCCATTGCCGGCATCGGCTACCTCCGGGCCGATGACCGGGATGCCATCCCTCAGGCGGCCGACTTTCTGATCTCTGAAGAGAACGTGCACACGGCCGTGGTCTACGGCATCGTGACCGGCAAAGACTGGAACGAATCGCTGATCGGGTCCATGCGGACCTCGAAGCTGACCCTTGATCCGGATGAGTTCATCAAGGACGTGTTCGGCCAGGACGTCTCGGGCAAATATTTCGGGGGAGGAAAGCTCTCGGCCGGTGGGTTCCAGATCCCGGTCGGCTTCCTGGCTGGAAGCGGCACTGAAGAGTTTCGGGATCTGAAGTGGAAGACCTTTGACGAGCAGGTCAAGCAGAAGATCTTTGCCAAGCTCGGTCTGGATGAGAAAGGGAAGGCCTGATTCTTGGCCCCCGGCTCAAGCCGGGGGCCAAGAATCAGCCGGGCTTTTCCTGGCCGTTCCCCTGGTCTCGTCCATCTTCCCCGAGCAGGCCCGGGTCGAGTTTTTGAGCCTCTTTCCCGGCCTGGTCATGCTGGGCCTGGGCCTTGTGAACCCGGCGTCTGGCCTGTTCTGTTTTGATGTGCGCCTTGTCCGCCGCACCTGAGAGCTGTTTCAGTTCATCTTCCGATGCCTTGTCCTGCCTGGCCCGGTGCAGCTCGGACCTGGCCTTTTCCAGCTCGGTCTCGGCCTTGGTGAGATCTTCCTGAGCCTGGGAGAGCTTGTGCTTGCGTTCTTCCAGGTCCTGGAGCACGGCTGCGGCCTGGGCCGGCTTGCCTTCCTCGGGTTCGGCGTCCAGTTCGATATCCTCAGCCGCCAGGCAGAGAGCGGTCACCGGCAAGCGGGGCAACAGCCAGTTCAGGTCCCCGCCGAAGGGGTCCTGGATCTCGTTCTGCCACAGGGAAAAGGGCATGAAGACAAGGCAGGCGTCTCGGGATTTGTCCACCAGGGATGACAGCTCGGGCTGATCCACAACCATGGACTGGGCTTCGATCCTGAAGCTGTCCAGCATGGCGGCCAGGTTGTCTTCCTGCTCCTTTGGGTCAGACGCAAAATTCAGGGCCATGACCCTGATGGATGCTCCGTCCCAGACCTTGTGCCTGGTGCTCAGGTAGGCCAGCATGAGCATCAATCTGCTGGTGGCCCCGCCCCACCACCAGACATCGATGCGTTTTTCCTGGACGGGCTTGTCCTCTATGACCTTCCATTTTTCCTGCCCGGCATTGAGGAGAACGATGTTGTATTTGAGCCGGAAAGCAGCCCGCAGGTTGTGGGCCGGATTGCCCTTTTCAACCGTTGTCGGACCCTGATGCTGGAACCAGTTCAGGACCACGGTGTTGGCCTGCAGCGGTCCGATTCCATAGGACTGGAGCAGGATGCCGATTCCAGGCTGCAGCTCCGGGGCGGTGACCACAAGGGGAAAGGCCCGGGATTCAAGCTCATGGATGTCTTTGGCCAGCTCCTGCTGGGCCTGAGCCCTTTCCTTGAGCATGGCCGGGCCCTGACCTTCCAGGATGCGGACCACAGTGGTCAGTCCGCTGCCCCCCTCTATCCAGGAGCAGAACCGGAGGAGCTGCCCCCGCCGCTTTGGGTCGTCGGAGAAAGCCAGGATCTGCGGCCGCCAGTGCCGGGGGTGTTCCACTTCTTCAGAAGCGGCCAGGATTTGAGGGCTTGACCAGGGCAGGAGGCTGGACAGGGCTTCGCCGAACCCGATGCAGTAGAAGCCGATGGACACCGACTGGGCCAGGAAAAGGACAATGCCCAGGGCCCCGCCGAACTCCAGCCCCAGAGTCCGGGAGATGATGTAGTAGTATCCGCCGCCCTTGACTTTGAGCACCAAGGTGATGATCGAGAATGCACAGGTTTGCCCCAAGGGCTCTGGAATACAGCTTGACTGAAGGGGGCTGATTCGATGAAGATTGAAATGTTGGAGTAAATTTCGATTCATGCTGTCTGCACAGAGTGCAGCCGACTGAGGAAACATTCGGGAATCTGGGCCTTTGTAACCAAGAGCGAGGAGATCAGTGCGGCAGGAGCCGGGCTGACAGGGAGAGCGCACATGGAGAACATGATCGGGAATACAGCTGGTGAGGTCTGGCGTTGTCTGGAAGCTGAGGGAACCATGACCTTGAGCGGTCTGGTCAAAAAAATGAAACAGTCGCAGCCTGTGGTCCATATGGCAGTGGGGTGGCTGGCCCGGGAGGGCAAGGTTGTTTTTTCCCAGACCAAGAGAGGGACATATGTGTCCCTGAAGGATGCTTCCGGGATGGGAATGGAAAATGGTGAATGTAGAATATAGAATATAGAATGTAGAATGGAGAATGTAGAATATAGAATGGAGAATGAGGTAAGGAGAAATTCGCTTGTCCACTCAATACAATGAACCACGTCTGCTGCAGGAGTTGGACATCCATCTTTTTCGGGAAGGAAACCATTTTCAGCTCTACAACAAGCTCGGGGCCCATTTGACCACGATCAAGGGTGAGCAGGGGGCGCGTTTTGGGGTCTGGGCCCCGAATGCCGAAGCTGTCTCCGTGGTCGGGGATTTCAACGGGTGGTCCCCTGATGCCCATCCCCTTCAGGCCAGGCAGGACGAGTCCGGGGTATGGGAAGGCTTTATCCCCGGCCTGGGTCAGGGAGAGCGCTACAAGTTCCGGGTCAGATCACAATACAACGGGTACTGGGCAGACAAGACCGACCCCTTTGCCCAGGCCATCGAACCCGGCCTGGGCAAGGCCTCGATCATTTGGGATTTGGGCTATGACTGGCAGGATCAGGAATGGATGGAGTCCAGAAGCAGGGCCAACAGTCTGGACGTCCCATGGTCGGTGTATGAGATCCATCTGGGTTCCTGGTGCAGGGGGGAGGGGAACAGGTTTCTCACCTACCGGGAACTGGCTCCCAGGCTGGCCGAGTACGTGAACCGAATGGGCTTCACCCATGTGGAGCTTTTGCCGGTCATGGAGCATCCGTTCTATGGTTCCTGGGGCTATCAGGGAATAGGCTACTTCGCCCCCACGTCACGGTATGGCTCTCCCCAGGATTTCATGTACCTGGTCGATGTTTTGCATCAGCACGGGATCGGGGTCATCCTGGACTGGGTCCCCTCCCATTTTCCCGGGGACGAAACCGGCCTGGTCTATTTTGACGGGACCCACCTCTTTGAGCACATGGACCCCAAAAAAGGGTTTCACCCGGAGTGGCAGAGCTATATCTTCAACTACGGCCGGAATGAGGTTCGGGCCTTTTTGATCTCCAGCGGACTGTTCTGGCTGGACAAATATCACATTGACGGGCTGCGGGTGGATGCAGTGGCCTCCATGCTCTACCTGGACTACGGAAAAGAGGGCGGGGAGTGGATCCCCAACAAGTACGGGGGCCGGGAGAACCTGGAGGCCATCGACTTCATCCGGGCCTTCAACCAGGCCGTGTACACCACATACCCGGACGTCCAGACCATTGCCGAAGAGTCCACAGCCTGGCCCATGGTCACCAGGCCGGTCTATGCCGGGGGCCTGGGGTTCGGCATGAAGTGGAACATGGGCTGGATGCACGACAGCCTGGAGTACTTTTCCAGAGACCCGATCCACCGCGGGTACCATCACGACAAGCTGACCTTCACCATCTGGTATGCCTTTACCGAAAACTTCTGCCTGCCCCTGTCCCATGACGAGGTGGTCTACGGCAAGAAATCCCTGCTGGGAAAAATGCCCGGGGACAGGTGGCAGCAGTGCGCCAATCTTCGCCTCCTGCTGGGGTACATGTTCGCCTCTCCTGGGAAGAAGCTCCTGTTCATGGGAGGCGAGTTCGGGCAGACCCAGGAGTGGTACCATGAAGAGAGCCTGCACTGGGAGCTTCTGGACTATCCGGAGCACCAGGGCCTGAGTCTCTGGCAGACTCATCTGAACACGCTGTACAAAGAGCACAGGGCCATGCACAGGGGGGACTTTGAGCCCTGGGGCTTTTCCTGGGTGGATTTTTCCGACCATGATCAGTCCATCATCAGCTTCCTCCGCTGGGATCAGGGGCAAAAGGACTGTGTCCTGGTGGTCTGCAACTGCACCCCGGTTCCCAGGCAGGGCTACAGGGTGGGCGTCCCCAGGGGCGGTTTCTGGAAGGAGCTCCTGAACAGCGACGCCCATGCCTATGGGGGCAGCGGGTACGGCAACTTCGGCGGGGTTCACGCGGTTTCGGTTCCCTGCCACGGGCATGAGCATTCCCTGGAGCTGACCCTCCCACCTCTGGGTGTGCTGTTCCTGAAGCCTGAATGACAGAAGGTCGAGGGTTGAGGCTGGATAGTTGAGGGCAGTAAGTCTCTCAAATTGGAATTCTGCTTTGCCTCTGGTATAGCCGAACCCCGAGCTTTTTGGAGGATGGAGCATGACATCTGTGTATCGCCTGGTCCTGCTTCGGCATGGCGAGAGCCTCTGGAACAGAGAGAACCTGTTCACCGGGTGGACCGATGTGGACCTGTCCGAGGCCGGGATCGAGGAGGCCAGCCAGGCCGGCCTGATCCTCAAGGAACAGGGCTTTGCCTTTGATATCGCCTTCACCTCGGTCCTCAGGCGGGCCATCAGAACCCTGTGGATCGTGCTGGACCGGATGGACCTGATGTGGATCCCGGTCTGCCGGTCCTGGAGGTTGAACGAACGCCACTACGGGGCCTTGCAGGGGTTGAACAAGGCCGAGACCGCGGCCAGGTTCGGGGAGGAACAGGTCCTGACCTGGCGCAGGAGCTATGCTGTGCGTCCTCCGGCCCTGGATGAATCCGACGAGCGCTTTCCAGGCCGGGATCCGCGCTACGCCAGCCTGGACCGTGCTGATGTGCCCCGGACCGAGAGCCTGGAAGACACAGTGGCCCGGTTTCTGCCCTACTGGCAGCAGACCATGGTCCCGGAGGTCATGGCTGGGAAAAAAGTGCTGATCGCGGCCCATGGCAACAGCTTGCGGGCCCTGGTCAAACATCTGGAAGGCATGTCCGAGGACGAGGTGGTCGGGCTGAACATTCCCACCGGCATCCCCCTGGTCTACGACCTGGGCGAAGATTACCGGGTGCTCGGCAAGAGGTCGCTGGGCGACCCGGACAGGATCGGCAAGGCCATGGAGGCGGTGAGGGGGCAGGGTAGGGCTGCGACATAGAAGACAGAAGACAGAGGACAGAGGACAGAGGACAGAGGACAGAGGAAAAAACAGTGAGTGCAAGTGTCTGGCTTGTTGCAACGTCTGGGGTTGCTTGTGCAGCCTGTCTGGGCTGGCCTTAGGGACAAGGCCGCCCTACTGGGAAGAACCTGAGGGTGTCTTCAAGTAGGCCGCCGTTTTCCAAACGGCCGGCCCTGGGGAGATGCAGAGGGCAGAAGACAGAAGAGAGAAGGAGTGAGGGACTGTCCGGCCAGGCCGGTATGTGACCCAGGAACACTTTTTTCAGGATGTATCCTGAAAAGAGTGTATTCGCCCTATCTGTGAACAGCATGTCGACATGCTGTTCACAGATAGGGCGAAAAGAGCCGAAAGACGGTGTTCCGCAGGTGGCGCAGCTGAGGGAATCCATTGCCGGCCCCGGGCTGCAGGGCAGCCCCCCGGGCCTTTTTGTGGTTCAGAAGCCCCTTGACGGCCATGGCCAGCTCCCGGTCATAGACTTCAACATTGAACTCAAAGTTCAGGTACAGGCTGCGCGGGTCCCAGTTGCCTGAACCCAGAAGAACCCAGCTGTCGTCAACAACCATGACCTTGGTGTGGTCGAAGGGCGGCGGGGTCAGAATGATGCGGCACCCAGCCCTGGCCAGCTCCTCGAGCCCGGGCTGGGAGGCCCACTGGACCATTTTCAGGTTGCTCTTCCGGGACTGGAGGATTTCCACCGTCACCCCGCGCATGACGGCAATCTTCAAGGCGGTCGTCAGGTCCTGATCCGGCAGGAAGTAGGGAGAAGCAATGGTCACCGATCGCCTGGCGCAGCTCAAAGCCCCGAGCAGCACCTTGCGCAGCTTGTCAAAGTTCTCATCCGGTCCGTCTGCAATCCCTCTGGCGACAGCCAGTCCCAGGGGGTGGAGCTCAGGGAACCAGTCAGGGCCTGACAGCTCTTCCCCTGTGGTGAACAGCCAGTCGCTGGCAAAGGCCCGCTGGAGCTCAGCCGCCACTGGGCCTTCGACCTGGAAATGCAGATCCTGGACCGGGTGGCCGGGCCTGTCCGCAAGGACATGGCTGGCCCGGATGTTCATCCCGCCGGTGAAGCCGGTTTTTCCGTCCACAACCATGATCTTGCGGTGGGAGCGCAGGTTGTAGTACCGGAAGCGCCACGGTTTCCAGGAACGCATGAATCTGGCCGTGTCCACGCCGGAGCGCTGCAGTTTGCCGACAATGGAGGGCAGGGAGTATCTGGCCCCCACATCGTCGATGAGCACCCGGACCTTGACTCCCCTCTGGACTGCCCTGGCCAGGGCGGATTGAAACCGTCCCCCCCACTTGTCGTTGTCAAAAATATACGTGGTCAGGGTGATGGAGACAGCAGCCTGTTCAATGGCGTCCAGCATGGCCGGATAGGCCTGGTCCCCGTTGATCAGGGGAGTGAATCGGTTTCCGGCTAAGAGGGGCTGGATGGTCAGCTGGTCGGTGAGTCTGGCCAGAATGGCCATGTCCTGCCATTGGGAACCGAGCTCTGTGACCAGATTCTGCGGACTGAGAGCAGATTCGGTTGGAGGGAGCTGAAGCGGATATTGGTCGGCAAAGAGCTGATGAGCTTTGCGCTGGATGCGGTTGATGCCGAAGATCCAGTAGAGGATGACCCCGAGAAGAGGGGCGAACCAGACCAGTCCCAGCCAGCCTACAGCAGCCCTGGTATCGTGCTTGTGCATCAGGATGTGCACTGCGGTCCAGGCCATGAGGACAAAGGTGGCCGATGCGGCCAGGAGGGTGGTGATGTTGGACAGGGTTTCCAGGGGCATATGCATATGTCAGCTTTGCCTCTGGCAAAGCTGACAGGTTGAGGGTTGAGGGTGGATGGTTGAGGGCAGAGAGAATCCACGCATTTTCAATCAGTTCTTTTAAGACAGCGGGACGTTACACCAGGCCCCAACCCCAGGTTTCTGGGTCATGCGTGACGATTCAAGAAAACTGAGTGAGGGGGGTGAGGTCTTCTTGCTCATGACATCATTCCCGGGTTCTGTTCTCTTCTGATAGATTTGGCCTCAGGGCCGGCCGTTTGGAAAACGGCGGCCTACCCGGAATCCAGCTGCTTCTCCAAGTAGGGCGGCCCTGTCCCAGGGCCAGCCCACTCAAGCTGTACAACACCACTCCAGCCGTTGCGACACGACTCACAAGCGACCAACTTTCAAAACCCCAGGCACTTGTACTCAGTGTTTTTCTTCTGACCTCTGTCAGCTGCCCCCTGCATCTCTCCCGGGCCGGCCCCTTTTGAACTGTCGTTGCAGAGTCAAGTGACATCCCCAAACTGTGAGCTTTTCAAGGTCCTTGCAATGTCTGCGGCCAGGTCCTCCAGGTTGAGGCTCATGGCCTGGGCCGCGGCTTCATAGCCTGTTCCTGTGCCTTTCCGGTTTGAGGACGTCTCGCGGGTGATCGGGCTGCGTCCGTGGTCATCCATGGATGCAATCCATCTGGCCACAAGAGTTGAAGACCCGTCAGGACCGCAGTCGAAACGCAGGACCTGGACTTGAATCCTGACATCGGCATGATCCGCAGAAGAGTGGGGCGAGAAGATGACCCCGGCCTTGAGCCTGGTCTCCAGGTTCTTGGCCAGGACCCGGGTCACATTGACGTCCAGGGGTTCGGCCCACTTGTCGAACTCAGCCAGGTGGAGCCGGTTGGGGCCAAGTCTGGTGATGATGTGCGGGCGGTTCAGGTATTCGGGCAGTCGAACCGGTTCCAGGCGGATGAGCCCGTTCTCTGAAAGACCTGTCGAAGGGGCGCTGTCCTGTGTTGGGGACAGAATAAAGAGCCTGGAGGGCGGAGTGCTGGCGCAGGCCCCGACAAACAGGAGCAGAATCAGGATCAGGCCCGTAAGCAGAGGCCTGGCCTGGGACCGTTCCTGGACGGGGCGGCCGGAATTGAAAGTCGACTGCCGGCCGGCTGACCAGGAGTGAGGCATGAATAGGCTGGTCATTTGTGGCATCTGGGCTGTCCCTTAGGGGCTTTTGCCCCGGAAAAAGGCTTCCGGGCGGCGTTCCAGGGTGTCGGCCAGCGTCTTCAGCGATCGGGCGGCACTGCTGACGTCCCTCAAGGTATTGATCAGCTCGTAGCTGATGGCCGAGTCTGGCCCGCCCGCTTCAGCCAGGGATTCAAGCGTTGCCCTGGCCTGCTTCATGGCCAGTTGGATCTGGTTCAGGGTGGCGGTCAGGCTCCCTGTCAGTTCGGCAGCGGCCCCGTGCTCCAGGGAAAACGTGTCCTGGATCTGGACAAAGGCGGCCTGAGCGCTTTGGGCGGCCCGGGCGATCTCCTGCATGACCTGGTCCAGTTCTGCCTCTGTCCTGGAGAGGATGGCTCCGGTCCGGCTCAGAGTTGCCCCGGCCCTGTTTTCGATGCTTCGGGTGCTGTTGGCTGCTGTGTGCGCAGCATGCTGCAGAGAGCTCAAAGTGCTGTCCAGGTTGTCCATGGTCGGGCCAATCCTGGTCTGGACGATCTGCAGGGTCTGGTTCAAAGAGGCGATGCTCTCCTGGAGCTTGGGTGAGTGGACAGTCTTTTCAATGCCTTCCAAGGCTGAAAGGAGCTTGTTGATCACGTCTTCGATGGGCAGCCGCTCCACAGTGGCTGAAAGCTCCTGCAGCCCGGAGCGGATAGTGGGTATTTCCATGGGGACTGAGGTGGTCTTCAACAGGTCAAGCGGGGACTTGGGATGAAAGTCGAGCTCGATAGAGCACTGACCGGTGATCAGGCTCTGGACAGCCAGCTTGGCTCGGAGGCCGCGTTCGATCAGGAGTGCGAAGAGCTCCTTGGGGTCAGAGCTGTATCCGATCTGCTCGATCCTGGCCGGGTCGATCTCGATGGTCACAGGGATGTTCACGGCCAGGGACTCGGGGTCGGCTTCCAGACGGACATTCGAGACCCTGCCCACCTTGACCCCCCGGAAGAGGACCGGTGCCCCTTCGTTCAGACCGCTGACCGAGGTGTCGAAGTAGAGCACGAAAGGAACCGTATTCTTGAAGAGCTTCACGTTCCCAAACAGGACCACGAACGAGAGCAGGAGCACGGCTCCGCCCAGGACGAAAACCCCGATCAGAGATACATTCGCTTTTGCGCTCATTGGCTTCGTCTGTTGGAAGGAGATCGTCCCTTCCCTCTGGTCAAGAATTCGATCAGCTTGGAGTCGGTGCTCTGTTCGAGCAGCTCTTTCGGAGGACCAGTGGCGGTCATGGTTTTGGACTCTGCGTCCAGAAAGACAGCCTGGGTGCCGATGGTCATGATGCTGTCCAGGTCATGAGTGACCACCACAGTGGTAGTGGAGAACCCCTGCCGGAGCTCCAGGATGAGTTCGTCCAGCCGTCGGGCGGTGACCGGGTCCAACCCGGCCGAGGGTTCGTCAAAAAACAGGATCTCGGGATCCAGGGCCATTGCCCTGGCCAGTCCGGCTCTCTTGCGCATCCCCCCGCTGAGCTCGGCCGGATAACGTTCTTCGTACCCTGCCAGGCCGACAAGGGCAAGCTTGAACCTGACGATATCTTTGATTTCCTCTTTGTTCAAGCTCGTGGAGAGCTCCAGAGGCAGGGACACGTTTTCAGCCAGGGTCAGTGAGCTCCACAAGGCCCCCTGCTGGTAGAGGACGCCAGCCTGGCGCATGATCCGGTTCCGTTCCGGGAGTGCCGCGTCCCAGAAGCTGTGGCCGTTGATGGTCACAGTCCCCCGGACGGGTTCAAGAAGGCCGATCATGGCCTTGAGCAGGGTGGACTTGCCGCAGCCGCTGCCGCCCATGATGATGAACACGTCCCGCCTGGAGATGTCAAAGCTCAGATCGTGCAGGATGTCCTTGCCGGGATAGGCCAGGTCCAGGTCGCGGACCGAGACGACAGGGGTTTGGTCATCGATGATTGTCTGCTCAGGTGCGGATGATGTCGTCATGGCTCAGATGCCGATGGTGTTGCAGAGCACTGCGACCACGCCGTCGGTGATGATGATGGCTACAATGGACATGACCACTGAAGACGTTGCTGCATAGCCCACTGCTGAGGCGCTTCGCCCGGACTGCATGCCCTGCATGCACCCGGAGAGGGCTACGAGCAGTCCGAAGAGGACGCTTTTGCCCAGACCCACCCAGAGGTGGGTAAGAACCACTGCATCCGTCGTCTGAGTCAGGTACTGGCTGACCGAGATGTCGAACAGGCTCACGCCCACCAGACCGCCGCCCAGGATGCCCATCAGGTCGGAGTACAAACAGAGCAAAGGCATCATGGTCATCATGGCCAGAATGCGGGGCAGGACCAAAAATTCCATGGGCGAGACGCCCAGGGTTTTCAAGGCATCGATCTCCTCGTTGACGTTCATGGTCCCGAGCTGGGCTGCAAAGGCCGCTCCTGTCCGGCCGGCCATGATCACTCCGGTCATGATGGCCCCCATTTCCCTGAGCATGGCAATGCCCACCAGGTCGGCGATGAAGATCTGGGCCCCGAAGGCTTTGAGCTGGACAGCCCCCACAAAGGCCAGAATGAGTCCGACCAGGATGCTGATCAGGGACACGATGGGCAGGGCCTGCACCCCACAGTCCTGAAGGAGCTTCAGGAACTCCGACCATCGAAACACGGCCCGGCCCTGGATGAGGTGCACAAAAGCAAGGAAGGCCTGATTGTGAAAGGTCAAAAGCTGCTTGAAGTCGTTCCAGAAGGAGAGGGACCATTCCCCTGTGATTTCAAAAAGGGTATCGTAGTGGACAGTTTGAACAGCCTGGTCTGATGTTCCAGGAGACTCGCTCAAGGACATCAGGCGTTGAATCCCGGATGGGAGGGCGGACATGTCCAGGGTCCGGTTCTGTTCTGCGCCAAGCCGGCGGAGCTTGTACAGAAAGGCCGGCAGAGCGGTGTCCCAGCTGGTCAGTCCGTTGGCATCAAGAGAGAGGGTTTGTCGGCCTTTGGCTGAGGCTTCATTCAGCAGGCTCTCGGCAGGGGGCGGCTTTTGGGCCAGGGTCCAGTCCCCATACAGGGAGACGGTCATTTTCCCAGGAGAGTTCAGGTCCAGGGTAAAGCCCGGTTTCCGGGATGCAGACGAAGTGGTCATGGCCAGCGTGCAGCGAGCTCAGGATGGAACAGTGTTCGAGCTCCAGCATTTGGGGCACTGATGTTCGGTGGGCGTGAGCACCGCCCAGAGCACATAGAGCCCGGTGACCAGAAACAGCGGCCAGCAGCAGACCGAGAAGACGACCAACAGCCCGATCATCACCAGGGGCCCGATTCTGGTGCCCTTGATCCGGGAGAGGCCTGAATACCCGCAGCTGAAGCAGCGGATGGCCTGTTTTCGGCTGAGGATAGACACAGGGCTTCTCCTTGTGTAGGTCGAAAGCAGATCGCGTGTGATGGTCAACGTATCAGCTTCCATGGGTTGCTGTCCATGGTACATAGATGCGGCTGCAAAAACTCAAGATACAGTCGCAAGGATTCAGAATACAGAATCCAGGAGTCGGCCCTGCCTCTGGCAGGGCTGAGTGCGCCTGTGAAGGCGTTTTGTCAGGATGGTGTGAGTCCATCC
>CAYOID010000035.1:27875-31181 GCA_964403955.1 uncultured Desulfohalobiaceae bacterium | reverse complement strand
TCTTCAGACCCACTGTCCTATGTGTGGGTAAAGACCAGGCCTCTGGCCTGGCTGAAGGTCGAGGGTTGAGGATGGATGGTTGAAGGAAGAAAAAAATCACGACTTGTCGAGTGATGACACTCAACTCGGCCAGTTTGAACGGAAAAGAAACTTCACTGCGAAATCAAGTTTCATACGAGACCCTGCTCAAATTAAGGTCCCTTTTTCAGTCCAAACCCAATGGAAGTCAGCTTTGCCAGCGGCAAAGCTGACTTCAGGAACCCTGAACCTTTTCCTCTTCCACCTCTTCTTCAGTCTCGTTTTCAGAGCTGCCTTCGTCCTCTTCTTCCAAAGACATGATATCGTCCAGAGGATCAATGACCCGGCGTTCTTCAATCCCGTCATCGACATCAGGCCGTTCTGCGGCGTCAGCAGCAGAACCGACCCCAAAACTTTCAAAGAGAGAACCTTCTGAGACTCCTGAAGACTCAACGCCCTGACCTTCCTTGATGACCTGACCATTTTCGTCCAGCATCCTGCAGCTGCCATCGAGCCTTCCGCCAGTGACCACAGTCAAGGAGCGGGTATCCACATCTCCCCTGACACACCCGCTGGCCCCGATGTTCAAATGCTCGCTGGCCCGGATATTCCCTTCCACTTCTCCATGGACAAAGACATTCTTGGCTTTGACTTCTGCATGGACCCGGGCGCTCTTGTTGATGAAGACGCTGCTGTCACTGATCAACTCGCCCTTAAACTCGCCCTCGATACAAATACTGTCATGCCCGGTGAACCGTCCCTCAAAACTGGTGTTGACCCCAATCAGGGTCGGTGCTCCGTTCATATGCTTTTCCAAGGGGGCGTCTTTCTTCTTAAACATGAACTCCTCTCGGACCAATCCGCAGTCGCAATACCGAATAGGGCTCCCGGTGAGCACAAGGTTTTGCGCTCATGAAACTCTGCTCTGCGCATGAATTGGCGACATATCAGTTAAGTGTCAATGACTTGGATCTGCGATCAAGGATATAGTGCATTGGATTCACGTGCTTTCCGTCCTTGGCCACTTTGTAGTGAACGTGAGTTCCGGTGGAACGGCCGGTATTGCCCATATAGCCAAAAACGTCCTTGCGTTTGACCCGATCACCCTTTTTGACGATCACTGAATGCATGTGCCCATATGAGGTCGTAATCCCTTGCCCATGCTTGATGCGCACGTAATTGCCGATGATGTGATTTTTGCCGATAGCGACAACCTCACCATCTGCCGGGGCGATCAGAGGGGTCTTCCAGGGTCCGGCTATGTCGATGGCGGCATGAAATTCCTTTTTTGAAGTCAAAGGATTCATTCTGTGGCCATAACCGCAGGAAATCCAGATCTTATCATTGGAAACAGGCATGATTGAGGGGATGGCATTAAGTTCCCTTTCCCGGTCTTGCAGATACTTCAAAACATCCTGCATGCTTTCTCTCAGGGACAAAGAGTATGAAATCAGATCCTCGCCGCTCCCATCAGAGGTGCTGTTGGAAGACTGGGAGTCATTGTCCTGCCCGCCACAGCTGTCTGTAAACCCTCCCTGGTGCGAGGAGTCACCCTCCTTGAGCATCTCCACATCCTCATCCAGACCAAGGTACCGACGCACCTTCAGCTCCATCTCCCTGATCTCCTCCAATTCAGACTCGGATTTGTCCAACTTGCTCCTGAGGAGTTCGACATCTTCCTGAGCCTGGGACATCTCCTGCTTCAGCGTCTGAATCGTGGCCAGCTTCTCCTGGATTTGCTGTTCAAAATCCTGTTTTTTCTGTTCCACACTTTTCTTCAGCTCAACGTTCTCTTCAGAATACTGCTGGGTCTGGGATCGATAATGCTTGGTCGTCCAGAAAAGCAAAAAGGACATGCACACAAAAAAAACAGCCCCTCCAAGCAGAACAAGAAACGTCCTCCTTTTCATGGAAAAGACCTTGAATGGCTGATCTGGCTGAGAGAACCAGAGCAGTGTGACTTTGGACATGATGCTGTCCCTCCTCAATCAGGCAACAGAGGCTTTGAGTGGCCAAGGTCTGAATCGATCAGGTGAAAAGCACCTTTTGGCCATCCCGCTTTGCAGCAAAGGTGCCGTAATATGTCATGACCTGTCCTTTCGATCAAAATCAATGAATCTTAAAGAAGTTGCCTTCCAAGTGTCAATCAGAGATGATCCTGGATGTGTCCTTCCACTGACAAATAGTGAGTTTGCAAGTCATGTTCCATCATGGAAATTTGGGTGGTCTCCTTTCCAGGAAGGCCTTGACCCCTTCGGCAAACTCTGGATGCGACCAGGCCATGACCTGAAGATCGGCCTCAATATCCAGCTGCGAATCCAGGGAGTTGAACCGGCTCATTTTGAGCATCTTCTTGATGGACCTGATCGCCTCCCGGGGACCGTTGGAAATTCGTCTGGCCAAATCAAGGGTTTCCTTTTCCAGGGCCGCAGCTGGAACCACACGGTTGAAAATGCCCATTCCCAGAGCCTCCTCAGCCTTGATCAAACGTCCGGTGAGCATGAGTTCTGCCGCTTTGTGATAGCCAACAGCTCGCGGCAAATACCATGATGCCCCGCTGTCAGGGACTGCACCGATATTGACAAAGTTGGGTGCAAACCTGGCCGATTCCGAGGCAATGATCATATCGCAGGCCAGAGCCAGGGCCGTGCCCGCCCCGGCAGCTACCCCGTTCACTGCAGCTAACAGGGGTTTCTCCATGCCGTCCAATGTTGAAATGAGCTCTCCGGCCCGATGGACAATATCCCGCTTCTTCTGATCATCATCAGCCTCGAGCAGCCAAGCCAGATCCCCGCCGGCACTGAATGACTCGCCTGAACCCGTCAATATCATCACCTGCAGCTCGTCATTGGCGGCAAAATCTGTCAAAACCTCTGAAGCCTCTTCGGTGAGGGCCCGGTTCAGGGCATTGTACTGATCCGGCCTGTTCAGGGTCAGGCGTCCTATGCCCTGCTCCGGGACATCAAACATGATGGTCGAAAACGACATGGCATCCTCCTCTGTGGTGGTTGGGCACTGCTCTTGTCTTCATGTCCACTCTGTTGTACAGCCAGGTCAAGGGATATCGCCGTGCACAGGCTTCATGGACTTCAGTCAGGCTGCGGGGCAGCGCTTGTGCCTTACCGGTCGGATGGACTATCGTGCTGGCCCGGACGACTCAGCCTTGAAGCCAAAACCCTGCCTGCCGGAAGATCCCTTAAAGTCAGCGCAGCCCCTGGCCTACATCAAAGACCTGAAAATGCCAAGGACGACAGCCGATATCCATCAGGGAGGGCATATGTTTGATCA
>CAYOID010000035.1:0-27775 GCA_964403955.1 uncultured Desulfohalobiaceae bacterium | reverse complement strand
TGAAAATGCCAAGGACGACAGCCGATATCCATCAGGGAGGGCATATGTTTGATCATCTGCTGAGCAAGGACCAGCTGGCACTCAGAGAAGAAGTTCGGGATCTGGTAGGCTGGGTCCCCAGAGAGATGATTCTGGACATGGACCGGGACGTGATCACGTTTCCAAAGGAGTTCCTCCAGGAAGCCGGGAAAAGGAACCTCCTGGGCTGCCGGTACCCCATAAAGTGGGGCGGCCGGGATATGGACTGGGTCACCACCTGCATGATCATGGAAGAGATCGGGGTTTTAGGCTATGAATTCGCCTGCGTCTTCGGGGTCGGGGCGGAGTTGGTCTGTGATGCGATCATCCAGCATGGCACTGACGAACAAAAGGCCCGCTTTGTCAAACCGCTGCTCCGGGGCGAGCGTTTTGCAGCTGAGTGCCTGACTGAACCCCGTGGCGGATCTGACTTCTTTGGAACCACAACCAGGGCTGAAGACAAAGGCGACCACTTTTTGCTCAACGGGCAAAAACGGTTTATCGTCGGAGGCGAAGGGGCGGATTTTTTCCTGGTCTACGCCCGGACCAATCCGGATCAGGACTGTGACCCCAGGAAAGCCCTGTCGGCATTCCTTGTGGAGCGCGGCCCCGGGGTTGAAACCACATACCTCTATGGCTTGATGGGCTGCCGGGGCGGCGGCACAGCCCGCCTGGTGTTCAAGGACGTCAAGGTTCCCAAGGAGAATGTGGTCGGGAAGGTCAACGGGGCGTATCCAGTCTTCAACACAATGATGATCCCAGAAAGGCTGGGAACGGCCACAATGACCATTGGAGCGGCCCGTCCCGCCGTGGAGGTGGCCACGAACTACACAACCCGAAGAAAGGCCTTTGGCAGAACCATCAATTCCTTTCAAGGGGTCAGTTTTCAGGTGGCTGAAGCGGTCATGCTCCTGGATGCGGCCCGATCCATGTCCTACACCACGGCCAGGGCTGTCGACGATAAGGCACCGTCCGCTCAAGTCAGACGCATGATCTCTGAGTCAAAGAAGTTCATCACTGAATCGTGCCAAAAGGCTGTGCACAATGCCATGCAGGTTGTCGGCGGCATCGGGTACACCAACATCCTGCCCATTGAGCGCATCTACCGCGATGTCCGCCTGGCCTCGATCTGGACTGGGACCAGCGAGGTCATGTCCATGATCATCGCCCATGAGTGGTACAAGGAGCATCAAAAGAGCAAAGATGCAAAACAGATCCGGGACTTTGAAGCCGATGCAGCCGAGGCTTTCGCCCAGGACGAGCTGATCTTCGAGTGATTCATGAAAGAGGCGGCTGGAAAAATCAAGATGCAGCCACAAGAATTCAGAATCCTGTATCCAGGAGTCAGGATAATCAAAGTTCCAAATCCCAGCTGGCGACGTAAAGCTGCCAACTGGAGTTTGTGCACCGGAATCATGAAACAGGAAAGCCGAGAATGAAACGCAAGCTCTCTCTGAACGACTTTTCCGTGCGCATCGAGCTCCCAGTGCTCTGGGGGGACATGGATGCTTTTCAGCACGTGAACAATGTACGTTTCTTCAGGTACTTCGAATGCGCCAGGATCGAATACATCAATCACCTCGGCCTGGACCGGATCTGCCTCAATGCCCAGATCGGCCCCATCCTTGCGGAAACCAGCTGCAAGTACATCTCTCCCCTGACCTACCCGGACACCATCACTGTCGGCTGCCGCTCCGTATCCATCTCAGCCGCGACCATTGAGCAGGAGTACCTGATCACCAGTCACAAGACCGAGGCCATCTCAGCACTCGGCACCGGTCTCATCGTAGCCTATGACTACCAGGAGCTGAAAAAATCCTCGTTTCCCAAAGAGGTCATCGAGACCATAGGCGACTTTGAAGGCATATCGCCTGGGCAATCATGACCTGCTCTCGTGAATCAAACCTCAGCATGGCGGGTTTGCCGCCGGCCAATCCGTCATTGGACATCTATCGAGTCGGCGGCGCGATCAGGGACGAATTGCTGGGCCGGCCCCGGGCCGACCTGGATTTTGTGGTCCTGCACTGCTCAGGCCAGGACTTCTGCCGGGCCTTTCCCGAGGCCA
The DNA here is from genome assembly GCA_964403955.1 of uncultured Desulfohalobiaceae bacterium. GTDB lineage: Bacteria > Desulfobacterota > Desulfovibrionia > Desulfovibrionales > Desulfothermaceae > CAYOID01. The sequence goes on along the minus strand of CAYOID010000035.1, from coordinate 25,692 downwards.
AGCGTGTGGGGCGTCAAAACAGAGCGGTTTATCATGTCCGCGGGGCTGAGTTCACCCTGTCCGCTGCCCCGGATATCCAATCCGACCTGGCCAGGAGGGACCTGACCATCAACGCCCTGGCTCAGAACCAGAACGGCGATCTCTTTGCCCTGGACCAGTCCTGGGAGGACTTGAAGTCCAGAGTTCTGCGCCAAGTGAAAGATGACAATTTTTTCCAAGACCCGGTGCGGATCTTTCGCGCGGCCCGACTGGCTGCAGACCTGCCCGACTTCACTGTGGCTAGAGAGTTGATGGCGCTCCTGATCAGGGTTGGACAGACCCGGGCCCTGTACGGCCTTGCACCGGAGAGAGTGGGCCGGGAAGTCCTCAAGGCCTGTGCAGCCCCCAACCCAGGGCGTTTTCTGCGCATCCTGGACCAGACCGGGACCCTGTCCCCCTGGTTCAGGGAACTGGCTCGGGCCGGATCCATCCCGGCCGGCCCCGGTCATGTTCATGAGCATTCCTTGCTCGAACATACAGCCTGCGTCATGGACCTGCTTGCCGGCAAGCCTCTGCAGGTCTGGATGGGCCTGTGCCACGATCTGGGGAAATCCCTGACCCGTGAAGCCGACCTGCCTCACCACTTTGGACACGACCGCGCCGGTGCAAGGCTGGCCGAGGTCCTTGGAGATCGTCTCCGGCTGCCCAGGGAATATCAACGGGCTGGACACACCGCGGCCCGGTGGCACATGGTGGCCGGGCAGTACGACCGGCTCCGCCCTGGAACCAGGGTGGACCTGCTCATGAACCTGAAGGCATGTCCCAAGGTCAAAGACCTGTTTTCCCTGGTCAAGGCGGACCAGGGCGCAGATCACCTGTCCCAGGCCGTCAGGGATCTGCAGATCGTTCGCTCGGTCAAGCTCCCCCCCGAGCACAGGGGCCTCGGCAGACGGTCAGGGAGCCTTCTCCGCAACCTCCAGGCCCAGGCTCTGGCCCAATCCAGCTTTGCCTCCGGCTGAAAAGAACCTTTTGATCATTGGGAAAAGCTCCCTCTGAACTGCTCTCCTGTCCTCAGGGGAGCTCCCCTCACGCAGTTCCGTGAAGAGTGTTGCCCATGAACGATATGCCCATGTACCTGGATTTTGAAGCTCAAACTGATCAACCCACTGGACTGAGAGAGGGGTGAAGTGTTCTTGCCCATCTGGAGTTTCATCCGAGGCAGAAGCCCTTCAGGCCAAGCAACCCGGCAGCGTTTCTTCACTGATCGAGCTGCCCGCCGGCCGAGTCAAAGCCTTGCTCGAAAGGTCGAAGACCCCGCCTTCCCTGGACCTTCAACCATCAGCCAGCGGCCTGTCAGCCCGCCTCCGGACAGGGGGCGGATGCCGTGAAGGTCTGCCTGGCCTTTTGCCGAGACTATGCCCGTCCTGTCTTGGACCCTGTGGTGCACCGCCTGCTCCGGGAGGTTCTGGGCAGCTCTGTTTCAGGCTGCCGGATCCTGATCAAGCCCAACTTCATCTCCAGGCAGAACAGCTCCCTCTCCTGCACTCACCCATCCGTGATCCGGGCCGTATGCACCTTTTTTCTTCAGACTGGCAACACGATCGTCATCGGGGACTCCCCGGCCTTCGGCAGCGCTCAATCCGTGGCCTCCAGCCTGAATCTCAAGGCGTATCTCCAGGAGAGCCCTGTCGCGCTGACCACACTCACCAGGGGCCATCCCCGGCCTCTGCCCTTTGGCGGAACAATGCTCCTGGCCCAGGAAGCCCTGCAGGCCGATCTGATCGTCAACATCCCCAAGCTAAAGGCTCACAAGCAGATGCGAATCAGCGGGGCAGTCAAAAACCTCTTCGGCTGCGTGATCGGGCTGCGCAAAGCTGTGATGCACGCCAGGTACGGGGACAGGGGCAATCGCTTCGAGCAGGCCCTGCTGAGCATCGGCAGGCATCTGCCCCAGACCTTGACCCTGGTGGATGGAATCAGGACAATGCAGTGCACCGGGCCAATCCATGGTCAGCCATACGACTTGAATCTTCTGGCAGCTGGAATGAGCCCCGGGGCTGTGGACACGGCCCTGTACACCCTGCTCGGCCTGACCCCGGAGCAGGTGCCGTTGTGGCGGGAGAGCTGCAGACAAGGCTTGCCGGGAAGCAAACCCCCCGAGATACACTATTCAGGCCTGAAGCCCGAAGCCTTTTGCCCCAACCGGTTTCAAATCCCTGATGCACTCGCCCCGGTTTCCTTTCATCCGCTGCAGCTGGTCAAAAGCATCATCAAACGTGTCATTGCGGGCAATTAAGATGCGGCTGCAAAAACTCAAGATGCTGCCGCAAGAATTCAGAATCCAGGATTCAGCGCAGCCCCTGACTGCGCTGAATATTTGGGTTTGGACTGAAGAAGGAACCTCTCTTTTGCGTTTGGACTTAATGCACTGGCGTCAATAAAGAAACTCCGTGAGACCGTGTCTCATCCATGAAAAAGTCAAGACCTCATGACCTGCTGTAAAGACCGAAAATCTGCCAATGATTCAAGGGCCTTTTCTGACCCTGCTCCAGCGGGCCGGGTCGATTTCACTCTGCGCCGGCGGTTGATGGTCACCGGCACAGTTCAGGGCGTGGGATTTCGTCCCTTTGTCTTTCGTCTGGCCCGCGACAGCCGACTGGCGGGACAGGTGCGCAACACTCCTGAAGGGGTGGAGATTGTTGTCCAGGGAACTGAGGAAGGGATCAAGGCCTTCCGGGCGGGGCTCGATGAACGCTGCCCCCCGGCGGCCAGGATCACCGCCATCAACGAAGAGATTTTGCCCCCTGACCCGGATCTGACGTCCTTCAGCATCGTCCCCAGCACTCCGGGCCAGGGGCACAACGTGCTCATCAGCCCGGACCTGGCCACCTGTCAGGACTGTCTCCAGGACATCGCCGACCCGGACAACGCCAGGTTCCAGTATCCCTTCACCAACTGCACCAACTGCGGACCCAGGTACACCATCACCACGGCCATCCCGTACGATCGAGCCTCGACCTCCATGGCCTGCTTTGCCATGTGCTCCAGCTGCTCAGCTGAATATGAAGACCCCTTCAACAGACGCTTTCACGCCCAGCCCAACGCATGTCCTCTTTGCGGGCCGCAGGTCTGGCTGACCGATCTGGATGGAAGCCGTCTCTGCTCTGATCAGGAGGCTCTGAAGCAGGCGGCCGCCGACCTGGCTCAAGGGCTTCTCCTGGCCCTGAAAGGGCTGGGAGGCTTTCACCTGGCCTGCAAGGCCACAGACGAGCGGATTGTTCACACTCTCCGATCCAGGAAAAACCGCTGGGGCAAACCCCTGGCAATCATGGTCCCGGACCTGGATACAGCCAGGCACCTGGGTGAGATCAGCACCCAGGCCGCTGAGTGGCTGACCGGGTCTGTCCGGCCCATTGTCCTGGTGCCCAAGAAGCCAGGGACTGCCCTGCCGCAGCTTCTTTCTCCGGACACAACCACGATCGGGATCATGCTGCCCTACACCCCGCTGCACCACATCCTCTTCTCCCTCTATCGCCGGCACCTGGACGAAGCTGAGATACCGGCCCTGGTCATGACCTCGGGAAACTTGAGCACCGAACCCATTGCCCTGGGCAACAGGGAGGCTTTGAGCAGGCTCCACACCATTGCCGACCGGTTCCTGTTCCACAACCGGGATATCCTGGTCCGCACGGATGATTCTGTCCTCGGGGTGCTGCCTGAAAACGGTCAGACCCTGATGTACCGCCGAGCCAGAGGCTTCACCCCTTCCCCGGTTGACCTGGGCGGCCCCGGGCCCTGCGTTCTGGGACTCGGCCCCGAACTCAAGGCCACGACCTGCCTGACCAAGAACTCCCAGGCCTTCCCCTCCCAGCACATCGGCGACCTTCAGAACCTGGAAACCTACGATTTCTATCAGGAAACAGTCCAGCACATGAAAAACATTCTCCAGGTGGAACCCGAACTGCTGGTCGCTGATCTCCATCCCGACTTCATGAGCACCAGGTATGGAGCCGGCCAGGGGGAGCTGCCCGTGCTCACCCTGCAGCACCACTTTGCCCATATTCACGCCGTCCTGGCCGAAAATCGGCACCTCGGCCCAGCCCTGGGCCTGATCCTGGACGGCACCGGCCTCGGCCCTGACCGGACTGTGTGGGGAGGCGAACTCCTGACAGCCAACAGCCAAACCAATGAACATCAGCGCCTGGGACACTTTCATCAGGTCTGTATGCCTGGCGGCGAGCAAGTCATTGCAGAACCCTGGAGAATGGCCCAGGCTTTTCTCCATGCCTTGGGAGAGCACGAGCCAGCCTCCAGGGAATGGCCCTGGCTCAAAAATCACGGTCAGGCCAGCTCCATGGTCAGTCAGATGCTGGACAAGAACGCCGCCTGTGTGAGCACCTCGAGCTGCGGCCGCCTCTTTGACGCCCTTTCAGCCCTGCTCGGTCTGTGCTATTGCATCGAGTATGAAGGGCAGGCCGCCGTCATTCTGGAGACAATCCAGGATCTCACGGAACAGAGAGCCTACCCCTGTCCGATCAAAGAGCAGGGCGGACGAATCATCCTCGACTCCCTGGCCCTGTTTGCTGCCGCACACCAGGACTGGGAGAGGCATGTCGCCCCGGGCCGCATCAGCCGGATGTTTCATCTTGGCCTCGTTCACGGTCTGCGCGACTGGGCCTTGAGGGCCAGGGACAGGACCGGCCTGAACCAGGTGGCCTTGAGCGGGGGCGTCTTTCAGAACCAGACTCTCACCCAGGCTGTCCAGGCCGAGCTGTCTTCAGCAGGTCTGACTCCCCTCTTTCATGTCCACCTTCCCCCGAATGACGCCTGCATCTCCCTCGGTCAGGCCGCCTACGGGCGGCAGCACCTCCTGCTCCATCCCCCTGAGCCCTGAGGTGTCCCCAAGACCGGGTTGAAGCACGTCTTGTCTTCCAGAAACAAAACAGGTATCATTATTGGTTTGCGACATGAAACCTTCAACCGCTCTATCAGCGTAGCCAGAGGCTGCGCTGACCACTGACCCATGCCCAAAAAATATCCCCACATTTCACTTGATCACACAAAGGTGCTGCCCCGGGTCCTGGACATCCCCCCAGAAGAATTCGCCTCCTGGCCAGAGGCCGTCCAGGATCTGACATCAACCCTGGCTTACGAGCTGTTCATCATCCGCTACAACCCCTTCATTCTCCCGGAAAGGGTGGCCAAAAGCGTGTTTGACCGCCTGGAGGCAGAAAAGGCCGGTCTGAACAGGGATGATTATCAGGCCATCAAGTCCAGTCTCATGGCCTACTGGAAAAAATTCCAGCAAGATCAGCAGTTCAAAGCCATGGTCAAGGATCGCTTGAGCAGAATCGTGCCCCAGGAGCACATCGACTCGTCTCCGAACGCACTGGTGGAGTGTTCTACAGACGCCACCGACCTCAGGCTGGAAATCCCCATGTTTCTTGTGGCCCCGGGGTGCACCGAGGAAGTCCGAAAGATCATCCTCCTGGCCAATGAACTGGGATTCAAGATCGTTCCCCGGGGGGGAGGCTCAGGGCTGACTGGCGGGGCCATCCCGGCCCGGCGGAGGTCCATCATCCTCAGCCTGAGCCGGATGAAGTCAATCCTGGATATCGACCCCGAGGCCATGACCCTCTGCGCTCAAAGCGGAGTCATCACCTTGAACGCCATTCAGGCTGTGGCGTCCAGAGGCCTGCTCTTCACCGTGGACCCGGCCTCAAAAGCATCCTCCTCCCTGGGCGGCAACATCTCCGAAAATGCCGGCGGTCCTTTTGCCTTTGAATACGGCACCACCGTGGACAATATCCACAGTTACACCATGGTTCTGCCCACAGGGGAACTGGTTCACGTCAGACGCAAAGATCACCCCTGGCACAAAATCCTGCCCCAAGACACAGCCGTGTTCGAGATCCTGGATCAGGACCTCAACCTCAAGGAAACAGTGGAGCTGCCGGGATCAACCCTTCGAGGTCCGAAACTGGGCAAGGATGTGAGCAACAAGTATCTGGGGGGGTTGCCCGGCATCCAAAAAGAAGGGGTGGACGGCATCATCACCAAAGCCTGTTTTACCCTGCACCCCAAGCTCAGTTCGTCAAACACCCTGTGCCTGGAATTTTTCGGATCTTCCATGCACAATGCCATGCTGGTCATCCGAGACCTGGTCAAGCTCAGAGACCGGATCAGGGACAATGGCGACCTGGTCAAAATGTCAGCCCTGGAAGAGTTCGGCACCAAATATGTCCAGGCCATCGAGTATCAAAAGAAGTCTGTGGCCTATGAGGGCGAGCCCATTTCAGTCCTGCTCATTCAGCTCGATTCCAACGACGATCAGGCCCTGCAGGAGATCACCGCTGAAATCGTCCGCATTGCCGAAGAGTACCATAATGTGGATGTGTTCGTGGCCCGGGACGAGAAGCAGGCTGAAATTTTCTGGCGGGACAGGCATCGTTTGAGCGCTATAACCCGCCGGACGAGCGGCTTCAAGATCAACGAGGACGTGGTCATCCCTCTGGAGGTGATCCCTGAGTTCTCCGACTTTATTGAGGGCCTGAACTTGTATTACCTGGCCATGGCCTACCGGAACGGCCTTCAGCAGGTCATGCACCTGGACGGCATTGACCCAAGGGATGAATTCATCGACATGGAGCTCGGCTTTGCCGGTCAGGTGATCAAAGGCCAGATCACCACCCGGCAACTGGGGGAGCAGGAGTTCGAGCTTCAGATCTACTACTTTTACCGGGACCTGATCAGCCGATATCCAGACCTGGCCAAAGAGCTCGAAGAGATCGAGAATCAATTTTTCAACACCAGGATCATGGTGGCCAATCACATGCACGCCGGTGACGGCAACTGCCATGTGAACATCCCGGTCAACTCCGGGGATCCCAGTATGCTGCGCCTGGCTGAGGAAGCAGCCGGCAAGGTCTTTGACCGGGTCCTCGAGCTGAATGGTTCGGTTTCTGGTGAACACGGCATCGGCATCACCAAGATCGGTTTTCTGTCCAGAGACAAGATCGAAGCCCTTCAAGCCTACAAGGCCAGAATCGATCCCCAGAACCTGCTCAACCCCGGCAAGCTCGTGCAGCGATCCCTGGATGTTGCGCCGTTCACCTTTTCCTTCAACCGCCTGATCCAGGACATCCGAAAAACCAGCCTGAAACAGAAGGAAAAGCTCATCGACCTGCTCCAAAACATCCAAACCTGCTCCCGGTGCGGCAAATGCAAGCAGGTCTGCCCCATGTACTATCCTGAGCAGGGCTTTCTCTACCATCCAAGAAACAAGATCATCACCCTTGGGGCCCTGATTGAAGCCCTGCACTACTCCCTGCTGGACAAGGGCGAACCTGACCGGTGGATCCTGGACAGGCTCAACGACATCGTCGAGCACTGCACGGCCTGCGGAAAATGCACCTCGGTCTGCCCGGTCGGAATCGGCATGTCCGGCCAGATTCTGGCCATGCGCTCTCTGCTCGAAGACAGGGACCAGGGCGTGGGGGAGTTCCATCCCCTCAAAAACAAGATCCTCACATACATGAACCAGGACCCTGCCCGACGGGTCCCCAGAACCGCCAAGCTGGCCGCCGTAAGCCAGGGGGTGCAGCAAAAGGTGGTCGGCCATCTGCCCAAGTTCTGGAGAGACAAGAGGGAATCGGTTCTTCTGCGCCATCCAGGCCCAAACCTGACCTTCACCAATCTTTACCAGAAGACCGGCTCGGGAGAAAACCTGTTTGTTCCCCACCACCGGGCAGTTGACACGTCCCCGGAAGGCATCCTGTATTTTCCAGGCTGCGGAGGAGGGTTGTTCTTCAGTACCATCGGCCTGGCCTCCATCTACCTCCTGCTCAAGATGGATGTTCCAGTTGCCCTGCCAGCGAGCCACCAGTGCTGCGGGTACCCACTTCTGGCTGCCGGATGCATGGACCAGTACCGGATGAACCTCAGGAGGACCAACCAGGCCCTGAACTCACGGCTTGACCAGGCCCGGAAGCAGGGGGTCGAAGTGGCTTCCATCCTGACCTCCTGCGGAACATGCCGGGAGGCCCTCCTGGACTATGATCTGAGCCAAAGCCGGGATGAATCCCTCCAGCACAAGGATGTCTGCCAGTTCATCATCGAACATATCCAGGGCCATCCAGCTCTGATCGATGCCCTGGCCCGCCCGGAGCGCGACAGGCTCATTTACCACGGGGCCTGCCACAGCGCCTGGCAGGGTCTGCCCCCGGACAAGAGCGCGGACATCATCGCCGAAGCCCTGGAATCACTTTTGGGCACAAGGACCGAGGTCAGCCCTGGATGCTGCGGGGAAAGCGGTCTCGGGGCCTTGACCTCCCCTCGAATCTACAACACCATCAGGCACAAAAAGACCAGACAGCTCAGGGAAATGAACACTCAGACCCAGCCAGGCCAGCTGCTCCTGGTCAGCTGCCCGTCCTGCAAAATGGGGCTCATGCGGATCGTCCAGGATGAGAAGCTGGACCTGACTGTCCTTCACCTTCTGGAATACATGGCCCTGCTCATCGGCGGCCCCTGCTGGCCCAGCGAGCTGCAGGCCCTGCTCAAAGGCTCCAGAGTTGGACAACAGGCTGATCCCGTTCCATGAGGTGCCTGGCCATCGACTTTGGGCTGAAGCGCTTGGGGCTGGCCATCAGCGATGCCACGGGGAGCATGGCCCTGCCTTATGCCACCCTGGAGAAAACAGAAAATCAAACCTTGTTTGACGAACTTCTGGCCGTGCTGGATCAGGAAAGGATAGAAACGGTCGTAGTGGGAATCCCTTACGGGCTGGAGGGCGAACAGACCTTGAGCACCAGGCAGGCCCTGAACTTTGTGCAGCGGCTGAAGCGAAGGACTGCTTTGCCGATCGTGACCGTTGATGAAACCCTGAGCTCGGCTGAGGCGGAACAACGCCTGAGCCAGGCCGGGCTCTCAAGGAAAAAGCAGCAGCCGATCCTGGACCAGGTCGCTGCCCAGATCATTCTGGAAACCTATTTGAATGAGGGTTCATGACCCGCTTCGGAGTTCTGTTCTGCCTCCTGACGGCAGCTGTGTTCGCAGGGCTGTGGATCAACCAGCACCTCACCGCGCCCCTGGAGAGCCCTGGAGAGCGCAGAATCGTCACCATCCCCCAGGGCCGCTCCTTTGCCAGGGTCGCTCAAGACCTGGAAAATGAGGGCATCATCGACAACGCCCTGCTCTTCAGGCTGCTGGGGCGGATCACCCAGTCCGCTCACTCAGTCCAGGCCGGAGAGTTTCACATCCACACTGGATGGAACAGGCTCAAGCTATTAAACACCCTGGTTCACGGCCAGGAAGTCCTGTACACGGTCCGAATCCCGGAAGGCTCGACCTGGTGGGAAACCGCCAGGATTGTTGACCAATCCGGGCTGACCACTTTTGAGGCCTTTGCCGCTGCAGCCCACAACGCTACGCTCCTGGCGGAGCATGACATCCCGGCCCAAAGCGCCGAGGGATACCTCTTTCCTGAAACCTATGCCCTGCCCCGGCCTCAATCCGGATCAGCCCGTCCTGTGATCAAGGCCATGCTGGATGAGTTCAAACGTCGAACCACAGGCAGTCTCTGGACCGAAGCAGCACCATCGCCCCAGAGGGTTCACGAACTGATCATCCTGGCTTCACTTGTGGAAAAAGAAACGTCCAGGCAAGATGAACGGGCCAGGATTGCCGGGGTCTTTGCAAACCGTTTGAAAAGGGGGATGCGCCTGCAGTGCGACCCCACGATCATCTACGGGCTCGGGCCTGACTTTGACGGCAACCTGACCAGAAAAGATCTCAGGGACAGCGCAAACCCTTACAACACATACCGGCACAGCGGACTCCCCCCTGGACCGATCTGTTCCCCGGGGCTGGCGTCCCTTGAAGCGGCCCTCTCTCCGGAAGATCACGACTTCCTCTACTTTGTGGCCACAGGCAACGGCGGGCACGCATTCAGCCGGACCTTGAAAGAGCACAACCGGGCGGTCAGAACCTACCAACTCCGTTAGCAGTCCCAGAGGAGGTGCTGATGGGCATCATAACCATTTCGCGTCAATTCGGGGCTGGAGGCCGGACCCTGGGGACCCGGCTGGCCTCTCAGCTCGATTACTCACTCGCCGATGAGTACGTGATCGAAATGGTAGCTCAAAAAGCCAACGTTTCATCGGAGCTGGTCAAGATGTTGGAAAAAGATGCCGGAGGCACGCTTGAACGTTATATTTCAGGTCTCAAAGTGGTCCGAAGGCGATACATCGATCCCCTCATCGACAAGAGAAGCTACATCGACGGCCATCGATACGTGAAGCTCCTGCAGGAGATTGTTTTCAAGCTGGCCGAAGGGGACAACGTGATCATCCTAGGCAGGGGCGGCCAATACATCCTCAGGGACCATCCCCGTGCCCTGCACATCATGCTCATTGCCCAGGAAGAAGACCGTATCCGCTTCATGGAGGATAATTATCACCTGGACCGCCAACAGGCCCAGCAGGTCATCTTTCGACAGGATAAGGCCCGCAAGAACCTCTTCCGGTATTTCCAAAAGGAAGACTACGACCAGCCAAGGCTCTATCACGCTGTTTTGAATATGAGTCGTCTGAGTATGGATTGTGCCACCGATCTGGTCGTTCAGATGAACCATTCCCTCAATTGTCAGGGCTCTGAATCTGGTTCTTGACAGGCTGAAGACCCTCGTGACAGGCGGGCATACTGAAGCACTACAAGACCTCCGGCTGCCGCGAGAACCGACCCGGACAGGATCCCCAGTTTGGAAAAAGCGGCCATTTCCGGAGTGGTAAAGGACAGACCGGACACGAAGAGGGACATGGTGAAGCCAATTCCTCCCAGCATGGCTGTTCCAAGCATTTCTTTCCACTCAACCCCTTCTGGAAGTGAAGCCAGGTTCAGAGTCACGGCCAATGCGGCAAAGAGCATGATCCCCAGCGGCTTGCCAATGAACAGCCCCAGGGTGATCCCCAAGGTCACCGGATGAGTCAAGGCTTCTCCCAGGGGCATGCCGGTCACAGCCAGGCCGGCATTGCCCAGTGCAAAAATCGGAAGGATCACAAAGGCGACCCACGGGTGAATGGCATGCTCCATCCGCTGCAGCGGGGTTTCGACTTTTTCACAGGCCAGCTTCATGTCATGAACAGTGTCTTGATAATCCCGGTCTATAAGGATTGAATACCATGAGCAGACCTGGATTTTCGGGCTCTTGACCCTCCTCATGATCCGTTTGACCTGGCTGAGAAAGAATTCGAAGTCCATCTTCCCCCTGGCCGGAACCATCATCGCTGCAGCGACCCCGGCAACTGTTGGATGAATCCCGGAATGGAACACGGCCAGCCAGAGCAGAAATCCAAGGATTGCATACGGAGCTGTCGCAGAGACCCTGAAAACATTGATCACCCCCATGGCCATGAGAACGCAGCCGGCCAATGTCAGGGCCATGCCATTGATCTCTCCAGTGTAGAAAAAGCCGATGATCAGTACAGCCCCCAGATCGTCGGCAATGGCAAAGGCTGCCAGAAAGATGCGCAGCCCCACAGGCAGTCCCCTCCCCAGCAGAGCCATGGCCCCAAGGGCAAAAGCGATGTCCGTGGCCATGGGGATGGCCCAGCCATCCATGGTCGTCGTGCCTTGATTGAACAGAGTATAAACAGCACCAGGAACGATCATTCCACCCAGAGCAGCCACGACCGGAAGAAAGGCCACTCTCAAGACAGACAGCTCCCCGACCAGGACCTCGCGTTTGATCTCCAGCCCGACGAGAAAAAAGAAAAAGGCCATCAAGCCGTCATTGACCCAGTGCAGGATCGAATGGGGGTGGCAGTGCTGTCCCAGACAGATGGAGAGGGTTGTGTGCCAGAAAAGATGATACGTGGCTGAAATGTAGGAATTGGCCCAGATAAGGGCTGCAGCAGTGGTCGCCAAAAGGAGGAGGCTGCTTGCGATTTCCAGCTTCAGAAAACGCTGCATCGGCGAGAGGAGCACATTGGAGAACAAGAGCTCCCGGGGATTGCAGATCTCCTGTTCAACCGACTGCCGCTGCATTGCAGATCCTCCCCTTGATCAAGGGTGTGGTAACTGGTCAGTCTTTCTTGCGTTTTGCCTCTGGCAAAGCTGAATCATATCTCCTTGAATTGAAAAAGGGCGTACACTTTCAATTGCGGTCCCGGGCACAGCATCACTGAGGAATCAAACCTTCAAATCTTGGGGGCCAGGTGCTCGAAGGAATCGAACAGCTGAGCCAGCTCAGGCCGATTCTCCATGGCTTTGAGAAAAAGTCTGGTCCTCTGGTCCATTCTGTTCTTGAAGGCCCGAACCAGCCTGTGCATGAAGAAATAGCCCAGAGCGGTGTTCTGCTCAAAGAGCTCCATGAGCTTCGTCCCTGGGCAGCTGATCAGCTCGCAGCTCTCAGCACAGACCGCACCGGAAGCACTCCTGGCCCCGGGAATGAATGTGGACACCCCGAAACAATAGCCTGGCTGCACGGTGCTCAGGGTGAGGATCACGTCTTCGGAAGGCTTGATTTCCAAAAGCACTGTCCCGGCCAGGACCATATAAAAGGTATCCAGCTCCTGATTCTCCAGAAACAGGACCGTGTCTGCGCTGAAGATCTTCAGTTCAGCCACAGAGCGGATCATGTCCAGCATTTCACTTGGCATGTCCTCTAAAATGTGAATTTTTCGCAATTCGTGTCGGTCGAGCATGAGCGTCCATTCCTTCAAAAGATTGGGGCCAGATGTTTGAGATCGTCGAACAGAGACTGCATTTCCGGATGCTTGGCCAGTGTCTTGATGAACATCGTGGTCCTGTGGCCCAAAACAGAGCGGAAGACCCGGACAACCCTGAGCATGAATTGATACCCGAGCTCAGGCTCCTGTTCAAAGAGTTGCGTCATTTTCGGCCCTGAAAGTCTGATCAGCTCGCAAGGCTCGGCGCAGATGGCTGTGGAACCGCTTTTAGAGTTGGGGATGAAGGTTGAAATTCCAAAAGTGTACCCGGGCTGGACCACACCCAGTGTGATGGTGATGTCCTTGCTGGCTACCAGCTCAAGCCTGACCGATCCGCTGAGGACCATATAGAAGTATTCCAAGCGCTCATGCTGCTCAAAAAGAGCTGTATCCGCACTGTAGAGATGCAGGGAGGCGATGGAGCCGATCTTGTCCAGCATGTCCTCAGGCAGTTCCCGGAGGACATGAATCTTTTGCAAGTCTTGGATTCCGACCATAGCTCCTCCGTGGGCTCCAAGTTATGCCCAGTGTCACGTCAAGTTTGCATTGTCTCAGCTCTTCTTCTGGCTCCCCTCCTTGCCGCCTGTCTTCAGGCGTGAGGGGGAGGGGCCAGGGGTGGGTTCTTTATCGGCGACATTCGAGACAAGACACGTCACTGGGACACTTTCATAAGGCCGTCCTGACGAATCTCAGCTGAGGACATAGATGAGCACAATGAACACTGTCGCGATACCGGCACCCATGCCCACGGGAAGTGTTCCCTGAGTGATGTCAGAGTACAGCATCATCTTTTTGATCTCAAGCCGCTTCCCGCCTTCGCCTTTCAGCAACCAGAAGGTGACCACAAAGAGCAGAGCGATCTGGGCAAGCGCATCCTTGAAAAAGTCGGCCAAAAAGCGGACAAAAGCGATCAGCCTTTTTTCTGCGCTCCAGTTCAGCCCGTTCAGGGTCCTGTCCAGAACGATGAAGATCGCTCTGCCGCCCTTGCGATACACCCAGTCCGTGTCCAGGGATATGGTATCCGTTCGTTTGAGCAGGGGCAGAAAGAGAAAGAAGACCAGGGCAGAGAGCATGAGCAGCTGCATCTGGGTGGTCAGATGGGCAGCTGTATAGGCCTGATAGGCTTCCATGGGATAAGGGAGTATGGCATACAGTGGCTGGGGGTACAGCCCGAGAAAGAAGCACAGAAAGGCCAGCAGCCCCATTCCCAAGAGCATGGGCGTGTTGGTTTCGCCGGGGCGCAGCCCCTTGTCCTTGGCAAAGAAGACGAAGTAGGGAAACTTGATCCCGGCATGAAGGAACACTCCGGCCGAAGCCACTTCCAGGACCAGCCAGGCCCAGACCAGATGTTCATGCACCGCGCCCTCGATGATCAAAGACTTTGTGGTGAAGCCGCTGGTCATGGGAAAGGCGGATATGGCCAGAGCACCCACTGCTCCAAAGATCAGGGTCAGGGGCATGGTCTTGTACAATCCCCCCAGGTCGGTGCACTTGCTTTTGCCGGTCATGTACAAAACAGACCCGGCTGACATGAACAAGAGGCCCTTGTAAATGATGTGCGCAAAAGCGTGGGCTGCGGCGCCATTGAGGGCCATGGCGGTCCCTATCCCGACTCCAGTGACCATGAACCCGACCTGATTGATGATCGAGTAGGCCAGGATCCTGCGCATGTCGTTCTCCAGGAGGGCATAGAAAATCCCGTACAGGGTCATGATGCATCCGATAACGATCAGGATCTCCCATCCCGGAAAACCTCGTATGAGGGTGTACACCGCGGTCTTGGTGGTGAAGGCGCTCAGGACAACGCTTCCGGTGACCGTGGCCTCCGGGTAGGCATCAGGCAGCCAGGCTGAAACTGGAGGTGCGGCTGCATTGACCAGAATGCCCAGCAGGATCAGATAGTGGGCCAGAGTCTGAGCGGAAAAGGCCTCGAAGGCCACTGAACCTGTCTGGACAATCGAAATCACGATGCCTGCCAGGAGGCACAATCCCCCAAAAATGTGGACCAGGATGTACCTGAACCCCGCCCCCATGGCTTGAGGGGTCCTTCTGGCCAGGATGAGCATGACCGAGGCTACAGCCATGATCTCCCAATAGAAGTAGAGTGACACCAGGTCCCCGGAAAAGACCACCCCCAGAGCGCTTCCAATGTACCACAGGGAGGCGACGTGCTGCTGGCTGTCCCTGAGATAGAAGGAGTAGACAGTGGTGGCAAACCCATAGAGGGTGAAGATGATCCCAAAGAGCTTGCTCAGCTTGTCCACCCGGAGCAGGGTCAGCTCAAATCCGAAAAACTGAACATGCCAGTACGTCCCCGGCTCAAGGGACATGATCAAGCCAAGGGTCAGAACCATGAGCACTATCATGGTCCAGTTCCTGGCCTCGCCTTTGAAGTATGGAACCAGGATTGACCCGGCTAAAAGAATCCAGGCTGGAGGGAAAAGCAGACTCATGGACACCTCTCCGAATCAATCCTCATAATAGGTGACATCTTTTTTCAGAAAGACCCCTCCTGCTTTGGCGATCAGGATCAGCACAGCGCAGGAGACAAAACCCAGCAGGGCATAGAACCCGAAAAAGCCATCAAACCCGAAATGGGGATGACGGTGAATGAACAGCTCAGGAACCAGGGTCAGTCCACAGACGACGTACAGAGCAATCCACAATTTTTTCAATGTGGACGGGCGTTCCAGCCAGTCCTTGGATTCGTTGTTGTTCATGGCCTTCTCTCCTGAAATATTCAGCTTTGCCAGAGGCAAAGCTGAATCCTGAATTCTGAATTCTAGCGGCTGCTTCCGAGTTTTTGCTGCTGCATCTTCTATCCCCTGTCTCTTGGTCTCGAGCCTGATTGGTCAGGGAACGAGATCCAGGCCGAGTCTGGTCAGCTCCTGTAAAAGACCGGGAAAGAAAAAGAGGAGGATCGAGATACAGGCGGTGATCACCAGAGGGAGCACACACAACAATGGGGCTTCTTGAAGCCCCGTCTCCTGCAGTGCATCCTCAGACGGGCTGAAAAATCCCCTGAAGACAATGGGCAAAAAGTACAACGCGTTCAAAAAGGAGCTCAAAAGGAGGACAAAGAGGAAAAAGAGCTGCCCGGACTGGACCGTGCCCAGGACCAGATACCACTTGCTGAAGAACCCTCCGGTCGGGGGGAGCCCGATCACGCTCAGGGAGCCGACGAAAAAAGCGGACAGGGTGATGGGCATCTGTCTGCCGATCCCCTGCATCTGAGAGATGTACTTCTTGCCTGAGGCCACAAAGATGGCCCCGGCGCAGAAAAAGAGCGTGATCTTGCCAAAGGCATGCATGGCGATGTGGATCACCCCGCCGGTCATGCCCTTGGGGGACAGCAGGGCCACCCCCAGGACAATGTAGGACAGCTGGGAGATGGTGGAGAAGGCCAGCCGCCTCTTGAGCTCGTCCTGGGACATGGCGATCAGGGATCCCAGAAGGATGGTCACCGAGGCTATGGCGGCCACCAGGGTCCCGAGCTGAAGATCGGCCAGGAGATCGACCCCAAAGACCCCGGTCAGGACCCGGACAATGCTGAAGACTCCGACCTTGACCACGGCCACGGCGTGAAGCAGGGCGCTGACCGGAGTCGGCGCGACCATGGCTGCCGGCAGCCAGGAATGAAACGGCATGATGCCGGCCTTGGCAAACCCGAAGACAAAGGCCAGGAGCAGAACGGTCAGCCCACCCTTGGACCCGGTTTCAGCCAGGATACCCAGAGCCGAGAATTCCAAAGTCCCGGTCAGGTGGTAGCAGACCAGCATGGCCGGCAGGACCAGGCCCACGGAGGTGCCCAGGATGAAGCACAGGTACCGCCGTCCGGAAACCCTGGCCTCCTGGTCCTGGTGATGGGTGACCAGGGGGTAGGTGGCCAGGGACAGGATCTCGTAAAAGAGATACAGGGTCAGCAGGTTGGCGGCAAAAGCGGCTCCGATGGTGGCTGAAAGGGCCAGGGCGAAATAGCTGAAGTACCGGGTCTGGGCATGCTCTTTCAGCCCGCGCATGTAGCCCATGGAATAGAGGCTGGTCACGATCCACAGAAAGGACGCAACCAGGGCAAAGAGCATGCCCAGGCCGTCCACCCGCAGGGCAATGGAGACCCCTGGAAAGATCTGGACCAGGTTGGTGACCACTGCCTGTCCTTGAAGGACTGTCGGAAGCAGGGACAGGACAAGCCCGAACTTGATCACTCCGGCGGCCAGGGTCCAGGCTTCTCTGACATTGGGCCTGGAACTGCTGGAGACAAGGACCGGGATCACGGCCATGGAGACAAGAACAGCAAGCAGGGGCCGGAGGGAAGCGATCTGGTCCATTTACATCAATCCTTGATTCACGAAAGGCAGGATAAAGGTTTGAACAAGAGTTCCGGAGGTGAGGCCGACCGCGATCAGGCCCGCGCAAACCACCCCCAGGCAGATCAGCATGGGCAGGGGGCCTTCCTTCAAGGCCGGGGCGTGATGGTTGCCAGTATGGTCTTCATGGCCTGATTCCGGGAAAAAGCCGACTTCGATCACCCGGAAGAAAAGGATGGCGCTGATCAGGCTGCTGACGATCAGGGCCGCGACAAAGCTGTAGCTCTGGGCCTCGAGGCCGCCAAGGATGAGGTACCACTTGCTGAAAAAACCGCAGGTCGGCGGGACCCCTATGATGGACATCCCGGCCAGGACAAAGCCGGCCATGGTCCAGGGCATGGTGCTGAAGACCCCTTTCAGGCTCGAGATCATGACCGTACCCCTGCTGAAGGCCATGCTGCCCACGGCCAGCAGCAGGCCAAAGGTCATCAGGGCGTCGTTGATGATGTGCAGTATTGCCCCGGTCATGCCGGCCTGGTTCCCGAGCCAGGCCCCTCCGACCATGTAGCCGATCTCGGCGACGATGATGTAGGTGATCATCTTCATCAGGTCCTGCTGGGCCAGGGCCATGATCGACCCGGCCAGAATGGCCGCTGTGGCCAGCCAGACCACAAACTGGCTGACTTCAAGGGTGCTGAAAATAAAGTCCACTCCAAAGACCGTGATCATGAGCCTGATCATGACGTAGATCATGACCTTGGTCATCAGGGGAGCCATGACCTGGCTGACGGAGTAAGGGGCGTAGGTGTAGGCATTGGGCAGCCAGACATGGAGTGGAAAGAGGCCCATCTTGATCCACACCCCGACCAGGCAGAAGACAAAAGCCACCTGGATCGCATGGGAGTCGGCCAGGGCGGGCAGCAGAGTGGCCACATCGGCCATGTTCAGAGACCCGGTCATGATGTACAGATAGCCCACCCCAACCAGGTAGAAGCTGGCTCCGATGACCCCGATAAAGACATAGTTCAGGCTGGCCACAGGGGCTCTGTCCGATTTGCCCATGGCGATCATGGCGTAGGAGGTCAGGGAGGTGATCTCCAGAAGGACATAGAGGTTGAACAGGTCTCCGGTGATGGTCACCCCCAGCAGGCCGGTCACGAACAGGAGGTACAGGCTGTAAAAGGTGGTGTCCTGGAATGTCAGCTCCTCGTGGATGCTCCTTTTGCTGGCCAGGATGTTCACAAGGGCGACAGTGGACACGAGAACGATGACCAGGCTGTTCAACAGGTCGACCTCAAAGGGGATGCCCATGGGCGGGGCCCAGCCTCCGAGACGATACTGCACCGGCCCCTGAGTCACCACCCGGGCCATCAGAACCAGGGACGCCGCCAGGCTGCCGAACAACCCCAGAACGGTCACAGGGTAGCACAGCCTGCGATCGGCCCAAATCAGACCGGAATTGACTATAGACGCGAGCAGCGGACTGATGATGACAAGCGGGGCAGAAAGCACTGTTAGCGTTCCTTGATGCGCATTCTGATTTCATCTTCTTCCAGAGTCTGAAATCGTTGATAGACTTTGACCACCAGAGCCAGAGCCACTCCAAGGGTGGCGACAGAGACCACGATAGCCGTCAGCATGAGCACGTGGGGCAGAGGGTTCATGTAGTCGGCAGCGTGTACAACCATGTCAGCGGCATGATGGCCTTGTCCGCCCTGCAGAATCGGTATGGTCGCACCGTGCTTGTACCCGATGGAAATAAAGAACAGGATGATCGCAGTCTGGAAAATGTTCATGCCCACCAGCTTCTTGACCAGGTTGTTCTTGGCGATCATGGCATACAGACCGATCATCATCAGAATGATGTACAGCCAGTAATTGTACTTGCCCACAATTTCTTGCAACAGTTCTGACACGCTCAATCTCCATGAGGTACCTTTTTCAGTCCAAACCCAAATATTCAGCGCAGCCAAAGGCTGCGCTGATGACTCTGAGCTACAGTCCTCGATTGAATCTGCCCTCAGAGGCAATGTTCAAATAAATCAGGATCATGACAGCCATGACTGCAAAGCCGACGCCGATCTCAACGCCAAGCATGCCCAGGGCCCTGGCATGGATCGGATCCACCGGCAGGATCTTGGCCAGCTGGCTGTAGTCCAGGAAGTTCCCTCCCAAAAGCAGACAAAGCACTCCAATTCCGGCATAGATGAATATGCCCAGGGCGCAGAGGATCCCCAGGGCTTTTTCGTTGATCAGCTCCACTGCTGTGCGCAAATCAAAGGCAATGGCCATGAGGATCATGGCCGCACCGAAGATGACCCCGCCCTGAAAGCCCCCGCCTGGGCTGTAATCTCCATGAGCCACGACATAGAGGGCAAAGAGCTGGATGAAAGGGATGATGATCCTGGAGACAGTCTTGATGATCAGATCATGGGGGACCCACATGGTGTCGATGAGGGCGAACTCTTTGGACTCTTTGGGGAGCTTTTTGGGATCCTTGATGTGCAGAATGATCCCGGTCGGCAGATGTCGATACTCCCACCCCCGTTTTCTGGCCACAAAGGTCCGCAAAAGGAGAATGCAGGCCAGCCCGGCGCAGAAGACCACGGCTGTTTCGAACATGGTGTCGTAGCCCCGGTAATCGGCCAGGACCGCCGTGACCAGGTTCTCGACACCGGTCTCGTGCACGGCCTCTTCAATGTAATGCGTCGACAGGTGAGTGCTGGCCGGAGACTGAGGATCGCCCCAGGCCGGAAAATCCTGGGTGGCGTAGAGCAGAAGCCCGCCGCACAAGGTGACGATGAACAAACCAAGGATCTTCAATCTTTGGTCCTCCTTGTGGTTCGGAATACTGCAGCCACGAAAAAGACTGTGGACACCCCTGCCCCGACAGAGGCTTCGGTGAAGGCCACGTCCACCGCCCCCATGACTGCCCACAGCAGGCACATCATGAAGCTGTAGGCCCCAAACAGGATGGCTGTGCCCAGAAGGTCGCGGACTGAAATAGCTGCTACGGCACAGACAATGACCAGGGTCAGGATGAACAGGTCGATCTGCCAGTGCATATCTATCTCCTGTCTTCCCTGGACCAGGGCTTGAGTCCGGCCCGGATGCCGGCATCGACAATGGCATGAGTGGCTGTTGGACTGGAATGAAAGACAAAGACCGCAATGAGCAGCATCTTCAGGCTGACCAGAACATGTGCAAAGGTCAGCCCCTCCAAAGCCAGATTGTACAGAGCCAGACCGGCCACCATGGACATGATCCCCAGGGTGTCCAGCTTGCCAGCGGGATGAAGGCGGCTGTAAAAGTCCGGCATCCGCAGCAGGCCCACCCCTCCGCCAGTGAAGAGCACCAGCCCGAAGGCCAGCAGGACTACGGCCAGAACGCTGATGATCATAGTTGCCTCACCATGGTTTAGGGTTCCTCAGTCAACCCTTTTTTCTTGTAAAAATACCTGGAGGCCGCCAGGACCGCGATGAAGTTCAAGAAGGCATAGGCCAGGGCGATATCCACAAACATATCCACACGGCCGTAGATGAAACCGATCAAGAGCAGCAGGACCACAGTCTTGCTGCCGATGGCATTGGCCCCGATGAGCCTGTCCAGCACTGTGGGACCGAACACGGCCCGGTACAGGGAGACGAGCATCAGGGCGCACAAGAAGAGGCCGCAAAAAAGAAAAAAATTGATCATGGCTCTTCCCTTTCCTCAAAGACGTCCAGGAGCTTTTCTTCCATGGCCCCGGGCAGGTCCTCTGCTGATACGCGATCGATGGCATGGACGTCAAAGTGACCTTCGCTGTCAACCGTGACGCTGATGGTTCCCGGGGTCAGGGTGATGGAAGTGGCCAGGGCCACCAGGGACAGGTCCTGGCGCAGCCTGCTCTGAAAGCTGACAATGCGTGGATCGATCTTGTCCATCATCCCGGGATCGAACACCAGCTTGAGCAGGTGGAGATTGGCCTTGAAGATCTCTTTAAAGAGCCAGGGCAGATAAGCGAGAAACAAGAGGCTCTTGCGCACATAGGCCGCACCGGGATTTGGAAAGAGCAGCTCGTGGGACAGAAAGGCCACTATGAGCGAGGAGACCACCCCGAAAGAGAGCATCAACGGGATCATTTTTCCGGACAGGATGATCCAGAAGACCAGGGAAACGATAAAGGTCAGCCCGAACGACACGCCCTTGCTGCAGATTGCAGTCCAGGCCCTCTGAAACTTGTGGCCCTGTTCCTTGGAAAATGCATTCATCTCTGTACGCTCACTCATAATTTCGACGTCAAAGCCCGGCTCGACACGTCGGGTATCTTTATCTCACCTCAACCATGGACCTGTGCAATCACATGCCGGCCTCTTGCTCTCAAGATGCGGCAAAGGCCTTGGCAGCTTTTCGCTCTTAAGCCTGATCGGAAAGATGAGACTGATGCCCTGGCAGAGCAATGGTAAACGTGGCGCCTTTTCCGGGACGACTCTCAACGCTGAGGGCCCCGTCGAGGCTGTGAATGATTTTTTTGCAGATGGGCAGTCCAAGTCCGGTCCCCTGCCCTGGAGGCTTTGTGGTATAAAAAAAATCAAAAATATTGTCCAGCTTGGACTGGTCGATGCCCGGCCCGTTGTCAAGGACAGAGATGTGCACCGTTTCCCCGGACAGATTCACCCTGAGCTCGATCATCCCCCCCTCTTTGGTGTGCACCTCCCGAACAGCATGGACTGCATTGCTGAGCAGGTTCACCAGCACCTGCTGCAAGAGCTGGGCATCGGAATGCAGAGTCACATCCCGCTGGGCAAAAACCGTGGCCACCTCGATCGGAGGGTACTTCAGCTCCGGGTGCATGTAGCGCACGGTCTCATCAATGAGCTCCTGGAGATCGAAGCTCTCCTTGCGGGGGCCAGTCTCCCGGACGTAGTCCAGAATCTGATTGGTGATCAATTTGCACCGGTTGGTCTGCTCTTCAATCTCCAGCAGAGTGTCCCGCAGCTCTTTGCGGTCTTCTTCCCCCAATCCCTTGGCATCGTCAATGACAACGCCTCCCCAGCCTGCTGCCTGGTTGATCACTGACAGGGGGTTTTTCAGGTCATGAACGATTCCGGCCGCCATGCGCCCCATTTCCGCCAGTCTGTCGATATGGACCAGATCGTCCTGAAAGGTGAACCAGGTGCTGTTGTCCGTGGCCGCAGCAACATAGCCGACTCTGGCCCCTTCCTGGTCCAGCCATGGACAGAGACTCAGGCTGCAGGACACAGAGCTTCCGTCATGATGCAGCAATGCCAGATCACCCTTGTGCACCTTGTTGTCCTCTGCCTGTTCAACCAGACTCTGCAGCTTTTCCGGCTCTGTACTCAGGTCCAGAATCGATGTTCCCAGCAGTTCCTGTCTTCCCCGGCCCAACAAGGCTTCACCAGAAAGGCTGCAATCCACGATCGTACACTGCCGATCCAGGACGAAAATTGTTTGCTCAGAGCACCTGAAAAGGCTGATCAGCAAGCCCCAGCGCTGTCCCTGATCCTGAACCGTGCTGAGAAGGGGGGCCTGCCCCAGGGAGGGACCTTCAATTTTCTTCGACCCCATAAATCCTTCTCAATTTATTGATAGCCTTCTTGATTCCTTTGGCTCCAAGGCCGGATTTCTGGATGTCCTTGACCTCGTCGTCGAACTTCTCCTGCTGCAGCTTTTGCTTGCGCTGATAGGCGTCTTTGATGTTCTGGAGCAGGGCAGAATAGTCAATTGGCTTGAGCAGATATTGAAAGGCATCATGCTGTCCGCTCTCCAGGGCGGTGTCGATGGAGCCGTAACCGGTGAGCACAATGCACTGCAGGAAAGGCTGGATCTCTTTCAACCGCTTCTGCGTCTCCACCCCGTCGATCCCGGGCATCTTCAAATCCACAACCGCCACATCGAAATTCTCGTGTGCCGCTACCTGCAGGGCCTCCTCCCCAGAAAAGGTCACCTTGACTGTAAAACCTTCCCTCAGAAGTCTTTTGGACAAATATTCCAACAAAGTCTGTTCATCGTCTATCAGCAATACTCGAATATCTTCATCTTGGCTCATGATGAACTCCTTGGCAGACTTTTGGATGACTTCCGACCTCCCTGGACATATCCGGTCTTGTTCTTGATTGTCAACTATGCCCGGCGGTTCACCAGCTTTTCATGCTCACCTCACTGTCAGTTTGTCATGTCCTCCCATGATCAAACAGGCAGTGGTCACGTTGATCGAACCTTTGAAAAACAGAAGCTTGGTTTTTCTTGGATCAGAAGCCGTCCTGTCAGCGCAGCCAGAGGCTGCGCTGACAGGGAAAGCCCATGGAAACCAGGCCCAGGGTTATGGCTTGTGATCCCATCCTGATCATGATAACTCTTGATCAAACCAGTCAATTTTGGAGATCAGCCATGCCAGGCGTGAACAGACCTAAAATTCATTATTCTGAAGAACTCCACGCGCGCCCTGATATGAGAAGAGAACTCGTTTCCCAGCTTTTTTTGAACTCGCCTATCGGCATCTACATTGTCCAAAACGGCACTTTCCGATTTGTCAATCCCGAGTTTCAGCAGATCACTGGTTATGACGAAACCGAGCTCAAGGGCACCACATCTCTGGACCTGGTCCATCCAGACGACAGGGAGATGGTCAGGACAAAAGCCGTCCAGATGCTCAAAGGCGAAAGGAGCTCTCCCTACCAGGCCAGAATTGTGAGAAAAACAGGGGAGTACAAGTACGTCCTGGAGACGATCTGCTCCATCAATTACCGAGGCAACCAGGCAGCCCTGGGCTACTTCATGGACAACACCGAGCAGGAGTTGATCAAGGAAGCCCTGAAAAAATCAGAAGAAAAGTTCCAGAAGGCCTTCCGCTCCAGTCCCGACTGGGTGGTCATCAGTACCCTGGACCAGGGCATCTATCTTGAAGTGAACATGGCCTTCCTGCACACCACCGGCTACAAGGCCAATGAAGTCATTGGCAAGAGTTCCACAGATCTGGGCATCTGGGTTGACCCTTCAGAAAGAGATGAACTGCACCAGGTGTTGAGAGAAAATGGCCGGGTCTGCAATGCTGAAGTCAGGTTCAGAATCAAATCAGGGACCATCATCCACGTCCTGTGGTCGGCTGAAGTCATCCAGTACGAAGGCCAGGAATGCCTCATCGCCGTCACTCGGGACATCACGGATCGAAAACTGGCTGAACAGGAGCAGGTGCAGCGGGAAAGGCTCCAGGGAGTGGTGGAGATGGCTGGGGCCACGTGTCATGAAATGAACCAGCCCCTGCAGAACATCTTTTTCATGCTCGAAGAGCTGGCAGAGGAACACCCGGGAAGCTCGGTCTGCGGCGAGATCAAAAAGCAGGCCGAAAGGATCCGGCAAATCACGAACAAGCTGGAACACATCACCTCTTACGAAACGAAAGACTACATCCAGGGCACAAAGATCATCGACATCGACAAGGCATCTTTCCAGTGCCCTGTGGAACCTTTCTCAGAGTGAGCCCCGGACCCATTCTCAACCCTGTGGACTCTTGTCCAGACCTCCGGAGCACCAGAAGGCCTTTTTCACCTGGAGCAAAAACATGCACAAACATCTCCTGATGACCTTCAGCGACGACCCCAGCGCCCTGTTCGGACTGCAGTTCGTGGGTGCTTTCTTTCAAAACAAAGCCGAAATCAAATTCACCCTGCTCTACATTGCGCCCAGAACCAGCACAGTTTCCTCCCAGCAAAGCCCGAACCAGGAAGAACCAGTCTGCGACCTGGCCCTGGAAACTGCCCGGCAGCGACTGATGACCGCCGGCTTTGCCGAAGAAAATCTGCTGTGCAAAGTCAAAAAACGTTCAGTGAGCACAGCCAAGGACATCATCCGCGAAGGCAACCTCGGGCTCTATGACGCGGTTATTCTCGGCCGTCGGGGTATTTCCAGGCTGGAGGAGCTGATCAACGACAGCGTGAGCATGCGGGCCCTGGACGAAGACCGGATATCCCCGCTGTGGGTCTGCCGCAAGCCGGAGCTCGACCGCAAAAACGTCCTGATCTGCATTGACGGATCAGAGCCCTCCCTGCACATAGCTGACCATGTCGGGTATGTGCTCAAGGGCCAGCCAGGCCACGACGTGACCCTCTTCTCAGTGGTCAAAAAGGGGGCCAACGGTTTTGATGAGGCCTTTGAGCGGGCCCAGAAAGCCCTGACAGACAACGGCTTTCCTGAAAAGCAGATCCACCGTCGCACCCAGGCCAGCTCGGATCCGGCCGGAGCGATTGAAAAGGAAGCCAGGGCCGGACGATATGCTGCTGTGGCTGTGGGTCATTCCGGCGAAAACAAGGAAGGATTCTTCAGCATAGGCTCGGTGAGCAAAAAGCTCTGCTACACTCTGAGCGGGGCTACGCTCATGATCGGATGAGCGCAACGTCAATCATGACCTGGATGTGAAGGCAGAAGGGGATGTGTGAGCGCGGTCAGGCAATCAATATGGAAGTTGATGAGGTTGAAGAATTTGAATAAGACAATTCCCTTCAAACCCAAATAGTCAGCGCAGCCAGAGGCTGCGCTGACTTTACGCCAGATCACCACTGGTCTCAAGTATCCCAGCCTTGCTCAGCCCCCGAACACCGAGAGCATCACCCCGGCAGCCACGGCGGAGCCGATGACCCCGGCCACGTTGGGTCCCATGGCATGCATGAGCAGAAAGTTGT
>CAYOID010000034.1:0-31293 GCA_964403955.1 uncultured Desulfohalobiaceae bacterium | reverse complement strand
ATCAATCCGGCAAATTTCTCCTTTTTTGCCCGCTTTGGGGCAAAAAATAGGTCAGCTTTGCCAGCGGCAAAGCTGACTTCTAGGCTGCATTTTGAGTTTTTGCAGCCGCACCCAGGTTCTGAAGTGGCCGATGCCCAGAAGCCTCACGCGTTGTGCCGGAGAAATCAAGCTCTTGAATGTCCCCTGTGGAATGAGTCTGCAGTTCGTGGGTTGAGATCCTGCTATCGGCTCTGTTACACATGGAGGGTGAAGCGTGTCACATAAACTCATGCAGGAGGCAGCAATGGAACTCAAGGGAAAGAAGGCGGCAATCCTTGTGGAGTCGCTGTTCAACGACTATGAGCTCTGGTATCCTTACTACAGGTTGAAGGAGGCCGGGGCGGTGGTTCATCTCATTGGGCCTGAGGCAGGCAAGGTCTATGCAGGCAAGGACGGCACCAAGGCCACGTCGGACCAGGCTGCAGGCGACATCAGGGCCCAAGGGTATGATCTCCTGGTCATTCCAGGTGGGTATGCCCCGGACCACATGCGCAGGCACCAGGCCATGGTCTCTCTGGTCAGGGAGATGTTCGAGGCCGGGAAGGTGGTGGCCGCGATCTGCCATGCCGGATGGATGCTGGTGTCGGCCGATGTTCTCAATGGCAAGACAGTGACCTCGTTTTTCGCCATTAAAGACGACATCGTGAATGCCGGGGCAACCTGGGTGGATGAAGAGGTTGTCCAGGACGGCAACCTGATCACCAGCCGCAAACCAGACGACCTTCCGGCCTTCCTGCGGACCATCGTCACTCAGGCCGCTCAATCCTGAAGAAACAACGAGCCGGAGCAAGGCTCCGGCTCGTTGTCCATTCGATTGGACGTCCAGAATCAGGATTCGATCTGGATCTTTTTCGAGCCCGCCTCTTCTTTCTTGGGCAGGGTTACCTTGAGCACCCCCTTCTTGTACTTGGCCTTGATATTGGATTCATCAACGTCAGCAGACAGGGGGATCATTCGGTAGAAGGACCCGTAGCTGCACTCCACTCTCTGATAGTTTTCCTGCTTTTCCTGGTCTTCAAATTTCTTTTCGCCTTGAATCACCAGGGCATTGTCCCGGATCGAAATGTCGATATCCTTGGCTTCCATGCCAGGTATTTCAGCTTCGACCTGGATCTGCTTGTCATTTTCCTTCACGTTCACGCTCGGGAATCCCATTTCCCGGAAAGCGGGCATGTGGAATGGATCCCTCCACAAGGTTTCCATCAGGTCAAACACATTCTCTGGTTTTCGAACGTCTGCTTGACGCCGAAAAACATCCGGCAAATACCTTCCGATCATGGCATTCACCTCCTGTATGTTGGTTGAAGGATTCAATTTTAATTGTCTTTTAAGTCGAGAATTCGCTTTGTCAAGATGCGGCTGCAAAAACTGAAGATGCAGCCGCAGAAGTCAGAATACAGAAGCCAGAATAATCAATGGGTTGCATGCAGCAATTGACGCCGGGAAACAGATGCATGGACTTTTTGCACTGGCGTCTTGTACGACACTACCTCGTATGAAACGTCACTTGGATCCCTTTTCAATTCAAGTTCATAGAATTCAGCTTTGCCAGTGGCAAAGCTGAATTGAGCGATTTTATTCCGTCATTGCGAGCAGAGCGAAGCAATCCCATTGAATGAGCAAAAGATTGCCACGCACCTTTCAGGTGCTCGCAATGACGGGCATTATCAAGTCTTTTGCAGTGAATCGCTCAATTTGGGTTCAAGAAAACTGAGTGCGGGGTGAGGGCGCTTCCCCATGAAGTTTCATACGAGGCCTGGAGGTCAGATGCGGCAGGTCCAGGGAACTGAGTGAGGGGGGAGGCATGTCATGCGAGACGCTCTTTATTGATCAGCAAAAGAGAAATCTGTGATGTACAGCATTTTGAATGTCCGCTATTGACACATTCATATGCCTTCCTTAATATGCAGAGTTGATTCTATTCATGACAAGGAGGATATGATGGAAGAGTATGTGAAAGAAGCTTTAGAAATTGTCAAGGCGCAGGCCAGTGTGAGAAACATGACCGAAGAAGAGATAGCCTCCATGGTCAAGTCTCTTTCAGAGAGTATCAAATCAATTTCAGAGGGTGGTGAGACCGCAGTTGGATCTGAAAGCGAGCAGCAGCCTGCCGTGGATCCCAAAAAGGCCATCCGTGAGAAATCAGTGGTCTGCCTTGAATGTGGAAAGACATTCAAAGTTTTGACCAAGAGGCATTTGGCAACCCACAATTTGACTCCTGCTGAGTATAAGGAGAAATGGGGATACAAGAAGAACACAGCTTTGATTGCCAAGAGCCTGGCCAGGCAGAGAAAGAAAAAAATGCAAGAAATGCAGCTGTGGAAGAGAAGGGATTCGCAAAAGAGCAGTTAAATTCAAATGTCAGCTTTGCCTCAGGCAAAGCTGACATTTGAAATTTTTCAGCCCTTCACCCATCCCCGCGCATATCCTGAACCAAGCGGTCCAGCTCATGGGCCAGAGAGGTCAAGTCAGCCACGGCTTGGGCAGCCTGGGTCATGGATGACGCGCTCTCCTGGGCTGTCCTGTTCACCTCTTCAGTCGAACGGCTGATCTCTTCGGTGGTTGATGACTGTTCCTCTGCTGCGGTGGCGATGTTGCTGATCCGTTCACTGTTGGTCTTGGCAGCGTGGACAAAGGCCTGAAAGGCTTGGCCTGCGGCGTTGGCCTGTTCGGTGTTCCGGGTAACCTTGTCTTCCACATCGCCCATCTCGCTGATGTTGCGCTGGGTGCCTTCAGTGATCCGCTGCACGGTCCGCCCCACGTCGGTGGTGGCCTGCATGGTTTTTTCAGCCAGCTTGCGGACCTCGTCGGCCACCACGGCAAACCCCCGTCCGGCTTCACCTGCCCTGGCAGCCTCAATGGCTGCGTTCAGGGCCAGGAGATTGGTCTGATCAGCAATGTCGTTGATGATCCCCATGATGTCCTTGATGCCTTCCACATCCTGCCCCAGGGATTGCAGGCTGGTCTGCATCTCGTGGGCAGCCTGGTTGATCTGGTTCATGTTGGAGACCACCCCGGCAATGATCTCATTGCCTTTTTCCGCTTCTGTCTTGGCCTCTTCAGCCCCTTGAGCCGCGTCAGAGGCATTCTTGGATATCTCCAGGACCGAGGCGGTCATCTGCTCCATGGCTGATGAGACCTCTGTGGCTCTGGTCTGCTGCTCGTCAGCCCCGCGGCTTGACTGTTCGATCTGGGCGGCCAGCTCCTCGGCTGCCGAGGCCAGGCGTGAGGACACGTCAGCTGCTGTGGCTGCGACCTGTTCCAATCGTGCCTGCTGCTCTTTGATTCGGGCTTCCTGCTCTCGGATTTCGGTCAGGTCGGTGTAGATGCACATGGCCCCGATCAGGTTCTGATCCAGATCGAACAGAGGCGTGGAATCGATGATCACTTTCTTGGTCCGTCCTTGTCTGCTGGTCAGCTCGACCTCCTTGCTCACGGTCCTGTGCTCGGCCAGGCTGGTGCTGAGGACAGTCTTTCTGGAGGCATCGCCGTAGAAGAACTCGGCTACATTGAGCCCGATAAAGTCTTCGGGTTTGCCGTCCTGGTCAAGCATGTTCAGCAGGGACTGGTTGGTGGTGGTCAGCTTTTCCTCAGTGTCCACCATGAGAAAGGGGGTGACAATGCCATTCAGGACCCCCTGGGAAAAGCCGAGCTTGTTTTTGATCTCTGCCCCCATGTCTTTGAGGGCCTGGATGGTTTTCCCCAGGGCGTCTCTGGCCTGGTAGTCGAACCTAGCGTCGAAGTCTCCCTGGGCATAGCTCATGGCCAGCTCGGAGAGCCCATTCATGGTCCGGCCGTACAGTCTGGCCAGTAAGGCGAGCCCCAAGCAAAGAACGACAAACACTGGAATGATGCTGATGCCCACGGTTTCCAGAATTTGCCTGCCCACCCCCTGGTAGAGATCTTCAGGCGCGATCGAAAAGCCGATTTTGACCTTCCAGGGCTCAAAGAGTCCGCTCCGGATAAGTCGGTCTGAGGACTCTTTCAGTGCCAGGACTGAACCGGTCTCTTTGTCCGGATGATCGATGATCCGGTCCTGGGTGTCGGTCACGAAACCGTAGCCGTCTCCGTTGACATTGGCGGACAGGATGAGCCTGACAATGTCCTTGGTCAGCAGTGTTTTTTGGGTGCCCACTGCCCCGATCACATTACCCTCCGCCCCGTCTACGAGAGGGCTCAGACCTGTCAAAACCGGCCGGCCGTCCTGAAAATGAACAGTGGTGAAGGTTTGTGCAGCGGAAATGGCCTGTACGGCCTCAGAGCCGGAATCATAGACATGGCCTGCTTTCACCTGGCTGCGCGTGCTGGCGGACACGGCGATCAGCTTTCCAGCATGGAGTTGATGCACTGTGGAAGGGATGCCGGCCTGCTCCTCAATGGCTTCAAGGGGGGTGTTGTCGTTGGTGATGATCTTGTAGCCGAACAGCAGGTTGGGAAGGTCTGCCCGGCCGCCCTGATCCAACTGGACAGGGGTGGTGCGATTGGGGGTCAGGATGGGTTTGCCCATCTGGGCAATCTGGGACTTGAGGGCCTCCAGGTCGGACTGGAGGCTGTCCTGGACAGCGTTGTCCTGCATCTCGAGGGTGGATATCAGAAGATCCTGGACGTTTTGCATGGAGACCTGTCCGTTGTGCAGATAGGCGGACTTGGTCTTGACCATGCTGGTCCAGGCCATGGCTGCAAGAGCGACAAATGCTGTGAGGATGAAGATAACATAGATCTTGTGCTGGAACTTGACGTTTTTCACATTCAGAAAAGACATGGATCCCACTCCGTTTGGCTTGGCAAGATGCAGCAACACTGGATGAGTCTTGGAATGGATTGCTGAAGGTGTCAAGAAAAAATAACGATGCAACTATCTGGCAGGGAAGGAAAAAGATGCGGCTGCACATGCATGTGAGGCAACCGCTGGGGCAAGGACAAAAAAAGGGGTTGCAGTGTGATCTGCAACCCCTTGAAATGTCTGGCGGAGCTGACCGGACTCGAACCGGCGGCCTCCGGCGTGACAGGCCGGCGTTATAACCAGCTTAACTACAGCTCCGCTCTGGTCACCTGGTGGGCGGAACAGGGCTCGAACCTGTGACCCCCGGCTTGTAAGGCCGATGCTCTCCCAGCTGAGCTATCCGCCCTGGGAAACGTGAATGTATACACCCAGGCTTGTCTTGTCAAGAAACAGTTTCCAGGATTTATCAAAAAATGATCAACCCAGGGGCGGTCACTGCGTGTTGGTCTCAGCAAGCCCCGCAGCCGCCTCCTGGTGCATGGTCCGGACAAGAGCCACAGGGTCCTCGGCCTGGCGAATCGGGCGGCCGACCACGACATGGTCGGCCCCACAGGCAAAGGCCTGAAAAACGCTGACAGTCCTCTTCTGGTCGTCGACAGCCCTGTTCTGCACCGGGCGGACGCCAGGTACGACGATCAGAAGTCTGCTGCCCAGGGTGTGTCTGAGGCCCTGAGCTTCCAGGCCTGACGAGACCACCCCGGCGCAGCCGAGCTCCAGGGCTCGCCTGGCCCGGCTCAGAACCAGCTCCTCCGGCTGGCAGGCAAAGCCGAGGTCATTGAGATCGGACTGGTCCAGGCTGGTCAAGGCGGTGACCGCCAGGATTCTGGTCTGTCCGGCTGCGTCCACTGCGGCCTGAAGCATGGCATCGTTGCCATGCACGGTCATGAGCGAGACCTTGCTCTGGCTGACCTGGCGGACAGCTTTGGCCACTGTCTGGGGGACGTCAAAGAACTTGAGGTCCAGCATGACGTCCAGGCCGCGGTCGTGAATCCAGTGCACGATATCAAAGCCTCCGGCCAGGAAGAGCTCCAGTCCGACCTTGAACAGGGTGATCTCGGATTCCAGCTGGACGACCCATTCCTTGGCCGCGTCCCCGGACTCCACGTCCAGGGCGAAAATGATGCGCTGGGAGGCAGGTATTGTTTTCATGGGCTGTTCCTTGTCCGAGACCACTGTGTCAGCTTGGCCTCCGGCAAAGCTGAATATTTGGGTTTGAACTGAAGAAATTTCCTCTTTTGGCCGATCTCCGGTCAGACGGCCACAATCCTGTCCCGACCCAGGCCTTTGGCCTTGTACAGGGCATCGTCGACCAGAGTGATCAGCTCGTCCAGAGTGGCCTGGCCGTCCCAGACGGCAACCCCGATGCTGACCGTGATGCGCAGGGTCTGATCGGAAATGTTCAAGTCTTTGCCGCCCACCGAGAGCCGGATCCTTTCACAGATTTCAACAGCGCTCTCCGAATCCGATCCAGGGATGATGAGCAGGAACTCTTCTCCACCAAAGCGGCCCAGGATGTCGTATGCACGCAGCCCGGACTGGACTCGGCCCACAAACTCCACCAGGACCCTGTCCCCGAAGCTGTGGCCGTAAGTGTCGTTGAGGCGCTTGAAATGGTCGATGTCCAGCATGGCCAGACAGAGCGATGCATTCCATCTCCTGGACCGGGCCATTTCCTGCTTCAAACGTTCTATGATGGCCCGCCTGTTCATGATGTTGGTCAAAAAATCGATCCGGGCCAGGTGTCTCAGCTTGTGCTGAGTGGCCAGGAGCTTGTTGTGCAGGTCCACAATCCTGCGGCCGGCTCGAAGCCGGGCCTGAAGCTCGTCAGCATTGAAGGGCTTGACGATGTAATCGTCGGCCCCGGCTTCGAGCCCGGTGACCATGTCTTCTTTCTGGGGCTTGGCCGAGAGGAGGATGATGTAGGTGTATTGCTGGGAAGGGGCAGTCTCGGCATCAGGGCCTTCTTCTGCAGTCTGGTCGCGGGAAAAGGTCATGGCTCGGATCTTGCGGCACAGTTCGACCCCGTCCGGGCCAGGCATCATCCAGTCCAGGATGGCCAGCTGAGGGCTGTCGTCTCCCTTGAGAATTTCCCAGGCCTTTTGACCGTCTTCCACGGCAATGACCTCATAGCCCCACTTGGTGAGCATGCTTCCAAGCATGGTCCTTGAAGCACGGTCGTCTTCAGCAATAAGTATTCGCATGGCACCTCTTGTCTGCTCTCTTCCTCTGACTGCCCACTGATCCCGCGTATCAAATTTTATGAGGAAAAACCCCTCAGTCCTGCGGGCAGCTCACCTGCGGGCAGGGGAGCAGTAAGAGGAGCATCCGCGAAAGTTTCTGCCCTGAACACACTGGCCAAGTTGAGGGTCATCCAGCGACAAGTCGGGGATCTTTTCCACCCTCAACCATCCACCCTCAACCATCGACCTTCAGCCTGGCCTGCGGCCCTGGTCTTTATCCACACATAGGACAGTGGGTCTGAAGAAAGAGTTTTCTTACCACCCGCTCGATGACTCGCTCGAGCCCACAGAGCCCGCAGAGTGAAGAGCGCGAAGAAGGAGTGTTTGAATGCTTTCGACTGACGCCGAAATCATTCAAACGCTTCGCTGCCGCAAGGCGGCATAGTGAAAGAAGTTATAAGTTTTAAGTTGTATGTTATAGAAGAATCCATCGCCGAAGGCGAGGCTAGCCGGCAGGGCGTTTTTCCGATGGGAAAAACGCCCTGCCATCCAGCTCTGTGATCTCTGTGCTCTCTGTGGTGAAAACTCTTCCTCTTCCACCCCCTGTGGTAGGTGTGTGTCATGCTCATGCCGGCGGCAGGGCTGACTTCTGACCTCTGTCCTCTGTCTTCTGTCATCTGTGTTCTGTCTTCAGTCTGCAGGACAAAGCCCGTGCTCCTGCAGGGCCTGGAGAAAGACCCGGTACTCAGTGTCCAGTTCTTTGATGTGCGCAGCAAAACTGGACAGGCTTTTGTCCCCGATGGACTCTTCAAAACGTCTGGCTGAGGCTTCCAGGCCAAGAGCCCCGATATTGGCTGCCGCCCCTTTCAGGGCATGGACTTTGAGCTGAAGCGATGCAGTGTCTTGGGTTTCTGAGGCCTCTTTGATGGCCTGCAGATAGGTCCAGGCATCCTCCCGGAACAAATCGGCCACCTCACACATCAACTCTTCATTTTCGCTGTTTCGCCTTTTGAAGCCTTGAAAATCAAAAACACGGGCCTCAGAAGAGGGGTTTTCCGCCTCTTCGACCGCAGATTTTGAGGCTGCGGTCCAGATCTGGATCACTCTGGTCAGGTCTTGTGGATCGACAGGCTTGGTCAAGCAGTCGTCCATCCCGGCCTTGAGGCATTTTTGCATGTGAGTTTCCAGGTCATGAGCGGTCAAACCGATGATCGGGAGGCGTTTGTCGGGAATGGGGGGGGCAAATGCGTCTCCCTTCTGGTTGGGCTCAGCCCTCAAACCCTGACTTTCGGTCTCCTCCCGGATGCGTCTGGTGGTCTCCAAGCCGTCCCATTCAGGCATCTCAATATCCATAAAAACCAGATCGTAGTCGTTTTCAGCAAGGAGCTCAAGGGCCAGGGGTCCGGTTGAGGCCATGTCCGGGTGGTATCCCAGATTCTCCAGGGTGTTGGTGATCACTTTCTGATTGGTGGGGTTGTCTTCCACGACCAGAATGCCGAGTCCTGACTTGAAGTCCTCTGCCAGGCTGTGTCTGGTGATCAAGTGCCGGCTTGGCGGCCGGCCTTCAGCTTTGGCCTGAAGAAGCTGTTCCAGGCAGGCGTAGAGCTGGGTTTCCTTGAGGGGTTTGGTCAGGTAGGCGCAGATGTGCATCTGCTGCAGGCGCTTGGCATCCCCTGGTTTGGGAATGGAGGTGAGCATGATGGTCATGGTCTGTTTGAGCCCCGGGTCTTCAGCCATGATCCGGATCAGGGCCTCTCCATCCAGACCGGGCATGATCGAGTCCAGGATGGCGATGTGGAAGGGATCTCTGGCGGCAGCCCCTGCTTGCAGGGCGGACAGGGCGCTTTGCCCGTCAGCACAGGTTGTGGTCTGAAAGCCCCAGTTCGTGAGCAGGGTACTCAGAATGCGCCTGTTCATGGCCTGGTCGTCGGCCACCAGGACCCGGGTGGCCGCAATAGTCTGCCCAGGGATCTTTTTCCGCTGGAACCTTTTGCCCGGCTTGGGTTGTTTGAGCAGCTGAATTGTGAACCAGAACTTGGTCCCCTTGTCCTGTGCAGTTTCAACACCCATCTGGCCGCCCATCATCTCCACCAGCTGACGGCAGATGGCCAGTCCCAGGCCGGTCCCGCCAAACTTCCGGGTGGTGGATCCGTCGACCTGGGTAAAAGGATTGAAGATGGTCTCCAGCTTGTCTGCCGGGATGCCCATGCCTGTGTCCTCGACCTCGAACTGAAGGAGAACGTCCCTCTCCGTCTCCTCGAGCTGGGAGAGGTGGACGAAGATTTGCCCCCTTAAGGTGAACTTGAGGGCATTGCCGATCAGGTTGGTCAGGATCTGGCGGATCCGGACAGGATCCCCCTGGACACAGGCAGGGATATCGGGTTCGATGAGCGAGGCCAGCTCCACCCCCTTTTGCTGAGCCTGGAGACCGAAGGTGTCCAAGAGATCTTCCAGGCTCAGCCTGAGATCGAAATCAAGGGTCTCCAACTCCATTTTGTAGAATTCGAGCTTGGAGAAATCCAGGACCTGGTTGACCACGGCCAGAAGATGTTCCGAGCTGGACCTGATAGTCTCGGCAAAGTCCCTTTGATCAGGTTCCAGGCTCGACTCCAGGAGCAGATTGTTCATGCCCATGATTCCGTTGATCGGAGTCCGTATTTCGTGACTGATATTGGCCAGAAATTCAGACTTGGCTACGTTGGCGGATTCAGCTTCGAACTTGGCCTTGACCAGCTCCTGTTCGGTCTTTTTCCGGTCGGTGATGTCTTCCTTGATGGCCAGAAAGTGGGTGATGGCCCCATGGTCATTGAAGATGGGAGAGATGGACGCGCTTTCCCAAAACAGCTCCCCATTCTTCTTTTTGTTGTGGAACTCCCCATGCCATGTCCGGCCCGAGGTGATGGTCTGCCAGAGCTTCTGGTATTCCTCGGGGGGCATCTGGCCCGATTTCAGGATACTCGGCTTGCGACCCTCCACCTCCCGGGCTGTGTACCCGGTTACCCTGCAGAAGGAGGGGTTGACATAGGTGATCTCTCCCTGGGCATCGGTGATGATGATCGAGGCAGAGCTTTGCTCGACTGCGGTTGACAGTTGCCGGAGACGTTCCTGGGATCTGCGCAGGTCTGTGACGTCTTCTGCGGAACAGACAACGAACTCAACATCCTGGGAGCTGCCGAGGATTGGGGTCTTGGTGATCGAGAGAAGCCTTTGCTGGCCGCGGCCGTCAATGAACCAGCCCTCCATGGCGAGTGGCTCTTTGGATTGAAAGACCTTTGTGTTGGTCTCAAGCACCATGGGGAGGTTCCGAGGGTCCATGAATTCGGAGAAGGGGCGGTGGGAGACCTTTTCCAGGGATTTCCCCAGGAAAGCCCCCCGGGCCCTGTTCGCTCCGCCCTGGGTGAACGGGTCGGTCACGAACCAGATCTGCAAAGGGACGTTGTCCAGAAGGGTCTGGTTCTCCAAGATTTTCTGCCGGAGTGAGGCTTCGCGCACGGCCAGGACCTGAGACATGGCCCGAAATTCGGCACTGAGTTCGCTGAGCTCAGTGAACCCGGCATCCTCAACCGCCTGCACGCGGGGTGTGGAGTAGTTTCCCAGCTTGATGTCGGTGATCTGGCTGGTCAGGGTTGTGACCGGAGCCACGACCCGCCGGTTCAGCCTGGTCATCAGGAGCCTGAAGGCCCCGGCCAGCCCGATGACCACGATCAGCAGGATCAGGCTGACGTACTTCAAAACGGGCAGAAACAACGCCCTGGCAGGTTTGGAGATCACCACCAGCCAGTGTGAGGATTGAACAGGGGCCAGGGTGAACAGCCTCCAGCTGCGCTCGTGCTTGGCAATGACCGACGAGGGGAGCTCCAGGTTGTCCACCTGGGAAAAGGGCTTCAGGTGCCTGAGGTTGATCTGTTTCTCCACCAGGGTCTGGTCCTGATGAGCCAGTATATTGGCCTGGCTGTCAGTGATGAACATCCTGGTGTTGTTGGGGAGCCGAAAGTCCCGAATCAGGCCCTGCAGCTTGGACAGTCGAACTTCACCCACCAGGCGCTGACCTGACTCGGCGCCGATGAGCATGGCAATACTCGGACGGTTGGTGGTTTGGGAGATGTAGGGCGCAGAGATCTGGACCCGAAAATCCTGTTGCAGTTGCTCAGGCCTGAAGATGGTGGTCAGCTTGACAAAGCTGCGGTTCAGGTCGGGAAGGGAGAAGGTCACGTTCTGGTCGAAATCCAGGAGCATGACGCGGTCGAACAGGGAATTGAAGGACAGGCTCTGCAGGAAGGCCTTGTCGATGGATCGGTTTTCCGGAAAGCGGAGGAGCAGAAACTGCTGGAGCTCATTGCCGGCATTCTTCAGAAAGATGTTCACCGATGTGGCCATGCTCTGGGCCAGGGCCTGCTCTTGAAGTTCCAGCTTGCTCTTTTGCTGCCAGGCAATATAGCATGACAGTGCCAGAATAAAGACCAGGGCAGGGAGGAGCAGGCAGGTGACCAGGACCCGCTTGAGGATGCTTGCCAGCTTTGTATCAGTCATGGTCCCTGGTTGAACAAAGAGACGAGATGTTCTTGATCCTTGTGATGGCCAAACTCAGATCTGGGCATGGCTGAGAGCGACTGAGAAGGCGTTTGCGGATAAGTGGAACCTGAAGCTCTTACCACAGTTGGCATGGCGAGGC
Source organism: uncultured Desulfohalobiaceae bacterium (assembly GCA_964403955.1). Classification (GTDB taxonomy): domain Bacteria; phylum Desulfobacterota; class Desulfovibrionia; order Desulfovibrionales; family Desulfothermaceae; genus CAYOID01. The sequence goes on along the minus strand of CAYOID010000034.1, from coordinate 19,619 downwards.
AAGGAACGCCGTGGTCTCAAGTCAGCTTTGCAGCTGGCATGAGCATGGCACACACAGAACACAGCGGGTTCGATCGAGTCATCGAGCGGGTGTTGAAGAAAAGAAGGCTTGAACCACCCGTTCGCTGCGCTCACTTGACGACAAGGCAGACCCCAGGGGCGGACGGGTAGGATCCTTTGCCCTGCTCGACGCTGATCAGGGCAAAAGGGCACCTCGCTAACGCGACATGGGGATTACGCTGAGGTGTGCGCCGCAGGCGGGCATCTTTGCCCCGGGGAGGGTCGCCCGGGGCAAAAAGGCTTATCCCGTCCCTCTGGTCCTCTTTGTCAAGCGACCATCGGGAGCGGGTGGTTAAAAAATTCTTTCTTCAGCCCCACTGTCCTATGTGGTGCGCCAGGCCAAGCCTGAGGCAGGGCTGACAGGTCGAGGGTTGAGGGTAGATGGTTGAGGGAAGAAAAGATCCTGACCTTTCAAAGGTTGACGCTCAACTCGGGCAGCCGGTTTGATCAAGCATGAATGATTCACGGAAAATCCTGACTAAAGGCCCGATCCAGGGCCTGCTGCCATGGCAGGTCCTGTTCGTGTTTGTCCTGGCCGGCCTGATGTGCATTCGCTGGCCAGGTCCGGGACTGGGTGCTGTTCTGATCTTTGCTTTTCTTGTCCGCCGCTGCTCAGGAACCGCTCTGCCCAGGGTCTCCTGCCTGGTGATGGCCCTTGCAGGGGCAGGTGCGGCCTGGGCCGGGCTGCAGATCCATGGGAGCGAAACACCGGACTGGACTCTGGATATGAAACCGGTTCAGGTGCGGGCTGTTGTGGAAGAGGTCAGACCCAAGCCGGAAAAAAGGCTGCAGCTGATCTTGCGGGATGCGGCCTGCACAGTTCCGGGGCAGAACAGGCAGGAGAGACTGCCGGGAAAAATGGTTTTGACCTGGCAGGAGCCGCTTTTTCAGCCCAGCCCGGGTCAAGTGTTGTCCGGGCAGCTCAAGGTCAAGCCTGTTCACGGCTTCGTCAATCCAGGGACCTGGGACTCACAGTTCACCTGGCTGACCCAGGGGGTCAGGTTCAGGGCCTTTGCCAAAGCCGACAAGGGGGCAATCGCCTGTACAGGGTCTCAGGGCGTCTTGCAGGAGCTGCGCCAGAGGCTTCGGCAGGAGATCCTGTTGCGGACCCCTCCAGGCACGGGCAGGGGGCTCCTGCTGGCCCTGCTCATGGGGGATCGAAGCGAGCTGACCTATGCCGATCTGGACAAGGTCCGCCGGGCCTCCCTGGCCCATATCCTGGCCCAGTCCGGACTCCATCTCGGTTTTGTGGCCAGTCTGGCCTGGCTGGCGGTCCTGGGAGCCGGCAGGCTCTGCCCAGGGATCTATCTCCGCCTGCCAAGGCGAAAGTTGACCGTCCTTCTGGCCGCGCCTCTGGTCCTGGCCTATCTCTGGCTGGGAGACTTCCGGCCGTCGCTGACCAGGGCGGCCTTGATGTTTTTCTTCTGGGGAGTGCTCCTGTTTCAGGGCAGACCCCAGGTCCTGACCGACGGGCTGTTTTTCGCCCTGGCTGTGATCATTGTCCTCAACCCTTTGGCTGTTTTTGATATTGGACTCCAGATGTCCATTCTGGCAGTGGCCGGAATCATCCTCGTCTGGCCAACGGTCTCCGATATCCTGGCCCGGGTCGCGCCTTCCGGGAGGTGGGGCGGGGTGTTCAAGGCGGTGGGGGGGCTTTTGGGCATCAGCCTGATCGCCAACCTGGTTCTGCTTCCGCTCATGGTCTGGAACTTCGGGCAAGTCAGCCCCCATCTCTACATGAATCTGATCTGGCTTCCGGTTATCGGCTGGTTCGCCCTTCCAGCCGGTCTGTTTGCTCTGATCTGCAGCCTTGTCCCGGGGCTGGAGGCGATCTCGAACAGCCTCTTTCACCTGGCCTCATTCAGCCTGTCCGGCCTGATGCAGGGCTTGAACATTTTAGACAGCCATGGGGCTCTCCAGGTCATGGTTCCCTTGCGCCCCAGGTGGCCGGAGCTGATGGGGTTCTGGCTCATCCTGGGAGTTTCTGCTGTCTGGTGGAAACGTCCCAAGGACCTGCCGCTGAGCTCTGTTGCTCTGGGACTGGGACTGCTCCTTTGCCCCGGCCTGGTCCGGGAGTGGAGCCTGACCTTCGACAGGGTCGGGGTCAAGGCTGTTGATGTGGGGCAGGGGCAGGCCATGCTCATTGAGTGGGGCCAAGGTCGGCGCATGCTTGTCGACGGCGGGGGGTCCTGGAACAGGGATTTTGACCTTGGGCGGTTCGCTTTGGCCCCGGCACTGACCTGGGGCCGGGCTCCGAGAGTGGACACGGTGATCCTGAGCCACAGCGATTTTGATCACCTCCGGGGGCTGTACTATATCCTGGAGCATTTTTCGGTTCGGGAGTTCTTGTACAATGGCAACTGGCCGTCTGGCTGGGACGGCCAGAGGCTCACTGCAGCTCTGGACCGGCGCGGGGTTCCGGCGCGACCTCTCAAGGCCGGCGAAGCCCTTCACCTGCAGCCCGGTCTTCGCCTGGAGGTCCTGCACCCAACTGCACCATCCAGGATCAAGCGGAAGAACAACAGATCCCTGATCCTGCGCCTGGCGAACAGGGACCGGGGCCTGGCCCTTTTCCCTGGGGATGCCGAAAACGAAGCCCTTGAGGAGCTGATGCGGGGCCCGACCGGGCTGCAGGCCGAGCTCCTGGTGGTGCCCCATCATGGCAGCAAGTCCAGCCTGCTGCCGGCATTCTATCGAGAGGTGGATCCGGCCTTGGCTGTGGTCAGCTGCGGGTTCCTGAACATCTTCCGCTTTCCCCATCCCAGGGTGGCGGGCGCTTTGCAGGACCAGGGGATCCAGCTCCTGAGCACGGCTGAGCAGGGCATGATTGAGGTGGACTGGGATCTCAAAAGGGAGGGCATGGAGGTTCGGACCGCGATCAGAAGACAGAGGGCAGAAGACAGAAGACAGAGGTCAGAAGACAGAGGACAGAAGTCAGAGATCAGAGGGACGGGGACAGCCCTGCCGTTGGCCAGGTCGAAGGTCGAGGGTTGAGGGTGGATGGTTGAGGGCAGAAAAGACCCTCGACTTGGCGTTGGATGACACTCAACTTGGCCAGTTTGATCAGGGCAGAAACTCTGTCACGTACTCTACACGATTGCTTCAATGCGCTCGCGCTTACGCTCATGACGAGCCAAAGGTCCTCCTTGCAGCTGACAGCTCGTCATTGCGAGCGACCACAGGGAGCGAAGCAATCTTGAGGAAGAGCTGATGGCTTGAGATTGCTTCGGTCGCTCCCGCTCCCTCGCAATGACGAAATGGGCCTGAATTGAGCGACTCTTTTCCGTCATTGCGAGGCGTCTTCGACGAAGCAATCTCAAAGAGTTATAATGAGTTCATCCGAGAGGGCAGAGGGCAGGGCAGAGCAGCATCCGGGTAGGCCGCCGCTTTCCAAGCGGCCGGCCCTTTGGCGTGGCGGCCGGCTGGAGGTCGTGGACCAACGGCTGGGGGGATGTGTGAAGCCCGTCTGGGCTGGCCCTGGGACAGGGCCGCCCTACCAGGAGCATCCCGGAGTGTCATCAGCCAACACTCATTTTTCAGCCCAGCCAGAGGCATGAGCATGGCACACACAGAATACAGCGGGTTCGATCGAGTCATCGAGCGGGTGTTGAAGAAAAGAAGGCTTGAACCACCCGTTCGCTGCGCTCACTTGACGACAAGGCAGACCCCAGGGGCGGACGGGTAGGATCCTTTGCCCTGCTCGACGCTGATCAGGGCAAAAGGGCGCCTCGCTAACGCGACATGGGGACAAGCTGAGGTAGTGCGCCGCAGGCGGGCATCTTTGCCCCGGGGAGAGTCGCCCGGGGCAAAAAAGCTTATCCCGTCCCTCTTGTCCTCTTTGTCAAGCGACCATCGGGAGCGGGCGGTTATAAAACTCTTGAAACTCTTTCTTCTACCCCACTGTCCTCTGTGTGGGTAAAGACCAGGCCAGAGGCATGGCTGACCTTGAACATTCCCTGGTGAGTTCTTAGAATAGTGTCTCATGGGAGCGTTTTTTGCGCACAGGGTAAAGACACCTTCACTCAGGATTTTGAACCTTTGAACCTGGAGCCGAGCTTTCAAAGGAGTCTGCCATGACTGAGCACACAGATTACGTCCGCTGGTTTGAAGAGGTGGGCATGGACGATATCCCGGATGTCGGGGGCAAGAATGCCGCCCTTGGGGCCATGATCCAGGAGCTCCGGGAAGAGGGGATCCAGGTGCCCGAGGGCTTTGCCACCACCTCCAGGGTCTACTGGGAGGTCATCCATGAGAACGGCCTGGACGAGTTCATCACGGCCAGGCTGGACGACTTGCAGCAGGGCAGAAAAAAGTTGTCCGAGGTCGGCCGGGCCATTCGAAACAGAATCCTGCAGGCGGTCTGGCCTGCAGAGATCGCGGCCGCCATCCGTCAAGCCTATCAGCAACTCTGCAGCCGCTACGACACGGAAGCCGTGGATGTGGCTGTGCGCAGCAGCGCCACAGCCGAAGACCTCCCTGACGCCAGCTTTGCCGGTCAGCAGGAGACCTTTTTGAACGTCACCGGCGAAGAGCAGCTCCTGGAAGCGGTCCGCAAGTGCTTTGCCTCCCTGTTCACGGACAGGGCCATCAGCTACCGCCAGGAAAAAGGCTTTGACCACCTCAAGGTGGCCCTCTCGGCCGGGGTGCAGAAGATGGTCCGTTCCGACCTGGCCGGGTCCGGGGTCATGTTCTCCATTGATACGGAAACCGGCTTTCCGAACACGGTGATCATCAATGCCGCCTGGGGGCTGGGGGAGAATGTGGTCCAGGGCACGGTCACTCCGGACGAGTACCGGGTCTTCAAGCCTCTGCTGGAGAAGCAGAATTTGAAGCCCATTGTGGAGAAAAACCTGGGGGCCAAGGAGCGCAAGCTGGTCTATGCCGAGGGAGGGACCAAGTCCACCAAGAATGTGGTCACCTCAGCCGAAGAAAAGCTCTCTTTTGTCCTGGAGGACGAGGAGATCCTCCAGCTGGCCCGGTGGGCCAAAGTCATCGAAGAGCACTACGACCGGCCCATGGACATGGAGTGGGCCAAGGACGGGGAAAGCGGCCGGCTCTTCATGGTCCAGGCCCGGCCGGAGACCGTGCAGTCCCTCAAGGGGGCGGCCACGATCCGCCACTACACCTTGAAGCAGGGCGGCGATGTCCTGGTCAGCGGATTGAGCATCGGGGACGCCATTGCCTCGGGCCGGGTGTGCCGGGTCAAGTCTGCGGCTGATATCGAAACCTTTCACGAAGGCGACATCCTGGTCACGGAAATGACCGACCCGGACTGGGTTCCGATCATGAAAAAGGCTGTGGGCATCGTCACCGATCACGGGGGTCGGACCTGCCACGCAGCCATCGTCAGCCGGGAGCTTGGCATTCCGGCTATCGTGGGCACGGGGCAGGGAACCCAGATCCTTCAGGACGACCAGGAGGTGACCATGTCCTGTGCCGAAGGGGAGGAAGGCCTGGTCTATGATGGCATTCTGGACTTTGAGGTCAGCGAGATCAGCCTGGAGGAGATTCCGGAGACCAGGACCCGGATCATGATGAACATCGCCAGCCCCACTGCGGCCTACAACTGGTGGAGGCTGCCCTGTCGAGGCATCGGGCTGGCCCGGATGGAGTTCATCATCAACAACGTGATCAAGATCCACCCCATGGCCCTGGTGCACTTCGAGTCCCTCAAGGACCGCGAGGCCAGAAAGCAGATCGATATTTTGACCACCAGATACGAGGACAAGGGAGAGTACTTTGTCCATCACCTGGCCATGGGCATTGCCAAGATTGCGGCCTCTCAGTATCCGGAACCGGTCATCGTGCGCATGAGCGACTTCAAGACCAATGAGTACGCCAACCTCATCGGGGGGGCGGAGTTCGAACCCCATGAGCACAACCCCATGATCGGGTTCCGCGGGGCCTCCCGCTACTACAGCCAGGCCTATCGGGCGGGGTTTGCCCTGGAGTGCAGGGCCGTCAAGCGGGTCCGGGACGAGATCGGCTTGACCAACGTGGTGCTGATGATCCCCTTTTGCCGGACTGTGGACGAGGCGGACCGGGTCCTGGGGGTCCTGGCCGAGAACGGCCTGAAGCAGGGCGAAAACGGGCTCGAAGTCTATGTGATGTGCGAGATCCCTTCCAACATCGTCCTGGCCGAGGAGTTCGCGGCCAGGTTCGACGGATTCTCCATCGGTTCCAACGACCTGACTCAGCTTGTCCTTGGGGTGGACAGGGATTCCGGCCAGCTCAAGCACCTCTTTGACGAGCGGAACGAGGCGATCAAACGAATGATCCAGGATCTGCTGATCAGGCTCAAGAAATCATATCCTGAATGCAAGGTGGGTATCTGCGGCCAGGCTCCCAGCGACTACCCCGAGTTTGCCGAATTCCTGGTCCGGGCCGGGATCGACTCCATATCCCTGAACCCGGACAGCGTGCTCCACGTCAAGCAGAGGGTGGCCGAGGTGGAGAAGGGGATGGGGGAGGTGTGAGTTAGAGGTTATAGGTTATAAGTTGTAAGTGAATTAAGAAGTTGAAGAGGTTGAGGAAGTTGAGAAGGTTGAGGAAGAGAAGGCGAGAGGAGGAGTTGTTCCCTCATCCGGGGGCTGCTTGTCTTTTAAGGATCCTGGTTGAGATTCAAGGCTGAGATTGATGGACCAGCTGCTGATCATCAAGACCGGGCGGACGTTTTCGGGCATCGAGGCCGGTTTCGGGGACTTCGAGCACATGATCGCCAGGTCCATGGGCCTGAACCTGGACAGGTTCCTGGTCTGCGAACCCCCTGCCCCTGCCGGGGACGGCCTCCCTGACCCCATGTCCTGCTCCGGGGCTGTGATCACCGGATCTCATGCCATGGTCACGGACAACGCCCCCTGGATGGGGGAAACAGCCGCGTGGCTCAGGCAGGCCACGCAAGCGGGCCTGCCCATCCTGGGCATCTGTTTCGGCCATCAGCTCCTGGCCCAGGCCCTGGGGGGGCGGTCCGGATTCCACCCCCTGGGCAGGGAGGCCGGCACGGTTCTCGTCACGTCCACTCCAGAGGCTGAGAGGGATGCACTTTTTCAAGGTCTCGGGAGCAGCTACCAGGCCCATGTCAGCCATGCCCAGTCTGTTCTGGAGCTTCCCCCGGGAAGCGTGCTCCTGGCCGGCGGCGACTATGAACCGCACCAGGCGGTCCGGTTTGCGTCCCGGGTCTGGGGGGTGCAGTTCCACCCGGAGTTCAATGCCGGAGTGACCCGGATGTACGTCCAGGCCCAGGCAGAGCAGCTCCGTGCCGAGGGCAGGGACGTGGAGGGGATTTTGGAAGGGGTCTGTTCTACAAATGTGGAGGAGGTCCTGCTGGCCAGGTTCCTGAACCTGGTCAGCACAGCCAGGGAACAGGCTGGGAGTTGAGGAGTTCAGGACAGGGGAGAGAGGAAAGAAAAAGACTAACCTCTTTTTAGGTTCAGCTTCTTCAACGTTCTCATCCTGTTCGACACTGTTCTTGCCTGCAACTTACAACTTTTCTCACTGTCCCTCTGCCCACTGATCTCTCGTATAAACTCAGTATAACTCTTTGAGATTGCTTCGTCGAAGACGCCTCGCAATGACGGGTAGATCAGCTACGGAGAAGATCTTTGGCTCGTCATGAGCGTAAGCGCGAGCGCAGTGAAGCAATCTTTTAGAGGACGTGACAGAGTTTCTTCCTTGATCAAACTTGACGTCTGCGTCCGGCGGCATGAGCTTCGCACACACTTGACACAGTGGTGCAAGAGGAAGAGTTGTCACCACAGAGCGCACAGAGAGCACAGAGCTGGATGGCAGGGCGTTTTTCCCATCGAAAAAACGCCCTGCCGGCTGCCTCGCCTTCGGCGATGGATTCTTCTATAACATACAACTTAAAACTTATAACTTCTTTCACTATGCCGCCTTGCGGCAGCGAAGCGTTTGAATGATTTCGGCGACAGTCGAAAGCATTCAAACACTCCTTCTTCGCGCTCTTCACTCTGCGGTCTCTGTGGGCTCGAGCGAGTCGTCGAGCGGGTGGTTGAAACTCTTTCTCCGACCCAACGTCCTCTGTGTGAATAAAGAGCTGGCCAGAGGCAGGGCTGATTTCTGCCCTCTGCCCCTCAGCTTTCTTCCCAGCTCGGACAGGTCCGCTTGTCCACAATATGGGGCTTGATGTCCAGAATCGGGGTGCCGTCGAGCATGTCCAGTCCGCGGACGTGGATCACGCTTCCTTCGATCCCGGTGACCTCGAGGACAGAAAGCCCGATGGGGTTGGGCCGGCGCGGGGAGCAGATGGAGAAGACACCCATGGCCCTGTCCTTGTGGGGCGGGGTCTGGACCAGAAAGTCCGGCCTGAAGGACTGGCTCTGGTGAAAGTGAAACAGAACCACGATCTGCTGGCCAACAGAGATGTCCTTGAGTCCCCGGGCGTATTCAGGGTTGATCTCCAGAGTCCCGACTTCATCGGACAGGCTCCAGTGGCGGGGCACGGTGGCGGCCTGGGTGCGGACATGCCCAATGGGCTCCATGGTCACGGTCATGTTTGGTCTCCTTCAAAAGGTTCAGCCGGGCTCCGAGCCCGGCTGAATGTTGTGGGATGAATCATTCTGTCTTCCCTGAACCTTCTCAACCCCTCTTATATCCCCCCTTGCAATCGACAACCTCCAACTTCTTCATTCTTTTCTTTTCAACTTTCTCAACCTCCTCAGCCTTCTCAACTTCTTCATTCAACCACTTCAACCTCTTGCATCGCTTACAACTTACAGCTTACAGCTTACAACTCCTCCCTCTGCTCCTGCAGGATCTCCCAGATCCGATCCACCCAGGCTTCGTGTTCCGGCTTCATGAGGCAGGAGCGCTGGCAGGCCACGGTGGGGGTGTCGAACTCCACATCCGGCCACCACGGACTGGCCAGCTCCGCCGGGATGTTCACCAGGGCCAGGTAGAGGTGATTCTTTTCGGCCCGCTCGAACAGCTCCCTGGACAGCCTGGAGATGCTGCTGGTCGTGGCCGCTTTTGGGGCCCAGACCAGGATGTCCAGCTCCGGGGGAAAGAGGGTCAAAAATCCCGGGTCGTTCTCCAGGCGGGAGAAGAGGTCCTGGGCTGCCTTCCGGCAGCGGTTCAGGCCTGCGGCAAAGTCTCCTGCTGCCTGCAGGGGCAGGAGCTGGAGCGTGGCCCACAGGGCCACGGCCGAGGCCCCTGCCCTGGAGCATTCCAGGCTGATCTCTCCCAGGTGCAGCTCTGGAGAGCTGAAGTAGGTGTAAGGGGAGTCGTGCTTGTACAGGGAACCCACCTCCGGGTCCCGGAACAGGATGCAGCCGCAGCCGTAGGGCTGCAGGCCGTGCTTGTGCGGGTCGACCACGATGGAGTCCGCCCGGGGCAGGCAGTCATAGGCAGCCCTGGCCTGAGGATCCAGGGAATCAGCCAGGGTGAAGTATCCCCCGTAGGCCGCGTCCACATGGATTCGAAAGTTGAACTTTTTCTGAAGCTCCAGGATGTCCCTCAGGGGGTCCACAGACCCGAACCCAGTGGTCCCCATGGTGGCCACCACTGTCCCGATCCCCCCCTTCTTGAGCAGCTCCTCCAGGGCCTGGATATCCATTCTGGCCCGGTCATCCACCGGGACTGGAGTGAAGTCGAGCTGCAGAACCTGGGAGATCCGGCTGTGCGTGTAGTGGGCCTGGCTGGAGGCGGCAACGGCCTCTCCAGGGCGCAGCCGGCCGCTGACCCACAGGGCTTCCAGATTGGCCATGGTCCCCCCGGAGCAGAGGTGGCCCAGGTGAGTCTGCCAGCCGAACATGGCCGCAATCCGGGCCACGGCCTCCTTTTCCATGTGTGAGCTGGCCCGGCCGCCGTCCAGGGCATGGTTGTTGGGGTTGACCCACATGGCCAGGGCATAGGCCAGACGGGCCACGGGATGGGGTGGCTTGAGCATCTGCCCGGCATACAGGGGATGGTGATAGGGGTAGTTGTCCTGCATACGCTCGGCCACGGTGTTCAGCACCTTTTGAAGGTCGTCCGGGCTGAAGGCCGCCTGCAAGTCCGGCAGATGGGAAAACCCATAGTCGAGCCTTGTCAGGGCCTGCTTGAGGGTGTCCAGGCCGTGGGTGTCCAGAGTGGTCATCGTTGAAAACCTTTCAGGGTTCAAAGGTTCAGGGTTCAGCCCGGCCGCTGGCCCGAGCATAGCACACACTTAAGACAGTGGGTGAGGCTGGAAGAGAAGAAAAGATTGATCTCTCGCCCGTTCGTCGCTGCCGCTTCTCACTCGAGGCACGGAGGCACGGAGAAAGATGAAGAAAGGGAAGAGACAGGAAATTGCCCTGGCCGCCGAGCCGGCGTCCAGGGCAAGCTGCTCCGCCCTGCGGGCAAGGGATTGACCTCACGAGCGGGAGCGAGTGGAGCTGGGCGGGCAAAACCCCGGCTCGGGGGTTTGCCCGCAGAAAACTCTTCCTTCTCCCTCTGAACTCTGTGTGCTCTGCGCCTCGAGCGAGTACGCGAGCGGGCGAGAGAAATCTCTTTTCTTCGTGCTCCTGCTTCTGGCCGCCCCTCCTGTGCCCTGTGTGGGTAAAGACCATGCCGCTGGCCTGGTCTGAGGGTTCTTTCTTCCGAAGTTTCATACGAGCGAATACATTTTCTGCCTGGATCACAATGACATCATCATGGCGCGACGCTCTGTTCAAAAGTGAATGTTCTTTTCTTTCCAGCCCAGCTTGAGCTGGGCTGGAAAGAAAAGAAATTGACCAAAATCATATCCTTGTAAAGGTCTATTAAAATTTCAGCGCTGCGCTGAAATTTTAACCCCGAACCCTGAACCCCCAATCCCTTACCCGGAGAACCATCATGATCACAGTGCAGGTGGTGTTCTACAGCATGTACGGCCATGTCTACGAGATGGCTCAGGAGATCGTCAGCGGCGCATCGGGAGTTGCAGGAACATCAGTGGACCTCTACCAGGTCCCTTTTCTTCGGCTTCACATTGAAGCATGAAGAATTTTCTGCAGGTTTAACCCAATTATTCAGCCCAGCCAGAGGCTGCGCTGAATTCATCCAAACTCATGCCTTTTGAGCTTGAGTGCGTCGAGTTGATGAGCAAAAGTGCGATCAAAGGTTGCAATGACGGCGTTTTTGTACATTGAGCCAGTGGAGGCAACAATTGCATCCCCAAAGTCGTGTATGTGGTCAGGCCAGAAGGAAAAGACCTGTTTGAAATCGATATCGTGGATGATCTCTGCACCAGGCATGTGCATGAAATCATGGAGCATCATGCGGATTTCTAGTTTGGGGACATGGTAGGCCCTGTCCAGCACATAGACGAATTCAGTGATCACATGCTGATGACAGAGGATTTCGCTCTTGAGTTGAGCTGCAGATTCAAAGAGATCGGCTGCCAGATCCTGTTGTCCCGGGTTTCGATCAGTGACAAATGATATGATCACATTGGCGTCTATGACAAATCTTTTCACCGGTATTTCTCCAACCGGTTGTCTAAAGCCTTGTGAATGTCATTGTCTATATCCCCTGGTCCTACGTGAAGAGTATTTTTGTGCCTCAAGAATTTCTTTTCTGCCGGATAAATGGTGACTTTGCCATTTTCCAGCTTCCATTCCAGAGAGTCTTTCATGTTAAGCCCCAAATATTCACGTATCGGTTTGGGGATCGTCGTTTGGAATTTTGATGTGATTGTTGATTTCATAAATTTTAATCCCGGTTTTTTTGTTTTCTTACCAAAAGAGTTTAAGGTAAGGAATTGGATGCGTCAATGCTTTTCTATCCAAAAGGTGATTGCCTGGATTGACATTTATGGTATAAGTAGCTACTTTATACAAAAAAGGGCTACCTTGAGGGGGGGACATGATAACGAGAGCAGGAATCAAAGAGATAAAAAACAATTTGAGTCGGTTTTTGGCCCAGGTCAAATCTGGTGATGAGGTCCTGATCACTGAGAGGGGAAAGCCCATTGCCAGGATTAGCAAAGAGAATCAAGGAGAGAATGATCTTCGCAGGGCCCTTCATCCTTTGATCCAGCAAGGTTTTCTTGTCATGCCAAGCCGAAACATTGTGAGAGAACCTCAACCACGGATAACAACCCCTGGGAAACCTGTGTCAGAGATGATTGCTGAGGATCGGAGATGATCCTTTATCTGGATACAAGCGCCCTTGTCAAAAGGTACTTTGCGGAATCCTTTTCTGAAGAAGTGATTGCGAAATGGAATGAATCAGAGGTCATAGTGACTTCTTCGGTAGGGTATGCGGAAACCATGTCAACCATTTATCGAAAGCAAAAGGACCAAGATTTGGATGATGAGGTTGTCCAAGACATTGTTGGACTCTTTCAAAAGGATTGGAAGTCTTTTATCCGTGTAGACGTCACTGACCATCTCAATGCTCTCATCGGCAGGCTTGTGCATGCCTACTTCCTTCGGGGGTTCGACGCAGTTCATCTCTCATCGGCTCTCATCGTCCATGACAGGTTGCCTCAAAATTTCTTCTTTGCCTGTTTTGATCAACGACTCAACCAGGCAGCGGGAATGGAGGGCCTGACAACTTTTTGAGCTGTCGAAAGATCTTGGCTCTCACGTCTCGTATGAAACTCAATCACACGTTTTCAGGTGTCAGACCGGCCTCTGGCCTGGCCTTTACCCACACAGGACACAGGGGGGAACCGGCTAGAAGAAGAAGCACACAGAAAAGATATATCTCTCGCCCGCTCGCGGACTCGCTCGCAGAGCCCGCAGAGCTCAGAAAGAGGAGGAAGAGTTTTTTGCGGGCAAACCCCCGAGCCGGGGTTTTGCCCGCCCAGCTCCACTCGCTTCGCTCGTGAGGTCAAACCTTTGCCCGCAGGGCGGAGCAGCTTGCCCTGTCTCTTCCTCCTCTTCATCTTCTCCGCGCCTCCGCGACTCGAGTGAGGAGCGGCAGCGACGAACGGGCGAGAGACCAATCATTTCTTGTCTTCCAGCCGACCCCACTGTCTTCAGTGTTTGCCAAGCTCATGCCTCTGGCCGGGCTGAAGCGAATCCCGGGCAAACAGGGCCGCTCCCAGGGCGCCCATGATCTGTGGGTCATCCGGAATGACCAGCTTCGAGCCGATCTGGCTCTCCAGCTCCCGGACCACCCCCTGATTGAAGGCCACCCCCCCGCTCATGGCTATTTTGGGTTCCTGACCCACCCGGTTGAGCATGGACATGGTCCGCTTGGCAATGCTCCGGCAGACCCCTTTGCAGATGACCTCCACCGGAGTGTCCTCGGCTATCAGGGAGACCACCTCGCTCTCGGCAAAGACCGTGCACAAAGAGGAGATAGTGGCCGCCCTGCTCGACTTCACGGCCAGGGGGCCCAGGTCTTCAAGATCGATCTCCAGGGTCCTGGCCATCATCTCCAGAAAACGGCCGGTGCCGGCGGCGCACTTGTCGTTCATCTGAAAGGTTCGCACCCCGCCCTGGCCGTTGACCGCAATGACCTTGGTGTCCTGCCCCCCGATGTCGATGATCGTCCGCACTCCCGGGACAAGGTGGGCCATGCCCCTGGCGTGGCAGCTGATCTCCGTGATCTCGGAATCGGCAAAGGCTACCGCGGACCGGCCGTAGCCGGTGGCCACACAGGCTTTGAGCCGCTCCGACCAGCCTCCCTCCTGAACCACGGCCTCCAGCCTGGCCGCGGTCTTCCGGCTGCTGGCCCCGGTGAAGAAGACCCGCTGATCAAGGATCCGGCCCTGCTCATCGATGAGCACGGCCTTGGCCGAGAGCGAGCCGATGTCCACCCCCAGGAAGACATTGCCGTCCCTGGTTCGGCTCCCTTGGGGAGAGGGCTTCCTGGTGCGGAGGAGCTCGGCAAACCCCTGAAGCCTTGTCCGCAGCTGTCCCTGCCCGGCCTGACGATCGTCGATGCAGTCGCCGTGGAGCTCCAGCAGGGGTATGCCCTTTTCCTGGAGGGCGTCCTGGACGGGCCTGACCCCGCCGCACCCCTGGCGGCAGCCCCAGTGGGAGAAATGGATGGCCCCGTCAATGTTGAACTCATCCACCAGCCGTGCGACATGGGCCACCCTGCTTCTCACAGGTCCAAGGAAAGGGTGGCTGAGCATCTTGCGGGCCAGGCTGCGGTGAGGGTCCTCAGGATCGAGCTTTGCCCAGAAGACCTGGCTGAGCTCGTCAGCCACAATGTTCATGTCCCACCTCATTTCCATGTCCAGGATCTCGTTGCCGGGAACGTAGGGGAAGGCCAGGAGCCACAGCAGGCGGGGCCTGGCGTCAGGGGTATCGTCCAGGTTCGACTCCAGCTGAGCGACGAAGTCCTGGTAGCAGTCCTTCAGGAACCGGGTCCCCATCATCAACAGGGCGCACAGGTTCAGGGTGAAGGCCTGGTGGCCGGAAAGGGGGCATCCGGGATGGGAGCGCAGCTCGTTGACCCGGGCCATGAGATCGGCTGCCTGGTTGCTGTGGGCAAAGACCTGCTCCCATTCCTGCTGCGAGGCTCTCCGCGTTCCGCTCAGCCTGACCAGGGTGTCCTCCAGCTCTTGAAGCTGTCCGGCCAGGTAGGTGACGGCCTGCTCCGAGGCCTCCTGGGGCACGTCAAGGAGGAGGTAGGGGCTGTGCGTCCGGGCGGCCAGCTCTTCCAGGGTCTTGTTCTGGCCGTCGCAGAGGTGGGAGGTGCCCACAATCAGGGCGTAGTCGGGCAGATAGCCGGTCAGGCCCGCCCCCAGGGTGGCCCGGTGAAAGGAGCAGGTGTCCCGGGAAAACCCCAAAGATTCAGTGGCCTCAAGGCAGGCCGGGGCCCGGTTGGTCGCGCTCAGAATCGGGGCCAGGTATTCGGTGAACATGGGGGCCGCTCCATAGAGGTGCAGGAGTTCGGCCGGGATCAGGAACCCGGAGAGCACCGAGAGGCTGGAGCGCTCATAGGTCCGGCTCAAGTAACAGGCAGTCTGGTAGCGGATTCGCTCCTCAGCCGGACTGTTGCGGCTCCGCCACACGGGCGAGCGCAGCAGGTAGGAGCGGATGAGCCATTTGGCCCAGGTTCGGCGCAAAGGGGAGGTCATGGTATCTTATTTGCGATCACGCTGACTTTCATATTTGTCTCAGGACGGTTGAAAAGAGAAAAGTGGTTATCTCTGAGACAAGTCGGGGATCTCTTCTGCCCTCAACCGTCCACCCTCAACCCTCGACCTGTCAGCGCAGCCCTCAGCTGCGCTGATAATTGTGGACCAAAGCCTTTCGATGATCAACACCTCCCTGCAGCGAAGACTGAGCATTGAGGAGACGATCTCCGGACACCCCAGAATGAGTTGAGGAGCCAGGCATTGAGCATAGTTTGTCGCCTTGACCTTTTCCATGTAAGCTCATTCCTCAACCTGGAAGGCCATGATGACAAAAGACCCGAAATCCTTTTACCTCGTCAAGCTCCCCCTCCCGGTGCCGCCCGGGTTCGCCTGGTTCAGCGGATACCGTTCGACCAGGCGGTACGTGGCCTTCTCCTGGATGGCGGTCCAGGACGGACTCGTCTATGAGGACGGCACCACAAGCGGCCTGGGTTTCTGGAAGCCCTACTCACTCTTCCTGTCGGCCAGGTTTGTCCAGAGGACCCTTTTCCCCTTTGAGCTCGGGTCAGTGGATCAGAAAGCTCATCACCGGCTGCTCCTGGATCGGAGGGAGCGGATTTTCTACGCGGGCTATGCCCAGGATGTCCGCCGGGCGCTCACTTGACGACAAGGCAGACACTAGGGGCGGACGGGTAGGATCCTTTGCCCTGCTCGACGCTGATCAGGGCAAAAGGGCGCCTCGCTAACGCGACATGGGGATTACGCTGAGGTGTGCGCCGCAGGCGGGCATCTTTGCCCCGGGGAGGGTCGCCCGGGGCAAAAAGGCTTATCCCGTCCCTCTGGTCCTCTTTGTCAAGCGACCATCGGGAGCGGGCGGTTAAAAAACTCTCTCTTGATCCCCACTGCCCCCTGTGCGGGTCAAGATTTGGCCAGAGGGAGGGCTGCGTCAGGGCTTGTGAATCACATGAAAAAGCTCCCCTGTGATCTGTCGGGGAACGTAGCCCTGGTGATCCATACCAAGGGCATACTTCTGAAATTCCCGGCAGGCAAAGCAATCGCCCAGCCCCCGGCAGGCCCCGGCGCATTCCGGGTCTGGGCAGCACCGGGCCCGGCACCTGGCGCAGGTATGGTGTTTCTCGATCACGGCCTGCCGCTCACGATTCGACATATGGGGGAAGTTTCGGAGCTCTTCTCCGATCCGATCATGAACATCTGTTTCCATGGTGATGGCCTTGGGCAGACCCGTTGGCAGAAGAAATTGAGGGCTCTCTGAATGGCGGCATGCTGCTGCATTGTGAGCAGACCCGGCAGTGGCTTCTGCCGGGGCCGACATCCACACAATGCTCGGAGCCTCGCCAAATGCTCGATCCGCACCACCCGCAGTGATGCTCCAGAATGGACACAGTTGGGATCAATCTTGCGGTTGCAGGTGTCTGAGCTGCCATATCTCCCCCCGCACTCAGGTGCTGGTATGAAATGTCCTTTGTGTTTTTCAGCGAACCAAAGGCTGGGCTGAAAAACAATAAGGCTTCATCATCTTGATCGGTTGAAAGTGGGAAAACTTTATACTGTAAGAAAAGTGCTCCGCCTGAACGAACGTTCCACTTTCGACGTTGATTTTGAAGCGTCCCCTTGAGGTCAGATTGCCCTGCGATCCGCAACGGGCTCACAGGGGCTGCTGACCGCCCCTGTAAGTCGATTGAAGGCAGGCAAACGAAGAGCGATTGCAGGACTTGCTATTTCCGACGCTCAACGATACTCTTAAGCGTACTTTTGAGAGCACTCGTAGTCTGATAAGCAAGGAGGACCGCATGAAATCGATCACCGCCAACGAATTGAAGACCCGGGGAGTCTCCTCCATCGACGCGGCCTTGCAGGAAGAAGACGAGGCGGTCATTTCGGTGCGCGGCAAGGATCGCTATGTGGTGATGGACGTGGACACGTACAACCGCCTGCGGGTTTGTGAGCTGGAGGCGGCCCTTTACCAGGCCAGGCGCGAGGTCGCCGAAGGAAAAGGCGTCGAGGAGAGCGTGGAGGAGCATATGGAGCGCATCCGGAAGCCTGAGGCATGAGTTTCCGGATCGTTTACACCCCGGGTTACAACAGGCGGGCGGCCCGATTCCTCAAAAAGCATCCGGAACTATCAGCCCAGTACGAAAAAGCCCTCAAGCTGCTCGAGCTGAACCCTTTTCACCCCTCCCTGCGGCTGCACCGGCTGAAAGGGCCCCTGAAAGAGCTGCATTCAGTTTCCATCAATGTCAGCTACCGCATCACCCTCGAGCTCATCATTCAGGATCAAAAGATCATTCCAGTGGATATTGGCAGCCATGATGATGTCTACCGCTGAGTTCAAGGTTCAGCTTTGTCTGGCTGAGCAAGAACTTTCCTTGCCGCTTAAACGGCGGCTTGTTTCCGCCTAGCCAGAGTCGGCCAGGCGGAAGAAAAAAGTGTCCGTCAGCGTCTGTGTGCGTCGAGTGAGTCCGCGAACGGGTGGCTCAAAACTCTTCTCTGCAATACCCACTGTGCTAAGTGTGTGTGAAGCCCAGCCAAAGGCCTGGCCTGAAAGGGCAGTTCACAGCGTCTCCATGAAGGCCTGAATCCTGGTGGTCAGCTGGCCCCGGTCCTCGTTCAGGCTGTCCTGCTCCAGGTGGAGCAGGGGGATGCCGGACTCAGTCAGGGCTTTCTCCAGACCGGGCAGGTCGGCCTGGGTCAGGTCGCAGAACTTGAGCGTGTGGGCGACGACCCCGTCGCAGTTGTGATCTGCGGCCAGTCGGGCCACCTGCTGAATCCGCTCGGTGGCTCCCAGCATTCTGGGGCAGGGCGGACGCTGCAGCATGCGGCGGGCCAGAGACTCCAGGGGCGGAGCCTGGGTGTCCACAAGGGGATTCAGGTCCTTTTCACCGCTGCAGGTGTCGTCACAGACCACATGGGCACCTTTTTCCTCAATCCTGTACAGGACATCGGCCTCTTCGAGGACCGATCCGGTCAGGAGCAGGCGGGGTCCGTTCCAGCTAGTTCCATGCTGCGACTGGTTCTGGAGCTCCTGCAGACGTTTGGTCAGATGCTGCTGGACAGCGTCTGGATGATGGGATTGGCAGAAACGGATCAGGGAGTGGAATTCCGAGCCAGGCAGGAGGTGAGGGGACGATCTGCGTCGCTCGGAGATATCGTTCAGCAGGGACCTGTTGTGGTTGAAAGTCTGGGTGGCCTGGAGCAGGTCCTGATCCGAGATGGTTCTGCCGGCCAACTTCTCCAGCTCCCGCTTCAGGCCCTCGATCTGGGAGGTCAGGAAGGCAACAGCCAGCTCGTCGCGACGTCTGGGGACGTCCAGCCTGAAAACATTCTGGGAAGGCCCATAGAGGGAAAGGGCGTCAGCCAGGCGGCGCATGGGGTCGCAGGAAAGGACGATGAGCAAGTGCTCAGGGGTGTCTTCTGCATCCTGGAGGCACAGGCTGCAGAGCCGGCGGATATAGGGGCAGAAGCTGGAGGGCAGCAGAGATTCGCCGGCAGTTGAGTCCTGACCGGCATGGGTCAGGAGTTTCACAGGGGTCAAGCCTGCGGCCAGGACCAGCTCACGGGGGGTGTAGGAGCAGACCCAGCCTATCTGGGATTGGGGGAGGTTCATAACAGGATGAAAGAGATACAATCGATCATGGTTGATCCTGGTCAAGGTATGCATCATGATTCATGCTCAGGTCATGTGGAGCTTCGCCTTTAAAAACAACCTTATCGGCATACAGAGGATCCAGACTTTGCTCTGCATTGCCTTGTTGGGTGATTTCTTTTTCCAGTGCTTGTCGAATCAGTTGCCCAAGGGAGATCCCCTTGTGCTCTGAATGCCGGATCGCTTTGCTTTTCAGTTCAGGCGGAAGCATGATTGTTGTCCGTTCCATAGGTGAGCCTCCTCTTTATCTGTATGCATAACAAGCCGCCATGAGGAGTTGTCAAGCAAGCAGAGATCATGCTGGTCTATCGTGTCTTGCTTCCTTGATGCGGCTGCAGAAAATCCAGAAGCAGCCGCAAGAGTTCAGGAGTCAGCCCAGCCGCTGGTCGCAGACGCCCAGCTTGCTCAAGGAAGAAATTCTGTCACGTACCTTGAGAGATTGCTTCACTACGTTCGCAATGACGAGCCAAGGATCTTTTCCGTAGTTGAGATTCTACTCGTCATTGCGAGGCGTCTTCGACGAAGCAATCTCAAAGAGGTATAGTGAGCTCAGTGTCTCACTCTCAATGGCATAGAGGGTTCAACCTGCTCAACTTTCCCACCCTCCCCACCCTTCCCCCTTCTTGCCTTTCATCCCTCCCCTCCCGACTCTGGCACAGGCTTGACAGCCCGCCGTTTCGTGGTCAGCCTTATCATCAACCATGAACCTCAAACCCTGAACCTGTCAGCCCAGCCACTGGCATGAGCATGGCACACACGGAGCACAGTTGGTCAGGTTTGAAGAGAAGAAAAGATTGGTCTCTCGCCCGTTCGTCGCTGCCGCTCCTCACTCGAGCCGCAGAGGCACGGAGAAGATGAAGAGGAGAAAGAGAGAGGGAATTGCCCTGGCCGCCGA
>CAYOID010000033.1:0-31933 GCA_964403955.1 uncultured Desulfohalobiaceae bacterium | reverse complement strand
AATCTCAAGGGATTATAGTGAGATTCATAAGAGCGCTGCCGCCGGCAGGTCCGAATAAGGATAGAAATGTGAGCAGCTTATTTATAAAATGGCACCGAAAGCAAAAGAAAATAAAATATAATCTTCGCCAGTCCTATGTTTCGCGCATCCTTGGAGACCGTCTGCTTGATCAGCACATCTGGAAGATAGACAAGAATTCCATGGCCGGAGGTGTGTCATTAGGGCTCTTTATTGCCTTCACTCCGACCATTCCTTTTCAAATGCTCACGGGGAAAATACATGAAAGGCCACACCCAAAATAAAAAATTGAATATTCTCTTGCACGCATTCTTGATGTGCTTTGTTATTTATACGCCATTGTCAGCATTTGCTGAATGCAATAAAAAGGATCCTTTGCGACAATTTAGAGCTGCAGATGGAGGAGCTGGAGCTTTCAGCGCAATCATCCCTGCCAGGAAAGAATTTGATCGAATCAGAGCTGCGTCCCAAATTCAACCTGATTATTATTGCCATAAAAAAACAAAATGGCCATATGGTCTATAACCCAACAGCAGACGTCATTCTTGAAGCCGGAGACACGCTCATCGTCGTGGGGCAAAAGACTGATCTGGAAAAAGTGAAATTCATGCTGTGAGGCTTCAGCAATGCAGGGCAGGTCCTGTTTTGGGCTTTTCCCTATCAAGGCTTGATGAATGTTCCAGAAGGGATCATAATCTGGATCAAGGAAAACAGGACAAGACCTGGCGACTGGACTTCTATCTGAACATCTTTCGCGAGCCTTCTGAAAACAGGCGTCCCTTTTTCGAAGGCGATCCCGAGCACACAGACGTGCACATGGCCCTGGCCTCCTACCCTTCGGTGATTGTGCTGGCCGAGCGCAGTATCCGAATCGATCCCGGCCAGATGATGCAGATCAAAGTGGCCTGCTTCACCCAGCTCAGCGCCTACCACTCGGCAGAGGAGTGCTCCGGTGTCATAGACAGGATCTATGCCAGGTATGACAGCAAGGCCCTGCGCCAAAGAGCCAGGTTATGAGCATGGACCGACACCGCTTCTGCCCGGGCCAGAACTGCCGATAGCATGAGCTTCGCAACCACGTGACACAGAGGGAAAAGATTCTTGAAACTCTTTCTTCGACTCCGCTGTCCTGTGTGTGGGTGGGGATCAGGCCGTCCAGGGCTCAGCCTCCCCAAGGCATCCGGGCGTAGGCCTCAGAGAGGGCATTGCGGTATTCCCGAAAGAACTCTTCGTGCCGTTTTTCCCAGCCGGCCAGCATATTCAGGGCTTTGCTCGCCTTGCCGGCGGTCGCCCCGGACATCCGGGTATAGAAGTCACTGAGGTCCTTTTCAATGAGCCAGGCTGTGTTGAAGACCGTGACATCGGGAACCATGGATTCGTAGAGGCATTTTTCCAAAAATTCCGATTTGGCCCTGGAATCGAAGTAGTTCTGTACTTCAGGCTCAATATCCACTGTGGGCGGGATGTCCGGCTCGTTGCCGCTGCGCAGGTTCTCCAGGATGGCATTGATGAAGTCGATGTGCTTCTGCTCTTCCTCGATAAGGCGTTTGAAGGCGCTGACTGCTGCACCGACCCCCATCCTGGACGCAGACGATTCGAAAAAGTCTTTGCCTGTGTGCTCCTGGTTGAGGGCAAACTCGTAAATGCGGATCAGATTTTCCCGATTGTCCATGATGCACTCCGTGGATGATGTTGGCTGTTTTTTCTATTTTCAGTCTACCAATGGCTGGCTGAAAAAACAATTCAGCTTTGCCTCTCTGGCAAAGCTGAATATGTTGGTTTGAATTTAAAAGGGACTCAATTCAGGGGTGTTTCGCCATGTGTATGAGAATCAAGGCTGCCAGTTTGATCCCGGAAGAAACTGACATAGCCGGGCCTGATTCGATGGTTTGGCCTATCCCAGCAGTTGAGTTTCGTTCGAGAGCCAGGACGAACGGTGGATGTTGTTGATGCTCTTTGAAAACACCATATGAGTGATACTCACCTGCTCAGACCTGTCAAACCGGGACGTGTCCAATGAATATGCTCAACCTGCTGGTCAATCTGCGTCTGCAGGATGTCCTGGATATCCTCTTTTTGACAGTGCTGACCTATCAGCTCTATGTCTGGTTTAAAGGAACAAAGGCCCTCAAGGCCCTGGTCGGACTGATCCTGCTCGGGATCGTCTACACCGCGGCTCAGAGCTGGGGCCTTTTTCTGACCACCTGGGTCTTCCATATTTTCTGGCAGGTCCTGGTCATTCTGCTCATCGTTCTGTTCCAGGCCGAGATCAGGCAGGTTCTGGAGCGGGTCAACTTCCTGTCCGCTTTGGGGCTGCGCCGGATGGCCTCTCCCACGGCCTGGGTCACTGACTTTGCTCAAGCGGTGTTTTCCCTGGCCCGGGAGAGAACAGGCGCCCTGGTGGTCATCGAACGCCAGGATCTGGTCGATCAGTTCATCACTGGAGGGCAGGTCCTGGAGGCCGACCCCACGCCTGAGGTCCTGTCCATGATCTTTTCCAAGACGTCCCCCATGCATGACGGGGCCGTGGTCATCCGCAACGGTAAAATCACTCTGGTTTCCGGGTTTTTGCCCTTGAGCCCGGATGAAGGGCTGCCGCACGAATACGGCACCCGCCACAGGGCTGCCCTTGGTCTCTCTTCCAGAAGCGACGCCTGGGTAGTGGTTGTGTCCGAAGAAAGGGGAGAGGTCTCACTGTGTCGTCAGGGCGAGCTGGTCAAGATTGAACATGAGCAGAACCTGCTGTATTTGCTGCATCACGACTTGACCCCCGCTACTGAGATGGAAAACACCTGGGCTCAGCGGATGCTGGCCCTGGTCCGCATCAATTGGCGCATGAAGTTGGGAACGCTGGCCCTGGTCAGCCTGTGCTGGCTTCTGCTGGCCGGGCAGCAGAATTATGTGCACTCCTTTGCTGTCCCGATCAAAATCGTCAATCTCCCAAAGGGGCTGAAAGTCATCGAGCCGGTGGAACCGAGAGCGCAGATAACGGTCAGCGGTTTTCGCAAGGACGCCACGACCCTGAGCGCCAAAAACGTTGTCCTGGAAGTCAATCTCAGCAGGGCGGAAACAGGTCAGACCACAGTTGCCCTCACACCGAGCAAATTGCTCATGCCCCAGTCTCAGGTGGACATTCGGAGCATCGCCCCGTCGGAAATGACCTTCACCTTACAGGAGGTGGCTGCTGAGTAGGTGCCCTGCAGACAAAGGGATGACTGCCGACAGAGGGTTGGCCATGGACTGTTCTGTCTCCATCGACCATCAAGCCTGCAGCGAATGCGGCACGTGCCTTGAGCTCTGTCCCCAAGTCTTTTGCTCTGATGACGACGGCACCGTTCATGTCCTGCAGCCTGACAGGGTGCCCCAGGCAGCCCTGGAGCAGGCCGTGGCCTGGTGTCCTGAGCAGTGCATCCTTGTGGAGCAGGCATCTGCCCGGGAGAGCTCCCAGAAAAGCTGATGCCTGTGGCTCAAAGCCTTTCCAGCTCCGCTCCGAACAGAGACTCATTCAAGTCCGAGTCTGGATCCGGGTGGATCATCCGTTTCAGCTTGAGCTGGTGCGGTCTTTCTGCCAGCAGGTCTTCTATGCGATGTTCGTTTTCCTCTCTGGTCACGGTGCAGGTGACATAGACCAGTCTGCCTCCTGTCTTCAAGGTCTCGCAGGCCGAGAGCAGCATGCGCTTTTGGATATGAACCATTGCGCTCACGTCCTTGGGCTTGCGCTTCCATTTGATGTCCGGCCGCCTGCTCAGGACTCCGAACCCTGAACAGGGCACGTCCAGAATGATGGTCCCGGGTGGTTTCCTGAACGGTCCGGGTTGCGTTGCATCCGCAACAAAGAGCAAAGGTTCGGTCAAATGCAAGCGCTGCATGTCGTTGCGGCATTGCGTCATTTTCATGGCCGCCCTGTCGCTGGACCACACCTGGGCGGTCCCGTATTCCCGCATCAGGCTCGATTTGCCCCCGTTTCCAGCGCAGGCGTCCCAGATCGGCCCAGACCAGCCTGGAAACCCGAGCTCTCCAAGGATGTTCTGGACAGCCAGGCTCTGTCGACTGAGCCGCCCCTGACGTTCCCAGGTGACAATGTCCGGGTCAGGAGTCTTGGAAAAGGCCATCCCAGTGGGACCTTCCTGGATGAAAAAGGGGGTGGTTCGCAGCTGGGCCCGAAGCTCACGCCCAGTGTCGGGATGAAACCGCAGGCCCACAGGCGGGGACTCCAGGGCTTTCTGCAAAAAATGGGAGCAGCCGCTCTGCCCAAAGGACTCCAGGAGCAGCTCCACAATCCAGACCGGGCAGGAGTACCACCTGGAGAGGGCAATTTTGGGTTCTGGCCCGTCCTTGGCCATATAGGCAAAGCTGTTCAGGCTGTCCGCTTCCCTGGCCACATTGCGCAGGACTCCATTGGCCAGTCCGGCCAGCTTCCGGGAAAAGTCCATCTTGACCCGGTTCACGACCCAATTCACTGTGGCATAGGCCGGCACCCGGTCTAGGAAGAGAAGTTCGTAACCCCCAAGGCCCAGACAGATGACGAATTTTGCAGGCAGCCTGCCCAGCCCTTTTGGACACAGGGAGTTGAGGATAAAGTCCAGTCGGCCTTTGTACCGCAGATAGCCGTAGCTGATCCTGGTGGCCAGGTGGGCGTCTTCAGAACTGAGCTCCCTGGCGGAGAGCTCCTGGTTGAGGCAGGCCTGGATGTCTTTGTGCCGCAGGAGGACTTTGCTGACCGTGCTCAGAGCGCAGGCCCGTGCTGACGTGGTCCGGCCGGATGGTTGCCTGTGTCTGGCCATGTCCGCTCTCAACCGTTTTGAACCCTGGCCGCGGCCTGATTGGGACCTGCGGCCAGGGATTGTTCAGGCAGGGCAGCAGGGTAGAGAAAGGCTTCAATGGCCCACTGGACGTGTTCGATGGCCACGGAGGTGTCCAGACAGGGGCCAAAGGGGCGACTGTTCAAGATGCCATAGACCGGGAGAGGGTAGGTGTCCTGGATGCCCGAGGCCAGGTCCCTTTCGCAGGCTACGGCAATGATGATCCTGGGGCGGTTCTGAACAACGATCCGTCTGGCGATGGTCCCCCCTGTGGCGATGGCCAGCTTGATGCCATAGGTCTCGCTCAGCTCCAGCAGTCCGGCAATGGGACATTCCCCGCAGCGCCGGCAGTTCTGAATGTTGTATGTCAGGCGGAACTTACACAGACTGTTCTGCAGGCAGTGGGGCATGAGGAGCAGAATTTCCTCAGGGTTGTAGTGTCGCCCTTCGGTTCGGACGATTTCGTTGTTCACCCTGATAAAGGAAGCGCGGACTTTTTCCTGGGAAATGCCCATCAGCTTGCCCACTGCAGTCATCAATGGGAGAAAGACCTTGATGGAGATCCCTCTGAGCTTTCTGGAAAACAGGACCGGTTTTTTGAGCACAATGTTCAGGACCAGGGCCAGGGAGCTCCAGATGACCAGGCCGATGAGCAGACAGACCAGTCCTCCGAGAATCCAGGGGGCTGCGGGGTGGATGGCCTGGAGCCCGATATAGGGGATGATCCAGAAAAAGATGAGAAAGAGGACGATCAGAAAAGAGGTGCCCAGCAGCAGACCGATGAACAGCCGTTTCCTGGCTTGAAAGGTCTCCCTGATGTCGGATTCGATCCGGGAATAGGTGTCAACAGGCAGTTTGTACATCAGAACACACTACTTGGCATCACCTGCGGAGTCAAAACGCCGGCCTTTCCTGTTCCACGGATGCCAGCCGCAGCCGGGGTCCGCTCATGGCTTGCCTCTGCGGGGGCTTTCTGATCCTCTGGTCAGCGCAGCCTCTGGCTGCGCTGAATATCTGGGTTTGGACTGCAGAAGGAACCTCACTTTTGAGCGGAGTGTGTCGCCTTGATGCAGCCCGTTTGATCAGGTCAGAAACTTTGGAGATGGAGTGCCGGGCATGAAGCCCGGCCAAGGCCCTGCTGCCCGGCCAGCGTCGTCTCAGGGGCAGCGCCGCACATATCCGCAGACAAATTCCCGGGCGGAAAGGGGGCGGCTGGAAGCAGGCTTGACTGTCTGGACCAGGTAAGTGCGGTCCTGGCAAACGATGGGAAGATCCTCGCCCTGGAGATCCAGAATCGTTCCAGGTGGTGGCCCGGACTCATCACGTGCCGGACCAATGCGGCCTGGAAAGACCTGCAGCCTTAGTGTTTTGCCGTCGTCCGCTCTGGGCCAGAAGAAGTGGGCCCCTGGCCACGGGTGCATGGCCCGGATATGGTTGTGGACTTCAACCGCCGGCCTGGCCCAGTTGATGCGCCCTTCTTCTTTTTTCAGCTTGGGGGCGTAGGTGACCAGCTCAGGATCTTGTTGGACCGGAACCAGTTCATTGCGTAAGAGCCCTTGAAGAGCCTCCAGAAGGCATTCGCCCCCGAGTTCAGCCAGTTCATCATGCAAGGTGCCGGCCGTGTCGTCGATCCCGATGGCCAGGGCCCGCTGGATGAGAATCGGGCCGGCATCGAGCTCCGGGACCATCTGCATGATGGTTATTCCGGTGACAGGTTCGCCATTGACCAGGGCCCTCTGGATGGGAGCCGCGCCCCGGTACTTGGGCAGGAGAGAGGCGTGGACGTTCAAGGCCCCATATGGGGCCAGGTCCAGGATCGTCCGGCTCAGGAGCATGCCAAAGGCGGCCACGACAAGGACGTCTGGCTCCAGGGACTGCAGTTCCTGAATCGTTATCGGATCATCGAGACTGCGGGGCTGAAAAACAGGCAGTCCAGACTCTTGAGCCAGGTTTTTGACAGCAGGGGGACGCATTTTTTTGCCCCGCCCCACGGGGCGGTCGGGCTGGGTGACAACGCCGGCCACGTCGGCCTGAGGCCAGGCCATGAGGGACTTCAAGATGGTGGCGGCAAAATCCGGAGTCCCAAGATAGACGATCCTCAGGGCATTCAGGTCGTTTTCTGGCATTTCTTCATCTTTTTGCAATACATGGAGCGTTTGAGCCAGCTGGTGTGATCCAGCAGCACTGTGCCTTCCAGATGATCCAGCTCATGCTGCAGACAGACAGCCAGGAGGCCTTCAGCCTGTATGGAGATCTCCTGCCCCTCCAGGTCCAGGCCGGTCAGGGTGACTTTTTCAGCCCTGGTGACCTTGGTCTTGAATCCCGGCAAGGAAAGGCATCCCTCTTCAATCTCGGTTTGCCCGTCCTTGAAATCAATGCGCGGGTTGAGAACAACCTTGAGGTCTTCCCGGTGCTCAGGACCGCTGACGTCCACAGTGATCAATCGACAGGACCGTCCCACCTGGGGGGCGGCCAGACCGATGCCGTTGTTTTCGTACATGGTCTCAGCCATGTCCTTGGCCAGAACCTTGACATCGTCGGTGATGGATTCGATCGGTTCTGCCTTGGCTTCAAGAACCGGATCGGGGTAGGTCTTTATTTCTCGAACCATGAGCCTTGTCACTCCTGTCTGTCCGTATCCTCAATCGGAGATGTCGGGTCTTTTCTGCTCCCGCACCCTGATTCCCAACTCCCGGAGCTGAGCGTTGGGTATTGCCGTAGGGGCCTCAGTCATCAGGCAGGTCCCTTTCTGCGTCTTGGGAAAGGCGATGACGTCCCTGATGGATTTTGCCCCTGACATGATCATGATAAGTCTGTCCAAGCCAAAGGCAATACCCCCATGGGGTGGCGCTCCGTAATTCAAGGCTTCGAGCAGGAAGCCAAACTTGGCCCTGGCTTCCTGCTCGTCGATACCCAGGGCTTGAAACATCTGCATCTGTGTTTCCGGCCTGTGGTTGCGGATCGAGCCTCCGCCGATTTCACTGCCGTTGAGCACCAGGTCATAGGCCCTGGCTGTGACCTGCTCCGGCTGTGACGTCAACATGGCCAGATCCTCTTCCCTGGGGGCTGTGAAGGGATGATGGCATGCCTGCCATCGCTTTCCATCCGCATCCCACTCCAGGAGCGGAAAATCGGTGATCCAGACGAATTCAAAGCGGTCCTGGTCAATGAGCCCGAATCGCTCTCCCAGCTTGAGCCTGAGGTTGCCCAGGGCGGTGTTGACCATTTCCGGCTTGCCGGCCTGAAAAAAGACGATGTCCCCGGGGTTGAGGTCCAGCCCCCTGGTCAGGCCCTGTTTCTCTTCCTGACTCAGAAATTTGGCAATGGGTGACTGCCAGCCGTCTTCCTTGACCTTGATCCAGGCCAGTCCCTGAGCCCCAAAGACCTTGACGAACTCTGTGAAGTCGTCGATCTCCTTGCGCGTCAGCTCGGCCCCCTGTTCAACCTTCAGGGCCTTGACCAGCTCAGCCTTGGCAAAGAGGCGAAACTCTGAGCAAGAAACAATCTCGCTCACGTCGGTCAACTGCAGGCCAAATCGCAGATCCGGCCGATCCAGGCCATAGCTCTGCATGGCCTGGTCGTAGGTCATTCTGGTGAACGGCCTGGATACCTGGTGCTGCATGACCTCGGAGAAGAGGGTGGCGATCATGTCCTCAGCCGTGTTCATGACCTGTGATTCATTGACAAAGGACATCTCCATGTCGATCTGGGAGAACTCCGGCTGCCTGTCGGCCCGCAGGTCCTCGTCCCGAAAGCATTTGACGATCTGATAGTATTTGTCCAGCCCCCCGAACATGAGCAGCTGTTTGAAGAGCTGGGGGCTCTGGGGCAGGGCAAAAAATTCGCCCGGGTTCAAGCGGCTGGGGATCAGAAAATCCCTGGCGCCTTCAGGGGTGCTCTTGGTCAGGACCGGGGTCTCGATTTCGATAAAACCCAGTTCGTTCAGGCAGTCCCGGATGCTTCTGCAGGCCTGGTGACGGAGCAGGAGATTTGAGTTCAGTCGTTTGCGGCGCAGGTCAAGATACCTGTATTTCAGCCTCAGATTTTCAGAGACCCCGATCCTGTCCTCAATCATGAATGGCGGGGTCTGGGAGGTGTTCAGGAGCTTCCAGTCTGTGACCACGACTTCAATATCGCCAGTCGGCAATTTGCTGTTTTCCATTCCCGGAGGTCTTTTCCTGACCCTGCCCTGGACGGCCAGGACATACTCCGGGCGAAGGACATGGGCCTCGGCATGGGCCTTGGGATTGTGATCCGGGGAAAAGACCACCTGGGTCAAGCCGTTGCGATCCCGCAAGTCGATGAAGATGAGCCCCCCGTGGTCGCGCCTGAACTGGACCCAACCCATGAGACAGACCTCCTGGTCCAGATGGCTTCCGTTCAGCTGGCTGCAGTCGTGGGACCGGGTCCAATCTCCAATGGGCTGTATCACATCCTGGGCTGTGAGCTCTTGCATGGTGCTGTCCTGTTCTTCAAAAGAATGTGTTTTGGGTTTTCGATTTGAGGACTTCCCGGTTTCAGAAGGACCTATACTGTTGCGTTCATGGCTGGGCCAGGACCGTGTCCACACTCTCCTGGGAAACAGCGGACTGCTCTCCGGTCTGCATGTCCTTGAGGATGATGGTCCCGGAATCCAGCTCATCCCGGCCCAGGATCAGGCAGTGTCTGGCCTGTTGTTTGTTGGCCTGCCTGAGCTGGCTCTTGAGGCTTTTGGGATCGAAGCTGACCAGCCCTGAAAAGCCCAGGTCCCTGAGATGCTGACCGATGATCTGGCCTCTGGTCAAGGCTGAGGCATCGATGACAGCCAGGAAAAAATCAAGAGCTTTCGATGTGACCTGGCCCAGGATCATGGCCAGCCGTTCCAGGCCGCAGGCAAAGCCTATTCCTGGGACATCAGGCCCTCCGAGATCCTGAACCAGACCGTCGTAACGCCCCCCGCCGGCTACTGAGGACTGCGATCCGATATCTGAGGAGACGACCTCAAATGTGGTCCGCTGGTAGTAATCAAGGCCCCGGACAAGCCTGTCATTCAAGACATAAGGGACACTGAGGCTGTCGAGCAGCGACTGCACAGTTGTGAAATGCTCTCGGCATTCCTGGCAGACATGGTCGATGGTCCGGGGGGCATTGACCACCTTGTCCCTGCAGGTGGGCACCTTACAGTCCAGGACCCGCAGGGGGTTGACGGTTTTTCGCCGTTGACAGTCCGGACACAGGTCCTCGTCCCCGGCCTGGGACAAAAAGGCTGTCAAAGCCTGGTGGTAGTTTCCCCGGCACTTTGGGCAACCTAAAGTGTTGAGCTCAATGGTCAGCTTTTCCAGCCCCAGTTCCCTCAAAAAGGTCCAGAGCATGAGGATTACTTCGGCATCAGCCTGGGGTGCGCCGGTCCCGAAGACCTCGCAGTTGACCTGATGAAACTGGCGCTGCCGTCCTTTCTGCGGCCGCTCATACCTGAACATCGGGCCGCAGGTGAACCACTTGCTGACAGGATCCCGGGCATAGAGCCTGTTCTCGATATAGGCCCGGACAACTCCGGCAGTGGCTTCCGGCCTCATGGTCAGGGATCGGCCCTTGCGATCAGGAAAAGTGTACATTTCCTTTTGGACAATATCTGTCTCGCCACCAATAGACCGGGCAAAGAGTTCGGTTTTTTCCAAAATGGGAACTCTGATTTCCTGGAACCCGTACCGGCCGAATGTCGATCGTGCCGTTTCCTCGATGAAGGTGTAGGTGTCGGCCTCAGAAGAGATGAGGTCCTGAAATCCTTTGATTTTTTGAATGGTCTTCATGACGAAATCAGTATTATTGTTTAAAATCAATATGTTGGATGCAGCAGGGCTGTGCTGGTGTCTGGGCTGCCTGGGAGGCCCAAAGCCTGTTCAAGCCCCATAAATCACTGCGTCACGGGCTCTTGTCATAGTCGAAGCTTTCGATATTGTCAAAAGCCTTTGCTTGGCCTAGATTTCATGAACACAAAGGAGTTGACCATGAAAGCAGTGTCCATCATTGGATATAAAAATTCCGGAAAGACCAGTCTGGCTGTGAACCTCTGCCGGGCCTTGGCCGCCCAGGGCCTCAAGGTTGCCGGGGCCAAATTTTCCCATCAAGGCTTTGACACAGAGGATACCGACACCTCCAGGCTGGCTCAGGTGTGTACAGCTGTGGCCGGCATCAGCGAACGGGAAAGTTTTCTGGTCTGGCCTTACAAGCGCTATCTCCCGGATCTGGTGCCTCTTCTTGGAGCGGATGTCCTGGTTGTTGAAGGCGGGAAATCCCTGAACAACATGCCCAGGATCATCATCCCGGGACCTGAGGGTCGTGTTCAGGACCTGCGCCCGGAACTTGCCCTGGCCTGTTTCGGTTCTGATTCGGTGCCAGGCATGAGATGCACGCAGGATGTCGATGCCCTGGTCAAGCTGGTTCTGGCCCAAGGCTTCTACCTGCCCGGGCTTGATTGCGGTTCTTGCGGGCGAGAGGACTGCGGGCAGATGTCCCGTGACATTGTCGCCGGCCAGGCTGAAGTCGATGATTGTACAGCCATGCAATCCGGGCTCACAATTCACGTCAATGGCGCCCCCCTTGGCCTGAATCCTTTTGTCAGCTCCATTGTGGCCGGAAGCATCAAAGGCATGCTTTCCCAGCTCAAGGGATTCAGCCCAGGTTCGATCGAGATCAGTCTGGAGTCATGAATGCACAAAGATTTTTTTCAGGTCATCAGTGTTGCCGGCTTCAGAGCCCTTCTCCAGGACATAGCCCCACTGGCTGAGACTGAAGAGGTCTTTTTGGGCCAGGCCCATAACCGCATCCTGGGCAGGACATACACAGCAGAGGAAGATCTGCCTCCTTTTCACCGATCTTCCATGGACGGGTATGCAGCCAGGTCCCGGGACACCTTTGGAGCCTCGGAACTCAATCCGGCCTATCTGACGTGGATCGGAGATGTCGGCATAGAGGCCTTGCCCGGGTTCAGCCTTGAACCCGGCCAGTGCGCATCGATCGTCACAGGGGCTGGGCTGCCTGATGGCGCTGACTGCGTGGTCATGGTCGAGCACACAGATGAGTTCGGCCCGGATGAGATAGAAATCCGCAAGGCTGTCGCCCCTGGGGAGAATGTCATGCACCGGGGTGAGGATGTGTCCCTGGGCGAGCCCCTGGTGGAGCAAGGCCAGCGTCTCAGGCCCCAAGATCTCGGTTTGCTGGCCGCCTTGGGGAGAGAAAAGGTTCTGGTGGGAGCACAGCCGCGAGTGGGCATCCTGTCCACCGGAGATGAGCTCGTTCCCCCAGGGCAGCAACCGCTGCCTGGCCAAATCCGGGATGTGAACACCACAGCCCTGGAGGCCATGTGCCGTCAGTTCGGGGGCAGGCCGCATGTCTACGGCATTGTCCCTGATGACAAGCCCCAACTGCTGGCCGGTCTGGCCAGGGCAGTTCAGGAGTGCGACCTGGTTTTCATCTCCGGGGGGAGTTCCATCGGGACCAGGGACTTGACCCTGGAGTGCCTCGAAGGCCTTGACCAGGGACGGATCCTCGCTCATGGGGTGGCCATGAGTCCCGGAAAGCCGACAATTCTGGCCATGGCCGGCACGACCCCGGTCCTGGGTCTGCCGGGCCAGGTCACCTCTGCCCAGGTGGTTGTGCAGATCCTGGCCGGTCCGTTCATCGCGCACCTTGCCGGTCAGAGCAACGCGTTCTCCGACCAGGGCAGGCCGCAACACGATGCGGTTTTGGAGAGAAACCTGCCTTCAAAACAGGGCCGGGAAGATTATGTGCGGGTGAAGTGCTTCCAGGACGGAGACACTTTAATGGCTGCCCCTCTCTTTGGCAAATCCGGACTGTTGCGGACACTGGTTCAGGCTCACGGCCTGGTGCGCATACCAGCCGAATCCGAAGGGCTTCTGCAGGGCCGTCAGGTCAGGGTCCTGCTGATCTGAAGCCCTTGAAGGCCCCTTGGCACATCGCCGGAAAGCGGCGGGCACCCTCGATGAGGTCGTCCCGGGCAATCAGGTGGCTTTAGGCTGGGGGGCCCAGGCCAAAAGAGGGGTCCCGGTTGGCTTCCAGGCCAGATCGACGACCACGGCCCCAAAGGCGCCGCAAAACGGGGGATAGATGTGCCCGTTGAGTCGGTGGCAGATCTTTTTCTTCCGCCAGGACGCTTTGGGCCCTGGCAGAACCGAACCAGCGTGCAGGTTTCGCTGTCCAACAGCCTGGTTGATCACTTTGCGCATTTCCGGCCAGGATTTCCAGCTGGCCTTTTTCAAAGGGCTTGAGCTCTCCTTGCGCAATGTCAGGCCGTTGGTCAGGTAGTAGCAGGAGTAGCGGTTCAGAAACCCGATCAGCATTTCTTTCCTGCAGACCCTGGCCGCCTCTTTGACCACCTGCACCGGATCAGGGCAGAATTCAAGAAGGGTGATCATCATCACGTAGTCGAATTCATTGTCCTCAAAGGGCAGGTTCTCGGCCCAACCCAGGTGCAGATCCGCATGGCGGCCCAGCCTGGACCTGGCCCTGGCCAGCATGGCCGGGGAGCAGTCCAGGCCAGTGACTGAAAATCCGGCTCCCCACAGGGTCTCCAAAAAAACACCGGTGCCGCAGCCCACGTCCAGCAGGAATTGGTGCCGGCGTCTCCAATTGGAGATCAGGGACAGGACCAGTTTCTTTTCCTGTTCCAGGGCAAAGGCCCCTTTCTGACTTTTTTCCCACTGCTCATACATGGCAGCGTCAGTTTGATTCCAGCTCATGCAGGAAGGACTCGTATACCCATGCGGGTTGAGAGCTGATGACTCGTTTTCAGCGTGAATGGACACCCTTTGTCAAACATTGCCTTGCACATCGTGGACGCGCAGCAGCTCAAGCTTTGGGAAACACAGCCCCTTTGGCGGCCGAAGCGGCCATTGCGGCGTACCTGCGCAGCAGGGGGGACTGAACATGCTTGTGCACCGGCTGCCATGACTCTCTTCTCTTGTCTATCGTGTCCTGGCTCAGCTTGGCCTCGATCGTGCGATTCGGAATGTCGATGACGATGGGGTCGCCGTCCTGGAGCAGGCCGATCAGGCCGCCTTCAGCCGCCTCGGGCGAGACGTGTCCGATGGCCGCTCCCCGGGTCCCCCCACTGAAACGGCCGTCTGTGATCAGGGCTACCTCAGAGTCCAGCCCCATCCCGGCGATTGAGGAGGTCGGAGTGAGCATTTCGCGCATCCCGGGACCGCCCTTGGGTCCTTCATAGCGGATGATGACCACATCACCGGCCTTGATCCGATCGTTCAGGATGGCCTCGACCGCATCCTCTTCGCTGTCAAAGACCCGGGCCGTTCCCTGCCTGGACATCATAGCGGGGTGCACGGCCGACTGCTTGACCACCGATCCTTCAGGGGCCAAGTTGCCGTACAGAATGGCGATCCCTCCCTGTTGGGCGTACGGGTCATCAATGCTCTTGACCACATCGTGGTCCAGAATCCGCGCCTGCAGGGTCTCCAGATTGTCTTTCAGGCTCCGGCCGGTCACAGTCATAACATCCAGATTCAAAAGGTTTTTCCTGGCCAGCTCGGCCATGACCCCGGGAATGCCGCCGGCCTGGTGCAGATCTTCAATATGATGGGGGCCGGCAGGTGAGAGCCTGCACAGGTTTGGGGTCTGCTGGCTGATGCGGTCGAAGACGGCCAGATCAAGCTCCAGGTTTGCCTCGGCGAAAATGGCCGGCAGGTGCAGGACTGTGTTGGTGGAGCAGCCCAGGGCCATATCCACGGCTACGGCATTGGTCACGCTGTACTCGGTCACGATATCCCGGGGCTTGATGTCCTGCTCCAGCAAGGTCATGACCGTCATTCCGGCCCGTTTGGCCAGGCGGACCCGTTCGGCCTGCACCGCCGGGATGGTTCCGTTTCCCGGCAAGGCCAGGCCGATGGCTTCGGACAGACAGTTCATGGAATTGGCCGTGAACATACCAGAACAGCTGCCGCAGCCAGGGCAGGCCGTCTGCTCCATCTCCGCCAATTCCTCTTCACTGGCCAGGCCTCGTTTGACTCTGCCCACGGTTTCAAAGACATTGATCAGATCGACGGTCCTGCCCTGATGCCTGCCTGCCAGCATCGGTCCGCCGCTGATGATGATGGCTGGGATGTTCAGCCTGAGCATGGCCATGAGCATGCCGGGAACGATTTTGTCGCAGTTGGTCACGCAGACCAGGGCATCAAAGGGATGGGCTGTGGCCATGAGCTCAATGGAGTCGGCAATGATCTCCCGGCTGGGCAGGCTCATGCGCATGCCTTCATGGTTCATGGCAATCCCGTCGCAGACCCCGATAACCGGAAATTCAATGGGAACGCCGCCGGCCATCCGGATTCCGGATTTGACCGCACTGGTGATGGTGTCCAGATGGATATGGCCAGGGACAATTTCGTTGGCTGAATTGACAACACCCACCAAGGGTTTGTCGATTTCCTCCCTGGTCAATCCCAGGGCGTGCATGAGTGAACGGTGCGGACCTTTTTCCAGGCCTGATTTCATCTTGTTGCTGCGCATAGGGTCTCCTTTCAGTTTTGCCCCTGGCAAAACTGAAAATAGTGGTTTGAATTCAAGAGGCGAACGCACACTCCAATTGACATGTCACAAGGGTCTGATTGTCACGAAGACGGCGAATTTCAACGAACGGCCACCCAGCCGCTGACGACTGCAACCCCGACCAGGACGACGAGAGTCGTGATCATGTTCTCAATGGACAGAAAAGAGAGCTCTATCCACAGGGGGGGGCGGTTCAGAACAGGCGCCAGGTTGACGTGGACCAGCTTCAAGACGCCCAGGGCGAGCAGCCCCCCGGCCAGGGCCTGGACAGCAGCCCCGGTGAGCAGGGGAAGCTGAATGTACCAGCGGCCTGCGCCCACCAGGCGGAGGACCTCAATTTCTTCCTTGCTGTTCATCTGGGCCAGCTTGAAGGTGTTTCCCACGATCAAACCGACCAGCAAAAGCAGAAAGAGGATAAATGGATAGAGAACCTGGCGACTGATATGGGTCCAAGAGTTGGCCACATCGATCTGTAAAGGGTTGTAGTGGATGGTCCGGACCCCTGGAAGCTTTTGAAGCGCCTTGTAGATGTCGGTGGCCTCGTTTTTTTCCGCAGCGGCCAGGTCAAAGATCACCAGGGCGGTCGGCGGGAGAGGGTTGTCCTTTCTGAGCCATTGCAGCTCTATATCCTTGCCCAGGGACTCTGAAAGGATGGATAGGGCCTGATCCGGCTTGTAGGTGGTCATGGAATCAAAAAAGGGTAGCTGGCGAATTTGAGACCAGTCCTGGCGGACTGCATCCTGAGAAAGGCCGGAGTCCCAGTAGATCGCAAACTGGAGTTTCCCCTGCGCCTGGGCGACCTGTTCCTGAATATTGGTCACGACCAGAATGAACAAGGCGCCCAGAAAGGTCACCAGGCTGATGGCCCCCAGGGTCAGCAGC
Organism: uncultured Desulfohalobiaceae bacterium; assembly: GCA_964403955.1. Classification (GTDB taxonomy): domain Bacteria; phylum Desulfobacterota; class Desulfovibrionia; order Desulfovibrionales; family Desulfothermaceae; genus CAYOID01. Next base: position 15,674 of record CAYOID010000033.1, on the reverse strand, counting down.
TGCTCCCATTTGTGGCGTCTCAAATCCTTGATGCCCTTGATCACCAGTCTAACAAAGGTCCTCAATGTCCTCGGCTCCTGCATCGTTGATGAGTTGGCCATCCAGCAGATGTATGAAACGCGCTTCGGGTTTGGTCTCCAGGATCTGTCTGTTGTGGGTGGCGATGACCACGGTCGATCCGTGGATATTGAACTGCTTGAAGACTTCCATCAGGCGCATGGACAATGGTTCGTCCAGGTTGCCTGTGGGCTCGTCCGCCAGGAGGACCCTGGGGTTGATCACAATGGCCCTGGCGATGGCCACGCGCTGCTGTTCCCCTCCGGAAAGGGCAGCACATTGCAGGTCAGATTTGCTCTCCAGCCCCAGGCCGCGGATGACGGCATTGACCCTTTTGCGGATTTTACTCCGCTCCATGCCGGCGACTTCCAGAGGGCAGGCCACGTTTTCAACCACAGTCCGATCATGGAGCACTTTGAAGTCCTGAAAGACCACACTGACTTTGCGTCGAAGCAAGGGCAGCTTCCGCTTGCTCAGCCTTTTCAGGTCAAAGCCGGCGACAGTGGCTTCTCCCCTGTGGACCTCAAGGGCCCCGTGCAGGATTCGGAGCAGGGTGGTCTTGCCAGCTCCTGAAGGGCCAGTGACAAAGACGAATTCCCCGGGATGGATATGCAGGGAAACGTTCTTCAAGGCCCATTGGTGGGCAAAGGAATGGGAGAGATGCTTGACGTTGATCAAGGCTGCTCCTCGTGCAGAAAGGCGAGTTTGTTCAACAGATGCTGAGCCTGGGCAAAATGTGGATCCAGGTCCAAAGCCTGCTCCAGCTTTTTCTTGGCCTTGCCGACCTGATTTTGGTTCACCAGGGCTATGGCCAGGTTGTAGAGCAGGTGCTGGCTCTTGGGGTGCAGCTTCAAGGCCCTCTGGTAAAGGCCAATGGCCTCCTCAAGCCTGTTCTGTTTGCGGAGGGTCATGCCCTGCCTGTTCAAGGTCTCGACCCCGAGATGGCTGAAAAGGAATGGGCCGAAATCCTGCTCCACCAGGTCGACCAGGCCCTGCTCCAGATAGACGTTCCAGATTCGCTCTTTGAGATCAGCATTGTTTGCGTCAGCGTTCAGACTGCGATGGAAGGCCTGCTTCGCTTTGGACCGCTGTCCGAGGTGCAGGTGCAGCTTGCCTGTCAGGAACTGGTATTCAGCATTGAGGGGGCTGACCTGGACAGCTTCTGTGATAGCCTGCAGCCCCTGTTCAAAGTCCTCTTGAGCGCAGTGCACCCGGGCCATGACCCATTTGCCCAGCGAGCTCTCCGGATTCTCGGCCAGAACATCTTCCATGACGGCTTGAGCCTGCTCCGGCCGGCCCTGCATGAGCTTGAGGCCGGCAAACTCGATCAGCAGACGTGTTCTCCATTGAGGCAGCTTGACCTGCGCATCCCGGAGCTCGTGGTCGGCCTTGGTCAGGTCCTCGTTGTCCAGATGGTGTCTGATCCTGGCCAGGGCCTGATGCAGTGCTTTTTTCCCATCAACAGCCCTCAGGCTGTGCATGGCTGCTTGGAGATGTTCGAAGTGTACGGGCTTGATCAGGGTGCCTGAGGCATCCAGGTCCTCCAGGAGCGACATCTCTGCTGGGTCAAGCTTCCCGGCCAGCATGAGAAAGGGCAGGTCTGTCCATTGCGGCGACCGCCTGACCTGCTTCAAGAGCTCGATGCCGTTCAATTGCGGCATAGACCAGTCGCAAATGATCAGCCCAACGTTGTTGTGCGTGTGCAGGAGTTCAGCAGCTTCCTGCCCATCCTTGGCCGTGAGGACGTGATCATAGCCCAAGACCTTGAGCATGCTGGACACAGTCCGCACCACTGCGACCACATCGTCAGCAACAAGGATGGAACAGTCCGGCGCGGGCATGATCTTCAACGGCCTTTAATTGACAAGCATCCTGTCAAAATTTTTGACATATCGTCTTGACGCCAGACCGCAAGCTGAGTTGCGGTCTGGTGTTTCACGTGAAACATTCAGGGCTGGAGATGCCGAAAAACGAAAGAATACGATTCAACTCGTCCTTGGACGTGTACTGCAATGAGATTCGGCCTTTGCCCATTTCCCCGCTGATGCGCACCTTGGCCTGAACCTTGTCCGTGAGCGATTTCTGAAGCTCTTTTCTGGCGCGGACAAACTCAGGGTCAGCTGACGTGGAGGTTGATCTGGAGCGCTTTGCCGAGCGCAGCCCTTGCGGGAGTTCACCATGCTCTTTCCAGTATGTCAGGGCCTGTTCGATCTGGCGCACAGTCAGGTTCTGAGCCAGGACCTGGTCAAAGACCTCTGAGCGTATCCGGGGGTCGGTGAAGCCAAGGAGCGTTCTGGCCTGCCCTGCACTGATCCGTTTCTCGCGAAGGGCGGTGTGGATGTCGGGTCCTAGCTGCAAGAGCCTCAGGCTGTTGGCGATGCTTGAGCGACTGCGCCCGATTCTGTCCGCCAGTTCCTCCTGGGAGGTTTGCAGCTCCTCTTGAAGCTGTTTCAGAGCCTCTGCCTCTTCCAGGGCATTGAGGTCCTCCCGTTGCAGGTTTTCAATTAATCCGATAATCAGGGCTTCAGAGTCAGAGATGTCTCGGACCAGTGCCGGCACCTCTGTCAGTTTGGCCATCCGGGAGGCTTTCCAGCGACGTTCCCCGGCTATGATCTGGTATCGCTCAAGGCTGCCCGGCATGGGGCGGACGAGCAGCGGCTGGAGCAAACCTTGACTCTGAATGGACTGGGCCAGCTCCTGGAGGGCTGCCTGGGAAAAGTCTTTGCGGGGCTGCCCCGGATTTGGTTCAATGGAGTCAACAGGAAGCAGTGAGTAGGTCTCACCTTGCTGCCGGTCTGAGGGGTGCTTTGGTGTGGAAGACTGAAAGAGCGCATCCAAGCCCTTTCCAAGGCCTTTGCTTTGTGCAGCCATGAAGGACCTCCAGGAGTGGTATTCACTTGCCGGTCTGTGGCACGTTGTGGTTGGACACTCGTTTTTTCTGCTGTGGGTATACCTGAAATTGAGGAGATTGAAAACATGTTCAAGGCTGGGAAATTCATACAAGAAGTGTACGACCGAGATTCCAAGCTGTTAGGAGTCTTTGTCAGCAAGGATCTCTGGGAGGAGGTGCACAGGGCCATTTTGCCTGTGCTGGAGGACCACCTGGCCCAGGAAGACCGCCTGGATCAACCAGTTCAGGAGCCGCTCCAGGACTGGGAGGTTTTGAAAAAGTATTGGGATTTCAAATACCCAGTTGATATGGATGTGCACTGCTCGCTGTGCGGCAGTGAAACTGAAAATTGGCAGGAGGACAGCCCCAGAAAATTCCTGCTCAAGGCGGCAAGCCTGGGCGGCCTGGTTTCGTTTGAGTGCTGCATGTGCGGGGCCAGGGTGACCAAGAAACACTTCAAGGATCACATCAATGTCACAGTTCAGCCCAACAGCACTCGAAGATGAGCTGCTCTACGGAGGAGCCTGATGTCCTGCCGCCTCACAGTGCCAAGGCGAGGATCTCCTGCCCGAGCTTGAGATAGGACTGGGTGCCGACACATTTGTAATCGTAACACAAGGCCGGCAGCCCATGGCTGGGAGCTTCTGACAGGCGGACGTTTCTGGGGATGATGCTTTGAAAGACCTTGTCCTGGAAATAGGACCGGACTTCAGTTTCGACCTGGTGCGAGAGCTTGTTGCGTTTGTCGAACATGGTCAACACCACGCCCATGAGCTGGAGTTCGGGATTGAGGCGCTTGCGGACCAGTTCATAGGTCCGCATCAGGTGGGCGATCCCTTCCAGGGCGTAGTACTCGCACTGCAGGGGTATCAAGAGGTCTGTCGCCCCGCACAGGGCATTGATGGTGATCAGCCCCAGGGATGGGGGGCAGTCGAGAATGACGTACTCGTATTCTGCAGGGAGGTGTGCGAGAACATCACGGAGAAAGTACTCCCGACCTATTTTCTCGACCAGCTCCAGCTCCGCAGCCACCAGATCCTGAACGGATGGCAAAAGATGCAAGTACTTCAAGCTGGTTGCATGAATCATGGATGCCATGGACTGAGGGTCAAAAAGGGCTTGATAGACATTTCCCTTTGCCGGATCAGGGGTGACGTCCAGGCCGCTGGTGGCGTTGGCCTGCGGATCGCAGTCAATGACCAGGACCTTTTTCTCCATGGCGGCCAGGGAGGCGGACATGTTGATGGCTGTGGTGGTCTTGCCGACACCTCCTTTTTGATTGGCAATGGCAATGATGCGTGAAGTCATGATGAGCTCTGGTGATACAGGGAGGACTGAGCGAATCCGCTGGATCACATGGTTTTAAAGGTCCGGTGACAGTAATTTTTGGCAACTTCCAGGGAATCGATGAGGGGAAAAAACTCTTGCCTCCGCCCCTGTCTCAGGGTCTGCAAGAGCTCCCTGGCCAAGTGGGTGAAGTCGTCGGCTTCATAAGCCCAATCTTCAGAAGCTCTGGTCTGCATTTGATCACAGAGGCGAACGAAATGCTTGACGTCTTCAACTGAAGGCAGATCACCGTTTTCAGACACGGATTTGATTTTTTCAAAGGCTGTGTCAAGTTCCTGCTTGAGACGGGTGAAGTCCATGGGCAACTCCTCAGACTGAAGCGATCCGATAATAGTCTTTGTACCACTCAATGAAGCGAGCGATGCCTGTTTCTATAGGCGTGCTGGGCCTGAAGCCGACATCTTTCTGCAGGTCGTCGACATCCGCATACGTGCAGGGGACGTCACCGGGCTGCAGGGGAAGGTACTGTTTTTTGGCTTTCTTGCCCAGGGCCTTTTCCACTGTCTGGATGAAGTATTCCAATTCGACACTGTTGTTGTTGCCTATGTTGTAGAGCCTGTATCTGGCAGGGCTCGATGCCGGGTCCGGGTGCTCAGCGGACCAGGCAGGATCGGCATCCGGAACGTTCTGCATGACCCTGACCACGCCTTCGATGATATCGTCTATGTATGTGAAATCCCTTCTCATCTGTCCCTGGTTGAAGACCTGGATGGGCTGATCTTCCAGAATGTTCTTGGTGAAGAGGAACAAGGCCATATCCGGGCGGCCCCAGGGCCCATAGACGGTAAAAAAGCGCAGCCCGGTGCAGGGCAGGCCGTAGAGATAGCTGTAGCAGTGGGCCATGAGTTCGTTTGATTTCTTGCTGGCCGCATAGAGGCTGATAGGGTGGTCGACATTGTCGTGGACCGAGAAAGGCATTCGCGTGTTCAACCCATAGACTGAGCTCGAGGAAGCGAAAACAAGGTGCTCCACATCAAAATGTCTGCAGCATTCCAGGATGTTGGCAAATCCTACCAGGTTGCTGTCAATGTAGGACCTGGGATTGGTCAGACTGTAGCGGACCCCGGCCTGGGCAGCAAGATTGATCACCCGGTGAATGGTGTGGGCCTTGAAGAGCTGGGTCAACCCAGCATCGTCTTCAAGAGAGGTCGAAGAGAAGGTGAAGGACGCGTGCTTGTGCAGGAGAGCCAGCCTGTCTTTCTTGATCTGGACAGAGTAGTAGGGATTGAGGTTGTCCAGGCCGATGACCTCGTACCCATCCTGCAAAAGGCGCAAGCTGGTGTGAAATCCAATAAAGCCGGCTGCGCCGGTCACGAGAACCGTGGTCATGTCAAAAGGTCTCCGTTGCGTTGGGCATGAAAAGCATCAATGGATATCAGTATGACGAGCTTGAGGACTGGGTGAAGGGTTCAGGGTCATGTTCAGCGATGGAGGTCAGGGTTCTCCAGACAGAGCGTTTCAGTTCCCGGTTGTCAGGGAGCATCTGGTCGGGATCCGGGAGCACAAAGACCTGGAGAGTGTCCTGGGTGAAAGCGGAAGCATTGACCGGCCTCCGGGGGCAGAGGACATCCACGGCTTGCTGCCCGAAACACAGCAGGTACCTGGGGGCCAGCTCGGACACTCCGGGCCAAAAAACATCCGGTCTGGGCTGAAAAGAGCTTCCGGCATGGGTGCCGAACGGCCAGAAGAAGACGCTCCCCTTAGGCCAGTTCAAGGCCTGGAGGATTTTCTTGAACAACTGCCGCCGCTGCTGAGAACAGGTGGCGGTTGTGAGATCATCAGCCAGGCGGGCGTAGGTCCACACTGTAGGGCATGGGCTGGGTGCCTTTGCCCAGAGCGACTTCCACGGCTCTGGCAACTCCTCTGCAGGGGGTGTGGCAGCGCAAGCCTGAGGAGGCATGCTGCTTCTTGTGATGTTCCTGCTGTGAGCAGTGTGGTCAGGAAGAATGTAACGCAGTCCTGCCTGATGCCAGAGTCGCTGCTGCTGCGAGAGATCTAGAGCTGCAAGGTCCAGTCCCATATTTTCCAGGCGATGTCAGCTTTGTTCATGACTGGCAGTTCCGCTGTGCGGTCGTTGCGGTCCAGCATGCTGACTTTGTTTGTAGCGCCAGCAAAACCTGATTGTGCTTGATTTATCCGATTTGCGATCATCAGGTCAACATTTTTTGCCTCGAGTTTTTCCCGGGCTGAAGAGACAAGGTCATCCGACGTCTCAGCTGCAAAGCCGATCAACCGCTGATCGCTGTTTTTGGCTTGGCCCAGGGTTTTGAGAATGTCTGGATTGGCCGCAAATGGTATGCTCAGGTCACGGGCATCTTTTTTCTTGAATTTCTGATCCAGGATCTGGGAGGGCCGAAAATCGCAGACCGCTGCTGTCAGACACCCATAATCAAAGCCGGGCCAGAGATCAAGGCAGGCGTCATGCATTTCACGGGCGTTCTGTATGTCGTAGCGGACAATTCCCGGAGGGAGCCAGACATCACAAGGGCCGCAGACGCAATGCACATCGGCCCCCCTCAGCCAGGCAGCCACTGCCAGGGCGGCACCCATTTTTCCCGACGATGGGTTGGACCAGAATCGGACTGGGTCCCAATGTTCGCGAGTGGGCCCAAGGGTGATGAGCACCCTGGTCTGAGCCAGGTCTTGATCGGCCAGGCTGCGCAACGAGCTGAAGATGAGCTCTTGCAGGGGAGCCAATTTCCCGGTCCCGACATCGCCGCAGGCCACAGTGCCTTCTCCCGGGGCCACGATGGCCACATTGCGCTGCAGCAGTTTTTCGATGTTTTCCCTGGTCGCCGGGGCAGTCCACAGGCGCGGGTTCATGGCCGGGGCTATGAGGCAGGCCCCGGAAAAGGCCAGGGCCTGGCAGGTGAGCATGGTATCGGCAAGGCCATTGGCCAGTTTGGCAAGAGTGTTGGCTGTGCACGGGGCAATGACCAGGAGGTCTGCTCCGCGTCCAGGTTCGAGATGGGCATACACATCTTCGGAGCCTTGAAACAGTTCTGTGTGCACAGGGTCCACTTCCAAAGCTTCAAAGGCCAGCCTGGTCACGAATTGCTGAGCAGCCGCACTCAGGGTCGCGCTGACTGAGAACCCTCCGTGAACGAGGGCCCGGCTGAAGTCCAGGGCCTTGTAAGCCGCAATGCTCCCGGTCACTCCGACGTGAATGTGCTTGCCCCGGAAATGGGCGAAATCGAGATGGGCCGGAATCATTGGGTCAGGACTTGCTCCTGCATCATGTCGGATTCTGAGCCACTGATCCGGGGGGTGACCCAGACATGGAGCTCAGTTTTGAACCGCTCCTCCTGGATGCGGATGACGCAGACCTTGTCTGTTTTTTCAAAGACCATGAGGTAGCGGCCGTATTTGAAATAACTCCGCGGTTTCCAGTTGTCCTGGGGCATGGAGTTCATCAGGAAGTTGAACAGGGAGACCGGATCCACGCGGCCGGTAAAAATCAAGGCCCCGGCCTTGAGATTCGGAGTTTCGAAAATGATGGATTTCTCAGCATCCAGCTTCATCTCCTGAGGGATGAGGATGTCTTCAAAATCGAAATAATTGCTCATCTGAGCGGCATTGTCTCGGCTCAGGCTCTCTTCGCCCTGCATTGACGCCTGATCATCAGAGGACTTTTGCTGGCTCAGGGTTGCACATCCGCCAAGGAGCATCAGGGCAGTGAAAAGGATAAAGAGTCTCTGGATCATGGCCGCCTCCCTTTTCAGGTTTCTTTTTGCCTGGTTTTAAAGTAGCGTCGTTGGTTTGTGGTCAGCTTTGCCTCTGGCAAAACTGCATCATATTCGGTTGATTTAAGCATAAAATTCCACAGAAACGCAAGTGGCAATATGTCCAAGATTCCAGAAGATTTTCGTCTTCAGGCCTATGCGTACGACCTTCCCCTGGAACGCATCGCCGAGCACCCGACCAGCCAGCGCGACCAGTCCAAGCTGCTTGTGCTGCATCAGGAAAGCAAACAGCTCCAAGATGCGAGATTTCAGGATCTGGGTGCATTTCTCCCGGAAGGGGCCCTGCTGGTCAAGAACGTGAGCCGGGTTGTTCCAGCTAGGCTGCTGGGGGTCAAAGAGGCCACCGGCGGCCGGGCACAATTTCTCCTGTTGACGCCATTGCCCCTGATCGAACCAGCCCCATTGGATCGTGGTTGGAGAAGGGCCCGTGTAAAGGGTCTGGTCAAGCCCATTCGGGGGATCGAGCCAGGGCAGAGCATCAGGGTCAGTGATGAGCTGGTCGTGACTGTTGTGGACAGGCAGGAATTTGGCCGGGTCAGTGCGGACTTGGCCTGGAAGGGAGATCTTGCCGGGCAGGTGGAGAAGCTGGGGGTCATGCCCCTGCCGCCATACATCAAGCGCAAGGTCGAAGATCAGGACCAGGAGCGATACCAGACTGTGTATGCCGACCAGACCAAGAGCGGCTCAGTGGCCGCCCCGACAGCCGGCCTGCATTTTACTCCGGAAGTGATGGACTCCCTGGCCGGAAAAGGGATTCACATTGCAGATGTGACCCTGTATGTGGGCTACGGGACGTTCAGCCCGATCCGGGTTGAGGACATCAGAGGTCACCGCATGCATCCTGAATACATCGAGCTGGGCCGGGCATCAGCCCAGGCCCTTCGCAGGGCCAAACAGGAAGGGCGGCCGGTGGTCGCAGTGGGGACAACCACGGTCAGGGCCCTGGAGAGCATTGTCCAGCACTGCGGCGACATCCAGGATTTTCAGGGGTGGTCAGACCTGTACATCACGCCAGGGCATGAGTTCAAGGTGATTGATCATTTGATCACAAACTTCCACTTGCCCAGGTCATCGCTTATGGTCATGGTTTCAGCACTCTGCGGCCGGGAGCAACTGCTCGAGGCTTACACCCATGCCCTGAAAAATGGATACCGGTTCTTTTCCTACGGGGATGCGATGCTCATTTTGTGAGCCCACGGCTCTTGCATGAAGCTGCTGTTCTAAGGTATGAATCACGGCTTGCGTCTCTGTCATGAGGGGGGGACGCCGGGTGATGGCGGATGCCGTCAATGAGCCTGGATACAGTGCCCCCCACAACTGTCTCAAACTGAATGCGGGGAATGGTATGTCCCGAATAGAGATTCGAGAGGACCGCTGCAAGGGGTGTCTGCTCTGTACCACGGTCTGTCCGACACAGATCCTGGTTCAGTCCAACAGAATCAACGCTCTGGGGTATAAAGTGGTCCAGGTGGACGATGACAAGAGCGACCAGTGCAAGGGGTGCTCTTTTTGCGCTGAAATTTGCCCGGATTGTGTGATCACGGTCTTTCGCCCGGTTCGGGAAGCCCAGGCTGAGCAAGGAGTGGCCCATGTCGAATGAAAGATCCAGCCGAATTCTGGTCAAGGGCAATGAAGCCATCGCCAGAGGGGCCATGGATGCAGGCTGTCAGTGCTATTTTGCCTACCCGATCACCCCGCAGAGCGATATTCCTGAATACCTGTCCACTGCCTTGCGTGAGGCAGGAGGGGAGTTCATTCAAGCCGAAAGCGAGATTGCGGCGGCAAACATGGTTCTCGGTGCCTCGGCCTGCGGAAAGAGAGCCATGACCTCCTCCTCAAGCCCTGGAATTTCCCTCAAGCAGGAGGCCATTTCCTATATGGCCGGGAGCGAGCTTCCGGCGGTCATTGTCAACATCTGCCGGGGAGGTCCGGGGCTGGGCAGCATTGATCCGTCTCAGGGCGACTACTACCAGTCCACTCGAGGCGGGGGCCACGGAGATTACAGGACAATGGTTCTGGCTCCGGCCACCTGTCAGGAGGCCTATGACCTGACGGTCAGGGCTTTCGACCTGGCTTTCGCCTATCGCAATCCAGTTCTGCTGCTGGGTGATGCAATCCTGGGCCAGATGAAAGAGCCCATACAGGAGTGGAAGACCAGGTACAGCCATGACGACGAGGCCGAAGAATGGGCCCTGAGCGGTGCCAGGGGCCGCAAGCCAAGGCTCTTGAAGTCGCTCTACCTTTCAGACGGGGCCCTGGCCGGGCACAACAGGATGCTCCATGACAAGTACCAGGCCATGACCGCAGAAGTCAGCTATGAGGCCTATGCTGTGGAGGACGCCGAGCTTGTGGTCGTGGCCTTCGGCTCCATCGGCCGAATAGCCAAAAGCAGTGTCAGGAACCTCAGGAACAAAGGAGTCAAGGTCGGTCTGTTCCGGCCGATCACCCTCTTTCCTTTTCCCAGTCAGGCCTTGAGAGACCTGGCCAGACAGGGCAAGGCCTTCCTGACCATTGAAAACAATACCGGGCAGATGGTTGACGATGTCCGCCTTGCGGTGCGGGGCTGGAGCGATTCCGGGCTCTACACCGCGTATCCAGGCACGCTGCCTTCTCCAGAAGATTTTGAGGGTCCGATGCAGGACCTCCTTCCCTTGTCGCCTCAATGACTCGAGAGGAACGATCCATGTACACTGAAGAAAAACAAGTCTTTTCCGTTCCTGACGTGATGGCTGATGTCCCCACCCATTTCTGCCCCGGGTGTCATCATGGGACGATTCATCGCCTGGTGGCCGAATGCCTGATGGACCTCGACCTGGCTGAAAAGACCATCTGCGTCGGTTCAGTGGGCTGCTCGGTCTTTATCTACAATTACATCAACGTGGATGCGGTTGAGGCCCCCCACGGCCGGGCTCCGGCCGTGGCCACAGGGGTCAAGCGGGCCAGTCCGGACAATTTCGTCTTTGCCTATCAGGGCGACGGCGACCTGGCAGCCATTGGACTTTCCGAGGTCATGTACTGCGCCAACCGTGGTGAAAGGGTCACCATCGTCTTTGTCAACAATACGGTCTACGGCATGACCGGGGGGCAGATGGCTCCGACCACCCTGGTCGGACAGAAGACTACCACGTGCCAGTCCGGACGCTGTCAGACGAGTGACGGAGCGCCTCTGCGGATGGCTGAGATCCTGGGCGGCCTTGAAGGTACGGCCTTTTCAGCCAGGGTGGCTGTGGATACGATCAAGAATCTGAAAAAAGCCAAAAAAGCCTTGCGGCGGAGTTTTGAGGTCCAGCTGAACAATCAAGGCTTCGGGTTCATAGAATTTCTTTCAGCCTGCCCGACCAACTGGCATCAGAGTCCTCTTCAGGCCAACGCCCGGGTCGGTGCAGAGCTGGTGGAGTATTTTCCCCTGGGGACGTTTAAAGACATCAAGGATGAAGACCGATGACCCCAACCAGGTATCAGGATGTCGTGATTGCAGGTTTTGGCGGCCAGGGAGTTCTGTTGATCGGGAACCTGCTGGCCTACGCAGCCATGGAGGAAGATCTGCACATCACCTTCATGCCGGTGTACGGGGTGGAGATGCGGGGTGGCACGGCCAACTGTACAGTGGTTATTGCTGAAGACGAGATCGGGTCCCCCATCATTCACACCCCAAGGAGCCTGATTCTGATGAACCAGCCATCGCTGGAAAAGTTCCAGCCCCGGCTCGTGGACGGAGGTGTCCAGGTGGTGAACTCCTCCATCGTGGATCCCGGGCTGGTGGAAAAAAACAGAGTCAGGACGGTGCTCATCCCGGTCAATGAGCTGGCTGATGAGCTGGGGAATGTCAAGATGGCCAACATGGTGGCCCTGGGGGCTTGGCTGGAGGCGACGCAAACCTTGAGCCTGGAGAGTGTCCAGGACGCCCTGGGTCAGGTCATCTCAACCCGCAACAGCCACCTCATTCCCAAAAATCGCGAGGCGTTGGCCCGTGGTGCCCGCTTCGTCATCAACGAAGCAGCCCTGTCAGTCACAGACCCTCTCTGAAAAAGAGGTGTGAGCCGCTGCTGAAGCTCTTTCCACTATGCAGTCGAACTCCGCGCAACCCCTGCTCTTGGGAATCATTGGTTCTCCCCTGGGCCATTCCTTAAGCCCTTTGCTGCACAACTGGGCCCTGGAAACCGCCGGCCTGCGAGGGGCCTATATGGCCTGGCCCCTTGCTGCGGATCAACTGGCCGCCTTCATGCTCAGCATGCGGGTTCTGAAAATTCAGGGCTGCAGCGTGACCATCCCCTTCAAGCAATCGGTGATCCCCTATCTTGATGGATTGACTGCCCAGGCCAGGAACACAGGGGCCGTGAACACTCTTTTCTGGGCCAACGAGAAAGGCCTCTGGGGGGACAATACGGATTGTCCTGGATTTGTGGCCCCTCTCAAGGACATGGGCCGCATTCCCGACTCCGCCCTGATTCTGGGAGCCGGGGGCGCTGCCCTGGCGTGCGTGGCCGCACTCCGGCAGGCAGGCGTGAGCACGATCATGGTTGCGGCCCGGCGATCGGATGCCCTGGAGCGGCTCAGGCGCAGGTTTGAGATCATCAAGGTCGGATGGGAGGGCAGACAGACCCGGCCAGCGGGGATGCTGGTCAATGCCACGCCGCTGGGCATGGCTGGAGACATGCAGGCCATGAGCCCACTGCCCAGGGAGTTTTTGGGCAATTTTCCCCTGGTCTACGACCTGATTTACAATCCGGCTCAGACCAGGCTGATGCAGGAGGCCGCAGAGGCTGGCTGCCAGACCCTGGGCGGCATGGGCATGTTTGTGTACCAGGCCGCTGCCCAGTTTGAACTCTGGACCGGTAAGAGCTTTGCCGGCGACCAGGCTGTTGAGCTCCTCAGGGCTCACCTGGGCCAGTGAACCCGGCTCAAGCCCAGGGGCGGGAAATCAGTCCACATAGACTTTGAGCTGGTCCCCTGGGTGAATGAGCTGCTGGGGGGAGAGGTTGTTCCAGGCCAGGAGCTGCTTTGTGTTCACGCCGAACTTCCGGGCGATGTTCCAGATGTTGTCGCCTTTTTTGACCCGGTAGCGGACCAGCTGCTGATGGGTCTCTTCGGCCTCCTGCCTGGTCTTTGCGGCCTGGGCATGGGTCAGGTCCGGGATGTAGAGCTTGGAGCCGATCCGCAAAGTGGCTGACTTGTCCAGCCCATTGGCCTGCAGCAGGGTCTCCAGGCTGACTCCAAAACGCTGCGACAGCTTCCAGAGCGAGTCTCCCTTGACAATGGTGTAGTTTGCCCGGCGTTTGGCAATGGTTCTGGTCTGGGCCTGGTCGGACTGGCCGGGGATGTTCAGCTTCTGGCCGATCTGCAGGGTGCTGGAGCTGAGGTTGTTCGCACTGCGCAGGGCGCTGACCTGAGTGTTGAAGCGTCTGGCGATCTCCCAGAGGGTGTCCCCGGATTGCACGGTGTAGACCCCGTCTTTTGGGGCTGTGGAGCGTTGCACAGCGGCGGCCTTGGAGCCGGACCCGGGTATGAGTACGCTCTGTCCCGGCCGCAGGAGGTTGGATGAGGTCTGGTTGACCTTTTTGAGGACCTGGATCGGGACACCGTAACGTCTGGAAAGCCTCCACCATGAGTCCCCTGAACGGATGCGGTGGCGCTGGAAACCGGCATAGGGCCTGGCCCTGGGCGAATCCAGGAAGGCCAAAGCTTCGGCTTTCTTTTCCTCTGGAAGATAGACGGGGCATGTTTTGTCCGGGGGGCTGGCCATGCGCCGAAAGGCTGGGTTGTGCTGCCGGAAATCGGACCAGTCCTGTCCCAGGGTCTGGGCCAGGGCCAGAAGGTCGGTGCCCCCTTTGACCTCGACCCGGGTCGGCTTGACCGCGGCATCCCACTGCAGAGGTTCAAATCCGAGTTTCTCCAGGTTGCGGACGATTTTCAGGATGGCCAGAAACTTGGGGACGTAGTTTCGAGTCTCCCGGTGCAGGTAGCGCCTGGAATTGATGAGATCGAAATAGCAGTTTTCACCGCTCTTGCGCAGGGCCCAGGCCACCCTGCCTTCACCTGCGTTGTAGGCAGCCAGAACCAGGTACCAGTCGTTGAACTGCTTGTAGAGCTTGGACAGGTAGTCGGCAGCTGCATGGGTGGCCAGATACGGGTCTCTGCGTTCATCGATCCACCAGTCAACGCGCAGGCCGTATCTCCTGCCCGTGCCTGGTATGAACTGCCACAGTCCGGCAGCTCCGGCATGGGAGTAGGCCCAGGGGTTGAAGCCGCTTTCGGCAAAGGGCAGAAAGACCAGATCCTGAGGCAGTCCTTTCTCAGTGAAGACCTGTCGAATATAGGGCAGATAGGGTTCAGCACGTTTGAGCCATCTCTCAAAGGTGTGTTTCTTTTTCTGGGAATAGTAGACAAAGTAGTCCTGGAGGGTCTGATTTTCCCTGATGTCCAGCTCAAAATCGATCTCCGGCTCTGATTTCAGGGCCTCCTTTTCCCGGGGGCTCAGTGTCTCTTGAGCCGTGTCCTCGGGAGGTGGTCCAGTGACCTCTTCTTCCAGGGGCTGGGCCAGGTCCTGACTGATGTCCCGCTTGATGATCCCAGCCGGAGAGGTGTCCTCCGGGCTCTCGGACAGAAACGGGGCCGGATCTGCCGGCGTGATGTCTGCAACAAACGGGGAAGGGCCGGCCTTGTCCGGGGCCTCATCGCCGGCAGCCTGGGAGGGCTCTGACGGAGCTTTTGTTTCGGTGCCCCTGGTCAGGGGTTGAAGCTGGGAGCATCCGCTGACCGCAATGAGCAGACAGAAACAGGCCAGTAAGAGCGTAGTCTTTTTTGATCTCATAGACTTCTACTTGTATCTCAGGACATGGGGTCAGTCAATCTGTTTAAGGGTGATGCCTGAAATGAAAAAAGAAGAACACCTGGTGGCGGGAAAACAGACGGTTCTGGAGCATGTTCGCCAACATCCCGAGCAGGTTGATTCGGTCTTGATCCAGAAGACGCGGAAACGGGATATTCAGCACATCTTCAAGCTTTGTCAAGAAATGAAGATCAAATGCGGCCTGGTGCCCAAACAGACTCTGGACGGCATGACTGCAGTGGCTCACCAGGGGGTGGTGGCCAGGATCTTTTCCCCGGGCTTCATTGATTGCGACCAGCTCTGGCACAGAATGGCCCAGGCCGGTCTCCCCCTGGTGCTGGCTTTGGACCATGTGCAGGATGCGGGAAACGTGGGGACCCTGGCCAGGAGCCTCTATGCCCTGGGCGGAGCCGGGCTGATGGTCACCAAGGATCGTTCCGCCTTCCTGGGGGAGCGGGCCCACAAAACTGCAGCCGGGGCCTTGAGCTCGTTGCCGGTGTGCCGGACGACCAACCTGGCCCGGACCATCACCTTGTGGAAAAAAAAAGGGTGCACGGTGTATCACGCCTCATTGGGCCCGGAAACGCAAAGCATGTATCAGACCCGGGTCAGCTGGCCGGCCCTGCTTGTCCTGGGCGGGGAAGAGAAGGGCGTCCGTCCCAATGTGGCTCAAAAATGCGATCTCGGCGTGCATGTGCCCCAGGCTGCAGACTTTGACTCCTTGAATGTGGCCCAGGCCGGGGCTGTGCTCCTGGGCGAGTTTTTGCGCCAATGGCTCGGATGAAACTTCGTTATGCTCACAAGTAAG
>CAYOID010000032.1:0-32692 GCA_964403955.1 uncultured Desulfohalobiaceae bacterium | reverse complement strand
GTCGAATTGACCCGATGCGGGTACAGCCACGAACAGACCATCAGTCATGTTTCTCTGGAACTTGGCCATCACAGGGCTGACATCACCCTTCACTACCTGTGTTTGTAAATTGATATCAATCAGAGATTTTGGCCTTTGCTGAATGTCGAATGCTGATGCGTTGGTGATCTCATAGGAGATCACTGATGTGTGATACATCCAGAATTGAGCTTTTGACTCTTGCTGAAGTATCGAAAAAACTGAGAATGCACAAATCGACAGTTTCCCGGCACATCAAGTCCGGGGAGCTGGTCTGCTGCCGGATTGGCGGCAGGAAGCTGGTCACGCGAAGCGACCTTAAAGCGTTCATTGACAATTCGAAAGGCGTTGACAACGGGAATCCCGGAACGAAGGGGGATATGTGATGGCAACAGTCACTATCGAACCTCGTTTCGGAGCGCGAGGGACAACGTACGCGGTCAAGTACCGAGATCCTTTCTTGGGACAAAACCGGTACTACAAGACGTACAAGCGCAAGAAGGATGCCCAGCGTGCGAAACAGAACCTGGAAGCCCTGATTGATTCCGGGAAGGTTTACGAAATCGAACAGGACAACCCGAAAAGACGTCCGCTGACGTTTGCAGAGATAGGTGAACACTGCGAGAAGAACTGGCAAGAAAGGGTCGCGGTTGGCGAATTAAGTCCAAGTACGAAGCAGGGCTATACTGTTCAGCTCGGTGTGCTCAATCGGGAGTTTGGCGACAAGTTGATGTTTGAAATTTCCGAAGACGAGATCAAGCAGTACCGGATGGAAGTCGCCCTGAACCTGTCGAACGTGTCGTCAAATAGGCGAATGTTCGTGATCAAGCAGGTCTGCAAGCAAGCCTTGGACATGGGGGCCATCAAGCATGACCCTGCCAAGAAGTTCAAATACTTGTCCGAAAAAAAGCATGAACGGACCCGGTTTCTTCATCGGGAAGAAATCCTTCGCTTGCTCAAGGCCAGCATGAAGACCAGGGCAAAACATTATTTGCCGGCAGTGATTTTGCTGGGGGCAGACTTCGGCGCGGCACTGCAGGAAATCGTTGACCTGCGCTGGTCAGATATTGACTTTAAAAAAGGCACCATCCAGTTCTTCAGGACCAAAAACGGGGTCAGAAGGAACATGGTCTTGACAAGGCGCTGTGCCGAAGCACTGCAGGAATGGTGTGATCACCTGGAAAAGGCCCGCCACAGGCGAAAGATCAAAAACGTGAAGGTCGATTATGTCTTTTGCCGTCTGAATGGTGACAGGATCAAGTCATTCAAGAAGTCATGGCGATCAGCCTGCAGGCTGGCCCAGATCCAGGACTTCCACATGCATGATCTGCGGCACACCTTCTGTTCCAATTTGATCCTGGCGGGGGCGGGCTTGAAGGACGTCAAGGAAATGATCGGGCATAAGACCTTGGAAATGGCCGATCGCTATTCACATCTGGACAACAAGCGGCAAAAGGAACTTCAGGGCAGGCTCGAAGCGCACTACGAACAGGCCGAAAACTGACCTTACCACCTATTTGCCACCAAATAGGCAAATAGGGGCTTTTCGGGCCAAAAAAGAAGGCATGTTCAAAGCGACCAACATGCCTTCATCATTGACTTTTCAGTGGTCGGGACGACTGGATTTGAACCAGCGACTCCTTGAACCCCATTCAAGTGCGCTTCCAGACTGCGCTACGTCCCGACCCTGGAAAGTGCAAATTATGACTTCCGGCCTGTATTGTCAAGCTGACAGGTTGAGGGCGGAAAAATCGATCAGCCAATTGCGCAGCTCCAGATCAAACATCGACCACGCACTGAGCGGTCCAAATCCCGTCTTGCTCAAAAACTTTCAACTCTGTAAAGGTGGCCCCTTTGACTTCCACCCCTCTATCGCTCCCCACCCGGGCAAATGACTCCCCGCTGGCTGTAGCCTGCAGCTCTCCCTGGGCCGGGAACTGCACCTTGAATTCACAAAACAGAACCCCCTCCAGGTCGGACTCGGCCAGGAGCCGGTTCAGCCAGGCCAGAAACAAAAGATCCAGCTCGGAGGACGAGAGCTCAAGCTCCACGGACCCGCCTGGGGAGGTCTGCCCGATGTCGTCGCACATCAGGCTGAACATGGCCCTGGCCCCCTGGGCAAAGGCCTCTTCCAGGCTCGGCCCCCAGCCCCTGATCCCGATGTCGGCCCCGTGCTCAAAGGTCTCGAACCCGGATGTCTTCAGCGAACCGCCCACAGACATTCGAGCACTCCCCCTGCCTGGGTTTGATCAGCCAAACCGTTCGCCGAGAACTCGAGCGAATTCCTGCAAGTCCAACACAGTTCTGGATGGCCATCTGCAGATTGAAGAGCACACTTTCCTGACGGTCAAGGTCCTGCTTGAAAACATGCAGGCTGACTTCCCTCTTTGCCCGGACTCGGTCTATGTGCTTCTGCAAGGCTGACACTTTGGACCAGAGGATGCTCTTATCGACCATGAGACCTCCTGAGCTTCTCCTGCAGGCCCTTTCTGGTCATTTCCATCGTGGTGGCAAAATCGGCATAAAGAGACAGGCTTTTCATGCGAAACAAGGCCAATTGTTCTTGATCCCTGCTATAAAGAAGCTTCCCCTTGCTGAACACCTGTGCCCTGGCCAGGTAAGAGGCGTCGTTCAAAAAGAGCAGGTGGACGTCCGCCCTTAAGGCGCGGCAGAGAGGAGGGTACAGATTTTGGAGCAAGGACTTCCGATCGAGCCTGCTGACCGGCTCTTCCAGGAGCAGGGCGATGTCGAGATCGCTTTCAGGTCTTGATGAGCCTGTCGCAACAGAGCCAAAGAGGTAAGCAGCGACAATAGAACCATGTCCGGTCAGGACAGGTTGAATCTTGCTGGCCATCTCTGAAGGATCGGTCTGCATCGATCTCTCTCCTTGAGCAAAAAACATGCAACACAGGCCGCACTTGAAGGTCCATCCTTCTTCCCATCCTCGACGTCATGTTCATGATCATGCACTCTATCGCTGACGCTCCGGGATCGCTCCATATTGGGTGCGAGAATACAGTACGTTATCCTGGCTCTTTCCTCAAGCCTCTGATTCCGAAAGCCTGGGCCATTTCAGGGAGCACTTCGCTGGACCGAAGCCGTGAAGGCTCTGAACACGTTTGCACCTCTTGTTGACTTTGATTTCCCGCTGCGAGGCACAGCGATCCTCACCGTGTCGTCTGTCCAGGCCCCTGGAAGGCCATTGAAGCCTTTCAGGGTTGCATCCAGGGACCTATTGAACCTGTTTCGCTCATGAGGTACACCTCGTATCAGTTCACGGGGCCCAGGAGGGTTCCATCATCTTGAGTGACTACCCATGATACAGCGCATCGAGCTCATCAACTTCATGTCCCACCCTCACACGGTCCTGGAGCTCGACCATGGCCTGACCGTGCTGGTGGGGGACAACAACACCGGCAAGTCGGCCATCGTCAATGCCCTGCAGGTCCTGTGCACCAATGCCCAGGGGGACTATATGGTCCGCCACGGGGAAAAGGAGTGCCTGGTCCGGGTTGTGACCAGCGAAGGGCATGAGGTGGAGTGGAAACGCAAGGGACGGGCCGTGAGCTACACCATCAACGGTCGGGACGTGCACCGTCTGGGCGGCTCGGTCCCGGAGGACCTGCACGACCTGCTCCGTCTGCCCCGGGTGGAGACCGAAACCGAGACCTTCGATATCCATTTCGGGGAGCAGAAGGACCCAATTTTTCTGCTCAACACCTCGCCAGGCAAGCGGGCCACCTTTTTTGCCTCCTCCTCGGACACCATCAAGCTGATCGAGATGCAGAACCTGCACAAGAAAAAGGTTCAGGATGCCAAGTGGAAGGAGGCCAGGCTCAAGCAGGATGAAGCCAGGCACTCGGCCAGGCTGACCCGGCTGGAGCCGGTGCAGCAGCTGGGAGAGCGTCTGGACAAACTGGAGGCGGCCCATTCCGAGATCGCCAGGGAGCAGGAGCTGATTGCAGGCCTGAAGCAGAAAATCAAGCTCCTGGAAAAAGCGATCCAAGAGGTCGCAGACTGGAATGCCGCAGCAGAAGCGGTCCGGCCGCTGACTGAACCTCCCCGGCTGGAGGAAACCGCCCCTTTGCAGACCCTGCTGGCCAACCTGAGAAAACAGGAGCGGCACATCGGCCTCGAGCGGGCCCGGGGGGAAGCCCTGCAGGCTCTGCAAGCCCCTCCGGCTTTGACAGACACAGGCCCTCTGAACCTGCTGATCCACAGCCTGCAGGAAACGGACAAGCGCCTGGCTGAAAACCGGTCCAGGACCAGGGCTGTCAGAGGGCTGCAGCCGCCGCCTGTGCTCCAGGACACCAGTCAGCTCCAGAGCCTGGTCAGCCGCTGCCAGGAGCTGGCCCGGGCCCAAGCCCGCTGCCGGGCTGAGCTTGGCCAGCTCTCAAGGGTCGGGGAACCGCCTGCTCTGGATGATGTCCATCAGCTTCAGGACCTGATGCAGCGGTTGGAAAAGACCACGCTTCAGGCCGACACGGAAGGCTTACGTTCACATATCCTGCAGGATCTTGGGCCGCCTCCAAAGCTGGAGGACCTGGAAGGCCTTGCCAGGCTGCTCCAGGAGATGCACAGGCTTGCTCATGCCATGCATGCCCGCGAACAGGTCCGGACGCGTCTGGCTCCGCTGAAGCCCCCGCCGCAGCCAGTGGACCCCTCTGACCTGCAGGCCTGCCTGAGCAGGCTGGACAAGGCTTCCCGGCAGGTGCAGCTCCGCAGCGCGGAGCTCGACCAGGTGCGCAGCAGTCTGGACCAGGCCGAACAGGAGCTCCGGGAGTTCGTGGCCCTGACAGGGGTCTGCCCCACCTGCGGCCAGGAGATGGACCCGGAGAGCATCATGCAGCACGAGCATGCCCGGACAACCACCCCTGCCCCTACTTGGAAAGGAGGGGAGTAAGAAAGATGCGGCTGCAAAAACTCAAAATGCAGCCGCAGAATTCAGAATGCAGAATTCAGAAGCCAGAATAATCAAAGAGTTACAAACAGCAAATACTGCCGGGGAACCGCGACTTGGACTTTTTGCACTGGCGTCTAGAAAGCGGCCCCTCCTTGGAAATGGAAGGTTGCAGCCTCCTCGGAGTTGGAATGACAAGGTTGAGCACATCCAAACACTATCAGGAACCGAAGCCATGATCAGAGTCGGAACGGACCAGACCTACCAAGGGCTGCTGCTGATTGGCGATCCGCATCTCGAGGGCCGGATCCCGGGCTTCCGCAAGGATGATTACCCGCAGACCGTGCTGGGCAAGCTGAAGTTCGCCCTGGCCACGGCTCGCGATCATGACCTGCTGCCCCTGGTCCTGGGAGACCTCTTCCATCTGCCGCGGAACAACCCCAACTGGCTCCTGGTGGAGGTCATGCAGCTCTTCAGTCAGGAAATCGCCGGCATTTACGGCAATCACGACGTGCACGAGAATCAGCTCACAGACGACGACAGCTTGTCCGTTTTGGCCCATGCCGGCCGGATCACCCTCCTGAGTTCCGACTCGTACCTGGAAACGGTCATCACGGGCCGCAGAGTGATCATCGGAGGGACCCCCTGGGGCCAGAGGCTGCCTTCAAGACTGTGTCCAGAGCTTCAGGAGCTGGGGCCTGACCTGGTGCTGTGGCTTGCCCATCACGACCTCATCGTCCCGGGCTATGAGGAGCAGGGACATTTCCGGCCCAGGGAGCTGCCCGGCATCGATCTGGTGACCAACGGCCACATCCACCGCTGCCTGGGACAAGTCCAGACCGGGACCACGACCTGGCTGACCCCGGGGAACATCAGCCGGCGGTCCAGGAGCGACGCCACCAGGGCGCACTGCCCTTCCGTGCTGCGCCTGGATGCCACTGACCAAGGGTGGGCTCCAACCTGGATCGAGGTGCCGCATCAGCCCTTTGAGGACGTGTTTTACGAGGCTGTGGCAGAGGAGGAGCCAGGTGAAGGCGGGTCGGCCTTTATTGCCGGCCTGGCCGAGCTCCAGGCCAGAAAGACCCAAACCGGAGCAGGATTGACGACTTTTCTGAACAAAAACCTGAGCCAGTTCGACCCTGAAGTGGCCAGGCACATCCGCATGCTGGCAGAGGAGGTCCAAGGCCATGAATGATCAGCAGACAGCCAAGCAGTCCATTGAACAGCTCACCCAGCGCTATCACCAGCTGGACAGGAAGAAGACCACAGCCGAGGCCAACCTGAAGACTGCCCAGGATCACCTGGAGGAGCTCAAAAAGGAGGCCCGGGACAAATACGGAACCGACGACCTGGAAGAGCTGAAAAAGAAGCTGGCCGACATGGAGGCTGAGAACGAGCGCAAGAGGTCCGAATACCAAGAGTCCCTGGACAAAATCGAGCACGAGCTGACTGAAGTGGAACAGACGTTCCGGAATGTGGAGACCTCAAACAGCAAAGGGTGACCCATGGACCAGGATCTGCCCTCTCCGCGCCGGGCCAGGCAGCAGCACACCAGGCTGGCCGCCTTCAGGGAGCAGGCCGGGCAGGATCTCCAGGACGTCAGGTCCGAGCTCGATGCCGTGCAGGACTATCTGGAGCTGTCCGCCAGGGTGACCCAGGCCCTGGAAAACCTGAACCAGCAGCTCTTTCAGGAGCTCCTCGGCCTGATCGAGGACAAGCTGAGCATAGCCCTGCAGGAAGTGCTGGAGCAGCCCATCGAGCTCAAGGCCCATGTAGACTGGAAGAGAAATGCCGCCAGCGTGGACTTCTGGATCCAGCGCAACGGAAACCGGGAAGACATCATGAAAGGGCAGGGCGGCTCAGTGGCCAACATCCTCTCGGTGGGTCTGCGCATGTTCGCCCTGACCACCCTGGACGAAAAGGTGCACCGCAGATTCCTGGTCCTGGACGAGCAGGACTGCTGGCTGCATCCCGACCTGGTGCCCAGGCTGGTCAAAATCATTCATGAAGCCGGGCAGGCCCTGGGTTTTCAAATCCTGATGATCTCCCACCACCGGGCTGAATCCTTTGCCGGTTACGCCGACAGGATCTACCGATTGCTTCCAAAGGGGGAGCAAGGGGTCAGCGTGGTCCGCGACCCGGAGGAAAGGCCACGAGATTTGCAGGGCGACTGATCCTTATATCCTTTGACAAGATACTAGTTGTGCTCCCTGACCTGCATGAAATCAATATCCGGCCAGTTTTCCATGGCCTGCTCCAGTCTGAACCTGGAGGAAAAGAAAAGGGCTGGATGGCCTTCGAAATCTTCAGCCAGGGAATGGGCAAATTTGGACTTGATCAGCTTGAGCTTTTGAGGTTTTTGTGAATCGATCCACCGGACAGCATGGACCTCCACAGGCTCGTAGCTGGCCTGGACTCCATATTCCGCCGCCAGCCGGGCTGCGGTGACATCGAACTGCAACGCACCCACAGCCCCCAGGATGTAGTCGCTGCCGTGGACCGGGCGAAAGACCTGAATGGCCCCCTCCTCTGCGAGCTGAAAAAGGCCTTTGCCCAGCTGCTTGGCCTTGAACGGGTCCTTGAGCACCACCCGCCGGAAAAACTCCGGGGCGAAGTTGGGAATCCCCAGGAACTTCAAGGGTTCCTTCACCGTCAAGGTGTCGCCGATTTTCAGGGTGCCGTGGTTGTGGACCCCAATGATGTCTCCGGGCCAGGCCTGGTCCGCCCCGGCCCTGTCCCGGGCCATGAAGGTGATGGCATTGGCCAGGTTCATGTTCTTGTTCAGGCGGTGATGGCGAACCTGCATGCCCTGCTGGAACTGCCCGGAGCAGACGCGCACAAAGGCGATCCGGTCCCGGTGATCGGGATTCATGTTGGCCTGAATCTTAAAGACCACCCCGGAAAAATCCCGCTCTTCCGCTGAAACCTCCCTGGTCTGGGCTGACCGGGTCCTCGGAGCCGGGGCATGCTGCACAAAGATGTCCAGCAGCTCCTTGACCCCGAAGTTATTCACGGCGCTGCCGAAAAAGACCGGAGTCTGGACCCCTTCCAGGTAGGACTGAATGTCAAAAGGCGTGCCCGCCCCCTGCAGGAGCTCGACATCCTGGCGCAAATCGTCGGCAGCCAGGCCGCCCACCAGCCCGTCCAGCCTGGGATCGGCCAGATCGGTCAGGACCACCTTTTCCCTGGGCAGTTTGGACTTGGCCTCGGCCGGATTGAAAAAACGGACTTCCCTGCGCAGCAGGTTGTAGATGCCCTGGAAGCTCTTGCCCCGGCCAATGGGCCAGGTCAGAGGAGCTGCCTGAATGCCCAGCTTTTTCTCGATATCGTCCAGGAGCTCGAAAGGGTCCCGGCCCTCGCGGTCCAGCTTGTTGATAAAGGTCATGATCGGGGTGGAGCGCATCCGGCAGACCTGCATCAGCTTCTCGGTCTGCGACTCCACCCCCTTGATGCTGTCGATGACCATCAGAGCCGAGTCCACAGCAGTCAGAACCCGGTAGGTGTCTTCGGAAAAGTCCTGGTGCCCGGGAGTGTCCAGAAGGTTGATCTCGTACCCCTGGTACTCAAACTTCATGACCGAAGAGGTCACGGAAATGCCCCGCTCCTGTTCCACCTTCATCCAGTCCGACCTGGCGTGGCGGTCAGCCTTTCTGGACTTGACCGACCCGGCGCTCTGGATTGCCCCTCCGAACAGGAGCAGCTTCTCAGTCAGCGTGGTCTTGCCGGCATCCGGATGGCTGATGATGCCGAACGTCCGTCTCTTATGAACTTCGGTGCGCAGTTGCTTTGCGCTTACTGTCTGGGGCATAGGCTCGGGTTGATTTCAGTCTGCACAGGAAATGCAGAACTCTGCTTCGGGCAGGGCTTTAAGGCGTTTGACGCTGATGTTCTCCCCACAACTGCGGCAATGACCGAATTCAGGGTCATCGATGAGCTGCAGGGTCCTCTGCAGGGCAGCCAGTCTGGCCTTGGACTTGGAAATGCTGGAGAGCAGGATGCCCTGATTGGTCAGGGAGTCTATCCTGGAGAGCCTGCCGATGGGCTGTTCCAGGTCCACGGTCCCGGAGCGCTCCTCGAGCTGGGACAGGCCCAGCTCAAGGGCCTTGATCTGTTCTCTGACCGCCTGGCGGATATCGTTTTTGAACTGCTCGTCCATAGAATTTTCTGCCTTCAAAAGTCTTTCTTCATATACGCAGATCAGCCTGCAGTCAAGGGCGATGAGGCCCTGGCCCGACGGCATCCCTCCTGGAAATCCCTTCGAGCAGCCCGGCCAGCCTCCCCTGGCGAGCAGGGCCTTCAGCCTAGGCTGACAGCCGCCTCGGTCAGTGTCAAACCGGCTCGACGGAATCCCTTCTTCACAGGGCCTTGCTGTTGGATGACTTTTTCAAGTTCAGGTCCTCTTTTCCTTGTGAAGGGATGCGGCTGCAAAGCACGGAAACAGCCTCAATTATTCAGCGCATCCTCAGGCACGAGCTGAATACGCATTGACTTTCAGGCCCAGGCTGTCATCGGAGCGGTCAGCCCTGCTCACGAGAAGAGGTTTGGCTCCTCTTCAATCACAACCCAATATGTCGTTTTTGCCAGAGGCAAAAACGACATCAGTCCGCAAACTCGATTCCGTAGCCATACAGGGCGGTAAAAGAATCATCCAGCCTCTTCTTCCACTGGATGGTCCCAAAGTACTCCTCCTGGGCGACCTCCTCAAGAGTCTCCTTGATCCAGACGTACACATTCCGGCCCACATCCAGGTCTTCATCGAGCTCGATGTACATCCCTCCATCACTGATGTTCAGCACTTGGGCCGGAAAGGTCTTTTCAACCTCCCTGACCAGGCCGACCCGAACCAGGCCGATGAATCCCCTGCGCTCAAACTGTCTCTGATCTTGAATCGCTCTGTCCGCCATACTTCTTCAGCCTCCTGTCTGCGCAGCCTCCGGCACAACTGACACTTTGGATGCATTGAGTTTGCAGCCGGATCTTACTCATGAGGGCAAAAAGCTTTTTTCGCTCCCCTTAGCACGTGTACAGATTGACACCCTCTTACGTCATTTCGTTGATTTCTTCAATCACAACCCACTCGATCAGCTGGGTCAAAGGCTGCGCTGACAAAAGTGACAATGAACGCCGTGTACCCACTGCGCCAGCAGTCCTCCGGCCCGGCACAGGCCGGACAGGCATCGATCCTGCCCGGGCAGGCAAACTGCCCTGAGGCGATATGCGGGCAGCGCTCGGAGCGCAGGTCGATCTCAAACCCGTAGAGCTCGGAAAATATCTTGATCCTCAAAAGATCCAGACCTTTGCCTCCGGCATTGAAATCATAGGGTCTCTTGGTGGAGTAGGCCAGAACGTCCTGAAGGGGGTGCAGGCCTGTAAAGATCCTGTCCTGGTTCTCCTCTGCAATTCCTACCCCGAAATCCTTGACCACAACCCTGGTCCTTGCGCCCAGTGCAGAAACCTCGATCTCAACCCGGCCTTGATCCGGGGTGTTCTCCAGAGCATTGCGAATCAGCCCGTCCATGATCTTTCCCAGGACGTCCTCCGGCAGGAATACGGTTTCATGACCCTCCGCCCTGCTGGCCACGCTGACCCTGCGGTGTGTGAAAGCAGGCTGCAATGCCTGGAGCCTCTTTTCCAGCCATGGCCCTATCCGGATTGTCTCCGGCCTGGGCAACTCCGGGATATACCGGTTGACCAGGAGCTCTTTGACCTTGTCCACAATCAGAGAGCTTCCCGCCTCCCGGGCCACGAGCAGGCTGAGCTCGTCACTGGCCTCTTCAAAAATCCGGATAGCCGCTCCAGAGAACCCTGCCCTGCAGTCTTTCATGATATCGTTCACTTCAACCTGGATATCTGCGATCCTGGTCAGGTTCCTGCGCAGCATGTCCATGACCGGGCGCCACTCCTCTTCAGGCACCCGATGGAGCGCATCGTCCAGCATGTCCAGCGCCCCGGAGAGGATGGCCACCGGCGTCTTGAGCTCATGAGACAGATGGGTGATGGCCCTGTCTTTGGTTCTGTTCAGGCCGCAGACTTCCGTGTAGGAGCGTTTGAGCTCTTCAGCGATCCTGGCGTTCTCCACAGACAGGGTCACCGTCCCGGCAATGGAGGTCAAAAGCTGCACATCCCCGTGGTCGAAGCCGCGTTCCAATCTGTTCAAGGCTGCCAGGACACCGATCACCCTTTCCCCGGATTTCAGAGGGACCAGAACCAGATTCCTGGTTTGATATCCCACTTTAATGTCCCGTCCCGGGTAGGCCGAGGCAATGTCCGGGTCATTGATGATCTTTGGCTCCCCGGTGGCCACCACTTCTCCGGCGGCCAGTTGATCAAAGGCAAAACGCAGCCTTTTGACCCGTTTCCCTGTTTCCGGGTTGGAATAGGCCGATCCCACGCAATAGTGCTCCCTGGTCTTCTCATCCAGCAGGATGACCAGCGCCCCCTCGGCTTCGGCCTGCTCCCTGATTTCCCGGCTGATATAGTCAAGGAGGTCTTCCAGGACAGGATACTGCGGCAGGGCCTGACTGATTCGAAGCAAGGCCGCGTTCTGCCTGGAAGCCAGCTCTTCCCCGGTCACACCCTGAACAGCATCGCCTTGTGAAATTTTCCTCTCCATGGTGCGCACCCTCCTGATCGTCCTCATGATGACGCCAGGGCAAGTTGAGTATCTTTTCTTCCCTCAACCATCCACCCTCGACCCTCGACCTGTCAGCGCAGCCAGAGGCTGCGCTGACTTCTGCGGCTGCATCTTGAGTTTTTGCAGCCGCATCAATGCTGGGGCAGATTTAGAAATCCGGAATCCGACGGCTTTTCTGTCCGCCTGTGTTTGTGTACACTGAGCGCCACCCGGGAGCTGAATCAGACGTCAGCCCTGCCTCCGGCTACAATGAGCCGGTTTGATCATGACAGAAACTTTCGGGTTGGCTCCTCTTACTGCTCCCCTTTTCCAAGGGGAGCTGGCCAAAGGCCTGAGGCGTAGGGGGAGCTGGCCGAGTTGAACGTCATGACTTGAAAAGTCGGGGATCTTTTCTTCCCTCAACCCTCAACCACAGACCATCGACCGCTTCCATGGACATCATACACCACAGCGAGGCTGACAGCCACACTGATCACGATCCGGCCTCCCGGACCAGGCCGGACATTCTGGCTCCGGCCGGGGGCCGGGAGAGCTTCCTGGCCGCTCTGGGGGCTGGAGCGGATGCGATCTATTGCGGGCTGAAGCACTATTCAGCCCGGATAGAGGCTGACAACTTCTCCATCAGCGAACTGGCCGACCTGTGCGCCCTGGCCAGATCCCGAGATTGCAAAACATATCTCGCCTTCAACGCCCTGGTCAAACCCGGGGAGCTGACCCCGGCCGCCCGGCTCCTGGACAGGATCGTCTCCCATGTCCAGCCCCAGGGGATCATTTTTCAAGATCTGGCCGTACTCTCGCTGACCCGCTCCATGGGATTCAGGGGCGAGCTGCACCTCTCCACCCTGGCCAACGGGGTTGCCCTGCGCGGTCTGGACTTTTTTCGATCCCTGGGCATTTCCCGACTGGTCCTGCCCAGGGAGTTGTCCATCGATGAGATCAGGCTTCTGGACCAGCGCTGCCCTGTTGGCCTGGACCTGGAGGTCTTTGTGCACGGGGCCCTGTGCTATGCTGTGTCCGGACGCTGCTACTGGTCGAGCTTTCTGGGCGGCAAGAGCGGGCTGCGAGGGCGCTGCGTCCAGCCCTGCCGGAGGATCTATGAAGCAGCTCCCGGAGCCAAACGCTTCTTTTCCTGCCTGGACTTCAGCCTGGACGTTTTGACCAAGACACTGCTCGATCTGGGTCATATTCGAGCCTGGAAGATCGAGGGCCGAAAAAAAGGCCCTCACTATGTTTTCAACACAGTCAAGGCCTACCAGCTGCTGCGGGACCATCACCAGGACCCCCGACTTCGCAAAGACGGCCTGGAGCTCTTGAGGCATTGCCTGGGACGCAGGACAACCCATTCGGTCTTCCTGCCCCAGCGCCCTTTCAATCCAGTGGACACGTCAGTCGACAGCGGCTCCGGCCTCTTCGTGGGCAAGGTCTCTGTATCCAAGAACAGGAAAGTGTTCTTGAGTCCCCGTCAGGACTTGCTCCCGGGGGATGTGCTCAGGATCGGGTATCAGGACCTGCCGGGACACTTCATTTCCAGGATCGCCAACTACTCGCCCAAAGGCCGCAAACTGCCCCTGCCCGGCAAAAAAAAGGATGTTGCTACAGGCACCCCGGTCTTTCTCATCGATCGTCGGGAACAGGAGCTCCAGCAGCTCCTGACCTCCCTGGAAAACGAGCTCAAGACCAAAGTGAGCTCCGGCCCGGCCTCCTCAGACTTTGTCCCCTCCCTGCCTTCAGCGGGCCAGCCCTTGAAGAAGCGCATCCATCTCCATGTCTCCAACCAGCTTCCCCAGGGAAAGACCCCGGGGACCAAGGCCCTCTGGCTGAGCCCGAGCCTGCTCAAGAAAGTGAGCAAGACGCTGTATGCAAAAATCTGGTTTTTCCTCCCGCCGGTGCTCTGGCCGAATCAGGAAGACGCCTGGGCAGAGCTCATCGCCGGTCTGATCAAAAACGGCGGGAGCAACTTCGTGCTCAACGCCCCCTGCCAGAAGGCCATTTTTCCGGACAGTGCCGGGCTGAACCTCTGGGCCGGGCCTTTCTGCAACATCGCCAATCCACTGGCCGCAGCAGAGCTGAAGGCCATGGGCTTTTCCGGAGTCATTGTCTCTCCTGAACTGGAGGGGCGGGATATCCTCTCCCTGCCCAGGAACAGCCCTCTGCCCCTGGGCATTGTGATCAGCGGCTTCTGGCCCTTGTGCGTCTCCAGGACCTTGAATCAGGAGCTCCAGCCCGGACAGGTCCTGAAGAGCCCCAAAGGGGAAGACCTCTTCATCCGTAAAAAAGGGGCCAACATCCATCTCTACCCCAACTGGGAGCTGGATTTGAGCCCCAAGCTGCAGGAGTTGGACCAGGCTGGATACAGGCTGTTCATCCATCTCCATGAGCAGAGGCCCAAGGAGGCTCCAGCCCCCAAAAGGACCTCCACCTTCAACTGGGATCTGAAATTGCTTTGAGTTCATCAATGCAATTTCAAGTGGACTGGGCAGCGGAAGGGTCTCCCCGGGCGGGCAGGGCATAGAAAAAACGATGCACGAATCGTCTGGAAAAAAGGGGGATGAGCCTGACCAGGAGGGCCACGGCCAGGAGGGAAAAGATCAGCCTGGCCCAGAGCAGTCCGGACAGGTGGGCTCCGAGCATGAGCATGAGCAGCGTGTCTTCGATCAGCCCGTGGGACAGGCCCATCAGAGAGACGGAAGCAAAGACGTCCTGGGGATGGATGCCTCCGGATTTGGACTCCTTGATGATCAGTCCGCCCCCATAGGTCAACCCCATGGTCATCCCGATGATCGTCAGGGTGGCCGCTTCGGTCCCGATCCCCAAGAAGCGGAGCACCGGTCGCAGCAGTCGGATGATCAGATCGGTGGCCCTGAGAAAATAGAGGACCCGGATCACGGCAATCAGGCCCAGGATAATGCAGAAGATCAGGGCCAGGTTCTTGACTTGACCCAGGGCCCATACGGGCAGGCTTGGATCGCGGACCACCTCCCCCTGCCAGAAGATGACATTGGACTCCTGCAGCCAGCCGGTCCAGGTGTAGATGAGATTCAGGCCGACCCCGAGCAGGAACCCGCCGACGATCCGGAACAGGCACTGAAAAATGAATCTGTTTCCGGACTCCTGGGCGATGCGGACTTCAATGGGCAGGGCATGGGCCAGGAGGATGACCGTGGACAGGACCGTGACCTGGGCCACACTGAGGTCCAGGCCGTCGGCCAGGGACAGGAAGACGATGATCCCCCCGTAGATGTTGTTCAGCATGGCCGTAGCCCAGACCAGACCGGTCTCCCCGGGAAGTCCCATCAGCTTCATGACCGGCTCCA
The DNA here is from genome assembly GCA_964403955.1 of uncultured Desulfohalobiaceae bacterium. Lineage (GTDB taxonomy): Bacteria > Desulfobacterota > Desulfovibrionia > Desulfovibrionales > Desulfothermaceae > CAYOID01. Next base: position 17,826 of record CAYOID010000032.1, on the reverse strand, counting down.
GGGGCAGGGCCAGATAGCTGATCAGGCCGGCTTCCTGGAGGATTTTGACCCCGATCAGGATGGGGATCATGATCTTGAACAGATCCAGGCTGACCTGCGCGGCTTCGACAAACAGCTGTTTGATCTGCCCAGGAAGAGAGCGGACCAGGGCCGCGATCCTGGCGTGAAGATCGGCCCTTTCAGACATCAAAAGAGTTCCTTGAGCATGTCGTCCTGGCTGTCCGGGGAAGTCCGGCCTTGTTCGTCCCGGGCCTTAGTCCGGCCCTGCGGGGACATTTCCTCCGGCTGGGTCCCGGCCTTGAAGGGCAGAAGGTAGGTCTTTTCGCTTTCCGGTCCTGCCAGAAGACCGTTTTTGGCATCCACCTTGGCCATGACGATTCTCTCCGGTCGGGCAAAATCCTGAACTGGGTAGGCGGACTCAACCTCTTGGCGATACTTGAGCCAGATCGGGGCTGCAGCCCGGGAACCGGTTTCGTATTTGCCCATGGGCCGTGGGTTGTCAAAGCCCACATAGACTCCGCTCAGCAGGTAGGGGGCAAAGCCCATGAACCAGGCGTCCTTTTGTTCATCAGTGGTCCCAGTCTTGCCGGCGATCGGCCTTCCCAGGGCCTTGACCCGCCAGCCCGTGCCCTGCTGAACCACCTGCTGCATGAGGTAGGTCACAATATAGGCCGTCTGGGTACTGAGAACCTGAGTCACCTTCGGCTCGGAGGCGTACAGCTCATTGCCCCATGAGTCCTCCACCGAGAGGACCAGTCTGGGATCGATGATGGACCCGCCCCGGGCAAAACCGGAAAAGGCCTGGCACAGATTGACCAGGGTCACGGACGCCGACCCCAGACTGACCGAGAGATCCCGGGGAAAATCGGCCTCCAGGCCCAGGGCCCTGGCCCGCTCGATAACCGTATCGATCCCGATCTGTCGGGCCACCCGAATGGTCACCAGATTCCGGGACTTGACCAGGGCTGTCCTGAGCAGGGTCGGACCAAAGGAGACTCGCTCGTAGTTTTCCGGCTTCCAGGTCGAGTTCGTGGCGTAGTCGGTGTACACGATAGGTGCGTCCAGGAGCACCGAGGCCGGAGTGAAGCCGTTATCCAGAGCGGCGGAGTAGACGATGGGCTTGAAGGCCGAGCCGGTCTGCCGCCTGGCCTGAGTGGCCCGGTTGAACTGGCTGTTTGAAAAATCGTATCCGCCAACCAGGGCCAGGACCTCGCCGGTTTCAGGGTCCAGGGAGACCAGGCCGCCCTGGATCTCCGGGAACTGCTCCAGAGCCAGGACCGTCTTTCCATCCTCGGTCTGCTCTGTGTCCTGAACCGAAGCCCAGACCACATCTCCGGCCTGGAGCACTTCCCTGGCATCCTTGACATCCCTGACCTCCTCCGGGGCCTTGGAGGGGTCGACCTCACGGCACCAGTCCATGGAGGCCACATCCAGCCAGCCGGTGCTGTTGCCAAAGCTGACCTGTGCTCCGCCTTTGGACACCTCCTTGACCAGGACCTGCACCCACTCCCCGTCAAAGGCCTGCATGGTCTCAGTCCCGTTCTGAGAAAAGCCGGGCCGCTGCTCCGGCTCCAGATGCCGGACCGGCCCTCGCCAGCCCCTGCGTTTGGTGGAGGCCTCCAGCCCGAACTTGACAGCTCGCTGAGCAGCCTGCTGATGCTTCAGATCCACGGCGGTGGTGACCTTCAACCCCCCGGTGTAGGTCGTCTCCTCCCCAAAGCGGTTCACCAGCCAGCGGCGGATCTCCTCCATGTAGGACGGGCCTTTTTCCCATGATGGATCCTCCATGGATTCGACGTCCAGAGGCTGCTCCATGGCGGTCTGAAAGGCTTCCTCACTGATCCAGCCCAAATCCTCCAGCCGACTCAGGACATAGGTCTGTCGGCTCTTGGCCACCTCGGGGTGCCTGAACGGATCGTACATGGAGGGGGCCTTGGGCAGTCCGGCCAGCACGGCTGCCTCGGCCAAGCTCAACTCTGAAGCATGCTTGGCAAAGTAGGTCCTGGCAGCGGCTTCGATACCGTAGGCCCCGTGCCCCAGATAGATGTGGTTGAGATAGATGGTCAGGATCTCGTCCTTGCTCAGGTACTTTTCCAGCCTGTAGGCCAGGATGGCTTCTTTGAGCTTACGCTTGTAGCTTCGTTCCGGAGTGAGCAGCAGGGCCTTGATCACCTGCTGGGTGATGGTGCTCCCGCCCTGGACAATGGTCCCGGCCTGAAAATTCTTGATCGCTGCCCGGAAGATGCCCAGAAAGTCGATCCCCTCATGCTCGTAGAACCCGCTGTCCTCTGAAGCCAGAAAGGCCTTGACCACGGGGGGGCTCATTTTCTTCAACGGAACCAGAAATCTGTTCTCTTTGGCCAGATAGCCCAGAACCTGGCCGTCTCTGGCATGCACTGTGGTCGTCAGGGGCGGGTTGTAATCGGTGATGGTCTTGATCCGGGGCAGGTCCTGAAGGGCCCAGAAATAGATCCCCACGCCCCCGGCTGCCGCCAGGATGCCCAGCAGCAGGATGACTGCGATGACAATGACACACAATTTCTTCATGATCGGGTTGTCCCGTTAAACGTCAAACGTCCCTTGCCCAGAAGATCGTGCAGATGGACAACACCCGCAATCCGCAGGCCCTCATCCACCACTGGCAGGACAGTGATGGCTGCTTTCTCCATCCGGTCCAAAACCCGACCCCCTTTTTCTCCCAGAAAAGCGTGCTTGGGGGCAGCGGTCATGTATCGGTCCACCCCATCCTGCAATGAAAAATGGCTGCGGCAGACCAGCCGGCGCACATCCCCGTCAGTCAGAATCCCCTTGAGCTCATCCTGGCCGTTGACCACAATGACCGTACCCAGACCTCCCTGGTCCAGGCGGTCCAGGGCCTGCTGCAAAGTAGCCGTTTCCCGGACCAGGGGCAGGTCCGTGGTCTGCATCAAGAAAGAAATGTCCTGGGAAAGCTGGCGGCCCAGATCCCCGCCGGGATGGTACCTGCGAAAGTCGTCCCGACCAAAGGACTTCCACTCGATGAGCCCCACAGCCAGGGCGTCTCCCATGGCCAGAGCTGCCGTGGTGCTGGCCGTAGGGGCCAGCCCCAGGGTGCAGGCCTCCCTGGAGACCCTGGTGCACAGACTGACGTCAGAGAGGCTGGCCAGCGTGGAGTTCAGGTTCCCGGTCAGACCCACAATTTTGGCACCCAGGGCGACCAGGGTCGGGATGATGGCGTTGAGTTCGTCTGTCTCCCCGCTGTTGGACAGGGCCAGGATCACGTCCCCCTCCCTGATCAGGCCCAGATCCCCGTGGGCCCCTTCCACCGGGTGCAGGAAGTAGGCCGGGGTGCCTGTGCTGCTGAGCGTGGCTGCAATCTTTCGCCCCACAAGGCCGGACTTGCCCACGCCAGTGACCACAACCCGCCCGGTGCAGGCTGTCAGGGTTTCAAGGGCTCGAACGTATTCAGGGCCAAGAGCGCTCTTGACCTCTTCGAGCCCCTGAATCTCGATGTCCAGGACTTCCCGGGCCAGCTGGACCCAGTCCCGGGTGCCGGCCATGTTGGTCTCCTGATTCAAATCCTGTCCCTGTTTCACGGTCAGTCCTCCAGGCTCATCTTGCTGTAGCCCGGGCAGGGCAGCTCTGGATACTGGCCGTTGAAGCAGGCCAGACAGTACCCCCCGGTGGAGCCCACGGCCTGGAGCAGCCCGTCAACACTTAAGAAGTGCAGGGAGTCGAGCCCGATGAACTTGGTGATGTCCTCAACACTGTGACTGGCTGCAATGAGCTCTCCTTTGGAGGAGAAATCGATGCCATAGTAACAGGGACTGACGATCGGCGGACAGCTGACCCGGAGGTGGAGCTCCCTGGCCCCCAGCTCCCGGAGTTTTTTGATCCTGGTCCGGATTGTGGTTCCCCGAACGATGGAGTCTTCAATGATCACGATCCGCTTGCCCTGAATCATCTCCCTGACCGGGTTGAGCTTGATCCGAACCCCGAAATCGCGCATCCCCTGGGAGGGCTGGATAAAGGTCCGGCCAACGTAGTGATTCCGAATCATGGCGATCTCGTAGGGCAGTCCTGACTCATGGGCATACCCCACGGCAGCGTACATCCCGGAATCGGGAAAGGGCATGCAGAAATCAGCCTCCACCGGGTTTTCCCGGGCCAGGACCCGCCCCATTTCCTTGCGGGCCGTGTAGACGTTCTGGCCAAAGACGACTGAGTCCGGACGGGCAAAGTAGATGAGCTCAAAAATGCATGAGGAGCGGGACTCAGGCTGCATGACCTGCCTGGAACTCAGCTTGCCGTTGTCGATGATGACCATTTCTCCAGGCTTCACCTCCCGCAGGTACTCGGCCTCGAGCAGGTCCAGGGCGCAGGTTTCAGACGCCAGGACATATGTTGAGTCCAGCCGGCCGAGGACCAGAGGTCTGTACCCCCGGGGGTCGCGAATGCCGATGAGCTTCTGATTGGCCTGGATGAGCAGACTGTAAGCCCCTTTGACCTTGCGGCAGGCCCGGGCCACTGCCTCTTCCAGGCTGTCTCCGTTCATGTTCTTGGCCACCAGATGGAGAAAAATCTCGCTGTCCATGCTGGTCTGGAACAGGGACCCCTGTTCCTCGAGCTCATTGTGCAGCTCCAGGGTGTTGATCAAATTGCCGTTGTGCCCGATGGCCAGGTGCAGTCCTTTGAAGTTGACCATAAAAGGCTGGGCGTTGCGCAGCAGCGAAGCACCGGTGGTCGAGTACCGAATGTGTCCGATAGCCACTTTGCCCTTGAGCTCGTGCCCGAGATGCCGTTCATTGAACACGTCGGCCACCAGACCCATGCCGCGCTGCTCGCGCAGCCGGGTCCCGTCCCAGGTCACGATTCCGGCACTCTCCTGCCCGCGGTGCTGCAGGGCGTAGAGACCAAAATAGGCCATCCTGGCGGCTTCAGGATGGCCGTATACACCGATGAGTCCGCAGTATTCCTTCATGCTCTGAGTACTCTTCCTTGATAAGAACTCCGGGATGCCTGAGGGCAGCTCAGGTGGAGCCGTTTGATCTTTCCTGATGTTTTCCCCCGTTGTGATGATATTCCTGCAGGCTGCAGACCTCCAGACCTTTGCCTTTGAGCTCCTTCAGGGCCTGGACCATGGCCCTGGCCCCGGCCATGGTGGTGGTGTAGGGCAGTCCGTAGAGGATCACCGCATGCCGCAGGGACGAGGAATCCTGCACGGTCAGCTTGCCTGAAGAGGTGTTGATGACCATGTCGATCTCTTTGTTCTTGATCATGTCGATGGCATTGGGCCGGCCTTCATACACCTTTCTGACCACCTGGGCAGGGATCCCTTTCCGACCCAGGAACGCGGCTGTGCCCTCTGTGGCCACGATGTCGAATCCGAGCTCGTGGAGAATGCCCGCACTCTCCACAATCCAGGGTTTGTCCCGGTCGTTGACTGAAATGAAAATCTTGCCGCCCTTGGGCAGGATCAGCCCGGAGGCGATCTGCGACTTGAGAAAGGCCATCCCGAAGCTGTGATCGACGCCCATGACCTCTCCAGTGGACCGCATTTCCGGTCCAAGGAGAATGTCCACCCCCGGGAAGCGGTCAAAGGGCAGGACCGCCTCCTTGATGGACACATAGCCGTGCTTGCGCTGCGACCAGGGGTCGAGCTCCCTGATGGTCTTGCCCAGCATGACCTGAGTGGCCAGCTTGGCCAGAGGGACGCCCGTGGCCTTGCTCACAAAGGGCACGGTCCTGGAAGCCCGGGGGTTGACCTCCAGGATGTAGACCTGGTCCCCTTTGATCGCAAACTGGATGTTCATCAGCCCCGTGACTTGAAGCTCAGCTGCCAGAGCCTTGGTCTGCCGCTTGAGCTCCTCGATCATGTCCTGGCCGATGGTGTGCGGCGGCAGGACACAGGCCGAGTCACCGGAGTGGACCCCGGCCTCCTCAATGTGCTCCATGACCCCGCCAACGTAGGTTTCCACTCCGTCTGACACGGCATCCACATCCACCTCCACGGCGTTCTCCATGAACTTGTCCAGCAGGATGGGATGGTCAGGGGAGATGATCACTGCCTGGCGAAAGTAGTTCAGCAGGTCTTCTTCATCGTACACGATCTCCATTGCCCTGCCGCCCAGGACATAGGATGGCCGAACCACCAGGGGGTACCCGATCTTTTTGGCCACCTCCACCGCGCCTTCCTCGGAAACGGCTGTGCCGTTTTCCGGCTGCTGCAGACCCAGGATGCGCAGGAGCTCCTGAAAGCGTTCACGGTCTTCGGCCCGGTCGATGCTGTCCGGAGAGGTCCCCATGATCTTCACCCCGTTATCCAGCAGAGGAACGGCCAGGTTCAGGGGGGTCTGGCCGCCGAACTGGACAATGACCCCCTCTGGCTGCTCCTGCTCAACGATGTTCAGAACGTCTTCCAGGGTCAGGGGCTCGAAGTACAATCGGTCCGAAGTGTCGTAGTCCGTGCTCACCGTCTCTGGGTTGGAGTTGACCATGATCGACTCGATGCCCATCTGCCGCAAAGCAAAGGAGGCATGCACGCAGCAGTAGTCGAACTCTATGCCCTGACCGATCCGGTTGGGGCCGCCCCCCAGAATGACCACTTTCCTGTCCTGAGTCGCCCTGGCCTCGTTTTCCCGCTCATAGGTGGAGTAGAAATAGGGGGTGTAGGCTTCGAACTCGGCCGCACAGGTGTCCACCAGCTTGTAGGTGGGCAGGACGGCGTTGGCCTGGCGGTACTGGCGAACGGAAATTTCACCGGTCTTGAAGACCGCGGCCAGCTGCTTGTCCGAAAACCCCAGCTCCTTGGCCTCCCGAATCAGGGCCGGCAGATCGCTGCTTGAAATCTGCAGCCCGCCCTGCTCTGCACACTCGAGCAATCGGGCCTCGAACCTGGTCAGCTCGCTGATCTGGCGAACGAACCAGGGATCGATGCCCGAGGCCTGACAGATGTCGTCTTCGGACACGGAGCTGAGCAGGGCCTGTCGGATGCGGTAGATCCTCTGAGAATTGGGAATGCGCAGCCCGGCCATGATGGTTTCCCGGTCCGGCAAGGGGGAGCTGAACTCGTTGGTCAGACCAAACATGCCTGTTTCCAGTGAACGCAGCCCCTTTTGCAGGGCCTCTTTGAACGTCCGGCCAATGGCCATGGTTTCGCCCACACTCTTCATGGACGTGGTCAGCACGTCCTTTGTGCTGGCAAATTTTTCAAACGTGAACCTGGGCACCTTGACCACGCAGTAGTCGATGGACGGCTCAAAAGAGGCCACAGTCTCCCTGGTGATGTCGTTGGGCAGCTCGTCCAGGGTGTAGCCTACGGCCAGCTTGGCCGCTATCTTGGCGATGGGAAAGCCGGTGGCCTTGGAGGCCAGGGCCGAGGACCTGGACACCCTGGGGTTCATCTCAATGACCATCATCCGCCCGTCCTCCGGGTTGATGGCGAACTGGACATTGGACCCCCCGGTCTCGACCCCGATCTCGCGCATGATGGCCAGGGAGGCATCGCGCATGACCTGATACTCCTGATCGGTCAGGGTCTGGGCCGGAGCCACAGTGATGGAGTCGCCGGTGTGCACCCCCATGGGGTCGACGTTCTCGATGGAGCAGATGATCACGCAGTTGTCGTTTTTGTCCCGCATGACCTCGAGCTCGAACTCCTTCCAGCCCAGCAGAGACTCTTCCAGCATGACCTCATGGGTCATACTGGCCGCAAGCCCCTGGGAGGCTATGGCATCCAGGTCTTCCCGGTTGTAGGCCACCCCGCCGCCGGTTCCGCCCAGGGTGTAGGCCGGGCGGACAATGATCGGGAAATCCAGGCGCTCACAGAGCCCCTGGACATCGTCCAGGGAGCCGGCTATGCCGCTCTGGGGCACGGCAAGACCGATGTTCTCCATGGCCCTGCGGAACTGTCTCCGGCTCTCAGCCTTCTGGATCACCGGCAGGGAGGCCCCGATGAGCTCCACTCCGTACCGGTCCAGGACTCCCTGTTCAGCCACGGCAACTGCCGTATTCAGCCCGGTCTGCCCTCCCAGTGTCGGCAGCAAAGCGTCGGGCCGCTCGGCAGCTATGATCTTGGCCACGCATTCAGGAGTGATGGGCTCGACATACGTCCGGTCAGCCAGTTCAGGATCGGTCATGATAGTGGCTGGATTGGAGTTGATGAGCACCACTTCAAAGCCCTCTTCTTTCAGGGCCTTGAGAGCCTGGGTCCCGGAATAGTCGAATTCGCAGGCCTGTCCGATGATGATCGGACCGGATCCGATGAGCATGATCTTCTTGAGGTCGGTTCTCTTAGGCATAGTCTCAGCTGGAGGTTACTGGTTCATGGTGCGCTGTCCGCTTCGGTGTCTGGTGTACGTGATTGTTCCTGAGGGAGCAAGGCCATTCTCCTGCCCTGTGCACTGGTGATTGTGCCCGGCTTTGAGACAACGCAACCCTGCCGTCAGCGCTGCCTCTTTGAATTTGAAATGTGCACACCTGTCTTGACAGCGGGGAAGCCGACCATTATAGTCCAATCAACGAAAAAATTAGGACAGCCAAACATTACGCCCTGAAAAATTATTTTCAGGCTGGAGGTGTTCAGCTCTTATGAGTGCACTACCCTTAATTCATTTTCCTTCCGGCAGCAAGGTCGTGATAGCTTCCCTCACCGGCGGGGGAGGAGCAAGGACAAAACTCTACGCCCTGGGATTGACCCCGGGAACGGAGATCCAGATCGTGTCCAACGGATCCGGGCCCTGCCGGATGAAAGTCCGGGATTCCGAACTTGTTCTTGGACAGGGCCTGGCCACAAAGGTTCTGGCCTTCAACTCAAACGAGTAAGAAATCGTTCATTATGAACACGAGCATGAACATGCGCCACCTGGCCCGCAACCAGAGAGCCAGAATCGTTTCAGTCAGAGCCAACGGCGAGCTGGGCAGACGCATCCGGGATATGGGCCTGCTGCCCGGGGTTGAGATCACGGTCATCGGCCGGGCCCCCCTCAAGGACCCTGTTGCCCTGAAAATCCACAACTTCACCCTTTCCTTGCGCAACAACGAAGCCGACTATATCCTCGTTGAGCCTTTGGAGTCTCAAAGTTCCAGCGGGTGACCGCGGGAGCATCAATCACGGCCCAGCTCTTCGGAAACCAGCTCCCTGCAGTCACGCTGCTTTTCCAGGTCTCAAACGCCTTCGGACCGACCTCTGGGTGGACAACTATGGACACCGCAGACCTCAAGCCCATTGGCGAATGTCAGTGGGAAATCCCCTGCCGCCATCCCATGCGGGTCCCGGCCCGCTTCTTCTCCTCTGAAAAACTGGTCCGCCTGCTGGAGCCCAAAGTGATCGAGCAGACCGCGAACGTGGCCGCCCTGCCCGGCATTGTCAAAGCCTCTCTGGTCATGCCCGATGCCCATTGGGGATATGGATTTCCCATCGGCGGGGTGGCCGCCTTTGACCCTGACCAGGGCGGGGTCATTTCCGTCGGGGGTATCGGCTACGACATCTCCTGCGGGGTCAGGACATTGCGAACCGGGCTGAACATTCAGGAGGTTTTGCCCAAACTGGAAGCGTTGACAGATGCCCTGTTCAAAAGAATACCGGCAGGTCTGGGTTCCAAGGGGCTGATCTCCCTGTCCCCTTCTCAGCTGGACGATCTGCTCACTCAGGGGGCGCGGTGGGCTGTGGCCAGGGGCTTTGGCATCCAGCAGGATCTGGAGTTCATCGAAGACCATGGCTGCACCCCAGGGGCGGATCCAGACCTGGTCAGCGACACCGCCAAAAAAAGACAGGAAAAACAGACCGGCACCCTCGGCTCTGGCAATCACTACCTGGAAATCCAGGTTGTGGAAGAAATCTTCGATCACTTTACGGCGGAAGCATTCGGCCTGCAGGACCAGGACGTGCTCATATCCCTGCATTGCGGTTCACGGGCCCTGGGGCACCAAATCGGAACAGATTCCCTCCAGCATCTGGCCGAAGCGGCAAAAAAATACAACATCACGCTTCCGGAACGGGAGCTGGTCTGCGCCCCGGTGAACTCTCCAGAGGGGAGGAACTTTTACCGGGCCATGGTCTGCGGGATCAACTGTGCCCTGGCCAATCGCCAGGTCATCGGACACCTGGTCCGGGAGGAGGTGGAGGCTGTGCTGCCCGGGGCTGACTGCAGCCTTCTCTATGACATCAGCCACAACACATGCAAGGTTGAGAGCCATCAGGCCCAGGGAGGGGCCCGTAAGCTCTATGTCCACCGTAAAGGCGCCACCAGAGCTTTCGGCCCCGGCCATCCGGAGCTTCCCCGGAGGTACGCCCCTGTGGGACAGCCGGTCCTGATCGGAGGTACCATGGGCACCTCCTCGTACATTCTGGCGGGAAACGCTGCAGGAGAGGATTTGGCCTGGAGCTCGGCCTGCCATGGAGCCGGGAGGGCGATGAGCCGGCGGCAGGCCCTCAAGAAATGGAAAGGCCAAAGTGTGATCGCCAGCCTCGGCCATCAGGGAATCCTGATCCGGACGGCCAGTGCCAGAGGAGCGGCAGAGGAAGCGCCTCAGGCCTACAAAGACGTCTTCGAAGTCGTGGAATCCACGCATCGGGCGGGCCTGGCCAGAAAGATAGCCCGGGTCAGGCCTCTGGCCTGCATCAAGGGCTGAAATTCAGCTTACCTTGGAGCCGGGCTGAACCGCCTGGGACGGGGCGACCAGCTTCAGACCCGAAGGATCATGAACCGCCAGAACCATGCCCTGGGAGAGGATGCCCATCAGTTTTCTGGGCTTGAGATTGGCCACCATGACAACCTGGGTTCCTGGAAGCTGATCCGGTCCGTAGTGCTCAGCCAATCCCGCCACAACCTGCCTGGGTTCGCCCTCTCCAAGATCCACCTCCAGCCTGAGGAGCTTGTCCGCTTTGTCCACTGCCTCAGCCCGGAGCACAGTCCCGATCTTGAGCTCCATTTTCTGAAAATCGCTGAACTCGATGTACTGGGAATTATTTTTCCCTTTGACCTGAGACTCTTTTTGGGGCGTGTCTGCAGACATTTCCAGATCAGGTTGCTCCTTTCGAGGAAAAAGATTCGATGTCTTGGCCAGTTGCGTTTCAGGTTCCAGAAAGCTCCAGGTCTGAGCTTCCCGGTCCAGGTCCTCTTTCTCCGGGACCAAGGTCAGACCGAGCTGTTCCAGCATGGTCCTGCTGGCGTCAGGCATCACCGGCCAGAGGGCCAGGGCGATCTTGCGCAGCCCCCCCAGAATCGTGGCCATGACCGTTTGCAGCTGTCCGGTCCGGCCCTCCTTGTTCAGGACCCAGGGTGTTGAGGCATCGATGTACTTGTTCAGGCCGCGGACAAACTCCCACAATGATTCCAGTCCAAGGGCAACCTGAAACTTGCGCACATGGTCCGCATAGCCCTGCACAGCCTTCAGCCCCAAATCCATGATCTCATTTTCCAGCTCGCCCGGCTCCCCGGCCCGGGGGACCCGCCCCTGAAAATACTTGTGGGTCATGGACAGGGACCTGTTGAACAGGTTCCCCAGGTCATTGGCCAGATCGGAATTGAACCTGCTGACCAGGGCCTGCTCTGAAAAGCTCCCGTCGTGGCCGAACTGCATCTCCCGCATCAAGAAGTAGCGAAAGCCGTCCAGACCATATTTCTGACGCATTTCCAAAGGCTTGACCACATTGCCCAGACTCTTGGACATCTTGGCCTCTTCAACCTTCCAGTAGCCGTGGACCCTCAGTCCCTGGTAGGGTTCCAGGCCTGCCGCCTTGAGCATGGTCGGCCAGAAGATGGCATGGGGCTTGAGGATGTCCTTGGCCACCAGATGGTGGGCCCCCGGCCAGAATGTCTTGAAGTTCTGACCATCCGGCCAGCCCAGGGCGGAGATGTAATTGATCAGGGCATCGAACCAGACATAGGTCACGAAGTCCGGGTCGAAGGGGAGCTCGATCCCCCAGGTCAAACGGGATTTGGGCCTGGAGATGCACAGATCGTCCAGGGGCTCTCTGAGCATGGCCAGTACTTCATTCCGATACTGGCGGGGCTGAATGAACCCGGGATCGGCTTCGATTTTCTCTCTGAGCCAGTCCTGGTAGCGGCTCATCCGGAAAAAGTAGTTCTTTTCCCTGATATAGGTCGGCTTCTTCAAATGATCGGGGCACAGTCCGTCGTTGAGCTCTTTGTCCGTGTAGAATCGCTCGCAGCCGAAACAGTAGTGCCCGCCGTACTCGCCGAAGTAGATGTCCCCATTGTCGTGGACCTGGCTCAGGATTTTCTGCACGCACCTGGTGTGAACCTCGTCAGTGGTGCGGACAAATGCATCGTGCTCTATGCCCAGATGGGGCCAGAGCTCCTTGAACTGGCTGCTGATCCTGTCCACGTACTCCCGCGGGCTCTGACCATTGTCCTCGGCGGCCTGGACAATCTTGTCTCCGTGCTCGTCCGTACCGGTCAAAAAAAAGGTTCGCTCATCCAGAAGCTTGTGAAACCGGTTGATGCAGTCAGCCAGAATGGTGGTATAGGCATGCCCCAGATGCGGGCTGGCATTGACATAGTAGATTGGGGTGGTGATGAAAAAGGCCTGGGTCACAAATCTCCTCCTCGCATCCGCTTCCTGAGGGCTCTATTTCTTTTTCCGGGGTCTGGAGCGTCTCTTTCTGGACCGTCGGGCCCGTTTGTCCTTGCTTTGTTTCGAGTCGGAATCCTTCTCGCTCTGCTTTTCCTGCCCCTGTTCCTGTCCGTCGGGCTGAGCAGCCTCAGGCCCGGACTGATCTTTGGGCCCTGGCTGACTCCTGGGTTCGCCCCTGTCCCCGGACTGATCGGTCCGCTTTTGGGCTTCCCCGGCTGGGGGGTTGTCCCTGGGCCTGCGTTTCCTGATCTCCTCCCACTCGGACAAAGAGATCTCCTTTTCCTCGCCTTCCCCGGCATCCACGATCAGAGAATCCCGGAACATATTGGAACGCAGGACCTTGACCTCCCCCTGGGCGGTCTCATATCGCTTGCCGATCTTCGGACATTTGCGCTGAAAGTCGGCATAGGTCTCCCGCTCGTAATTCAGGCAGCACAACAGGCGACCACAGGCACCGGAAATTTTGGACGGATTCAGAAAGAGCTGCTGCTCCTTGGCCATCTTGATGGTCACGGGGTCGAACTTGCGCAGAAAGGAATGACAGCAGCACACCCGGCCGCAATTGCCCACCCCGCCCACGAGCTGGGCCTCATGCCGGACTCCGATCTGCCTGAGCTCGATCCTGGTCCGGTACTTGCTGACCAGAACCTTGACCAGTTCCCGAAAATCGATTCTGGCAGGGGCTGTGAAGTAAAAAACCATCTTGCTCTGGTCAAAGCGGACCTCGACATCCACGAGCTTCATCTCCAGCTTGAACTGCTGGACCTGCTCTGCACAGTAGGCAAAGGCCTCTTGACCAAGCTGACGGTTCTTTTCCTGGACCTGGAAGTCTTCTTCTTCAGCCGGACGCTCTATGGGCTTGATGTCCTCCTCAGGCAGATCGTCCGGCGGGGCTTCCCGGACACTGACCACCCAGGCCATGCCCTGCCCTTCTTCAGTGGCCACGATGACAGCCTGACCGCTCTTGAGCTCCTCTTGCTCGGACCAAAAGTAGTAGTGTTGTCCCTGCTCCCGAAATTTGACCCTGATATATCGTTTCATAGATCTCAAACCTTGGAGGCAATGAGCTCTTTTATTTTTTTCAAAGCCTGGGCAACCCCTTCCGGCCTGGATCCCCCAGCCTGAGCCAGATCAGGACGTCCGCCGCCGCTGCCGCCGACTTCAGCGGCCACCTCCTTGATCAGCTCAGGAGCGGTGAACCGCTCATGCAGATCCGGACTGACAAACAGCAGGAGCATGACCTTGCCTTCATTTTCAGCAGCAAGAAAAATGATCCCTTTCTGCATCCGGGAGCGCAGATCGTCCATCATCGACCGCAGCTCCTTCATCCCGGCCCCGGCAGGGAGGTCAAGCCTGGAAGTCACAATGTCAACTCCGGCGATGGTCTCGGCCTGATCCAGGAGGGACCGGGCATTGGAAAAAACCCGGCTTTTCTGCAGCTCTTCTTTGTCTCTGACCGCTCGCTTGAGCTGGTCCTGAAGCTCCTCCACCCGGTCCACCAGCTTGTCTGGCTGGGTCTTCAGGGCATTGGACAGGGACTCCAGAACGGCCTTGTCCCTGCGAAAGAGGCGCATCGCATTCCAGCCGGTGGCGGCTTCAATCCGCCGCACCCCGGCTGCAACTCCTGTCTCGGAAATGATGGTGAACATGCCGGCCTTGCCGGTGGACGAGAGATGGGTTCCCCCGCAGAGCTCCTTGGAGACCTCCGGAATCTCCACCACCCGGACCTCATCCGCATATTTTTCTTCAAACAGCCCCACAGCCTGTTCTTCCTTGGCCTGGGCAAAGGGCATGACCGTGCATTCTAAAGGGATATCCGCCAGAATGTTCTGGTTGACCTGGTCTTCGATCCGCTCCAGTTCCTCCCGGCTCAAGGGGTTGATATGCGTGAAGTCGAATCTGAGCCGCTCCGGGGTGACCAGAGAACCGGCCTGTTTGACATGGCTTCCGAGCACATTTCGCAAAGCAGCGTGGAGCAGATGCGTGCAGGTGTGATTTCTGGCCGTGGCCACCCGCTGACCTTCTTCCACGTTCAAATTGACTTCCTGATCCCGGTACAGGGTCCCCTGGATCACCTCTGCCATGTGCACGATGAACTCCGAGGCAGGCTTCAGGGTCTCGGTGACCCTGGCCATCCCGGTGTCGGATAAAATTCGGCCCTGATCGCCGACCTGTCCGCCGGACTCTCCGTAGAACGGGGTCCGGGCAGTCAGGACATAGATCTTCTGGCCTTCAGAGGCCTCTGCAATGGCCTGGCCGCTCGTGGTCAGAATGGAGACGATCCGGCTGGACGCCTGCAGGGTCGAATATCCCAAAAACTCCGTGCGCATCCCGGATTCCAGAAGAGGGGCGAACTCTCCGGCCAGGTCGATTTCGCCGCTGCCGGCCCAGGCCGCTTTTGAGCGTTCCCTCTGGGCCTGCATCAAGTGCTCGAAGCCCTGCTCATCGACCTGAAATCCCTGTTTCTCGGCCACGTCCTTGACGATATCCACAGGAAACCCGAAAGTGTCGTAGAGCTTGAAGACCACCTCCCCGGGCACGGCATCCAGGCCGGCTTTCTTCAGACCGGCGAGCTCCTCTTCCAGGAGCCCCAAACCCTTGTCCAGGGTCTTGCCGAAATTCTCCTCCTCCTGGAGAACGACCTTGGTCATGAACTCGTTGGAGTTGATCAGCTCAGGATAAGCCTCGCCCATTTCACCAACCAGCTGCCCGCAGACTTCAAACAGGAAGGGACCCTCCAGCCCGAGGAAGCTGCCAAAGCGGTAAGCCCGTCTGATGAGCCGCCTGAGCACGTAGCCCCGGCCTTCATTTGAGGGCAGGATGCCGTCGGCGATCATGAACGGGATGGCCCGGCAGTGATCGGCAATCACCCGCAGGGCGATATCCACGTCCGGATCGGTCTTGTACTCCACCCCGGCCTTGTACGACATGCTCTGAATCAGGCCTGAGAAGAGATCGGTATCAAAATTGGAGTACACGCCCTGGCAGACTGCAGCAACGCGTTCCAGCCCCATGCCGGTGTCGATGCTTGGTTTGGGCAGGGGCGTCATCTCCCCGGACTCGTCCCGGTTGAACTGCATGAAGACCAGGTTCCAGATCTCCAGGTAACGGTCGCATTCACAGACCCCTATCTCGCAATCCGGGCCGCAGGCCATGTGCTCCCCCTGGTCGATGAGAATCTCGGAGCAGGGCCCGCATGGGCCGGTGTCCCCCATGGACCAGAAGTTGTCCTTTTCCCCCAGGCGATAGAGGCGCTCCGGAGGTATGCCGGCCACCTTGCGCCAGAGGTCGGCCGCCTCGTCGTCATCGAGATACACGGTGCAGTACAGCCTGTTCTTGGGCAGGCCCAGCTCCTGGGTCAAGTACTCCCAACCCAGCCGGATGGCCTCCTCCTTGAAGTAGTCCCCAAAGGAAAAATTGCCGAGCATCTCGAAAAAGGTGTGGTGCCGGGCTGTCCGGCCTACATTCTCCAGGTCGTTGTGCTTCCCTCCGACCCGGAGGCACTTCTGGGAGGTCGTGGCCCTGTTGTAGGGGCGTTTCTCCTGGCCGAGGAAGACCTTCTTGAACTGGACCATGCCCGCGTTGGTGAACAGCAGCGAAGGGTCGTCCTTGGGGACAAGTGGAGAACTGGGTACGATCTGGTGACCGTTGCGGGCGAAGAAATCGAGGAACGATTTACGTATTTCTGCAGCCGTTGTCACAACACACTCCTCATCTTGGATTTGACGTCAGCCCTGCCTCTGGCAGGGCTGACCCATATCTTTTTGATTTTAATAAATAAAAGCTGGTTTCAATGATTGATAACTTTGGGGTTAAATCTGCCAGTTTGATCAGGGCAGAAACTTTTGAGGATGCTCCTCTTACTGCTCCCCTGTTCCAAGGGGAGCTCCCCTCACCCAGTTCTTTTAAGACACCGGGGTGGTACAACAAGTCCCAAATCCAGGCTTTTAGGTCATGCGTGACGATTCAAGAAAACTGAGTGAGGGGTGAGGGGTTCTTTCTTCTGAAGTTTCATACGAGCGTATCCCCTGCAGGACCTGGTCAGCCCTGGTCAGGCTCCTCTTCTGCTGTTTCTTCGGTCTGCACCGGGGCTTCCTTCATCCCCAGATGGACCAGGAGCTGATCCTCGATCTTCTGCCGGATGTCCTCGTGCTCCTGGAGGAAGGCCCGGACATTTTCCTTGCCCTGCCCCAGGCGCTCGGACCCAAAGGCGAACCAGGAACCGCTCTTGTCCACCACTCCATACTGGACCCCGAGATCGAGAAGCTCGCCCTCCCTGGAGACCCCGGTGCCGTAAAGGATATCGAACTGGGCCTCCCTGAAGGGAGGAGCAACCTTGTTTTTGACCACCTTGACCCTGACCCGGTTGCCGTAGACTTCGTCCTTGTCCTTGAGGGACTGGATCTTTCGAATGTCCAGGCGCAGGGAAGAATAAAACTTGAGGGCATTGCCGCCGGTGGTCGTCTCAGGGCTCCCGTAGCCGGTCATGCCGATCTTCATTCGGATCTGGTTGATGAAAATGACCGTTGTCTTGGACCGATGAATGGAACCGGTCAATTTTCGCATGGCATGGGACATCAGCCTGGCCTGGCCTCCGACCTGGGTCTCGCCCATGTTGCCTTCCAGCTCGGCCTGGGGAATCAAGGCGGCCACCGAGTCGACCACGATGACGTCTATGGCCCCGGACCTGACCAGCAGGTCGCAGATCTCCAGGGCCTGTTCCCCATAATCCGGCTGAGAAATGAGCAGCTCATCAGTCTTGACCCCGATCCGGCCGGCGTAGCTCACGTCCATGGCATGCTCGGCATCCACAAAAGCCACGTTGCCGCCTTTTTTCTGGGCCTCAGCCAGAATCTGCAGGGCCAGGGTGGTCTTGCCCGAAGATTCAGGGCCAAAGATTTCCACCACCCGTCCCCTGGGAACCCCGCCCACACCCAGGGCCAGGTCCAGTCCGATGGAGCCGGTGGGGATGGAAGGCACTGCCTGGTGGGCCTGATCGGAAAGGAACATGACCGAGCCCTGGCCATATTTTCGTTCTATAGTGGTCAGCGCGGTGTTCAGGGCTTCCTTGCGCAGGTCCTCAGTGGATTGATTCTGTTTTCGAGCCATGTCTGTCTTCTCCAAACCTCGTCAGAGGCTGTCCTGATTCAAGCATTTTTTGGGGAGGCAATCAAAGAGTCAGCGCAGCCAGAGGCTGCGCTGACTCTTTGATTATTCTGGTTTCTGGATTCTCGTAAGAAACTTCAT
>CAYOID010000031.1:0-33385 GCA_964403955.1 uncultured Desulfohalobiaceae bacterium | reverse complement strand
TAGACCTGGCCCCAGGGCCGGCCGCTTGGAAAGCGGCGGCCTACCCGGAATCCAGACTCCTTCCCAGGTAGGGCGGCCTTGTCCCTAAGGCCAGCCCAGACAGGCTGCACAATCCACCCCAGACGTTGCCCTTTGCCCCACAACGTACCAAAAATCAAAAACCCAGGGTTGCACTCTTTGTTTTTCTTCTGTCCTCTGTCATCTGTCATCTGTCCTCTCCCCAGGGCCGGCCGCTTGGAAAGCGGCGGCCACCTTGAAGACAGCCTCAAGTTCTTCCCAGTAGGGCGGCTCTGTCCCAGAGCCAGCCCATTTTCGAAATTCCCAGCAGAGGCTCTGGTCACAGCACGTGATCCTGTGAAAGTTTCTGCCCTGATCAAACTGGCCAAGTTGAGTGTCATCTCGCGACAAGTCGGAGAGCTTTTCTTCCCTCAACCATCCACCCTCAACCCTTGACCTGTCAGTGCAGCCAGAGGCTGCGCTGACCTCTGTCTTCTTCCCTCAACCTCCAGTCATGCCAGCAATTGGACTGTATCCAGAGTTCTCCCTTCTCCATTCTGAATTCAGTATTCTGCATTCAACATTCTACTATGACCCTCCCCCCTTCTTGCCCTTCAGCCCGGGAATGGGCAGGCAGAGGAACAGATAGGGGATCCAGCGGAAAAACAGATCGAACAGGGCCACCATGATCATCATCAGGATCAGGGCGCAGAGGGTGACAATCGGAATGGACAGGGAACAGATCATGCCGAAGGCGTTGCCGCCCTCCTTGCAGGTGCCGCTGCCCGGATCGGGCAGGTCCTTGTGAAAAGGCCAGGGCAGGATCGACAGCACCAGGTCGGCGAAGGTCATCTTGCGGATGCCCTTGATCTTTCCGCACAGCATGTCGGAGATGACCAGACCGGTGTTCTTCTGGTACTTGCGCAGGCCTGCCGGCGAGATGTCCACCGGCATGGGGATGCGCACCGGCCGGGCCGGCGCGTCGGGATCGAAAAACGGTGCCATCTGGAATTTTCGGGTCGCGGCGCTGACCAGAGGCGGGAACAGGGGGCCGCAGTTGGGCCGCTCATACACGCAGCGCACTACGAACCAGGCCTCCCGGGCATCCCCCAGGGGCACACTGTCCATCAACTCCTGGGCCGAATCACCCGGCGGCAGCAAGGCCTGGACCATTCCGGCCAGCATGTCCACAGCCCGCTGCGCACGTTCCAGGCCGCTCAGCCCGCTCAATTCAGAGGCCGGGACGGCGGGCACGGGCGCAACCCGGTCCGGGTCTGCCAGGGGAAAGAGAAAATCGGGCCAGTTGCCGTTCACAGGCAGGGCCGCGCCGTCTGAATCAAAACGGATGAACGTGGTCTCCACCGCCTCCAGGCCCTGCTCCGCCTCTGCAGCGGCCACCAGGGCATCGGCCAGAGTCCATTTCAGGGCGGTGAAAGGGTAGCGGGCATCGGGGTCAGGGATGGCCAGGCCCCAGCCGCTCTGGTGCAGGCCGCGCAGCCATGACTCGCTGATGGAACCCGGGCTCTGCTGCTCTCTGGAGGAGACGAACTGCAGCAGCTGCAGCAGGCGGCTTTCCGGCTCGGCAGCATTCTGGTCCGGGTAAGGTTTGCCGGCGATGATCTCCCAGGCCAGCTTCCCGGACAGCACTGTGGCCTTGAGCACCCCGACCAGGTCCTGCTCGCCCTGGCCGAGCGCTGAGGTCTCTTTTCGGCCTTGCAGGGCCTGCCAGACATCGGGCAGGTGCTTCTGCAGGAAAAGGGCCAGGTCCAGCAGCACATACCAGGATCCAGTCTGCAGCTCATCCCGCGAGGTGCGCAGCAGTCGTGTGCGGTCCTGCCTCATGGCTGTGTCCTCAGTGTCGAACGCGGGGAAGGATCTGTCAGCTGCATTCTTTTTGAGCTCCGCCTGCTCCAGCAGCAGCTTCCATGGCCCGACCACGTCGGACTGCAAGATCATCCCGGCCAGACCGGGGCCGGGATTGGCGACGCCGGCATCTGCCGTGTTGCCGGCAGCGGCGTCGGGGCCCAGCTCCGCCCCCACCCACTGCTCCCGGCGGCCGACCGGGATGGTGCCGCTGAACAGCTTCCGGCTCTGGTTGCAGGCCTTGTTTTCATAAGACATCGGAAACATGGGCAACTGCTCTTCGCCAGCCGCCAGGCTGCGGGCCGCAGCGGCGTTGTGCCTGCCGACGCATCGCCAGGTGCTGTGTTTGGGACCGGGCACAAAGGCATATTCGTCCCACTGCTCCAGCGGTGCGTCAGGGGTGTGCTCCGGAGGCAGCAGGCGGCGGACTACGAAACTGACCTTCTCCTGACGGGTCAGCTCAGGCTCGCAGTCCGGCAAACCAGGCTCCTCATGGATCAGCGAAGCGCTGACCAGGTAGTGGCGCTTCTGGGCGGGCTGAAAGAGCTTCAACGGCAGCTGCTCGTCGCTGATTGCAGCGGCAGAGGGCCAGCTTTTATGCCCAGGCCTGGTCTTGATCGACTGCAGGTTGACGCCCTTTGGAAGCCTGGGCTTCCTGGACGCGGCCAGGCGGTGGGTGGCGTCAAAGACAAAGGCGATCCGGGACGACTCCGGCGTTTCCGGGGGGCTGGGCCTGGGCGAGGGCATGGGCTCCCGCCAGGTCTCGGGCCGGGCAATCCACTCCCCCAAACGCTCTGGTTCGCTCTGGAGCACCTGGATGCATTCCTGCATGAACTGGTCGTGATCGAAACGCAGTATCGCGGGCTGGCCGGCCGAGGCCCCGTCAGCCATGCGCAGTCCTGCCGGGCCGGGACGGGCCCAGAGGGGCAGGGGGCCGAGCCATCTGACCCTGCCGTCTGGACTGCCCTTGGATTTGATGTCCCGGGTCTGGTTTACCATATGTTCCCCGCCCCTGGTGTGTAGGATGAGCTGACGACGCTGTTGGTGATCACTGTGTCGGCCTGGACCACGCCGCTGAAACGGGACATGGCCGCGTTCACCGTGACCATGGAGGCGCTGATCTCCACCTGCGTGGCCTGAACAGTGACCTTCATGCCGGTGTTCACTGTCACGCCCTGGGTGTCGTAGGTCACGGTGGTCCCGCCGATGCGCATCTCGATCTTCCCGCCGCCTGAATCGGTGAGCTCGCCGCTGACCCCGCCGGGGGTGGTGAAGCTGATGGTCGCCTCGGACGGCTGCTCCTCGACAATGGCCATGCGGGTACCGGCCTTGCCGGTCATGGTCCAGCGATCCACGCTGCCCCCGCTGCCGCCTAAAGTTTCCGGCACCGCGGTACTGCCGCTCCACAGCCCGCCGATGATCACGGGCTGGCGCGGATCCGCGTTGACAAAACTGACCAGCACCTCGTCGTCCACATCGGGTATCAAAAAGGCTCCCCGGTTGTTGCCGGCAAAGGGCACGGCCACCCGGGCCCAGATCTCGGCATCCTGCTCATCCGGTCCGTCGAAGCTGAGCAGACGAACCTTGACCCGGCCGATGCCTTCCGGGTCGTTCACTGCCACCACCCTGGCCAGAGTACTGCCGCCGGAGAGCATGGGGATGAGCTGCTTCATCAGGGTCTGATCGCTCATGAGGCCTCCCCGATGGCCGAGGACTCGGCCTTGAAATCGGTCAGGTACCCGTTGTGCAGGTCATAGCGGTGATGGGTGCTGACCACGTAGTAGGTGTTTTCGAAACGCGGACTGACTCCGCGCAGCTGCAGGTGGCTGCCGACACGAATGCCGGGATGGCCCGCGGCGCTGCCTTCGGCCCGGACAAAGCCCCGGGCGCGCTGGTCAAAGACCGTGTCCGCCAGGGCCTGGGCCTCGTCGTCGCTGGTAACAGGAATGTGGCCCACATGCTCGCTCCGGTCGCCCAGGACCTGGCGCAGGACATCGAAACCGCGCCGGCCGAGCCCTGGACCGAGGTTGACCCCGCTGCTGCGTGCACTGACCGCCTGTCCCGTCAGCGGATTCCAGCCATCACAGGTGACCTCGGTCACCTGATGGGCCAGATCGGCGATAAAGCGCACGCTGCGCAAGTCATGGAACATCTCCATCTCGATGACCTGACGCTGCACCTCGCTGACCGGAGCGACTTCGAGTCGGTCTTCCACGATCTGCACATCGGCGTCGAAGCGGCGCAGCAGTCGGCGCAGAAAAGCCAGATCGCTCTCATTGAGCTGGACCCAGGTGGTCCTGAAAGAGGCCAGGCCGGTCACCTCGGCCTGAAGACCGAGGCCCTGGGCAACCTGCCTGGCGATGTCGGCCACGGACATATCCTGATAGGTCCTGGTGCGGCGGGCCATGCGGGCCTGCTGCAGCCTGTCCTCGGCCAGGATCAGCAGCTCAGGGGGGCCGGCTTCGGGAAACTCGGCCTCCAGGCCGGTGATGATCCCCCGGAACAGCTCCTGGGGATCGCTGTTATCTCCGGTGAAAACAGTGACCAGTGACCCGAGGCGAATCTCGCTTTCATCCTCGAAGGCATAGCCGGCTCCGCCGTCAGGGTCGCTGGCAACATTGCTCAAGCGCAGCTCCAGTGCCGACAGTCCGCCTTCCTGCTCACGCATCTCCATGCCCAGCAGCAGCTCGTTGACCCTGTCGTAACGCAGGCCGTCGACGTCCACTGCAGGGCGTGGATTGGTGACCGGGGGTATGTTCAGGGCGGTGATGGTCATTCAATCCGCCTCCAGCCTTTGTTGCCTGCGCCAGAAGGTCGCCTGCTGCTGTTCCCAGCTGGAGGCCTTCTCCTGCGGCGACTGCTCATCCCTGATTTGCTCAAGCTCTGGCTCTCCTGGTGGAGGGGTCTCCACCCTGGTCACGACTTCGTCAAAGACCACAGCCATCATTCACCCCCATCAAATTCTATCCGGGCCTTGAGCGCCCCGGGCTGGCCCACATCGGCCTTGAAGCTGGCCGAGCCCTGGAGCCGGGCCCGGCCGCCGAGTGAAAACCCGGCTGCGTCCTCGGTGCCCAGCTGCGTTGTGCCGGTCGGGCGCAAAAAGTTGTTCAGCTTGAGCGAGCCGCTGGGCCGGCCTGCGCCCTGGTTGTGCAGCCCGGCAAAGGCACCTTGTGCAGAGACTCCGGCCCCGGCCAGGGGCGGAGCTTTAGCAGCCTGACCAGAGGCTTTAAGCTGCAGCTGGGCATCCCCGGTGAAGCGCATGTTCTCCAGGCCGTTCTGGGCCGCAATCTCCCTGGCTGCAGCAGGGTTCCCGGCCCTGGCGGCCACCTGGGCCACACCGCGGCCGTCGCTGTCAGGCGGCGAAGGTGTCTGCAGGTCGCTGCCGGCGCCCCCGCCTGCCAGGGAGCCGCCGGTATCGGCCCTGCGTTCGGAGGACCCGCCCTCGAACACGTCGTCCTGGCTGGCCAGGGTCAGGTTGACCGCCGCCCGCAGCGGCACCCCGTCCGGGGAGAAGAAGTCGATGACCTCTTTGTACTTCTCCATCATGCCGGCGAAGGTGTACAGGCCCCACTCGAACTCGACCACAGGCGGGGTCTTGCCGCTCTCCTCCGGTTCCATCAGCCGGGCAACCCGCACGCTGTGCAGACGCACATCCTCCCCTGTGTCGGTGGTGTCGAAGAACAGCTCCATGCTCAGCTTGCCTGTGCTTTCGTCCACGTACTGCTTGGCCGAGTTCCCCGAGCCGGTGTTCTTCATCTGATTGCTGATGGTGTACTGCAGGGACGCGGGGTTGAAGTCGACTTCAAAGGGGGCCTCTTCACTGCCGCGAATCTTGAACCTGGCCTTGACAAAATTGGGGGTGCCGGGCATCTCGCCTCCTAGAGTTGCTTCACAGCCGGGGTCTGACGGGCCAGCCCCTCATGGACCAGGTGCAGCTCTTCGATCGCCGCTTCACTGCTGGCCGCGTTCAGATCGGGTGCCTTGAACTTGGTTGGCATGGCCCTCTTCAAGGTCCAGGACAAGACCCCGTTTCCGGCCTGGTCGAACATGGTGATGGAAACGTTCAGGCGCTGGGCATAGGCCCCTTTGCCAACCAGGCTGAACCAGGTCCACAGGTCGTGGGTCCGGGTCAGGCCGCGTTTCAGGACCACTGTCCCGAAGCTGACCGGGCCCATTCGCTGGGCCGCCCCCCAGTTGCGCCCGCCCTCCTTGATGGTTTTTGGCTCCATGGTCGCCTCAAGTCCGCTGCACTCGGAAAAGGCCCCGCTGCACAGCAGCACTTCGCCCCCTTCGGTTTCATTGCCCAGCATCTGCTCCTTGAAGTCCACCTGAAAGCGGAAGCCCGGCAAAAGAGAGTCGTAGAGGTCACTCATGCCGCCTCCATGCCCAGGGCCGACAGGGAGACCCGGCCGCTGTCCCCGACAGCCAGCTGAATCCGCATGGTTTCGATACTGGCTGCGGGACGGATGATCACCTGCACGATGACCCGGCCTGAGTCCATGTCCTGCTGGGTCATGGTGGAACGGTTGCAGCGCACCTGAAAGGCATCTTCAGGCAGGCGGCCTGCCAGAGCCCCGGCCGCCTGCATGACCGCGAGCACATCGCCGAGACGCTCCTCGATCTGCTGCCAGAGCCGCTCCCCGGAGACCTCAAAGACATACTCCTCGCCGATGGCCCGCGCGGCCCGAATCACCATGGAGATGGTCCGGCTGATGCAGGCCTGGCGATAGCTGCTGTGGTTGCTGGTGGTCACATCAGATACGAGGCGGCAGCCTTCCGGCGTCCGCCCCAGCAGCGAGACTCGATCAATCAGCGGAGCCTGCGGTGATGCCTGCTGCGGGGCCGCAGGGTTTTTCCCGTACCGTTCGGCCCGGGTCAGGCTCGGCCTCATGTCCTGCAGGTCATGGACAGAAACTGCGGTGGCGCTGCGGAAGTTGCCCCTTGTCAAGGCGTTGCGGGCCAGCAGCCCGGCCATGACCCCTTCCGGCGGCTCCAGGCTGGAGGGCAGGTCCCCGGCGTAGTTTTGCCGCAGCCACGGGTAGCCCAGCTGCAAAAAGGCGGTGGCCAGGCTGTTTTCCGTCTGCAAGGTGCCGCTGAGCCAGCCCTTGCGGTGCATGAAGCCCAGCAGATCCCTGGCGGCGCTGCTTTCCATGTCAGGCAGCGGCAAAGCGGCCAGCATGTGCACGTCGCGGCGGAAATCGACCAGCCAGCGCACTGCCCGGCGGAGAACCGCGGCCCAGCCCTCGTACTCAAGATCGGTGCAGCGCGGGGGATCGAGGTGCACGATGCTGGTCTCTTCCTCTGGTGCCGCGGGTTGGGAGCACTCGACGAACTGCGGGTCCGGCCGGGGAGCTTCCCCAGGGGCTGCTGCGTCCTGGCTGGGGATCGAGACCAGATCGCACAGATCGGGCAGGGCCACAAAGGAGACCTCGGGCAGACCAAAGAGGTGGTGCAGTCCATGCCACTGGCTGCGGCGCCCGCCCTGGTTTCTGACATCAGGCACCAGCCGCAGGAGCAGTCCATCGCGCACGTTCCGGTCGGCGGACCAGGCTCCAGGTTCGCCCAGGCTGATCACGAAGCACTTCCGCCCGCCCTGGGCGAAAAAGGAACGTACAGCCGCTCCAAGGTAGGTCGCACCAAGAGCCGGACCAGGCCCGTAAGTCCGCCGATCCCATTCGAACAGCCTGTCGAACCCCTCCCAGTTGTCGATGGGCAGCGGCAGGTCGTAGAGGGACTCCAGACCCGGCTGGGCGCCTTTGGACGCCCCGGTGGCCCACCAGCCCTGGTGCTGCAGCCATGCCCTCAACCTTTGCGGCGGGTCCACGTCGCGCACCCTGGCATACCCGATGAAGCAGGCCACGTCGGTGCGGTTCCGGGCCGCATCCGGTTGGGGCGCGCTGGTTTCGAAGATCAGCCCTTTCATGTCCATCCTGCCTGTCAAGCCGCCTCGAGATCGATGCCCTCAGAGGACAGGACCAGCTCTTCCATGGCTACGTCGCCACCGCCTTTGGCGGCCAGGGTCGGGCCGGTGTATTTCATGGGCACCACGTTGCGCAGGATCCAGGACTCCACCCTGTCCCCAGCCTCGTCCAGGAGGGTGATGACCACATCGCGCTTGGCCTCCGGTCCGTTGCGCTGGGCCTGCTTGATCCAGTCCCACAAGTCTTCGGAATTGACGATGCCCCGCTTGAGCGTGACATCGGAAACCTTGTGTATGCCGGCCACCTTGCGCACATGGTTTTCCTTGTCATTCCCGTTGCGGTACTCGGCCATGGTAATCTCCACACCCAGGCCGCTGACATCGGAGAAACCGCCCAGCGGCGCATCCGAGCCGTGCGGCCCGTTGAGGTTCACCAGAAAGTTGAAGGCCCCGAAGGGTGTCGTCCGTTCAGCCATGATGATCGTCTCCTTGTGCCAAAATGAGTTTCACCGGAATCAGTCCCGGGCATCGGCAGTCTTCTGACCGATGCGGAAGATGACGAACTCGGCCGGTTTGAGCACCGCCACACCGATCAGGCAGATCAGACGGCCGTTGTCCAGGTCGTTCTGGGTCATGGTGGAGCGGTCGCAGCGGACAAAGAAAGCCTCTTCCGGCGTGCTGCCCAGCAGATTGCCGCTGCGCCACTGGGCGAAGAGAAAACTGGTCACAGCCTGGCGTACGTTGGCCCAGAGCTGCGGTCCGTTATTCTCGAACACCGCCCATTGGGTGCTGCGGTCGATGGAGTGTTCCAGAAACAGGAAGTAACGCCGCGGGCCGATGTATTTCCATTCCGGGTCGGAGCTGGCGGTGCGCGACCCCCAGAGCCGGTAGCCGCGACCTGGGAAGAAGCGCAGGCAGTTGACCCCCCGCGGGTTGAGCAGCTCCTGCTCGGCATGGCTGATGCTGCGTTCGAAGCGCAGTGCGCCGCGCACGATCTCGTTCCCGGGCGACTTGGCCACGCTGCGCGAGATGTCGTTGCGGGCATAAATGCCGCAGATGAAGCCTGACGGCGGCAGGGTGATCTCGCGGGGAATGCTGGCGTTGTCGGGTCTGGCCAGGGGGTTGGAGACCACCACCCAGGGGTAGTACATGGCCGCGAAGCTGGAATCGACCACGCTCTTGTCAGTCAGGGCCTCAGTGGGAATGATGCCCTGACGGGTATCCAGCACGGCAAAGCGATAGGCCTTGCGCGTTTCAGCGTGGGTGCGCAAAGCGTCCTGAATGCCTTCCCGGTCACTGAAGGATGAGTATCCGGGCGCGGCAACGATGGCGATGTCCTCGACACGCCCCAGTTCGGTCAGAGGGCCGGTGTAGGCATTGGCCGCAGGTTCGCCCCCGTCCCCGCCGTTGGTCAGGGTCTGGGCCGTGCCGTTGATGCCTTCCAGGATGGTGTGCAGACGATAGGCATCCACGCCTGTGCCCAGTTCCAGGGCAAAGGCCAGTTCGAGCTGATCCACCAGGCGGTCTGGACTGGGGCTGAGGATGTCGCCGATGTAACGCGGATGACCGGGAGCCAAACCGAGATTGTCATAAAACATCTCCTGGCCGTCGCCGTCGGTGACCAGCACGTTGGCGGTGACGAAGCTTTCGTCCCCGCCCAGGGCGCCGCCGAAGGCGCTTCCCCCGCTGTCCGCGAAACCGTCCTCGCCGCGGATGTAGACCGTGCCCCCGTCATCCATGAGGGTGCCCCGCGGGGCCCGTTGCAGGGCCAGGGTGGTGACCGGGGTTTCAGTTAAGGAGACAATGACCGTGCCGTTGCCGCTGCGTCCCGGCGAACGGGCGATGAAGCGCAGGTTGTTGGCGTCGTCGGCATCGCCGCCGGCAAAGGCGCTGCGGGCAATGCCGTCGCCGCCGCTGGCCCTGTAAACCCGGGCCATGAACAGCCGCGCCCCGCCATTGTCAAAATAGTTGCGCACCCCGTGGGCAATGTAGTTGGGGACCTCGCCGGCCCCGAAGTCCAGGTTTTCAAA
This sequence comes from uncultured Desulfohalobiaceae bacterium, assembly GCA_964403955.1. GTDB lineage: Bacteria > Desulfobacterota > Desulfovibrionia > Desulfovibrionales > Desulfothermaceae > CAYOID01. The sequence continues at coordinate 23,575 of CAYOID010000031.1, read as the reverse complement.
GCCGCCGAAGATACGTTCAAAATCGCCAAAACTGGTGATCAAGACCGGCTCGCCGCTGATCGGTCCCTTGCGCGTCGGGCCGGCAAAGGCGGTGGTGCTGGTGCTGACACCCTCGATGGACTTGGCGCGAAAGCTGGTCTCCTCCACGTAGACGCCGGGGGCAAGGTACTCAGGCATGATCGATCTCCCTTTCTCAGGTTACATTGATTGCGACGCGTTCCATCCGTCCGGTGGTGAGTTCCAAATCCAGGCTCACACGCCGATTGGCATCGTGATCCTGTTCCAGCAGGTCCGGATTGGCCGGCCATGGGGCGGAGTCAGCCAGAGAGAGCTCCAGGCGCACGGCCAGAGTATTGACCAGCACCGGCGGCTGATCGTGGCCATGTCCGGGTCCGTGCCCGGCGTCAGGCGGGCCGACGCCTGGGGGACCACCGCCAGGGGGGCCGTCTCCTTCGGGGTCCTCCTCAGAGAACTTGGTCACCGGCACTCCGGGCACGATGACCAGGGTTTCTCCGCGCTCATCGGAGATGCCGCTGGCCAGCACCCTCTCCCCGGCAACATCGATGATTCGGATCAGACTGCCACGCACCGGCGGTGCGGTCTGCGGATCGGGCCCCTGTGTCACCGCGGCCCGGACAGTGCTCCAGTTCGGGGACAGCCCCGCGGTGCTGGCCGGATACATGAGCACATCCCGGGGTGTGAACAGGGAATCGGCCCGGCCTGCATTGTCCGGGTCGGGGTCCCGGGGCAGGTGCAGGGTCACCAGCCGAGGCAGAAAGCGCCTCAGGGGGTCGCGCACCTCAAGGCTGTAGGCATCGGCCCCTGGCTCCGGGCTTCCTGGTGCAGCCTGGAACGCCCGGGCATGGGCCTCGAGGCCGTCGGCATGAGTGATCACGTACAGGCCGTGCCGGTTGCGCACCAATCGGAGTGTGTCCGAACCGATCTGCATGGAGCGGGTCAGGGGCGTCCCAGTGACCCGGTCCACAAGGCGCACTGCGCCCAGAACCCGTTGTTCGATTCGTTCACTGAGCATCGCGTCCTTTCTCCTGGTGGTCATAGCGGGTGGCCACCACCGGCAGCCCGGTTTCTGACTCGTCCGGGTCGATGCGCACCACCCGGGCGATGTAGGACAGCGACAGGCGGTAGGCAGGTGCCAGGGCGTCCCAGATGCGCATCAGATCTTCATTGGAAAGCTCGGCCGGGATGATCTGCACCACATCATCCCTGCGCCAGCCGCCATCTTCGGTGAGCGAGGACACGTCCATGATCGGATGCTGATGCAGCTGACTCATGACCCAGGCGCAGATCGAATGCTCTGCTGCGGCACTGTCGGCCCAGATGCTGATCAGGAAGTGCAGATCCAGAGACAACGGCAAGGGGTGGACCCCTACTCCTTTGACCGCAGGCTGACTGCGCAGATGCTCGTTCATGGTCACCCTGTAGAGATAGAGGGTGAGCGAGGTGCCGAAATCGGCCTCGGTCTCCAGCTCGCCGGATGAAAGCACCCTGAAGGTGCAGGGGTACTCATCCTGCATCGTGGTCTCCGGTTCACCACCGGGTACTGGATAGGCATCATAGGCGTTGTGCAGGTACTGGATGATCGAGTTGCACACCGAATGGACGCTCTTGATATTGGCCATGAGGTTGAATGCAGCCCCTCATCACCGGCAATGGTGATCATTGAGATGAGCGCGCTTGAGGCGTCTGAATTGATGGCCTTCCCTTTTGTGGTCACTCCGGGCTTGGCTTCACAGGACCATCTTAGGGCAAGTTCTGTGCCAAAAAAACCATCGCGTTGGCCAACCAACCCCCTTATTTCATGATGAAAAAATCTGGCCTCCAGGATGTGAAATCTATTGCGAATATTTGTGCGAAAAAGATGTCCACAAATGGAATATTGTTGCGTACTCATGATGATAACAGTAATTAATACTTGAATATTTCGATAATACTTCTCAACATTCTCAGAGTGCTCTTAAAAAGAGATCTGGGCTGGGAGCGTCACGGGCAGGCTTTATTCGGCAGGGCAATCAAAGGAGCTGAAGAGATGTCCGGGGTCAATCAGACATGGATGCACCGGACAAAGTGTCTTTCCCCCTTTGCTTCCAGGGCTGGGTGGCCTTTGGTGCATTCGTCTGTTTTGAGGGGGCACCGGGGTGCAAAGAAGCATCCGGGCGGCAAATTGGTGGGGTTTGGGATCTCCCCCTCGATCAGGGCCCCCTCTGACAAGAAAGGCCTGGAGATATCGGGGACAGCGCTGAAAAGCAGCTTGGTGTAGGGATGCACAGGGGTTGCAAACAACGTCTTTTTGTCGGCCCATTCAACGATTTCACCCAGGTACATCACCGCCACCTCATCGCTGATGTACTGCACCACGCTGATGTCATGGGTGATGAAGAGATAGGTCAGGGACAGCTCGGCCTGCAGGTCGATCATCAGGTTCAAGATTTGGGATTGGATCGACACGTCCAGGGCGCTTATAGGCTCATCGGCCACAACCAGGGCGGGATTCAGAATGATGGCCCGGGCTATGGCCACGCGCTGTCTCTGGCCGCCGGAAAACTGGTGAGGGTAGCGGGAAAGATAGGACTCATCCACACCGACCGCGTCACAGGTTTTCAAAATGCGTTCCGTACGCTGGGCTGCATCCATCCGGGTAAAGGTCTTGAGAGGTGTGGCCAGGATCTCGCCGATCTTCTTGCGGGGGTTCAAGGAGGAAAAGGGGTCCTGAAAAATCATCTGCAGATCCTTCTGGACGCCTCGCCGCTGTCTCGGCTTGAGCGAGCCGACCTCTCTGCCATTGAATCGGATCTCGCCGGCCTCAGGCTTGTGCAGCCCCAGAACCGTCTTGCCGAGCGTTGTCTTGCCGCAGCCGGACTCCCCAACCAGGGACATAGTCTTCCCCTTGGTCACGTTCAGGCTGACGTTGTTCAAGGCATGAACCGTGGCCTTTGTAAAGCCTCCGGCCCTGATCTGGAAACGCTTGGACAGGTCTTTGATTTCTAAAAGATCCGATGACATGAAACTCTTCTCTGGTTGATCACCCGCTCTTCAGGATAGACTAGGCAATCCTCACCGGCTTCGGGGCACCGGGTCCGGAAATGGCAGCCCTGGGGCAAGCTGAGCAGGCTTGGCATCACCCCTTGAATTTGAGTCAATCGCCCCTGGTCCTGCCCCAGTTTCGGCAGGCACCGGATGAGGCCCTTTGTATAGGGATGCATTGGGCTGTAGAGCACATCTTCCTTGGTGCCGGACTCCACAACACGTCCGGCGTACATGACAGCGACCCGATCGCACATCTGGGCTACAACGCCGATGTCGTGAGTGATCAAGACCAGGGCTGACCCGTGCTCGGCGCACAAACGCTTCATCAACAGCAAAATCTGGGCCTGAATGGTCACATCCAGGGCTGTGGTAGGTTCGTCGGCTATGAGCAGCTGCGGGTCGTTCAACAGGGCCATGGCTATCACGATGCGCTGCTTCATACCCCCGGAAAGCTGATGCGGGTATGAGTTGAGCCTTTCCTCCGGGGCCGGCAGCCCCACTTCCTTCAGCTTGTCCAGACTTCTGGCATACAATGTGGCCTTGGAAAGGCCAGGGTTGTGATAGGACAGGGTCTCAAACATCTGCCGTCTCACCGACAGGACAGGGTTCAAGGACGTCTGCGGGTCCTGAAAGATCATGGCCGCCTCGTCTCCGCGAAGCTTCCGCAGCTCGCTTCTGGACAGGCCCCTGATATCCCGCCCGTTCAGGACGATCTTTCCGGACTCGATCCTGCCTGGCGGGTCTATGAGCCGAATCAGGGAAAATCCGGTGATGGACTTGCCTGCCCCGGATTCGCCGACGATCCCGAAAATCTGACCCTTTTCCAGGGAAAAGGACACCCCGTCGACGGCTTTGACCACACCTTTTTTGGTGTGGAAATACGTCTTGAGATCTTGGACGGTCAGGACTCTGCTCACCGCTTCAACCTGGGATTTAAAACGTCTCGCAAGCGGTCCCCCATCAAGTTGATGGCCAGAACCAGAATCATCAACACGACTCCCGGAAACACCGACATCCACCAGTACCCGGAAAAGAGGACCTCAAAGCCGTTTGAGATCAGCGAGCCAAGAGATGGTTTGGTGATAGGCACGCCCACGCCCAAAAAGCTCAGCGTGGCCTCCAGCAGGATGGCGTTGGCGATCCTGACCGTGGCAATCACGATCACCGGGGCCATGATATTCGGGGCGATCTCCGAGAACATCACCTGGATGGGGTGCCGCCCTCCGGCCACAGCCGCCTGCACATAGTCGGTATTTTTCTCGGACAGGACCATGCCCCTCACAGTCCGGGCATAGTACACCCAGTTGCAGACCGTGATGGCGATGATGATCTTGCCGATACCCTGCCCCCATATGGCCATGATCACCAGGGCGACCAGGAAAACCGGCAAAGAAAGCTGGATGTCCGCCAGACGCATGATCCCTTTTTCAGTCCAACCCCCGGCGTATCCAGCCACCAGCCCCATAGTCAGGCCGATGATCGCCGAGAGAACGGTGGAGGCCATGCCCACAAAGAGGGAGATGCGCAGGCCGAACAGGATGGCGCTGAAGATGTCCCTGCCCTGGTCGTCGGTGCCCAGGACCCCTCCCTCCCCTGGAGCCAAATACGAGTTGGCCAGGTCCAGTGACGCCAGATCGTAAGGGTCCTGGGGTGCGACGAGCTGTGGATAGACCGCCAGAACGACCAGGAGAAAGAGGACAACGGCCCCGGTGACCGCCATCTTGTCCTCCAGAAACTCCTGGAATGTTTCGTTGCGCCAAAAGCGTCTCACTCACGCCCTCACTATCCGCGCACGCGGGGATCGATAAAGGTATAGATGATGTCCACGACCAGGTTGATGGCCACGAAAATAGCGGCCACCACCATCAGATAGGCCACCACAACCGGACGGTCCAGGTTCTGGATGGAGTCGATGATCAGCTTTCCAGTCCCCGGCCAGGCAAAAATGGTCTCGGTGACAATGGTGAAGGCGATCAGCTCGCCAAATTGAATACCAATGATGGTCACCACCGGGATGAGGGTGTTCTTGAGGGCATGGAGCAGGATCACGACCCGTTGGGGCAGCCCCTTGGCCCTGGCCAGCTTGATGAAGTCCTGCAGAAGGACTTCCATCATACCGCTTTTGGTCAACCGGAGGATGAGGGCCAATTGGAAGAGGCACAGGGTGATCCCAGGGAGGATCAGATGCCTCAAGCCCTCAAGAGAAAAAAATGCGACAAACGGCGGGAGGTCGGCCCGGCCGGAGGAGGGCAAGACCCCCCAGGTCACGCTGAAGACCAGAACCAGGATCATGCCCATCCAAAAGGTGGGCACCGAAATACCGGCCAGTGAAAAGAACATGATGCCCTTGCTCAAGGGCGATTCAGGCCTGACCGAGGCGATGATGCCCAGGGGTATGCCCAGGCCGACAGCCAGAATCATGGCGAAGGAGGCCAGCTCCAGGGTGGCCGGCAACCTCTCCATGACCACAGTCAGGGCTGACTGGCCGTAGATGAAGCTCGTGCCCACATCGCCCTGGACCGCGTTCTTCAGGAAGACGCCGTACTGGACAAAGAACGGGTCGTTCAAGCCCAGGTACTCGCGCATGTCCTCAACCTGCTGCTGACTGGCATCCGGCGGCAGCAGCAGCTCCACCGGGTCGCCCGCTTTGTACATGACGAAAAACACGGCCAGGCTGACGGCCAAAAGGACGATCGCAGCATGAAAAAAGCGGTTGGCCAGGTATTGGATCATCGCATCACGGTGGTCATGTTTTCAGAGCGGCGCCCAAAAAGAGAGCGCCGCCAGCTGGTTCGAGCGGTCTACTCCTTGATCTTCATGTCGTAAAAGTACAGGTAGTTGTCCGCCCGAGGGGCCATCTCCACCTTGTCGTTCACCGCGTACAAATCGACCTGATAGTGCAGGGGGATGATGTTCTGGTCTTCAAGAAGGGCCAGGTGCATGGCCTCGATCAGCAGCTGCTCCCTTTTCTCCGGATCCAGGACCTTGGACGACTCTTCGATGATGGCATCCACCTCTTTGTTTGAGTAGCGACCCCCATTGTACCGGCCATAACCCTTGTCCTGGTCATAGGTGTGCACATTGCCGTCCAGGAAAGCCGAGCCGTCGCCGTCGCTGCAGGCCCAGCCGATCAGGTTGAACGAGGAGTCCGCATCGTTGGCCTTGGGGAAGAAGCTGGCCTTGGGAATGGCGTTCACCTTGACTGTGATGCCGATTCTGGCCAGAGAAGAGGCAACGGCCTGGACGATCTTTTCATCGTTGATGTAGCGATCGTTGGGAGAATCCAGGGTCACTGTAAAGCCGTCTGCATAGCCGGCTTCCTTGAGCAGGGCCTTGGCCTTGTCCGGGTCATAGGCAGGGCGGGTCACACTCGGGTCATGGCCGTTCACCGCCTCGGGATAGTACTGGGCTGCGGGAACCGCGAACCCTCCCATGATGTGCTTCACTATGGCCTCTTCGTCAATACCGTAATACATGGCTCTCCTGACCCGGACGTCGAGAAAGGGGTTTGTGTCCACGCCTTCCACATAGGGGCTCTTGTTCCGCCATTGATCCATCTGGAGATAGATGAGCCGCAGACCTGGGACCATAAAGAACTGCAGCTGCCTCTTGGACTTGATGCGCTCGACATCCCTGACCGGGACCCGGTTGATGAGGTGAACCGCATTGGAAAGGATGGCCGCGACCCGGGTGGAGTCGTTGGTCAAGGGCCGGATTTCGACCTTGTCGATGGCCGGCTGGCCTGCGAAATACTCCTGGTTGGCCTTCAAGACTATGCTCTGGCCCCGCTTCCAGCTCACCAGCTCATAGGGTCCGGTGCCAACCGGATTCCGGCCCAGCTCTTCATCTGTGAGGCCTTCTGAGTACTCCTTGTCCATGATCCGCAGATAGGTCAGCTTGCGCAAAAGGATGGGAAAGGGGCCGTTGGTGATGATGTTGACGGTGTGCTCATCCACCTTTTCCACAGCCTTTATGGCGCTGATGGCCCCCTTGAAGCCCGACTTGTAGCTGGTCTTGGCCCTGTTGAAGCTCCAGACCACGTCATCGGCCGTGAACTCATTGCCATTGTGAAAGGTGACGTTTTTCCGGAGCTTGAACTGCCAGGTCACATCGTCCAGGACTTCCCAGGATTCGGCCAGGGCAGGATAGGGGTTGAGGTCCTGATCAAAGTTGACCAGCCCGTCAAAGATGTTGGCGTTGACGCTGTTTGTTGGGGTTTCATTGTGAAAGTGCGGATCAAGGGAGTTGACACCGGACGAAGCGCCTACCTTCAGAGTGGCTGCCCCGGCAAGGGCAGGCAGAAGCAGACAAACGAGTGCGAGGACCAGACTTTTTCTCATAACATCTCCTTTATGTTCATGTTTCCATCTGGTTTGCCAAAAACAAGGCGAACGTCTTCACGGCATGGAAAAACGAAGCCTTGTCGATGTACTCCTGATGGGTATGGGCATGATCACCCGCCGGCCCGACACCGTCCAGGGTGGGAACGCCGAGGGCTGCAGTAAAATTGCCGTCCGAGCCCCCGCCAGCCTCCTTTTCGGCCAGCGTGACCCCGAACTCGGCAGCGGCCTGACTGTACTTCTGCCTCAGCTCTTCAATTTCGGGCGTTTTTTCAAAGGGCGGTCTGACCGTGTGCAGGGCATATTCTGTGACGCACCCAGCCACATGGGTCGTATCCATGATCTCTTTGACAGCTCGTTCAATCCCTTGAATATCCCTTTGGGCCCGGAAGCGAATGTCGATGCTGGAGGTGCAGCGGTCCGGTATCTGATTGGCCACCTGCCCCCCGGAAATCGTTCCGGTGGTGACGACCAGGCCTTTGGACAGATCGGTCAAGGAGTCCAGGACCGTTATTTTGTGCGCGGCCTCAACTATGGCGTTGGCTCCGTCCTGTGGGGCCTCGCCAGCGTGGGCGGCCTGTCCTTTGACGGTCATCTGCCCCATCATGATGCCCTTGCGGCTGGTGACCAGGGCATTGCCTGAAACTCTGCGGCCCTCGAATATCAATGCGGCCCGAGCCCCAGCCATCATCCTTTCTATCAGGGGCCGGGAATCAGGGGAACCTATTTCCTCGTCGCAGTTGAACACAATCCTGATCGGGAGATTTTGAAGCCCAAGGGCCTCTCGGGCCACTCTGAGCCCGTAAATCGCCGCGATGATGCCGGACTTCATATCCTGGACCCCGGGTCCGGTCAGCACATCCCCCTGGTCACGAAAGCGCTCGAACGAGCTGCCAGGTTGATGCACGGTGTCGAAGTGGCCTATGATTCCCAAAAAAGGGTCATCCCCGGCCTGATCCAAAAGCAGGTGGCAGGCCCCCTCCACCTCTTTGCCGGCCGGCACTTTCTCCAGGCTGAGCCCGTTTTGCAGGGCGATCTCGACAATCATTTCACTGGTCGCCCTCAAGCCCTGCACATTGCCGGTGAAGCTGTTCGTGTCCACCAAGCGGGCCAGGTCGGCCAGGGCCTGGTCCTGCAGCGAGGCAAAACACATTTCAATCCTGTCTTTGGTCATCGTCCTCTCCCAGGCAATCCACCATTGGTGCGAGCAGTCCTTTCAAGTAAGCTGTCTGGCTTTGTCGATCCCTCAAGTCATTGATCACCGTCTCTTCGACCCGCGACAGCTCCTCCTTGAAGCACTGGCAAAGATTGGGGTTTTCAGTGATGAACCCGATCAGCCGTCCGCGCTTGCTCCGGTTGACCTCATGGGCTGCCCGGGCAGAGTAGGACAGCTTGTCGTGCCCACCTTGCTCGCCCCCCATTTTCATGGTGAAGTTGAAGTTCACGCAGGTATCGGTCAGAAACAAATCAAAATTCCTCTCTTTTTCGATCACATTCAAAAGCCCGGCCACGTGCCGTCCCCGCCAGGTGCGCTCCTCCTGGTCAACATCTGCGTTCAGATATTCTTCCAGGCACTTGCGACAGATAAAGTGCTCTACTCGGTGTCCGGAGACCAAATGGAAGAAATTGTCCCGCCTGGCCCTGCCTGTGGCTTCGATCAGCTCATTGTACATCCTGTGTCGGGACTTAACAGATCTGTAGGTATGAGTCCGATGGCCCCGGGCCAAGAGGCTGATGGTCGGCCTGTCATTCACGATGACCTGCCGGCCCGGGGTCATTTCCAGGGAAAGGAGGATGAGCTCATAGGCGAACATGTCGCGCACCGACAGGTCGGCTTCGGAAAGAGTGATGTTCCTTGAGATTTCTATGAACGTCGGAACGTCAGAAGAGCTCAGCTGAGCCCGGTCAAAGGCATCCAAGAGGGCTTCCATCTCGAACAGATCGAGATTTAAGGCCACCCCCAAGGCTATGAGTCGATTCCTGGGCACATTTTCGATCTGCCCCTGCTCCAGATTGCGAATATACGTGTTGGTCAGGCCGGAGAGTGTGGCGATCTGATTCCGGGGCCGTTTTCCGGCATTGATGAACTCAGACAGCAACCTGCCGCTCTTACTGCGATCCATAATTCACTGCACTTCAAGCATATGAAACAAACATTTCGCGGGCCGCAACCGCAAAGACGACTTCTGAGGTCCTTTAAGATTCTTTATGTTTATAGGCCCTATCATAAAATGTCAAGGGGTATAAACATTGGCATACAGCATTCAATGAACAATCCCCGAGCTGAAAGCAGCTCGGGGATTGTTCATGATTCTTGGCCGGACGTGCAGGATCCTGACCCAGCTGCTCTCGCATCTCTGATCACCCACCGCTGCTCTTGGCGGAGAACCCCTCTTTTTTGAGCTCTTCCACGAGCAGGTCCCGATGGTCTCCCTGAATTTCGATCACCCCGTCTTTGACAGTCCCCCCGCTGCCGCACCGGCTTTTCAGCCGCCGGGCCAACTGGACCAGAGCCTTGTCTTCCAGGGGAATTCCGCTCACAATGCTCACGCTTTTACCCTTCCGGCCCTTGGTTTCCCGCCCCACACGCACAACCCCGTCGCCTGGGGGTGGCGGCGGCTTTTTCCGGCATGTGCAGTCATTTTTCGGTTTTCCGCAATCGGGACACATCCTCCCTCTGTCCGAAGAATAGACAAGAGAATTGTTGCTCTTTTTCCGTGCACTGGTCATGTTTTTTTTCTCGTCAGCGCAGCCTCTGGCTGCGCTGAACATTTGGGTTTGAACTGCAGAATGAACCTCTCTTTTGCGTAAAGTGTGTCACTTTGATGCAGCCAGTTTGATCAGGGCAGAAACTTTTGCGGTTTCTCCTCCTACTGCTCCCCTGTACTCAGGGGAGCTGCCCGCAGGGCTGAGGGGTTCTTCCTCATGAAGTTTCATACGAGCACATTCATGTTCAATACACCATGACACCATTTGATCATGTCATTCCCTGGCACCCCGCTGTTGCATGGAAGCACACAATGCCTACAATGACGTGAACCTTTCGGTCATTGACTTAAAGGCTTCATCCAGGGCCTCCCATGCACTCTCCACTCCGACTTTCATATCTTCCCAGGCACCCTCTCCTGCTTCACGGATATCATTGATCTTTCTTTCCAGTTCATCACGTTTTGCCTGCAGCCCATCAATCTGTTTTTGGTACTCGATCTTCGTGTCAGCATCGACTTGATCAGCCTTTGCAGCGAGTTTATCAATCTCGGCATTACATTCATCGATTTTGGCTTTCAATTTTTGCACGTAGGCTTCTCGCGTTTCAGTCATGGCAATATCCTTTGTGTGTTGAAGTTCTGCCAGAAAACTGCCGGCATAGCCCCCAAGCGCCTTACAGGCAATGTCCGCTTCATGCTTTCATAGGATACTCCCGGGATATCCAGACCGTGTGACACAGAAGTGAGCGCTTCTCCGGGATCACGATTCCAGGATGGTTCGATACAGCACATAGTACTTGTTGATATTGCTGACGTAGCGGACTGTTTCCTGTCCGATGATCCGAAGGGCAGCCAGCTCGACGTTCCGGAACCATCGATTTTTATCCAGGCTATTTCCCCGTTGCGGCGCAGGGTCACCGTCTCATGGACCTCAATCGTTTTCAGGACCTGCGCCCAGGCCTTGGCAATATGGCTATCTGCGACGGTCACAGGGATGGATCCACTGTTGACCATCTCCAGTAAGCTTTCTGTCTCAATCTCCTCGCCCATTCCGATAATTTTTACAGGTTTCTTCCTTTCCTTGCGGAGCCTTGTATTCAGCTCCTTGAGGCTCTGGTAATAACTGCTGCTTTGTCGAACATAGACCCTTTCAACGCTCAAATCGGAAACGCTTGATAGCTTCAGCCCGTATTTCCTGATGACAACAACTTCATCGATGCCGGTCAGGTATGGTCTGGTAAAAGCCACTTTTTCCTGCCTATCGGCTGTAATGGTCAATCCAGCTGCAGCGATATCACCATATCCCTCCACCAGCCTGGGGATCAGTTCATCTCTCCTTACCGGGATGAACTCCAGGACGACCTTGAGATCTCTTTGCCGGAACTGCTTGTTCAAGAAATCCTCGTATCCTTTGAGCAAAGAATACTCATGACCAACCAAGTTGCCGTCATAAATGGAAAAATTGGTTCTATTGACTGTGGTTAAAACCCGGATATATTTTTTCTTCAACAATTCCGGGAGGTCATCCTTGTAGGCTTCGGACATGTGCGCATCAAGGGGCAATTCTTTGCTCCCAACCTGCCCGGCCTTGACCAGAAATGAGACAGTCAAAACGAGAAACAGCAGGAAGAACACTCCTGGTCTTCGCACAGGTTGAATCTCCTTCATTTTTTTCATTGCATTCAAAGAATCACCGCATCTGGACGGTCATTGGCATGGTACCCTTTCCCATTTCCCTGTTCATTGGTATCCTTGCCTGAAAATGTTCGACGAATTCAGCTTTACCAGAGACAAAGCGGCAAAGGAGAGGGATATGGAATTCTTGATTGGACTGATCATCCTCATTCTCGATGTCTGGGCGCTGATCAATGTCGTTCAGAGCAGAGAGTCCGGTCTGGCCAAACTGGTCTGGTTTCTGATCATTTTTTTCCTGCCGGTGCTCGGACTGATCATCTGGTTCTTTGTCGGCCCCAGAAAAGTCCTGCACTGAGGAGCTACCTTGAACGTCAAAATCAAGAGAGTTTGACCATGATCGAACCTCAAAGAGCCTTTGACAAAGGCGATGGACTTTTGATTGTGGACGTCCAGAACGACTTCTGCCCTGGAGGTGCTCTGGCCATCGATCAAGGCGATGAGATCATTCCGGTCCTCAACACCTGGACCGCAGCGGCCGGTGAGCAAGGGATCCCGGTGTACGCCTCCCGGGACTGGCACCCACAGGGTCACCTCAGCTTCCAGTCCGAGGGCGGGCCCTATCCGCCCCACTGTGTTCAGGACACGCCAGGGGCCCGGTTCAAACCTGAGCTGTTCCTCCCCCCTCAAGCTCTGATCGTCACTAAGGGCACCAGGTTCGACCAGGACCAGAACTCAGTTTTTGATCAGACCGGTTTCAACCAGCGGCTCCTTCGAGATCGGGTGAACAGGCTCTGGGTGGGAGGGCTGGCCCTGGACATCTGTGTCCTACAGTCCGTTCTCGATGCCAGGGCGGTCCGCCTTGAGGTCAAGGTTCTTCAAAAGGCAGCCAGGCCGGTCACTGCCGAAGGCGGACAAAAAGCTCTGGATGAAATGCGCCAGGCCGGGGCTGAAATCGTCCAGGGCTGAGAGGTGTGGCCCAACGGATCGCAGCTTGTGGTCTCGCTGATCACCCTGTCCCGCGGGGTCTGCCCTATCGGGCCTTGGTCGGAAAGACCATCTGCCCGCCAAGATAGCCAAGCCCCATGACCAGCAGGGCCAGAACCAGAATCAGCAGGTTGTAGATCCAGCCGAAAAAGGCCAGGTCCGTGATTCCGGTAGCCCTGAGGATGATCGCCAAAAGCCCTGTTCCCAGCAGAGTCATGGCCAGCTTGATTTTCCACTGCACCAGCTTCGGCTTCTTGAACCGGTAATTGACCCACAGGGTCAGAAACCCTGTGCCAACCGCCGCCACTGCGGACACAACCCCCAAGACGACCATCACAAAGGCGAAGAGCTCAAAATTGAGGTTGTCTGTTGCGCCGACAATGGTGTGCAGCAGAAGAAACAGCAGGGCCGTGGCCAGATAGGCCGTTGGGAAATGAACGCTGATGGGATGCGGGTGCCTGCGCAGCATTGGAAAAATGCGGAACAGGGTCTTCATGAACCCTGGCAGATCCTGGCTCCGCTGGTCCGGCTTCAAGTCGCCCACCTCCTTGACGCCCTTCTTGGTGAACACTTCGGCGAAATGTGGTGCGGCTGCCAGCTGATCCGTCAAGTCCGCTCCGGCCTGATGCATCCGCATGTGTGACCCGCCCTTCCACAAGGGGCTTTCAGTCACGTCATAGACGGTGTTCTCAAAGACGATGTACACGGGACGGCCGTCCCGACCGTCTGCTCCGGCCACGTCCTCAAGAGTGAATTCTCTCTTCTTCTGAGACATGAGCGTCTTCTCTCCTTTGTTCTTTTTCAGCGCAGCCTCTGGCTGCGCTGAATATTTAGGTTGAACTGCAGAAGGAACCTCTCTTCCCCGACTTCACGTTTCAGGATCTTATAGATTTCATAGAGAACACCGCCGGGGATGAGAATTTGATCTCCATCCTTGATGTGGCCATACCGGTTTCGATCGCAAAGAACTTGGCCCCTCACCCGACAGCATCCCCCCGCAAAAGCTGCATCAGCTCCTCAGCATCCACCCTGTGGCTCACATCGCTGCCCTCAAGCAGGCTGTCCGCCAGATCCCGTTTCTCAGCATGCAGCTGGACGATCTTCTCCTCCACCGTATTCTCAGTCACCAGGCGGTACACTGTCACCGGCCGCTCCTGTCCGATGCGGTGAGCCCTATCAGCGGCCTGATCCTCCACTGCCGGGTTCCACCAAGGGTCCAGGTGGATGACGTAATCGGCCGCTGTCAGATTGATGCCCAGCCCTCCGGCCTTGAGGCTGATCAAAAACACATCTCCCTGCCCGGCTTGAAAGGCAGTGATTTCCTGTTCCCGCTCCCGGGCGGGCGTGCTTCCGTCCAGATAGCGATACTCGACCCCCATGGAGTGCATACGTTCCTGAACCAGATGCAGGTTTTTCACAAACTGGCTGAAAATAAGGGCCTTGTGGCCGGTACTCAAAAGCTCGGCAACCAGCTCCTCCAGCAGCTCCAGTTTGGAACCGGCCGCCTCGATGTTGGGGTAAACCAGCCTGGGGTCACAGCACAGCTGACGAAGCCTGGTCAGCTCGGCCAGGATCTGCAAATGTTTTTGTCCCTGGCCCGCATCTGTGCTTTCCAGATTTTCCAAGGCCTGCCGGCGCATAGCTTCGTATAAGGCACTCTCCTGCTCGCTCATGCCCACTTTCAAGGTCACCTCTGTTCGGGTCGGGAGCTCCTCCATGACCTGGGATTTGAGGCGACGCAGAATGAAAGGCCGGATAATCCGCTTCAAGACTCGTTTCTGCTCCTGGTCATGCTCCTTTTGGATGGGCAGGGCAAATCGCTCATGAAACCTTTTCCTTGGCCCGAGCAGGCCTGGATTGATGAACCGAAACAGGGTCCATAACTCATTCAAGTTGTTTTCCAGCGGCGTACCGGTGGTGATCATGGAAAACCCGGCCTGGAGCTGCATGGCCGCCTGGGTCCGCTTGGCGTTCCAGTTCTTGATGGCCTGGGCCTCGTCCAGGACCAGAGTCTGCCAGGACAGTCCGGACAGGGCTTCCGCATCCTGGTTGAGCAGGGCATAGCTGCAGACGATCAGATCAAAAGGTCCTGCCTGTTCCAGTATCTGTTCTCTGTCCCTGCCCGCATAAAGGGTAGGCTGCAACGTGGGGGCAAAGCGGCGGGTCTCGGCCAGCCAATTGGAACAGACCGAAGTGGGGGCTACGACCAGGGTCGGACCGTGAGGGGCCCGCTCCACAATCAGGGCCAGGGCCTGCAGGGTCTTGCCCAGGCCCATGTCGTCGGCCAGACAGGCCCCGAACCCCATCCTGGCCAGCCTGGACAGCCACTGGTAGCCCTGGACTTGGTAGTCGCGCAGCTCAGCCTTGAGGGTGGAGGGTACAGAGGGATTCCAAGCCGCGGCCTCCTTGATGGCTTGTGTCCGCTGAGACCAGTTCCGGTCTGCGCTGAAGGCCCCGACCTCCTGTTCCAGATCCTGCAGGATCAGGGCCCCATGGGCCGGCATCTTGACCGATTTGCCATGGACTTCAGCCAATTGCCCAATCTCCTGCAAGCGGCGGCGAAGCCCTCGGCTCAGGGCTGCATAGCGGGTTTCATCCAAGGGAATGAAGCGCGTGTTTTGGCCGGCCTGCAGGAGTTTTTTCAATTCCAGGACCGTATCCTGATCTACGCGTATCTGCCCGTCCACTTCAAACCAGTTCTGTTTTCCGCGAAAGGCGAGGTGCAAATCGTCCAAAGACACGGCCTTGGCTACAGCCATCTTTTCGCCTTCCGGCCACAGGACCTGGACCTGGTCCTCATCCTGCAAGACCTTGATTTCAGACAAAAAGCGCAGACAGGCCTGGGGATCCGGCAAGAACCAGCACCAATCCCTGTCCTCGAATCCGGACAGGCTGGGACAGGCGCTCTCCACCTCTCTGGCCAGCCTTTCTTCTTCCTGTATGTCCCGGGCGGTCTGCATTCGCTGGCCCTGCACCTCGGCCATGATGCTGCTTTGTCCCTGCCCAGGCTGTAATGACGGGCCATGAAGGC
The DNA here is from genome assembly GCA_964403955.1 of uncultured Desulfohalobiaceae bacterium. Lineage (GTDB taxonomy): Bacteria > Desulfobacterota > Desulfovibrionia > Desulfovibrionales > Desulfothermaceae > CAYOID01. The sequence goes on along the minus strand of CAYOID010000031.1, from coordinate 7,832 downwards.
CCAAAGGCCGAACAGCCATTTCCACCCGAAAACCGCTCCCGGCCGGAGTGATCATCACATAGGGCCTTGAATCGGCCTGAACCTGGGACGCATCCTCAGCCTGGGCCACAATGTCGGAGTGCACGGTTACCAGGCCTGAGAGGGAGGAGACTGTTCGGACCAATTCCTCGTATCCGGATGCGGGTACGGAAAAATCGCCTGAGCCAAGCACGGAGGCAATTTTTTTATGGTTGTCAGTGATGTGCAGAACTTTGAACCTGGTCGGAGCCTCTTTGACCAATTGGAACGAAGATCCTTCTATATCCGGTGACAGAGCAAGGACAAAGCCATTTCCGGCTTGCTGGACTGTCACTTCCGGCTCACCCCGGACGAACTCCACCCGGGTGTCCGGGTGTGACTCCAGAAAGAGCCTGGGATGGCCGACCAGCAATGGCAGGACTTTCATGGTGTCAAATGCGTACCAGCTGCCCCTGTAAGGGCTGGAGAAGTGCTGGAGAGCAGAGAGAATCCTTCGATCGTCATCGGTCAAATACTCCATCGTCGCTGCCTGGTGAAAAAGCCTGCTCAGGGCCACATTTCGCCCTTTGGTCCACTCCCCTTGAGCGTTTTGTTTTTGCAGCTTGGGCTGTACATGGACATACGTGCCGCCCTGGGGCCGAACCAGCCAGACCAGGCGATATCCTGGGGAGACAGCCTCCTGGCCTCTGGCCCCTCCGGCTCCGGCTATCCTTTGCAAGGCGTGCAGGGCATTCAGCCAGGGCTCCTCTACCTGGAGCACCTCGGCCATAGGGGTCAGTGCACATTTCAGCCGTATGGTCTGGACTGCTTTTTTTTCCGCCTGCGAAAGGCTCTTTTTCCCTATGTGCTGCAACAGCGCCCCGAACTCGAGAACCAGCCAGTCCATGCCCTGGGACCGAACTTTGCGCAGCAGGTTGTGTACATGCTCCCGTTCTCGGTTTCTGAACTCGTTTCCAACCCAGTATTGGGCCAGGGCGACAGTCAGCTGGGCTAAGGTCCCCAAGCTTGTGGCTTGGGCCTCTTCCAGAACCCTTTGTGCCTGATGTGCTTGCCCTTGCCGGTGCATGAGCACTGCCTGCAAGGCAGCATAGCCCGGGCGGAAGAGGGTGCCCACATTGTGCTTGCGTTGGGCATGCTCCATGATGGTGCTCATCGTATCCCAGGCCTTGCGGTCTTGAACTTTCAGCAGGCAAAAGGCGAAGATCAGCCCGCATTCGTCCCCAAAATAGGCTGTCTTGGATTTGTAGTTTTTGCGCAACAGCTGCAGGGCCTGCTCAAAGAGATCCACTGCTGTTTCCGGCCGGCCCTGCAAAAACTCAAACCAGGCCTGCAGTTTCTTGGCCTGGACCACATGATCCACATTGGCCAGGGCCTTCTCAGCCTCCTCCAGGTCCAAGGCCAGGAGCATCAATGTGGTCAGCGCGGAAAAAAACCGAACCCGCTGATAGGCGGAGACAGAATTGTTTATGGACAGAGACCTGGCATAGGCGGTGATCTCAGGGTCGTGCCTACTGGTCCAGACACTCCAATCCAAAACATCGCTGAGCATCATAACCTGGAGACCCAAAGGCAGGGTCTGCATCCATTGCGGATCAAAGGGATTGGTTGTCATGGAGACAAAGGGCACTGCAAAGTCCAGATCATAGCTGAAGTGGGCCTGCAAGATCTCGTATGTCTTCTGGACATTCTTCAGGTCATGACCAAGAAGGCCCAGGCGCAAATCCCGAAACAATCGGAGCCTGCTGTATGAGCTTTGATCCTCCCACCTCGAAGACAGCTTGGCCGGCCATTCCTGTCGGACATACGCGGCAAGGTCTGGAAAATATTCTTCCCCGGCAGCTTTGCGGGCCACAATTTCCTGCATGACACGCATGCACATCAGGTCCGAATCCAGGAGCCGCTTGCTGTGCAGGCTCTGAAAATATGGGTCCAGGTCCCTGACTTTCTTTATTTTGGACCAGGCAGATGGCGCAGTCTTGCGCAGGATCTTCAGCAGATTGGTTCGACTGATGGGTTCCTGAAACAACGCGCAGACCTGCAGGATCTGCCGCTCTTCCGGGCTGAGTTTCTGCTCATAGACCTGCAGGCCGTGTTTTTGGGTCTCGTTCATATCCTTCTGTCCTCTCCTGCATTTCCTGTCCGCCGCCTTTTGCATCAGTCCTCTCGTATGTCTTCACCCCATAGGCAATGCATACCCCAGCTTATGCAAACAGGCCCTGAAGGCCTCTTCATCCTCTTTGCGGACAACCAGGGCCGAGTCCCCGGCCGGAAGGCACAGGGTCCGCATTTCCGGGTCGTCGAAGACTGTATCCCGGATGCTGGGATCAATGCACTCTATCAAAACGGCCTGGCCAGCCACCCTGAACAATCCGGCCCTTTGCTCCATGTGCTCAAAAAAAGCCGCGACCTGGTCCGGGAGTTCCTGATCACTGCCATTGAGCAGGGCATCCCGCATGTCACTGGGCGGCATGCCCTGCTCAATGGCCTGCAGGGCCTTGCCAGCGTCCAGGCTGAAGACGTGCTCACCTTTTTGAATGCAGAAACGCTCCAGCCTGGTTTTGGCTTCAGCAGCTGGACCGGGGTCAATGATCCTGATCTCCTGTTCGGAAACGACCTGCAGGCGATATGCGGGCGAGGCAGGGGTGTAGACGTCGGTCTGTCCCAAAACCCAGGCCCCCAGTGGGGTCAGACGCAAGGCAAGCAGGCCGTCGTAGCGGCTCAAGCAGCTCAAATCGTCTGCTCCCCACAGTTCCCGAACATCGGAGACAGCCCCCCAGGGCGGAACCAGAGCTACATCAATGATCCCCAATGTAGCCGCATATTCAAGCAAAAAGGCCCGGGCAAAGCGGCCGGTCAAATGCTCCCAGGTGATATGGGAGTAACCGAAGCTGCCGTGTTCAGGATCCAGAATGTACAAGGCCCATTCGTTGCGTACTATGTCCACTGCATCGCCTCGGGCAAAGAGATGCTTGAAAAAATCTTCCAGCAGGATCCATTTTTGGGGCTCGAGATCAGCCAGACCCTGGTCCAAATTCTCTCTGCCCATCCTGGCTTGATGCAAAGGCTTTTTTTTCGATTTTTGACCCTTGATGATCTCAATGCGGTTCATTTCGTGCAGAAGGGTCGTCTTCAGCCAGCGTTCCCACAGGGTCTTGATCACTTCATGGGGCTTTTTCTTCAGCGCCGCTTGACCGCTTCGAGTCAAGGCCAGCTTGCTGCCCTCTATCTGGGCCAGATTTGCGGCCTGCAGCAGCAAAGGCCAGGCAAAAGGCCGGATGCCGGCTGGACCCATATGGACCTCGCCGGCATCTCCGTTTTCCTCGTTTTCAGAGTAAAAATCTCCCTGACACAGGACCTGACGCACATTTTTGGCCCCGGTTTTGGAAACCCGCCCGGTCTTGGCTCCCACCCCGATTTTGCCTTTGGCCACCAGGGTGAGCATGGTCTGAACATCGATCAGCGCGCATTGCTCTGTGAGCTGAATACTGTATTCGGAGGTCAACTCGCCGCTGGGAAGTCTCAGGGTGTGCGGAAGAGATGCGATCTGGCCAGGAACAGCAGCAGCAGGCTTGGGGACAAAGGATTGATACACTTTCCGCACATCCTGGGCCGCAACCCTCTTTCTGGCCATGACGATGCTCAGCAAGGGGCAATCTGTGCGGCCCTTGCTCATTTCCAGCTCCCGGGCATCGAATATTCCTGAGCCCCATATATCAGGATACATTCCGTACTTGGCAGCTATCTGCACCGGCTCGAGGACCCCTTGCGTATTATGGACCACCTCGCTCAAGGCAGCCTTTTCCAGTGAGGTCATCATCTCGTACACAAATCTGGCAGTCTGCTGCTGGGTGATCACTCCTGCAATCCAGTCAATGACATCACCTTTGCGGTTGGAGGCTGGCTGACTCAACCTTGGTTTTGCAATGCGTTTGTCAGTTTTGCGCTCTGCATGTTTGTGCAGGGTTTTGACCATTCGCTTGAGTTCATCGACACGGATTGAGGACAAGACATACTTGACCATTACCGGTTGCAATTCAAATTTCCCAGACATTGTGCTCCCGCTTTTGCCTTCAAAGATTTCATTGAGCAATTTTTGATATCCATGAGTAAATTCTGACCGTTAGCATGCCCAAGCAAAATTCCTTAACCTGTCATTGTGCTCCTACTGCAAAGCTTCTTTGGAAAGCCTCTTCATGGAATACACGCCCTCGATTCCGCTCACCGGGGTAAACTTCCGCTGGTCCTTGGATCCGAGCAGGTGCTTGACCCTGTCGAAGACCTCGCCCACGAACTCCTTGGAGCCGATGATCCCGGCGTCGGTGAAGTACCTGGATCGGTAGCGGAACCGATCCGCCCGGCTGATAACGTATTTTCGCTTTCGTTCCCTGTCCAGCACCTTCTGGTCAATGACCGCCCCCTTGCCGGCATCCACCGCCCCGGTCTCGTAGACGAACCGACGATACTGGCGCACGATCTCTCCTGGATCGGACTCACTCCACTCCTGAAGCCCGAAACCTACCGCGAGGAGACCACCCTTGTTTCCGGTCTGCAGATGATAGCCAAGCGAGCACCACCTGTATTCCTCCGGCTTGGTGACGATCCCCGCCCGGATGGGGTTCAGATCCACATAGGCCAGAAGGTTGACCAGGGTCCGGCCGTCCTGGACGATCATGGACTTGAAGCGCTCGCCCCAGAAGTAGCCCCGGCGGTTGTATTTCTTGTTGTAGAACCGGGTAAAGCCCTGCTTGATGTCCTTGATCAAGGCCCCAAGGCTGGTCATCCGCGTCCGGTAGTGATCCATCAGCTCTTTGGCGATCTCCTGATCCCCTCCATGGTAAGCCTTATAGCGCCTGCGAAGCTCATGGTCCGAGAGATCCGACACAGGATAGACCCGAACCACCAGATGCATGTGGTTGCCCATAAGACAAAACCCGAGCACATCGACGAAGTACAGCCTGGCAAGCCGCCTGATCAGGTACAACAGGTAGTCCTTGTCCGCAGCCTTGATCGGCAGACCGGGCAGGGCGGACCTGGAAACAACATGATACACGGTCGGCTGATCGCTCCTGGTAAATCTGGCTATCCTGGCCATACGCACCCTCCTGGAAATCCTTTGAACATGTGAGCAAGCACATCGTATCAAAGCCGAGTGGCCTTGTCCATATTGAACCTGTCCCCATGTTCCCTGTGCACCCAGGCCCCAAAGAAAAGTCCAGGACGCCCCCGGGCTCAACCTGATGCGCCCGATCAGAATGCCCAAACACCTGCCGCTCATCAGGCCAAACCTTGATTGACCGGGGCTTGATGCAGTGATAGTGCACTCTAAAAATTCACTCTGCTCGAGGAATTATGCCCAAAGACGATCACAAACTCATTGATCTCGCTTTGCAAGGCGGTGGCGCTCATGGCGCACTGACCTGGGGTGTGCTGGATCGAATTCTGGAAGATGAGCGGCTGCAAATCGATGGCATCAGCGGGACCAGCGCTGGAGCCATGAACGCCGTCGTCCTTGCTGATGGTCTGCAACGCGGCGGTCGTACCGCGGCACGCGAATCCCTGCACTCTTTTTGGCGCGCTGTGAGTGATGCCGCTCTCTTTTCTCCCATTCAGCGCAGCCTCTGGGATCGGCTCACCGGAAATTACAGCCTCGATTATTCCCCTGGCTACAGATTTTTCGAGAGCCTCACGCAACTCATACCGCCAAGCAAGCTGAACCCCTTTGAGCTCAATCCGCTGCGTGATCTGGTCACTGAGCATATCAATTTTCAGCGGGTCAATGCCTGCGGCAAGGTCAAAGTCTTTGTCACAGCAACCAATGTCCGCACCGGTCAGCCGGAAATATTCCATCAGCCCCGGCTGTCTGTGGATGCAGTCATGGCCTCGGCTTGCCTGCCCTTTTTGTTCAGAGCCGTTGAAATAGACGGTGAAGCATACTGGGATGGAGGCTACAGCGGTAACCCGGCCCTTTATCCGCTTGTGAATGACCAGGGCTGTCGAGATCTTCTTGTTGTGCAGATCAACCCATTGGTTCGCCGGCAACTGCCGGACAGCTCCAGGGAAATTCTGAACCGTCTGAACGAAATCACCTTTAATTCAAGTCTGATCAAGGAACTGCGTTCCATCCAATTGTTGCATCAATTAATAGACGCTGAAGGACTGGAGATGGAGAGTTATCGGGCAATGCGCTTGCACTTGATCCATGCCGAGCAGGAGATCCAAGATCTCAGTGCGTCCAGCAAGATGAACGCCGAATGGAGTTTTCTTACCTTTCTGTTTGAAAAGGGGCGCGCGTGGGCCAGTCATTGGCTGGACAACCACTTCGATGCAATCGGTGAACATTCCACCTTTGACCTGGACGAACTGTTCCGGAATGCCTACAGCCCAGTCTCCAGAGATTGTGCACCGACTCCGAACGCAAAGGAAGGGCGGAGACCATGATCGGCCTCTGGGCGATTATTGTCGAAATTGAACCTGTCCATGCTCTCCTCATTGCTTGAGACTTTTTCAAAGAGGGGCCGCGCTGAACATCTCAACTTCAGTCTTCCCTTGTGCTCATCCCGTCCAGAATGTCACGGACCTTGGCAGCCAGCTCCTGCATTGAAAAAGGCTTGGACAGGAAATGAACACCCGGGTCCAAGATCCCGCGATGGGCGATGACGTTTTCAGTGTAACCCGACACAAAGAGGCACTTCAGGTGGGCAATGGTCTCGCCCAGGCGCTGGGCCAATTCACGGCCGTTCATCTGGGGCATCACCACATCGGTCATCAAGAGGTCGATTCGGCCATTGTAGGACTGTGCCAGGGCAATGGCGTCCTCCGGGGTAGCGGCGGTGAGCACGATATAGCCCTGCTGCTCCAGAAAGGCCTGTCCCATTTCCAGAACCAAATGGTCATCCTCGACGAGCAGCACGGTCTCTGTGCCTGTCAGAGCATCTTCGGCAGCCGCCTTTTGGGGGACGGCGTCTTCTAAGACCTCGACCACGGGCAGATAGATCTTGAATGTCGTTCCCTGGCCGACTTCACTGTAGACATTGATGAAACCTTCATTCTGTTTGACGATCCCGTAGACCATGGCCAGACCCAGACCCGTGCCCTGCCAGACGGCCTTGGTAGTGAAGAATGGATCGAAAATCTTTTCCAGGATCTTTGCATCCATGCCCGATCCATTGTCGCTGATCGACAGCTTGACAAACCGTCCCGGCTGAAATCCGAGATGAGCGGCGCAATAGCCATCGTCAAGAACAGCACTGTCTGTTTCGATGGAGATGGTCCCTACTCCTTGAATGGCATCACGGGCATTGACGAGCAGGTTGGCCAGGATCTGATCAACCTGGGAGGGATCCATTCGTATCCTGCCGATATCCTGGCCTGGAATCCAGGCCAGATCGATCTCCTCGCCGATCAGCCGATGAAGCATCTTCAGCATGCCGGAGATGGTCTCGTTAATGTCCAGAACCTTAGGGCTGACCGTCTGCTTGCGGGCAAAGGCCAACAACTGCCGGACCAGATCCGCCGAGCGCAAGGCCGCCTGATGGATGGTCCTGATTTTTCGGTGCAGCGGGTTGCCCGGATCCAGAGAGCCCATGGCCAACTCTGAATGGCCAATGACCACTGAAAGCATGTTGTTGAAATCGTGTGCAATTCCTCCTGCCAGAAGTCCCACCGACTCCATCTTCTGAGCCTGAAGCAGCTGGGCGTCGAGCCGTTCCTTTTCCTGTTCTGCCAGTTTTCGGTCGGTGATATCCAAAATGGAGGCAATGACGAATCGAATGGATCGGTCAGGATTCCGAAAGCAGCAAACATTGATCTGAATA
>CAYOID010000030.1:0-34164 GCA_964403955.1 uncultured Desulfohalobiaceae bacterium | reverse complement strand
TTTAAGAACGGTAGTAGTCAAGCCGTCAGACTTCCTTTCGAATTTCGCTTTAGTGGTGATGAAGTGTATATCTTTCGGGATGAGACAACCGGTGATGTAGTGCTCTCATGTCGTCCAGGAGCAGGCGCATGGAAGGACTTCTTCGACCTCGTTCACTCCATCAATGATTCAGATGACTTCATGTCGGACAGGCCAATGAATACCGTTCCTCAAGAGAAGGGAATCTTTGATGATGTTGTGTCGGACGAAGGCGAGGAAAGCTAGCTCATGCTTTATATGCTAGATACTGACACAGCCAGCTACATAATTAAGGGGCGTTCCGCTAAAATAGAGGCAAAACTGGAAACTATTTTGCCATCCAAACTCTGCATATCAACAGTGACTCGTGCTGAACTCATGTATGGGCTCAAGCGTTTGCCTGCCGAACATCGAATACATCTAGCGGTGCACCATTTTTTTAAGATTGTAAACATCTTATCATGGGATTTTCAAGCGGCTGATTGGTATGCAGAAGTTCGTCATCAGCTCATCTCTACTGGCCAACCAATTGGGGAGTTGGACATGATGATAGCTGCCCATTCTTTGTCGGTAGGAGCCGTCTTGGTTACGAATAATGTTCGACATTTTCAGCGAATCAAGGCTCCATTATTTTTGGAAAACTGGATTTGAGAAAATCTATCATCCGATCCAAGATGAAGAGCAAGGAACGAGACATTCCCGTAAACTCTCTATCTCAGGCTACAGTCACGTATCATCTGACCTATGCGGGTTGTCCGGGGGTTGTCCGGGGTCGGACCCGTTTAAGTTATTCACATATCAGAAAAATTATGCCGTGGAAGGCTGTTTTTGGTGCTTAGACTTACCATTTTATACCCAAAATGGGGGTTGTAAGCAGCAGCCGATTCCAGAAGGATACAGGCGTTCAGTTTTTTTTTGTGTCACCTATCCCGCTCGCTGACTCGTGATCAATTCACAATAAGTTTCAGCCGCCCGTTCGCTGCGCTCACTCGACACTCGCAGACTGACGCAGACCTTGGCCCGCCGGACACTCGGCGGCCCAAGACAACCCTCGCTGGCACGATAAAGATCTTTATCGCCCGAAGGGCGAAGGCTATTGACAGAGAGGGCTGCGCACCTTACTTTGAAAGTTGAAAGTAAGGAGAAAATCCATGACGCACACCATCAAGCTGACGAGCAAGCGGCAAGCCACCTTTCCGGTTCAGCTGTGCCGGGAAATGGGCATCAAGCCGGGGGATGACCTTGTCCTGGAGCGGAAAGAGACAGATGAAGGCCTTGTCTGGATCCTGAGGACACAACCCCGCCATTCCAGCAGCTGGTTTGGAAGGTTGAACCGGTATTCCAAAGGTAAAAGTCACGATATGGAGGCCATCCGCGAGTCAATAGGCTCCAGCCTGGGATCGGACGCATGAGCTCATACGGTCTGGATACAAGTGTGGTCTTGCGCCTGCTCGTGGGGGGTCCTGAGTATCAAGCCCGCAAGGCATTCGAGTGTGTTCAGGATTGTTTTCGAAGAAAGGTCCAGATCTGCGTCTCAGACCTTGTGGTTCAGGAAACCTACCATGCCCTACGCCATCACTATGAGGTCCCGGTTCAAGAGGCAGTTGACTGCCTCGTGGATTTTCTGGCTTCAGACCTGATCACTGGGACAGGGCATGCCCTGTCTGTGCTGCAGGACTTTTCAGGTTCCGGACCCGGCGTGGCCGACCGACTGATTCGAAAGGATTACCTGGAACAGGTCTCGGCAATCCTCACCTTTGATAAGTCCTTTGCCGGTCTTTCACATGTGAAGACACTCTGAGCGTGCTTCGGTCTGACCAGGGCCTGCCCCTTTATCCTCATTGGTGCCGCCGGGGGGAAGAGTGAATCGGTTGTCGGTCAGAAAAGCAGAGCACAGAGGTGCTCAACCCATCAAGACGGGGCTCTGCCCACCCGGCTCCACTCGCTTCCGCTCGTGATATTTTTGTTTGCCGAAGGCGAAGGCCTTGCCCGCCGCCTGCCCAGCACATTCTTTCCTGATGAGTGCCAAGCTATCTCATAGGGTCCCTCAAGCTTCAGGCACTTGATCACGTAAATGAACTCCTGGAAAGGTAGTGCCGGGTGATCTCCGTGGTGAGAAGCCTTGCTCCTCCTCGCCGAAGGCGAAGCAGCCTTTTCGTCATTATCTGGAGCTCACGTTGACAAGCGAAACTCATCAAAGCCATACTGAAATTGAGGCTCAGAGAGCTCGATGCAAGGCTTCATGACAGGTGTGCCTTGCAAAGAGGTGATGATACATGATCGGACAAGAAGTATCTGTTTGCTCTGGGCATTGTCTTATGGAATTTCTCAGAGTGATGATTTTGGCACTAAAATGGTGCTTCTAAGCTATCCGCTGGGCCTGATTTTGATCACTTATAACATAATTCAAGCAGCATAGAGAGGTCCGACCCCGGACTTCCGCGGACTCGCCGGACTTACCCTGGCCTTGTTCAAGACTTCAATGACCTTGGCCCCTCTTTCTTCACGTGATTCGTCTGCCATCGTTCCTCCTCTGGTGGATATTCTTTTTTTGAAGCTTAAAAAACCCGGCCCGTCAGCCTTGGCATGACGGGCCGGGGCACGTTTTGGCTAATCAGCCGCCTTTCACGCCTTTTTCAATACGCTGGCCGATCTCCTGGTCAATGTTTTTCCAGTACTCGAAGGCACGGGCCAGGACCGGTTCGGTGACGCCCTTTTTGAGGTGACCCACCACGTTTGAGACCAGCCGGTCCCGCTGGGCGTCGTCCATGACTTCACGCACCAGCGTTCCGGGCTGGCCGAAATCGTCGTCGTCCCTGCGCTTGGTGTAGGCGGCCCGGACGAACTCGCCGCTGGCTTCCCAGATGGCCAGCTCGGGATAGCGTTCAGGGTCGGCCTGTGGACCGCCCTTGGAGTTTGGAGCGTACACCGGATCGGTGACGTTCTCCATCCGCATGGTCCCGCCCTTGCTGTAGCTGTGCACCGGTGCCTTGGGCCGGTTGACCGGGATCTGCTTGTAGTTCACGCCCAGGCGTGCCCTGTGGGCGTCGGCATAGGACACCAGGCGGGCCAGGAGCATCTTGTCCGGGCTGGGGCCGATCCCGGGGACAAAGCTGTTCGGCTCGAAGGCCGCCTGCTCGATCTGGGTGTGAAAATCGGTTGGGTTGCGGTTCAGGGTCAGACGGCCGACCTCGTGCACCGGGTAGTCGCTGTGCGGCCAGACCTTGGTCAGGTCAAAGGGGTTGAAGCGGTATTTTTCAGCATCCTCAAAGGGCATGATCTGTACTTTCAGCGTCCAGCTGGGATAATCCCCCCGCTTGATGGCCTCGGACAGATCCCGGCGATGGTAGTCGGGATCTTCGCCCGCCATTCGGTCGGCCTCCTCATCAGTGAGGAAGTCGATGCCCTGGTCGGTCTTGAAGTGGTACTTGACCCAGAACTTCTCGCCTTTGGCATTGACCCACATATAGGTGTGGCTCGTGTAGCCGTTCATGTTCCGGTAGGTCTTGGGGACCCCGCGGTCGCTCATCAGAATAGTGACCTGATGGGCAGACTCGGGGGACAGGGTCCAGAAGTCCCACTGCATGTCGTGGTCCCGAAGCCCGGTATCCGTCCGGCGCTTCTGCGAATGGATGAAATGCTGGAACTTCATGGGATCGCGCACGAAGAACACCGGGGTGTTGTTCCCGACCATGTCGTAGTTGCCCTCCTCGGTATAGAACTTGAGGGCAAAGCCGCGCACGTCCCGCCAGGTGTCCGGGCTGCCGGCCTCGCCGGCCACTGTGGAGAACCGGGCCAGGACCTCGGTCTTCGCACCCGGCTGGAACAGGCCCGCCTTGGTGTAGGCGCTGACGTCCTGGGTGACCTCGAAGTGCCCGAAGGCTCCGGACCCTTTGGCATGGGGCTGACGGTCCGGAATCATCTCCCGGTTGAAGTTGGCCATCTGCTCCATAAGGTAGTGATCCTGGAGCAGAATGGGGCCGTCAGGACCGACAGTGAGTGAGTACTCGTCGCTGGATACGGGGATGCCTGCATCGTTGGTGGTGAATGGGCCTTTGTGGTCTGTCATAGTGTCCTCCTTTGGATGGGGTTGCGCTCTCTACAAAAAGAAACTCTTGACCATCAATATCTCTAAGGGTTGGAACAGTATGTTCAGGCTCAGGAGATTTTGGGCTTGAACGAAAATCAAGATTCCCCACACGCAGACCGCTGGAGTGAAGCAGGTATTTTCCTGCGTTCAGGCTTTCCGGTGGTACTTTGAGGGCCTTAGCGGTAACGAGCCTTCCCCACATATCAGGGGATGCATCCCGAAAGGCTCCATAAAGGCCGGAGTTCGTTTCGCAAGTCTTGATATTCTCCCCAAGGGGAAGTGCGATGGGATCGACAGGAACGGCGTCTTTTCGCTGGCGATAGCGATTCCCGTAGCGAAATATCCCCAAACTCTGATCAGGATCGTACTCAAAAATTCCAGCAGGCACAGCTTCTGTTTGCCCAGGAAGATAGATGTAGACAAAAATATCCATCAGAAATCCAATTTCTTGTCGTTAGTTTCCCTCACTCTTTGGACTTTCTCATACCTTTGCCGATCCAGCAAATTGCCCACTTTGTCCGTCTCATGGCTTGCCAATTTGTCCAGGTCTTCTTCCATGCTCAGGCAAAACAGGGCAGTTGCCAAGACCCCCAGGCTTGCCCCAGGATCACCTTTTTCAAGGCGACGCAAGGTTTTTTCGTCCACAAACATCCTGCCGGCCAAGGTTTTCAAGGTGATCTTACGGCGTTTGCGGGCCAAACGAATACGGTTTCCAAGCTGGACAAGGCGTTTTGCCTGATCTGGGGGAAGGACTTTGTGGGAAAGTGTGCTTTTGGGCATATAATGGTCCTTTAAGGAAAATAAAAAGGATTATAAGCCCAAAAATGTATGAGGTCAAGGTTGCCGAAAAAATTGAGTATGAACAAAACCAAAAGCCACTTGGTTTACCAATTTTAAATTACCCTTTACCAATTTTACAACAGCAATCTTGTCATCGGTGGTCTTTTCCTCCTGATCAATATCTGCATATGGATCCTGGCAATTTCAAAAGCCAGGCATGTGCCGTACATCAATTTGGCTTCGGCCTTTGATGATGACGCGGAGTTGAAGAATGATGTCCTGTTCATCGACATCCTCAAAAACGAAAACGATGAGTTGAAAGCATCATTCAACGACACGAGCCCAGAGTCATGGATTGATCAAACTTTTTTCAGTTGGACCATCTGAAAACAAGGAGAAAGCAGTATGAAATTCAAATTGACTTGCTGTATCTCACTGGGCGTTCTGAGCAGTTTTGCCCTGGCCGGATGCACACAAATCTGTCAGACGTTGTGTCCTGCCCCGCCATCACGTTCGACACTGCTGAGACCGACCATGGATTTCTCTCCCCGGGTCCTTCTCAAGGTGAGCTTGCCTGGCGAAGGCTTTCTCGATGCCACCAACGTCGGGTTGCCCCAATTGCCTGAGGATACGGATCTAGACGAATTCCTGACCGGTCCAGACGTGCTCATGGTTCGCATTGCCGGAGGGACGACCTGGCCTGATTCCTGGGACGTGGCCTTTAATTGATTTTGAAGGGCATTGTCTACAGTGCAGCCAGAACAGGGAGTCTTTCCCTCTGCAAGAAAGTTCCACCTTTGATCACCTTGCGGCGACGATAAGCACCTCCCTGAGCAAAGCATTCTATTTACCCAGCACCAAGATATCACCCATATCTCACCCTTTCCTCTTGCTCGGTTCATCTGCCATTGTACGTACCTAAAACATTCACCAAATAAGATCTTGCTTGGAGGAGAACTATGAAACAGGGCCAGTCAGACATTCACGACAGCCTGCAGTGAGATGGCGGGATTATATTCAGGGACTCGAGGGAGCCTTGAACAAGCTGGAAAAGGATATCGATATCCGTGACGCTTTCGCTGGCTGGTCGGAGAGCGGTCCATCCAGGCCCCTCAACCGGGCTCAGTTCATAGGGAGGCCCAGCTGGTGGATCTTGCGATAGAGCGTTTTGCGGTGAATGCCCAGCAGCTCGGCTGCCTTGACCTTGTTGCCCTTCGTCTGGGCCAGGGCCTGCTCCAGATGCTCCCTGGTCAGGTCCCGGGGCTTGCCTGGACTCAAAGAAAGCTTAGCCGATGAGCTGGCTTCGATGAGCTCGGTTGGCAGGTCGTGGACATTGACCTCGCCCCCGGGGGAGAGAAGGCAGCCGTGTTCCAAAGCGTGCTTGAGCTCCCTGATATTGCCTGGCCAGTCATAGTTCATGAACAGTTTCATGACCTCGTTGGACACTCCAAGAACTTCCTTCCTGAACTCCCGGCTGTAATGACGGCAGAAGCTCTCAACCAACAAGGGAATATCCTCCTTGCGCTCCCGAAGTGGAGGGACAAAGATGCCCAAAACCTTGAGGCGGTAATAGAGGTCTTCGCGAAACTCCCCATTCTGAACTTTCTGGGCCATATCCACGTTGGTGGCTGAAATGATCCTGACATCCACGGAGGTCGTCGTGCTCGATCCCACCCGTTCAAAGGATTTCGTCTCCAGGACTCTCAAGAGCTTGAGCTGAATGCGGTGGGAGATCTCCCCGATCTCGTCCAGAAAAATGGTTCCTTTGTCTGCTGCTTCAAAACGACCCACCTTGTCCTTGTGGGCCCCGGTGAATGCCCCTTTCACATGTCCGAAAAGCTCGCTGTCCAGCAACTCTTCTGACAATGCGGAACAGTTCACCTTGCACAAAGGTCGGCCGGCGCGATGCCCGGTATGATGCAGGGCGTCCATGACGCATTCCTTGCCAGTCCCGCTCTCTCCAGTGATGAGCACAGTAGAGTCCACATTGGCCAGCTGGTGAATCCTTGTGAACACCTGCTGCATGGCCTGGCTCTTACCAATGATGTTCCTGAACTCCCTGCGGTCTTGAAGTCTCTCCTCGAGTTCCTCCTGCCTGGAGATATCCTTGAGGATCAGCGTCCCTCCAATGACCTCTCCCTGGTGGTTTCGAAGCGGGGCAGTCGTGGCCAGATGGACTTTTTGGAAACGCTGCAGATATGGACACTCCACCCTCTGGTTGAGACAATGTCGGTTTTCTCGAATGGTCCGCTCCAGGATACGCAGGCAGTACTCCCCATTGGAAGTCCCGAGCCCGCTCACGTATTTCCCCATGAGGAGTTCTGAACCTATGGGGCACATGGAACGCATGGAATGGTTGAACTCCAGGATTTTCCCCTGGGCATTCACAGTCAAAATGCCATCTGGAAGGCTGTCAAAAATGGACTCCAATTGAGTCCGATAGTGCTCGTTCTCCTCCAGGGCCCTGGCCAGCATTTTCTGGGTGCGCTCTTTCTCCTTGACCAGCTCCAGATGCCGGATGGCCATGTCCACGGCTTCCTCGAGCACACTCAGATTCTTCAGGGACTTGATCACATAGTTCGAGGCGCCGGCCCGGACAGCCTGTATCACGTCATCCATCTCTCCTACGCCTGAAATGACCAGCACAGGAACGGTCTGATCATCAGACCTGATGCGCTCAAGAACCTCAAATCCGTCCATGCCCGGCATGCGCAGATCGAGAAGAACCACATCCGGAGCGTGATCGGCAAAGAGAGCCAGCCCCTCCTCTCCGCTTCCGCCGAGAAAGACCTGATAGCCGTTCTCCTTCAGAAACGATCCGATGAGCTCGCGGCTCATGCTGTCATCATCGATGTACAGTATGGAATGGGACTGAGCGGTCATTGAGGTATCCTTGGACAGGAATGTTCAACGCTTTGTCATGCCAGACCCATCACAAAGCGTTTCAGCTCTTCCAGGGAGGCCGGGGCTTCATTGAAGAGCTCCCGCAGGGAAGAGGCGAGAACCTCGGTATCGCCTGCACCACTGGCCTGCTGGATACCAAGGGCCAGCTCGCTGATCACGGCGGCTCCGATCAGGGCGGCATTGCCCTTGAGGGTGTGCGACAGGTCTTCCAGCCTCTTCAGATCTCCATTCTCAAAGGCCGTTCGCATCTCCGGGAGTGCACCGTCGATGTGGCGAGAAAACTCGTTGTACAGTTTTTCCAACAAGTCCGGTTTGTCCTGAAACCTGGCTTTCAATGACTCTGCATCCAGACGTTGAGACAAGGTGTGCACCTCCTCTGAACTGAGTGAGGGGTTCTTCATCATGAAGTTTCATAGGAGGCCCGCCAAAGAATCCAAAATAAGCTTTGAGATTATCTTTCAGACATTGGTTTGTAAACAGGAAGCTCAGTGACCAAGTTTCGATTTTCCTGGCACAGACGTTTCGGCAAGAGATCGCTGTCCAGGACCTGAACGGTGATCAGGGTAAGCAGGAGGCTATGCCAGGGATATGTTGAGGAGCGATTGCAGCCATGACTTTGCAAAGCTCCTGAAGGTCATGCTCTCACCCGAACTTGTGCCGAACCCCGAACCCGCCTTTGGGAAAACGCCACTGGATATTCATCTGCGGGCAGCCGATACGGCAGGAACCGCACTCCAGACAGCCTTCATAGGCCACATTGATCTCCCCGCTCTCCTCCAGGGTATAGACCCTGGCCGGGCAAAGCGTGAGGCAGGGCTGGTCCTGGCACTCCTGAACGCAGAGCTCGGGGTTGAGGATCTTCAGGTGCGGCTCTGCATCGACCTGGAAACGGTCCAGAAACAGTTTGTCCTCAATCGACATCATCTCACACTCCTCCAGGCATCGAACATCAGCTTCAGCAGCCGCCACAGGGAGATCCTGTGCTTGATGGTCTTCCATATCCGGGATTGTTTCTGCTTCTTGTCAAACCCGTCCACAGTGAGCATCTCCCTGGCTGCCATGCTGGACAGGCCGGGCAGGAGCGTGAAGAGCTCCTGATGCTTCTGCAAAAACCCCGGAAATCGTTTGTACTTTTTCAAGTCTTTGAGCACGAAGGAATCTTTGAGCCGTTCGGCATAGCCACTCAGGGATGAAGAGCTGAAGTCTCCCGACTCCCTGGCCTTGAGGATGGCCTCGGCAGCCAGCTTACCGGAGACCATGGCCATGTTCGAACCTTCACGGTGCAGGGCATTGAAGAGCATGCCCGAATCCCCGGCAATCAGAAATCCGTCCCCAAAGAGCTGCGGCACATGATGGAACCCCCCTTCGGGCAGCCAGTGGGCCATGTACTCCCGGGGCTCGCCCCCCTGGATCAGCGGGGCCACCATGGGGTGATTCTTGAAGGCTTCAATGAGCTCGTAGGGTTTGAGCTTGAGCCGGGCGAAATCCTGCAGGTTGCCCCCGACCACCAGGGACAGTGTCTTCCTGTTGGTGTACAGCGCACCAACGCCATTCATGCCCTGAGTGATGCTGCCCAGAATTTCAGTGGTCACTCCGTCTTCCGAAGGGACGTTGAACCGTTCGCTGATGGTCTCCTCCGAGAGCTCGATAACCTCCTTGACAGCCAGGGCGACGTGTTCCGGGTCCGGCTCGGGGCGAAAGCCGGTCTGAGCGGCCAGGGGTGAGTTGATGCCGTCGGCAAGCAAAACCACATCCGCCTCCAGATCTCCCTGCTCGCGATCGGTACGCACTCCCCGCACCCTGCCGGAATCGTCCTTCAAAAGGTCCGTGACCACGGTCCCGCAGACCACCAGGGCCCCTTTCCGGCTGGCCTGATCGGCAAACCAGCGGTCGAATCGGGCCCGGCCCACAGTGAACACGTTATGCCGCCGTTCATGGGCAAAGATGCTATCCCTGTAGGCAATGGAGTACCCCCCGTTCTCCGAGGCATACCAGATCCTGGATTCGACAATATTTCGCTCCACCGGGCAGTTGCGCTCGGCAAAGTCGGGCAGGATCCTGGCCAGGTCGTGTCCGTAGAGCACCCCGCCGGAAATGTTCTTGGAACCTGGAAACTCGCCCCTTTCCAGAACAACCGCCTCCAGACCGTGATCGGCCAGAATGCAGGCTGCGGATATTCCGGCAGGCCCTGCACCGACAATGGCAACGTCGCAGCGTTCAGACATGATCAGTCTTCCTTGCTTTGATCTGAGAAATGAGCTCGGGCAACACCTGGGTGTAGTCCCCAACGAGCCCCACATCGGCCACCTGAAAAATCGGGGCCTCGGCGTCTGTGTTCACGGCCATGATCTTTTGAGCCCCCTGAATGGCCACCCTGTGCTGAATGGCTCCGGAAACCCCCACTCCGATATACAGCTTTGGAGCCACGGTCTTTCCGGTCTGACCAACCTGCCGCTCGTAGGGCATGAGCCCGGACTCGACCACTGGTCTGGAGCAGGCCACAGCACCGCCGAGCAGTGCGGCCAGCTCTTCCAGCAGGGAAAAGGACTCAGGGGAACAGGCCCCTTTTCCGGCAACGATCAAAACCGGGTACGCTGTAATGTCCACCCCTGTCAGAGCCTGATCCGCGATGAAATCCACCAGCTCGGGCACCTTGTCTTCCGGCGGGCTCCAGTCATGGCGAACAAGGGTCCAGTCCCGGTCCTGAACCTGCTCGGGCAGGGGAAACACTTTTGGCCGGACGGTGGACATCTGGGGTCGATGATTTTCACAGAAAATCGTGGCCATGATGTTGCCACCGAAGGTTGGCCTGGTCATGAGCAACAGCCCGGTCTCCTTTTCGATGTCCAGCCCGGTGCAGTCAGCCGTTAATCCCGTCTGCAAATGTGTGGCCACGACACCGGCCAGATCCCTGCCCAGGCTGGTCGCTCCCATGAGCAGAATCTCCGGCTGCAGCTCCTTGACCAGATCACTCAAGGCATGGCCATACCGGCTGGAGACATACCGCTGCAATGACTCGTGCTCCAGGAGATGCACTTCATCACATCCAAAGGCTCCGGCCTCTTTGCCCAGCTCATTGATCCCGGAACCCAGAACAAGCCCGGCCACCCTGGCCTGGAGCTTGTCCGCCAGATCCCTGGTCTTTCCCACCAGCTCCCAGGACACGTCTGCCCCCCTCTGGTCCTGGACTTCGATGAACACCGCTACCATCTGACCCGGAGCATGGGGCTTTGTGGGCTTCTCTTTCTTGACCTTCTTCCGTTTGCTGCGGTCAAAGGCCACGGCTTCCACCGGGCAGACGTCAGCGCATTTGCCGCATCCCACGCAGACCTCAGGATCGACTTCAGCCACTCCGGCTGCGTTGAGCTCAATCGCCCCTACAGGACACTCGCCAATGCAGATCTGGCATGCCATGCATCTGTCAGGCATGATCTCTGCAACTTCAATTCCCTTGGAATTCTTGGCCATAGCGACCACCTCTCAGCGCAGCCTTTGACTGCGCTGAATAATTAGTTTTGAGATCAAGACCATTTGAAGCCGAAGAGAAACGGTCTGGCCTTTCACAGGAGTCGAACTTCATTCAAGAACGTCCCAGTTCGTCAGCCATGAATCCTTCTGCCAGAAGGGTATCCAGGCTCTGGGTCACAGCGTCGGTCAAGCCCTCGGCCGCCTCGAAGCGAGGCCCGCTCTCCCGGGGAGGCGGTGCCCCAATGCGTCTGACCCATGTCGGGGAGCCCTTGATGCCAAGCTGCTTCACATCTCCGTGGATGGCGTCCTTGTCCCAGACCAGCACCTCTTTGCGCAGTGAGGCCATCAAATTGGGCAATGAAGCCCTTCTGGGCTCGGCCAGCTCAAGCTCCACAGTCAGCAGGGCCGGCAACTGCCCTCGAAGAATCTCCTGCCCGCCTTCGACTTTTCGTCTGACCTTGATCTGGTGCTGCTCCGGGTCAAAGGACTCCACCCCAATCACGTATGAGAACTGGGTGAAGCCCAGCCGGGTGGCAATCCCGGGTCCGGTCTGGGCCGTGTCGCCGTCAATGGCCTGCTTGCCGCAGATGACCAGTCCAACTTCAGACTGCTCATTCAGTGTTCGAACCGCTTGAGCCAGGGTGTAGCTCGTGGCCAGGGTATCCGCTCCGGCAAAAGCCCGGTCAGATAGCAGGATTCCGGTGTCGATCCCCAGAGAGAGGGCCTGGCGAAGAACTTCTCTGGCCTGGGGAGGTCCCATGCAGACCGCGCTGACCCGGCAGCCGTGTTCTTCTTTGAGTCGGACCGCCATTTCCACAGCCACCAGATCGTAGGGGTTGACAATGGACTCAACCCCTTCCCTGACCAGCGTGTTGGTTTCTGGATCAATTTTGACTTCTGCCGTATCCGGCACCTGCTTCAAGCAGCACACGATGTGCATGGCCCACTCCTCATCTTTTCAGCTCGACCAGAATGGTCGTCCGTCCGAGCCTCTTGACTGCACGCCAGCGTTTCTCTCCGTCAATGATTCGAAAGATCGTTCCCTGCTGATAGATCAGGATCGGTTCGAGCTGGCCGTGTCTGGAAATGCTCATGCCGATCTCCTCCACAACCTCACGCTGGATGACCATCCTTCGGTTTGGTTCTATGGCTTCAAGCCTGAAAACCAGGATCATGGTCATGACCTCCTTGATATGCACGGACCGGACAAATCATGGTCCATCCTCAAAAAAGGGAAAAATGGGTGATCATGTTCATCAACATCAAGGGCAAAGCGCCTGCCCTGAATCTCATGTCCCGGACATGGACTCGAGGTAGGCCTTCAGGGCCACGGCATTGTTGATGCGCTCCTCCCTGGAACTGAAAACCAGGGTCACTCTGGATCTGCTGGCCATTTTCAGAAGGTCATCCAGAAGCTGAGTGTGCTCTTGCAGCTCCTGAAAATAGCGCTCTTGAAACTCGTCCCATCTGCTCGGATCGTGGCCAAACCACTGGCGGAGCTCCTTGGAAGGGGCAATGTCTTTGGGCCACCAGTCGATTCTGGCCTTGTCCTTGGGAATCCCCCTGGGCCACATGCGGTCCACCAGAATACGCTGCCCATCATCCTCCCCTGCCGGGTCGTAGGCCCGCTTCAGCCTGATATCCATTCCACCTCCCTGCTGAGGACTCATGCACTCTCCTAAAATAGAGTCAAACCAAACAGCTCTGATGGGGCTAAGGTGCAAAATTGAAGCCGAGCTCGCAGCAGACCATGATCACATCGACCTGTCCGTGTGAGACCGGCTCGTATGAAACTCAACTGTTTCATGATCTCAAACCCAAACATCCAGCGCAGCCAGAGGCTGCTCTGAATGTTGGTGCATCAATTGCATCATCTTGAGAGTGAACAGGTCTGGAATGCACTCCAGCATTCCGCAAGCCAAGGAGGTCAACATGCAGTCTGTAAGTCGGCATATCTCCGCGTTGATCGAGCACTTCAGGCTTGAGAGCCTCAAGGAGCAGACAAGATGTTTCTACTGTGGGGGGCTACACCGGACTGTTGAATGCGAATCAGCCAAACGGGAAGCCTTTCATCTCAGCCTTGCAGCCATAGCTGATGAGAGCAGGGATGAGAACATCGATCAGGCAGACAGCAGCCCCAACCACTCCAGCTTGAGGGAGGACGGCATCTCTGCGTTGACAGGCCTGCTGCAGGAAATGGCCTGACAGAGAGCTGCCCTCGAAGCCAGACCAAGTCCTTGAGCATGGACCTGGCTTTGCAGCAGATCCAGTGTGGCATGTCACACTTGTGTCTCACTCTGAGGTGTGACATGCCACAGTTTTTTGACCAACAAGCAAAAAAGATCCTGACCTCTTGCCGGCTCCACGCGCGAAGCCCTTCTGGGGCGGCTCATCTCCGGTGAAGAGTGGAACGAACATTCCTGTCACGCGAGGTGGGCCTGATTCCCCAGCCATTGTCAGTAGACCGGGACCAGACTGTATCCTCTGGCTTGATATCCGATGGACGAGATCCAGCCGTTGGGCACACGGCTGATGTTGTCCGCAACCGTGTCAGCATCCACCCCGTAATAATCAAGAGCCACCAGGCAGACTTCCAGGGTCACGCCATCTTCTGTCATGGCAGACATGAGCTGGTCCGCCTGTTTGAGCATCTCCTGCTCTTTCGGGGAAAAGCCCTCCCTGTTCTGGGACAGAAGCATGACGGATTTGTCCATGAAGACCACGGCGAATTCAGGCTCCCTGTCAGCACTTCGGAGCGCATCGTCTTTGAACGTCTCACTGACCAGGAGGAGGTGTTCCACAACATTCTTCGGATCACCGCTTCTGATGTCGAAAACGGCTTTGACAGACTCAACCCCCTGCAGGGCTGGATAATCTTGTGCTGAGACCGGGCCGCTCAACAGGACCACAAAGAGCACAGCAACGAGACACAGGACACTTGGTGCTTTCCTGAACCATTTCATGACATTTCCTCCTTAAATGAAAAGGTGACCGAGACATGATCCAACCCAATCTGCTTCACGACAACCCATTCAAGGCTTCGCTGACCCGCTGACGCTGAGCCTCCGTGGTCAAGCTTTCAAAAAGCCTTTGAAACCTGGGATGTTGGACTCCGGAAAAAATGTACTGCCAGCGGTAGGCCTTGAGAAGGCTGTCCATGACATCCTTGACCTCCTCCTGCTTGAAGGTTCGATCTGTGTTGTGCACAAAGTACTCTGCATCCGACTGGCTCTGGGCTTGCAAAATACCGTCCACCGCACTGACCAGGTCAATCAGGTCATCGACACCCTTGTCCCGTTCTGAAGACGTCATGGCATGATCCAGGCGCGGCCACTCAAGTGCATCCAGGTAGGCATGGTGCGCCTCCTCCTTCCAGTGGTACAGGAAAATATCCTTGTACAGCTCAGAAAGGTTGGCATCCGGCTCTATGCTCTTCTTGTAGTGCTCCTGGGTGAAGAGTTCTATTTCGTAGATCAGGGCCATCACCGCCCAGGTGGATCTCTCCAGAACCGATCCAGCGACCTGATTGGGGTCCCATGGAAAGGCATACCCACTGGGCATGCCTTCAGCCATCATGGGCTCAATCCGCCGGAAAAGCTCTTGGTGCTTCAACTCCTCATCGCAAAAACGCACCAGTGCTTCCAGGGCAATCTGGTCACCGAGCCAATGGTCTCGGGTGACATCGAGGATCTTGGCTACGATAAAGCGCTCCACAAATCCAAACATATTCGCATAGGTTCTGCCCTGAATCTGGCTCAGGAATCTCATATCGTCCTCTGCCAGAAACTCCAGTTGATCAATCTTTGAAATTCCATCTGGCAGGAACTTGTTTGAAAAGTCGAACTCCCGACCGCGCAGGACATCCTTGTCGATGTCCCAGCGGATCCTTTTCGAGCCTTGAATGCATTTGGCGTACTCTGCTGTCTTCACTTCATAGGCTGATCGGTCCATCGTGACTCCCCTCCTGGATGACCCGCTCCGATACATGACTGGACCTCACGTGAGCATCTCGATCATACGAGGCTTTTGCATAAACCGCACCTTTTTCAAATCAACTGAAAATTCAAGGAACTCCATACAATCGCCCTGGGTTGGCAGTCCATTCATGTGTGACAATGCCACACACAGGTGGCCACACCTGCCCCACATGTCCACAGAATGAACAGATCATCATGGATGCGGCACGTGGAGGCTGGACAAGCCTTCTCAATCAGGGTCTGGTTCGCACGGAACGCTGGTGGGTGGCCAGGCAATGAAGATAATCGGCTGAATGGTTTCCCGGCCAGTGGCGGATGCGTTCACTGTCAGTCATCCGGCTGGCCAGTGAAAAATCTGAATCCAGTAGATCCTGTCAAAAAAAATCTTTGTCTTTCCTTGCCTGGTGACTGATCGATCTTAAAGAGGTGTTCCTTCACGATCCCGCAATGCAGAACAAAGAGTTTTTCTTTCGACATGTGGGCCATGACGAGACGCTAGCTGCGATCAGGAACTTCCAGCACACGGGTCATGGCGGCAAAGAGCTTGTCTATGTTCACAGGCTTGATCACATAATCGTCAAACCCGGCATCCTGAAAACGCTGATATTCTTCCTTCGGGGCGACATGGGCTGAAAGCCCGATGATTGGAATGTCAGGATCCATGATCAAGGGATCGGCGATTCGAATGCGCCTGGTGGCCTCTATACCGTCCATATTGGGCATCTTGATGTCCATGAGCACGACATCGAAGCTCTTTTTACTGAGCCTGTCCAGGGCCTGCAGCCCGTCTTCAGCCACTTCGACGCGATGCCCCTGGGAAGAAAGGAGGTCGACAGTAAAGAGCTGATTCATCCTCTGATCCTCGACCAGAAGGATGCGCAAAGGACGCAGGAGATCCTTGTGCTCCAGGTCGGCAGCATGCTGATCTTCATGACCTTCAGTGCACTCTCCATCTGTTTGAAGAGGCAGGGTGGCGAAAAAGCTGCTTCCCTTTCCTGGAGTGCTCTCGGCCCAGATACTGCCCCCCATTTGCTGGCTGAGCTTCTTGCTGATGGCCAGACCGAGTCCGGTTCCCTGCTCGACGGAGAGCAACCCGTCATTCCCCCGTTCATAGGATTCAAAAATCGCCTCCAGATTTTCCGGGGCAATTCCCCTTCCGGTATCCCTGACCTCGAAGAGGACCTCCGTGGCCTGCTGGCTGTCATGATCCTTTGCTGAAAGCTTGTCCGACTGCCTGGCCTCCAGGGATATCCAGCCCTGGTCGGTATATTTGACCGCATTGCTCAAGAGATTGAGCAGGATTTGCTTCAATCTCTGTGGGTCGCCTACGAAATTGGCCGCCAGTCCCGGGTCCACTTTGTAGGACAGCGAGAGCCCCTTGTCCGCAGCTGCCAATTCCATTTCCTTAACAACTTTGCTCATGAGTTGACGGAGGTTGAACTCCTTTTCCTGGATAGTGAACCGACCGGCTTCGATCCTGGAGAGATCGAGAAGGTCGTTCAACAGCCAGAGCAGTGAATCCGCGGCATCTCTGGCGACTTGAATCCTTTCCCGTTGCCTTGGCGACAGCTCCCCGGCCAGGACCAGCCTGTGCATGCCCATGATCGAGTTCATCGGAGTCCTGATCTCGTGACTCATCTTGGCCAAAAAGTCGGACTTGGCTTTATTGGCCTTTTCAGCCTGTTTTTTGGCCTCTTCCAGCTGCAGCTCCGTTTCTTTGCGATCAGAGATGTCCTGAAAAATCGTGGCGAATTGCCTTTCCCCAATCTTGTAGGCATTAATGAAAAAAGTGCGCTTGAGAGGTTCAAAGTCCTGTTCAAAGCTCATGGACTGCCCAGTCTGAACCACCTTGCCGTATTTTTCGATCGATGACGTCCCCTCGAGTCCTGGAAAGACTTGGCGAGCGCTGCGACCGATAGCTTCTTTCGCACGGATGCCTGTATGGGTCTCAAAGGCAGGGTTGACCTGAAGAAAGAAGTAATCTTCCGGTTCCCCGGTATCATTAAGGATGACCTCATGCAGGGCCACTGCATTGGCGGCATTTTCGAAAAGCAGGCGATATCGTCGTTCACTTTTCTGCAAAGCCTCTTGAATGTGATAGGTGACGGTCACGTCCCTGAATACCAGAACGACTCCAGTGATGTGTCCCTGGGCATCGACGATTGGCGAGCAGGAGTCGGCAACCTGATACTCAGTCCCATCTCTGGCTATGAGCACAGTGTGGTTGGCCAGACCCTGAATTTCGCGGCATTCAAAGACTTTCTGCACCGGGTTCTGACATCTGATCCTGGTTTGAGCATTGACGATATGAAACACGTCAGAAAGATCTCTGCCCTGAGCTTCTTCAAGGCTCCAGCAGGTCAATCTTTCCGCTACCGGATTCATACGGGTGACCTGACCATGACTATCTGTCTCGATGATGGCATCACCAATGGCGTTGAAAGTGGTTCGATACTCCTCACTGATCTTGCGCAAAGCTTCTTTTTCCTGATCAAGCTCTTTGAACAGGACCGCGTAAGGCCTGGTCAGTCCTGAACGGATCAACCCGAAATAGACGAAGAAAAATGAGATGATCTTGAAAGAGTGACCGACCAAATTCGAAAAACCATAGACATCGACATAAAAAGTAAAAGCCAGCTCTGCAAAAATGGTCAGCACCATGGCTGCAATCATGAAACGATACACAGTGCCGTCAAGCTGATCCCGTTTTCGATGCAAAAGAACTATGGCAACCACAATTGCCAGGCAAATGAGATACTCGCACCAAACTTTGAAAGGAGTCAGGCCTGCCTCCGGGATAAAGCACACCGGAAAGACGTCCCAGGCGAAGATCGAAGTCAGAAGCAGCACTGTAAAACTGATCAAGAGGCCAAGAAGGAAATGCGGCCGAAAACGCCTGCCCAGAATCAGAGGGAAAAGAAGCAGGGTTACAGCCTCAAGTCCTCTGGCTGCTATCCACAGCTGGGTGGCCAGGTTTGACGAATCCGTCACCTGAAACACATTCATGCCCTTGAAGGCCAGAGTATGCAGCAGGTCCACTGAACCGATAAACAGATATGAGATGCCCAAAAAATGCAAGGCATCGTTTCTCATGAACCTGCGAACATTCCAGACCAGCAGAAACACGCTCCAGGCCACTGCTATGGAGAACAGCTCCGCAATACTGTGGAAGAGCAAATAATTATAACGGCTGATCACAAACAGCCCGATCAGGAGGGCCACACCGAGGCCGATCATGATGCGGGTCTGCGCCTTTTGACTGTGCTGTGGGCCATCTATTGGTAAAGAGACTGACTCATGGGGCATAGCGGTCACGTCCGGTGCAGAGATTTCAGTCCGGGATGCTGTTCAGTTCAGCTTGGCCTCTGGAAGCGCTGAATCGGAGTGACGCCGCAGTGCAGCGGTCTGCTTTTCTCAAGAGTTGCGGTTCATACGAGTCCAAAGCATGCGCCATGTTCCAAAAAATGGTGGCACTTCAACCGGCTCCTCTCAGGATGCTTGACTTTGCTGACATGCTTAGGTCAAATTTAAACGATTTGCAAACCAGGGAGAAATTGACAGGAGGTGAGCGAAATGAGTTGGGTCAGCGTGAATCGCTTCTACAAAACCGAAAAAAACAAGCAGGACGTTCAGGAGGCAGTCCAGAAAGTGACCAAACACTGGAGGGACGTAGCCCTGGACCTGGGGTTCGATCCCATGGACAACGTCAATGTTGAGGAAGGTGAGAAGATGTTCAATATCTCCATCAGCGAAGAGCTTGACGCGACCATGAAGCAGGAGCCCGGGGACTGGTGGTGAGGGAAAGCGCAATGCTCGCTCGTGACTCTGAACTTCGCTGATATCAAGAGGAATCTCTCTTCAGCCGGTTCCGGGGAGCACCCGGGACCGACTTGGGTCTCTCAACCAGAAACTGTGAATTCTACATTATCTGCAGGTCCGGCTCCCGGGACATCTTCTCCAGAGTAGGCAGGAGGTTGACCTTGATGTAGTGCGCCAGGTCACGCTGATATCAATGATGCTCCCTCTCCAGGGACTGCAGTGCCCGGTTCAGGGACTCGCCCGCAAGAGAGTGGCTTTCCGGCGATTCCTGCCCTGCACAGCCTGTGGAGGAGTCCTCAAGCGCCTGCCCGAGATACACCGCATAGACAGTCAGCCCTCTGAGCTCAACTCTCTGGGATGTCATCTCCATGCAGACCGACGACCCATTTGCTGCCAAGGCCTGGAACTCACCGCGCCAGTATTGCTCGTCCCTGCGAAGAGTCCGCTGCAGGTCATAAAAATCATGGAGCTGATCCTGCCTGAGCAGTGCGCTGATCGGCCTGCCCGCGAGTTTGGCCTGTTCCCAGCCGAGGAGTCTGGACCAGCTTGAATTGGCCATGAGCACGGTGAACTGATCGTCCACAAAGAGTATCGGGGTCGATGCCGAATAACGGAGGATTCTGGCCAGCTTGAGACCGTCATTCAGGCTTGACTGAACTGCGGAAACAGTTTTCTTGCCGCCCTGCATCTCCTGATACATGGTCGCCTCCTGGTGGAAGGATTGCGTGGACGTGATGTCCTTATCGTGCTTTCCTTACTACAAAGGCCGTGCCAGAATGGAAAAACCCAGCAATATCGCAACGGCCGGCGCAATAAAAAAAGTGGCTATAAAAAAAGGCCCTGCATGTGACATGACTCATCCCTGAAGTCTCACTCAGGTGTGGCATGTCACACTCTGAAGAAAAGTCTCCAGCAAAAAGACAGGGACTCCATCATGCTTTTTCAGTCCCTGGTAGAGGTGCCACGGGTATGAGATGCATTGGTGTGGTCATTGCATTGCATTGGATGACCTGAAAAGATGCCCCCCTCAATAAAACCAAGGGAGTGGAATGACGATGACTCATGCAGATGATCAACAAATTCTGGTGATTGACGATTCCAGGATGTACGCCTCTTTTCTGTGTTCCATGCTGGAGAAGGATTACACCTGTGATGTTGCTTTCGACGGGGTCACTGGAATCAAAAAGGCCTGCGACAATCTCCCGGACCTGATTCTGCTGGACATCGTCATGCCTGACATGGATGGATACAAGGTATGCGAAATTCTCAAGCAGAACCTGGCCACCAGAAACATTCCGATCATCTTCATGACCTCCAAGGATGCAGCTGAAGACGAAACAAAAGGACTCAAGCTCGGAGCTGCGGACTACATCACCAAGCCCTATCGAATGCCCATCGTCCGGGCCAGGATCGAGAACCATCTCAGGACGCAGCAACTTCTGGCCGAGCTGCGCTCCGCTCTGGAGGAAGTCGACACCTTAAAGGGCCTCCTTCCCATCTGCTCGCACTGCAAAAAGATTCGAGACGATCAGGGATCCTGGCACGAACTCGATGACTATCTCTCCAATAAATCGGATATTGAGTTCACCCATGGCATCTGCCCCCAATGCCGGCATGAACACTATCCCTCAAGATCCTGAAGTCAAACCGGATTGTCGGAAAGACCATTTCAATCTTCAGACGAAGCACCCCCATCGGATCCTTCCATCTTGTCCAGACTGGCAATGAGCTTTTCAAGAGCCTGAACATCGATGGGTTTGGCCAGGTATCCGTCAAAGCCCTGCTTCATGAGTCTTTCCTGATCGTCCTTCAGGGCATAGGCTGTCAGGGCAATAACCGGTATGTGCGGATTGATGCCGGCATATCTCCCCTGCCTGATGATTCGCAAAGCCTCTTCGCCATCCATGTTCGGCATTCGGATATCCATAAAAACCAGGTCATAATTTTCTCTCGCCAGGGCCTCAATGGCCTCTTGTCCGTCTGTGACAATGACCACCTCATGTCCCCCCTCCTTCAGAATTTCCCGGGTGAAGATCTGATTCATCAGGCTGTCTTCAGCCACCAGAATCTTCAGAGACCGCTGACTCCCTTGCGGACTCTCCTCGAGTTCGGCCTCAAGCCTGTCCTCGCTGCAAAGCTTGAAAACCGCTGTCAAAAAAAAGGTGCTGCCCTGCCCTTCTCTGCTCGTGCACCGTATTGAGCCGTCCATCATCTCCAGGTAATGCCTGCAGATGGCCAGCCCCAGCCCGGAACCGCCGTACTCAGAGTGCTTGTTTGAATCGGCCTGTTCAAAGCTTTGAAAAATAGCACCTTGATTGTCCTCCGCAATCCCGATCCCTGTATCCGTAACCGTGCACAGCAGCCGCAACCGCCCTTCGTTGAGCTCCTCGGAATTCAGACTGACAGCCACCTGGCCGTCATGGGTGAACTTGACCGCATTTCCGGCGATATTCTCCAGAATCTGCCGAAGACGGTTTGCATCACCAAAGAGGCAATCAGGCACATCAGGGTTCACCTCGACTTTGAAGTCGAGGCCCTTTTCAACCGCGGCGGTCTGGAGTGGATAGAAGGTTGCTTTCATGACATCCCTCAAGGAGAAGGGGCGCTCACGAAGCGTGGTATGCCCGGTCTCTATCTTGGAGAGATCGATGACATCATTGATGATGCACATGAGGTGATCAGCGGATTGACTGGCCAAATCCAGATATTCCTTGACCTTGGGTCGACTTGCATTCCTGCTTGCCAGCTCGATCATGCCTTTGACGCCGTTGAGCGGAGTCCGGATTTCGTGGCTCATGTTAGCCAGGAACTCGGACTTGGCTCGATTGGCCACCTCGGCCTGCTCTTTGGCTTGAATCAGAAGTGCCTCGTGTTCTTTCCTGCTTCTGATGTCCCGTGCAAGGGCCATCACAAGAAGTGCATTGCCCAGTAAAATTTTGGAGACAGTCACTTCAACAGGAAAAACAATGCCATTTTTGGATTGGTGTTTGGCTTCAAACACCACGGATTGCCCCATGTGGAAGCTCTGCCAGAACTCACCGTCTTGTTCTCTTTCTCGGTAATCGGGATCGAGGTCGGAAACACGCATGGACAGGAGCTCTTCTCTGGAGTAGCCAGAGAGTTCGACTGAACGCTGATTGACATCCAGGATATGACCTTTGAAATCGTGGAGAAATAGCATTTCAGAAATGTGATCGATCAGGGCCTGGAGCTTCAACTCATTGTCCCTAAGCTCAGTTTCGGACTGCTTGCGCAGGGTGATGTCCTGAAAGACTGCGACGGCGCCTGTTCGTGACCCATCCTCTCCCAGGACGGGAGCACTGTTCACAATTGCCCATCGAAGCTGATTTTCGGGGCTCGGCACATCGATGATCACCTCCTCGTGCTGGCAGTGCTCGCCAAGCAGGGCTGAGCGGGAAAGTGGCATGTCATGCGGCTCATAAGGTGTGCCATCTGTGTGCAATATTCGAAGCTTGGCGTGACTCTCCACCTCCTCCCCATAAGGTACGGGCCTTTCATAGAGCTCCTGAGCAGCCGGGTTGGCCATCGTGATCATCCCCTGTTCGTTGCAGACCACTATTCCCTCAGGGGCGTTCTCAAAGATGGCCCTGAGAAGGGCCTCGCGGTCAGCGAGATCTTTCAAGAGCCGTTCACGTCTGCTTTCGGCCCGGGCCCGCTCGGTCATGTCTGAAGCAGCACAGACCACATATTCCACCTCGTTGTTCTCATTGAGCTTCGGGGTCTTGGTGATGTCCAGGAGTCGATATCTGCCCTGGGCATCATATGCCCACTCCTCTGTATGAACCGGTCGCTTGGTCTCAAAGACCTCCATATTGCCAGCTTTGCAGACCTGAACCACCTCTTGGGGAAAAAGCTCCTCCAAGCGCTTGTTCTCGATGGCCTCTTTCGGAAGGCCCAAAAAATCAGCATGAGCCTGATTGACGGCACCATAGGTGTCGATATCCGTGAGATACCAGAGCTGGATGGGAATTGATTCCAGAAGCAGGGCCTGTTCTTCGCTTTTTCGACGCAGATCGTCCTGGGCGCGTTTCCTGTCCCGCACGTCTATACCGATGCCGACTCGGGTCCCATCGTCGAGGAGAATGTTCGACCATTCGGAATCGACGAAATCGCCGAACCTGGACTGGACAAGAAATTCCTTCCACTCCGCAGTGGTCTTTTCCATGTACTCAAGGGCCCGCATGCGGCGCTCCGAATCAGGATACACAAGCGACATGAAGTCGATGTCTTGAACTTCTTCGGTTTCCCAGCCCAAGAGCCTTTCGAACTCCTTATTCAGGTAAAGAAAATTGCTTTCTGGATCATAGCGGGTGATCATGACCGGAATATTGTCAATGATCGTTTTCAGCAAAGACCTCTCCCTGTTGAGCTCGGCCTCAGCTGTCTTTCTTTCGGTGACATCCCGGAACATGACCAGCAGGTCGCCGGTGTGCAGCTCAACCAGACTCTCTGCAATGGTGCGTTTACTGCCATCCCGGCACCGAAGCTTCCGTTCGCGCCGCTCCTGGCGAGACCGTCTGGCATCATCCCTGGAGACATGCAAAGCGTCTCGAGTCTCTGACGAGCTCAGGTCGTCAAAATGCTTTCCAAGAAGCTCCTCGGAATCATATCCAAGCAAGCTTGATGCTGCTGGATTGCAGTCCTTGATGACCCCTCGAGGATCGAGCAGGATGATGCCCTCTCCGGCTTGTTCGAAAATCCCCCGATATCTTTCCTCGCTTTCTTCAAGCTTTTCCAGCTCGGCTTTCTTCCGTGCAGTGATTTCAAAGGCAGTTTCGACAGCACCGATCACTCGCCCGCCAGCATCCCTGACCGGCACGGCTCTTGCGAACCATGTCCCCTGCGATTCTGGCCAATGGCCCTGATTGTCAGGGGCCAATTCGGCTTCGGCAGGCTCACCAGTCTCAAGAGCCTGCGTCACCGGACAGTTGCGGCAGCGCCTGTCCAAACCCCAGGCAAAATGGCAGCGGCTGTTGAGCAATCTTTCCGCGGACCACCCTGTTGCTTCCTGATACGCCTTGTTCGCCCAGACAATATTCTGCTCTGTATCGTGAAAAGCAATGATCACCGGCGCATTTTCAAGAATATCAGCCTTGAAGGCATCATTCACATGTGTGGGCATAGCCGCCTCTGTCTCCTCAATTCCAGCAAGCAAAGGCCCCGGAAAATGTTCGTCTTTGATGGTTCATCTTCGATTGTTGCCGACATCGGGCAAAAAAGGAAGAGGAGAGGCGGATTTTGTACATGTCCGTCAGATGGGCGAGCAGCAGTTGGAAAATCTCTCGACTGTCCCCTGCGCTGTGGCACAGCCACAGAGTGTGACCCTTATCCTGGGACATGCCACAGAACTCATCATGGAGGGGCACGCGCTCACTTTCCGGCACGGCTGGAGCTGCAGTCCTTGCTCATGACGGCATGCTCCTTGCTTCATTCGCGATCAGAAAAGACTCGAAAATGGGTTCTGGTGGAGAATCGATGAAAATCTGATGCAACAGAACCTCCCGGCCCTGATCAAGCCGGAGTGTTCTCAGTCCTCCTGCAGAATGGCTGAGCATGATAACTATCAATGTGGCCAATTTGATCAAGGAAGAAGCTGGCATGATCCAGAACGAATCGGAGCGCCAGTTCCGGTGAGCTTGAAGAGAGGATTCACCCATGTTCGAGTACACCTCTGCAGACATACAGGCTCAGCTCAACGCTTTGCCAGCCTTGTTTCGGGCTTGGTTTGCCTGGCTGGGCCTGGTCATCCTGATCCTGCCCTTTGCCTTTGTGCGGCATCGTCAGGGCAGAATCTTGATGGTGCAACCTGCATGGCACAGATCAGCCGAACTTGTGCCGCACACTGTATCCCCCTCTGGGGAACCGCCACTCAATATTCAGGTGAGGGCAGCCGATCCGGCCTGAGCCGCACTCCAGGCAGCCCTCGTAGGCCATGTTGATCTGTCCGTCCTCCTTCAAGGTGTAGACCCTGGCCGGGCAGATGAAGAGGCAGGGCTGACTGACGGTTTCTTCTGATAGCTCGATGACCTCCTTCACGGCCAGGGCGACGTGCTCGCGGTCCGTCCTCACGCCTCGAATCCTTCCTGAGTCGTCCTTCAGGAGGTCCGTGACCACGGTGCCGCAGACTACCAGGGCCCCTTTCTGAATGGCCTTGCTGGCAAACCAGCGGTCGAACCTGGTCCGGCCCACGGTGAAAACGTTGTGACGCCGCTCACCGGTAAAGGCCCGGTCCCGATAGGCCAGGCTGTAGCCGCCCTCATCAGGGGTGTACCAGATCCTCGACTCCACAATGTTGCGCTCCACAGGGCAGACATCAGCGCACTTTCCGCAGCCAACGCAAACCTCGGGGTCGATCTCGGCTATCCCGGCCGAGTTGAGCAAGATGGCCCCCACCGGGCACTCAGCGATACAGATCTGACAGGCCATGCACTTGTCCTGCATGATCTCGGCAACTTCGATCCCTTTGGAATTCCTGGTCATGGCAATCACCCTTGCTCGAGTCCCAGTTCTTCAGCCATGAACCCGTCGCCCATGAGATTCTCCAGAGACTGGTTCACGGCGTTGTTCAAGCCTTGAGCTGCCTCAAATCTAGGCCCGCTTTCCCGTGGAGGCGGAGCCCCGATCTTTCTGACCCAGGTCGGGGAACCTTTGATCCCTAGCTGGTTGGGATCCGCGGCAATGGTGTCCTTGTTCCAAACCCGGACCTCCTGCTTGAGCGAGTTCATCAGGTTCGGCAGTGAAGCCCGGCGGGGCCGGGCCAGCTCAAGCTCGACCGTGAGCAGTGCCGGCAACACTCCTTCAAGGACCTCCTGATCGCCTTCCACTTTGCGTCTGACCCTGATCCGGTTCTGGGCCGGGTCAAAAGATTCCACGTGAATCACGTAGGAAAACTGCGTGTATCCAATTTCAAGCAGCACACGATGTGCATAGCGAACTCCTCACTTTTCCAGCTCGACCAGGATAGTTGTCTTTCCGAGTCTCTTGATCGCCCGCCAGCGCTTCTCCCCGTCGATAATCCTGAAGCTCAGGCCCTGTTGGGTGATCAGGATCGGTTCGAGCTTGCCGTGTTTGGATATGGACCGCGGCGTTGATGTAGCGCTCCTCCTTGGAGCCGAACACCAGGGTCACCCTGGAATTGCAGGCCATGTCCAGGAGCTCCTGAACAGAGTGGTCTTGAAACTTCCCCATCTATACTGAATTGTGGGACTGACACAGTCTGCCACAGTCCTCTGTGTGACATGCCACACTTTCATCAGTCATCCTTGGCCTCACGCATGGGATTCTGGCACGACACCCTCTCCCCATGAGAAACGGCGGTAGCCGCTTCTCTTGCCCCTTGCAGAAAGCCTTGCGGGGAAGTCGCCCCCAACGACCACTCTCACCCAGTGAGCAGGCGCTGAACAAGAAAACCCAACCATATCACCATTTCATGCAACGCCTGAGCAAAAAAACATGGCGGACAAAACTCTGCACTTTTCATTTCGGCATGCTTTATGCTAGATTACACATGAAATCCAGATCACATGCGAGGCAAATCCATGTTCGTGATCTATAACCTGCCCATTCTGGCGCTTGTTCTTGGGGCGGCCATCGAGTCCGCCTGGAAACCCCGTCGGTGAGCAGGACATCTCGGCTGTGGTCGGAGCTGCCGTGCTCACTGGAGCCTGTCTGGTCCTCATCTTCGGATTGGGCCGCAGGCAGTGGGGACGAAAAGGCTTCAACATGCCGACCATTACCAACATTTTGGACTGAGACCCATAATCGAAACACAAAAGGGAGGTCAATGGGACATGCCTGAAAAGCATCAAGTCTACAAATGCAACAAATGCGACAACGTGGTCGAGGTCAAAAGAGCCGGCGAGGGAGAGCTGGTCTGTTGCGGCGAGCCCATGCAGCTCATGAGCGACGAAGAGGCTTCGCCCTTCCTCACGCCCACAGCCATGAAGCCTGGCGGGCCCTGAAGGCTGAGAGACCCTTCTGAAACCTCAAGGACAAAGGCCCCTTTGCTGATCGGCAAAGGGGCCTTTGTCCTTGAACCAACAACGTAGCGGGCCGGATCCTTGAAACCGGCATCCCTGAACCCCTTCAATCGCAGCCTGCAGCTGCCGCTTTCTCCGCAGGCGCGAGCGTCGCGGTCAGGGTCATAGCAGGAGTGCATCTGGGAGTCATCGACGCCGAGCTCGAGGTCCTTTTGAACGACCGCTTGTTCATGGCCATCATACCAGCTCGCGGGCTGCCTCATGGGCTGCTTCGTAGCTGATGGCATAGAGGTTGGTTTTGGCTGTAAGTTTCCAATAAGAATCTGTTCTGCCTGACGTCCATTAAAAGGGACGGCCTTCTTAGGCAATGTCATCGCTCTGTGCTCCGGGCTGACCTATGCGACCATGGTCACCTACATGCGGCATGAAGGGCGCGATGAATCCCCCAGCATGGTGGTTTGGTACATGGGTATCTTGACATGGACAAAAAACACAGCTCAATGCAACACAAAGAACATACGGCAGGCAAAGAACACCAAGGACATGGAGGGCATCACGGCGGGGATCACCACGCCCACATGGTGGCCGACTTCCGGAAGCGGTTCTGGATTTCCTTAGCAGCCACCCTCCCCATTCTGGTCCTGTCGCCCATGATCCAGGCCTTTCTGGGCTTCAAGCAGACCTTGGGCTTCCCAGGCGATGTTTATCTTCTGTGGGGTCTTTCCACATTCGTGTTCGTGTACGGCGGCTGGCCGTTTCTCAAAGGCCTGTTCGAGGAGCTGCAGCAGAAGAATCCGGGGATGATGACCTTGATCGCCGTGGCCATCACCACCGCCTATGCCTACAGCAGCGTGGTCGTCTTCGGCCTGGAGGGGAAGGTCTTCTTCTGGGAGCTGGCCACGCTGATCGACATCATGCTCCTGGGGCACTGGATCGAGATGAAGTCGGTCATGGGGGCTTCCAGGGCCTTGGAAGAGCTGGCCAGGCTCATGCCGTCGGACGCCCACAAGGTCATGGAGGACGGCAGCACCCAGGATGTTTCCATCGAGGAGCTTGAAACCGGGAACAAGGTCCTGGTTAAGCCCGGGGAAAAGGTTCCGGTGGACGGGGAGGTACTTGATGGCGAAAGCGCGGTCAACGAGGCCATGCTCACCGGGGAGTCCAAGCCTGTGGCCAAAGAGGCTGGTTCCAAGGTCATTGGAGGCTCCATCAACGGTGAAGGCTCCATCACCGCTGAAGTTCAGAAGACTGGCAAAGACTCTTTCCTATCTCAGATGATCGACCTGGTGGAGCAGGCCCAGCAGAGCAAGTCCAGGAGTCAGGACCTGGCCAACAGGGCAGCTTTGTGGCTGACCGTCATCGCCCTGTCCTGCGGGGCTGCGACCTTCATCATCTGGCTGGGTCTCATGAGCAGGGACTTTGCCTTTTCCCTGGAGCGGACCGTGACAGTGATGGTCATCACCTGCCCCCATGCCCTGGGACTGGCTGTCCCCTTGGTGGTCGCCGTGTCCACGGCCCTGTCCGCCAGGAACGGCCTGCTCATCAGGGATCGGGCCTCCTTTGAGCGGGGCCGAAACATTCAGGCCATCGTCTTTGACAAGACCGGCACTCTGACCAGGGGGGAGTTCGGAGTGACCGACACCCTCGCCCTGGCAGAGGGCGTCACGGAAGATGGCCTGCTTCGGTACGCTGCAGCTGTGGAGAGCAACTCCGAGCACCCCATTGCCAAAGCCATTGCCGCCTCAATGGAAAAGCCGCCCCAGGTGAAAGATTTCAAGGCTATTCCAGGCAAGGGCGCCCAGGGCAAGGTTGACGGCAAGGACATCAAGGTCGTCAGCCCTGGCTATCTCAAGGAAAACGGAATTCCCACGCAGGATGAACGGATTGAGACCTTCAACTCCCAAGGAAAAACCGTGGTCTTCGTGCTCACAGATGACACGCTCCAGGGCGCGATCGCCCTTGCGGACATCATCAGGGATGAGTCCAAACAGGCCATTTCCAGGCTCAAGGCCATGGGCATCCAGTGCATGATGCTCACAGGAGACAACAGACAGGTGGCCAAGTGGGTAGCTGATGAGATCGGCCTGGACGACTTCTTTGCCGAGGTCCTGCCCCAGGACAAGGCAGAAAAGATCAAAGAGGTTCAGTCCAGGGGTTTGATCGTGGCCATGACCGGAGACGGGGTCAACGACGCTCCGGCCCTGGCCCAGGCTGACGTGGGCATCGCCATCGGGGCCGGGACCGATGTGGCCGTCCAGAGCGCGGATATCATCCTGGTGCACAGCAACCCTCTGGATGTGGTGGCCATTCTGGGCCTGTCCCGGGCCACCTACCGCAAGATGATCCAGAACCTGGTCTGGGCCACAGGCTACAACGCCATAGCCATCCCCCTGGCCGGCGGCGCCCTGTATGCCTATGGCGTGCTCCTGTCCCCGGCGGTTGGTGCGGTGCTCATGTCCCTGAGCACAGTCATCGTAGCCATTAACGCCAAATTTTTGAAGGTGGAAAAGTAAGAGAGGTGATCAGCCATGGCTATAGATCCTGTCTGCAAAATGCAGGTAGAGGAACAGCAGAATGAACCGGGTCATCGGTTCAGGCACAGTTTTGGACACAGCCAGGTTCCGATACTTGATCAGCAGCCATTGTGAGGTCGCCGCCCGCAATGTTCAGGGCTATATCCTGGGAGAACATGGGGACAGCGAAGTCCCCATCTGGAGCAATGTGCGCATTGGCGGTGTCCCCCTGCGCCAGTACTGCCCTGCCTGCGACAAGAACTGCCCCACAGGAGAGCTGGAGGATGTCTTTTCCCAGGTCAAGAACGCGGCCTATGAGATCATCAAGGGCAAAGGGTCCACCTATTACGCCATCGGCCTGGCTTTGGTGGACATCGCTGCCTCTATTTTGCGTAACGAAAACAATATCCTGACAGTGTCTACCCTGGTGGATGGGTTTTATGATATTCATGACGTGTGCCTGAGCATTCCGGTCCTGGTCAATAAGAGCGGGGTGGCCAAGACCGTCAAAATTCAGCTCGAAGATGCTGAGGCTGCCCGGCTTCGCTCATCTGCAGACTACCTTAAGGGCATTCTGGACAAACTGGATATTGCATGATTGAATGCGTGCATATTTGTGCATCTCATTGATTTTATATGGAGCATCTACAAACCTGCCGAGCAGCAGATTGAATTCCACATCCATGGCGGTCTTGGCGAGCTTGGACGCCAGGAATCATACCTGCAGCGCCAACCATGGGAGGCCTTTGCCAACGACAAAATCAGGCAAAGGGCCAAAGAGACCCCCGATCTTGAAGGGATGGGTTCCACTGCCACAGTGGTCGTGGTCGGCAAGGACACCGCGTACTGGTCCCATGTGGGCGACAGCAGGCTCTATCATTTTCACCCGGGGACTCTCACACAGATATCCACCGATCACACCTTTGTACAGGATCTGGTTGCAGACGGAACCCTGAGCCAGGAGGAAGCAGGCCGTCACCCTTTGCGGAACGTGCTTGACCAGTGTGTGGGTTGTGGGAACCTGAAAGCAGATAGCGGCAGATTCAAGATCATGGCCGGAGACAGACTTCTGCTGTGCTCTGACGGCTTGATCAAGCACGTCTCAGATGACTCCATCAAGACTGCCCTTGCAGAAGGCAATGCCCGGCAAGCTGTTGAAGAATTGTTGGATCAGGCCCTTGATGCAGGAGGCACAGACAATGTCACGGTCGTGGTCATGGATGTTTTATCCTTCTGAATTTCTTCTCAGGAGGCTCCATGGCCAGAATCAGGCTGGAACATGATGCCAGGTGGCCTGTCTTACAGCTTGAAAGATTAAAGCGAAAACCAAAGGAAGATCGTATGGAAAAATCCGGAAAAATCAGCCGGCGCAGGTTCCTGCAAGGCCTGGGGGCTTCGGCGTTTCTGGCCGGGATGCAGACCGCCTTCCCCCTGCCGTCCTGGGCGCGAACTGAAAAATGGGGGCTTCAAGGATTGCCCCCGGCCAGGAGCCGCTACGACCTGACCATTGGCTACTCGCCCATTGTCATCGATGGCCGGGAAGGAATCTCCACCGGGATCAACGGCACTGTCCCAGGTCCACTGGTTCGGCTGCGGGAAGGTGACGACGTGGCCCTCAACGTGACCAACGCTATGCTGGACACGGTGCACTCCTCCATCCACTGGCACGGCATCCTGGTGCCGTTCCCCATGGACGGGGTACCCGGGATCAACTTCCCCGGCATCCCGCCAGGGGAGACCTATGAGTACCGCTACAAGGTCATCCAGGCCGGGACCTACTGGTATCACAGCCACTCCTTTCTCCAAGAGCAATCAGGATCCTACGGTCCGCTGATCATCGACCCCAAGGACGGGGAGCCTTTCCACTTCGACCGCGACTATGTGGTGGTCCTTTCGGACTGGTCCTTTGAGCAGCCGGAAACCATCTTCCGGCACATCAACCTGCTGGGACACTACTACAACTACCAGCAGCGCACCGTGGGCGATTTTTTTTCCGACATCAGGGAACGTGGCTTCCACGACACCCTGGCCGAAAGAATGGCCTGGGGCAGGATGCGCATGAGTCCGGTGGACATCGCCGACGTGACCGGAGCCACCTACACCTACCTCATGAACGGCCAGTCCCCGGCCATGAACTGGACAGCCCTGTTCAACCCCGGGGAGACGGTTCGCCTGCGGTTCATCAACGCCTCGGCCATGAGCAACTTCGACGTGCGCATCCCGGGCCTGGACGTCGACGTGGTCATGGTGGACGGCAAGGCGGTCCGGCCGGTGACGGTGCACGAGTTCCGCATTGGGGTGGCCGAGACCTATGACGTCCTGGTCCGGCCCAGGCAGGACAGGCCCTTCACCTTGTTTGCCGAGTCCATCGACCGCAGCGGGTACGCCCGGGGCACCCTGTCCCCAGAACCTGACCTGGAGGCCCCCGTGCCGGAAATGCGCAAACGCCCGGTGCGCTCCCTGGAGGACATCGGCATGGGCATGATGGACGACTCCATCTTAGGCGGCATGGACCACGGGGAGATGCAGCACGGAGATATGCAACATGAAAAGATGGATCATACCAAGATGTCCATGAATAAGGCCGTCCCCAAGCAAGATCCCCGCATTCCGGGTCCCAACGGTCCCGAGCCGTTTCTGCCTGACCGCAAAGGTTCCCCCAGCACGGCCATGATCATCAACAACCCCAGGTCCAGGATGGATGAACCGGGCCTGGGGCTGGGTGAGGACGGCTGGCGGGTCCTGGTCTACGACGACCTCGTGTCAGCCGAGCCGCAGCCATACAAAGACAAGCCGGACCGGGAGATGACCATCAACATCACCGCCAACATGGAGCGGTACATGTTCTCCTTTGACGGACTGAAGTTCACCGAGCACCCGGGTCCGTACCTGTTTCGCTACCAGGAACGGCTGCGCCTGTTTCTGGTCAACCACACCATGATGGACCACCCCATTCATCTGCACGGCATGTGGATGCAGTTGGAAAACGGGGCCGACAGGCTGCCCTTCAAGCACACGGTCCTGGTCAAGCCGGGGGAGGTTCTCTCGGCCCTGATCACCCCGATCGAAAAGGGGGACTGGGCCTTCCACTGTCACCTGCTCTACCACATGGAAGCCGGAATGTTCCAGGTTGTCCGGGTCGCCTGAAAAAGGAGCCGCCTCATGAGACATGTGTTGATGACCCTGTTCGTGTGCCTTTCCCTGATATGTTGTGTCCAGGTTTCAGACAGTTCAGCCCAGGAAACCAGGGGCCAGACCTACCCAGCTGATTACCGTGATGTGGAAACCGATCCTCAGGTGGGCGAAGGCATTCAGAGGTACGCTGTCGACGGTCAGGAAGGTCCCCAGAAAAACTTCAGGGTCCAGCCCATCCACGACAATCAGATCTTTGCCACCTTCAAGGCCGACCGCTTCGAACACCAG
This sequence comes from uncultured Desulfohalobiaceae bacterium, assembly GCA_964403955.1. Lineage (GTDB taxonomy): Bacteria > Desulfobacterota > Desulfovibrionia > Desulfovibrionales > Desulfothermaceae > CAYOID01. The sequence goes on along the minus strand of CAYOID010000030.1, from coordinate 1,172 downwards.
TGGCGGGAGAACGATGAAGAGCTTCTGCTGTGGGATGTGATTGGCTGGGCGGGCAATGACTATCACAAGCTCTTTGTGGAGAGCGAAGGCGAGGTTTCCCTTGATGAGGACGAAGTCGAGGAGGCCGGGGTGGAGCTGCTCTACGGTCGGACCATCGCCAAGTTCTGGGATTTCCAGGCCGGTGTCCGCCACGATTTCGAACCGACCCCATCGCGGACGTTCCTGGCCCTTGGCTTTCAGGGCCTGGTCCCGCTGTGGTTCGAGGTCGACGCCACCGGGTATGTCAGCGAGGACGGGGACGTCTCGGCCAAGCTCGAAGCCGAGTACGAGCTGCTCCTGACCCAGAGGCTGGCAGTGGCGCCACGGCTCGAAGCCAGACTCTCTTTCCAGGACGTGCCGGAGTATGAGACCTGGCAGGGGATCACCGACATCACCCTGGGGTGTCGGGTCATGTATCATTTTCGCAGGGAATTTGCACCTTACCTCGGCGTGACCTGGAATCGAAAGGTTGGCGAGACCGCACACAACGTCGACAAAGAAGGCGGCGACGTGGACTCAACAGCCTTTGTGGCCGGGCTGCGCTTCTGGTTTTGAGATTGAAGTTCGGCTATAAGTATCCGCCTGAAAAAATTCAAAATGGAAGAGGACTCTCTGCAGGAGTCCACCTTTAGTCCAGGGCATTCTCCTCCTTATGATCAACCCCACTCTCAAACATTCGCGGCAGGTCCTGCCAAGAAAACACCTGAGCCTGGGAGCTTTTTTGTGATGTGGAAATTTCTCCCGCTATCCCCGCAAAGTTTATCAAATTCATTCAGTATCTCTTGGTTCTATGAGAAGCTTAATTCCTTCTAAAACATCTATAAATCGTACCATTGAAATAGTGCCAATTTTCTCTAGCAGATCTCTCTTATTCACAGTGAAAATTTGAGAGATATTCACTACACTTTTTTTGGGGATATTAGCTTCGCCTTTTTTTAGAATTACATTTCCTGGTGCATTTCCTCTTTTTAGGTTTGACGTCAGAGCACAAACAACAACCGTATTTATTCGACTTCGATTAAAAAGGTTATTCTGGATAACAAGGTGAGGGTGGAGATAACCAGGCTCAGATCCTCGTGGCTCATTCAGTTCAACCCAGTATACATCGCCTTGTTTTACTACCATTGGTCTTT
>CAYOID010000029.1:0-35805 GCA_964403955.1 uncultured Desulfohalobiaceae bacterium | reverse complement strand
AAGCTTGCTAAATTTTTGTCGTCACTGTGTCTCATTTTCATTGACAGATTCCGATTGAATATTGACAGGGAGAGACATCGCGATTCAAACTGACGTTTCATGAAATTCTTAACCTCCCAGCTCCTCTACTTCTTTCAGAACAGAACAGCCAGGCGGAACGTGAAGGTCCTGTTCAAGTTCCTGCTGGTCCTGGTCCTGCTCATTCTGGTCTACAGCATTGCCTTTCACCACATCATGGCCCTTGAAGGCCGGGAATACTCCTGGCCCACCAGCGTCTACTGGACCCTGACCGTGATGTCCACCCTGGGTTTCGGGGACATCACCTTCACCAGCGACATGGGCCGTATTTTTTCGGTTCTGGTCCTGCTCTCGGGGATTATTTTCCTTCTGGTCATGCTCCCCTTCACCTTCATCCAGTTCTTCTACGCACCCTGGCTGGAAGCCGAAGACAAGGCCAGGACGCCGCGTTCCCTGCCCAAGGACATGAAGGATCATGTGGTCATGACCAATTTCGAGGCCGTGGCCCTGGCTCTGATCAAAAAGCTCAGGCAGTACAATACGCCTTACGCCATACTGCTCAATGATCAGCAAAAGGCCCTGGAGCTCTTTGACCAGGGATACAAGGTGGTCTTGGGCGATATAGACGATCGAAGCACCTATGAAAGGATACGGGCGGATCAGGCCGCTCTGGTATTTTTCAACCAGGACGACCAGCTCAATACCAACGGCATCTATACCCTGCGCGACTTTTCAGCAAGGACCCCGGCTGTGGCCAATGCTGAAAATCAGGCCTCCATCGATATCATGGAAATGGCTGGTGCGAATCAAGTTTTTCACTTCACGCAAATGCTGGGCAGCTCTCTGGCCAGAAGGGTGCTGGGGGTGAGCATGAAGGCCAATATCATTGGTCAGTTCGATCAGCTGGCCATTGCCGAAGCCCCGGCCATGCGCACCCCCCTGGAGGGAAAGATTCTCAAGGAAAGTGGAATTCGCCAGAGCACCGGAGTCAATGTGGTCGGCATCTGGCAAAGGGGGGAGTTCAAAATGCCCACACCGGAAACCAGGATCGGCTCCAACTCCGTGCTGGTCCTGGCCGGGTCCAGGGACCAGCTCGAGCGCTTCGACCAGGAGTACAGCGCTTTCAGCGTGTCCATGGATCCGGTGCTCATCCTGGGCGGCGGGCGTGTTGGCAGGGCTGCGGCCGAGCACCTCCAGAGCAATCAAATTGATTACCGCATTGTGGAGAAGAGCCAGCGGCTGGCCAAGGGTCAGGAAAAGTACATCTTTGGTGATGCAGCCGAGATTGAGGTCCTCCGAGAAGCATGCATCGACCGGGCGCCGTCGGTGATCATCACCACCAACAATGACAACATGAACATCTATTTGACCATCTACTGCCGCAGGCTGCGTCCGGACATTCAGATCATCACCAGAACCACTCTGGACCGCAATATCAGTAAACTGCACCGGGCCGGAGCTGATCTGGTCATGTCGTACGCCTCCATGGGAACAAATGCGGTCGTCAACTTCCTCAGGGAGGACAAAGAGCTCATGATCGCCGAGGGGTTGAACATCTTTCGCCTTGCCATCCCCGGATTCCTGGTGGGCAAATCCATGCAGGAGAGCAAAATCAGGGAAAAGACGAGCTGCAGCGTTATTGCAGTCAGCTCGAAAGAGGACATGATCATCAATCCCCTCCCTGACTATGTTCTTCATCAGGGAGAGGAGATCATTCTCATCGGAACAACGGGCGCTGAAAAGAGGTGCATGAATTATTTTGAATCGGTCCGCTCAAGCCCGAATATTTGACAAGCGCTGATTCCTCAAGGCACTGATCAGGAGTGTCGTTTTTGCAGAAAGCTGTCATGCGTGATGCGACTTAAGGCTCGATATGAGTTGGGAAGCGCTTTCCTGGGCATCGCCAAGGAGTAGAATGGACTTGTCGTTTTCATACAATGGATTGGCTTGACCAGAGTAACCTGGATGTTTGTCGTAATTGCAGATGATGACCTTTTTGGCTTCATGGGCCATGAGGATCGGCATTCCTGAGATCGGGGTCCCTTCCTTTTCTAACTCGGTTCTGATCCTGAACCAACAGCTTCCGACGTCTTTTCAAGGGGTAAGTGGTCCATGATGTTGTGGATCGAGGCCTTGGCATCCCCGAGGAGCATGATGGTCTTTTCATTGCTGTATAAGGGGTTTTCGACTCCTGAATATCCAGGTTTTTGATCAAAGTTGCAGCAAATGATGTTTTTGGCCTGATGGGTGAGCATGATTGGCATTCCAGATATAGGGGTTCCCTCAACCTCGATTGCCGAAGGGTTGACCACGTCGCAGGCCCCAACCACCAAAACCGCATCTGTAAAGGCAAACAGAGGATTGATCTCATCCATTTCAACCAGCATGTCATATTCCACCCCGGCCTCAGCCAAGAGGACGTTCATATGTCCCGGCATTCTTCCTGCCACTGGATGAATGGCATACTGGACCTCCTTGCATTGATCGAGCAGATATTGGGCCAAAGCAACCACTTCCTGCTGGGCCTGGGCCAGGGCCATGCCATAGCCGGGCACGATGATCACCTTTTGAGCCCGGCGCAGCAGGTCCACCGCTTTGGTCAGGTCAGAAGCGCGGTCCGGCCCTTTCTCGGTGCCGGCAGAAACACTGGGGGCACAGCCTTGAGCCGGTTGTGGCTTGCGGGAATCCAGGCGTTGCTTTTGGGGAACAAATACCCGGCTCAGCTTTCTGTTCATGGCTTTGCACATGACATGGGTCAATATGGATCCAGATGCAGCCACCGTGGCTCCAAAGGCGATCAACAGCTGATTCTCGATGACCATGCCGCAGAATGCAGCCGCCAGGCCTGCGGTTGCGTTCAAGAATGAGATCAGGACCGGCATGTCCGCTCCTCCGATCCGGATGGAGAAGACAACCCCAAAGACAACGCCCAGTCCTATCTGCAGGATAAAGAGAGGCAGCCTGATCTCCAGGGGCGCGAAAAGGGCGCTGAGGCCGACAGCAACGAGAAGCAGAGCGTTCAATAGGACAAAAAGACTATGTTTTGGGAGTATTTGTGGGGTCTGGCGCATCTTGTTCGCCAACTTGGCACTGGCAATCATGCTTCCGCTGAAAGTCAAGGAGCCGATGCTGAGGCCCAAGATTCCGGAGACTTGATTTATAAGGGGCAGTCCCGGGAGTCCCCTGGTCAGCTCTAAAAGGGATACAAGAAAAGCGGCTATCCCCCCAGCCCCATGTTGAAAGGCAACCATGGCCGGGATCTGGATCATGCTGACCCTTTGGGCTACCACAAATCCCAGCACCGACCCCGCGAACAGGGAAAGCCCAACAGTGCCGATATCAATGACCCCGTTTCGAAACAGGATCAAGAGAAAGGCACAACCAAGGGCAAAGGCTGCGGTCAGGTTTCCCCGCCGAGCCCCGATTGGGGCCCGAAACTGCCAGATACCGACAATGAGTACGAGAACAATCAAGAGGTCTATGATCAAGGTTGTGAACTGTATGCCATTCATGATTCATCCATCCCGGCTTTGTTGCCTTGAAAGAGCTTGAGCATCCTATCGGTGATGACAAAACCACCGACCACATTGAAGGTGGCGGCAATCAGGGCGGCTGCCCCCAGGACCTTTTCCAGGCCGCCTGTTGCCTGGGAAAAGATGAGCAGGGCTCCCAGGATGGTTACTGCGGAGATGGCGTTGGTCATGGACATTAAGGGGGTATGCAAAAGCGGAGGGACCCTGGATATCAAGAGATAGCCAAGACCAAAGGACAAGATAAAGACACCAAGCATTAACCAAAGATTTGCCATTGTATTGTTCTCCTTATTGGCCTTGCATCGCTTTAAGCGTTCCTTGGTGCTTGATAGTACCCCGGTGAGTAACCAGGGTACTGGCCACGATTTCATCCTCAAAGTCCATCTTTCCGGGCCCTTGCTTGTATAAATTCTCTACGTAGTAATACAGGTTGCTGGCATACAGCCAGCTGGCATGGACTGCCATTCGTCCAGGAATGTTCTGAATGCCGCAAATTGTGACTCCATTTTTTTGAACCATTTGTCCCGGTTCGGTCATTGCGCAGTTTCCACCTTGATCAATGGACACATCCATGATCACGGAACCGTATTTCATGTTTTGAACCATTTCCTCGATTATCAGGATGGGAGCCACCTCTCCAGGAACCAGGGCACTGAGAATGACCACATCTGTTTGTTCCAGCTGGGGAGCGATGGTTTCCTGCTCTGTCTTCAGCCAAGTGCTGTCCAGGGCCTGGGCGTAACCGCCATCACCCAGGACCAGTTCCTGAGGGATGTCAAAGGTGACGACTTTGGCCCCCACACTTGCGGCCTGGGTGCAGGCTTCCTGTCGAATGTCCAGAGCCTGGACCACTCCGCCAAGCCTTTTGGCCGTAGCTATGGCCTGGAGCCCAACAACTCCCGCACCGATGATCAGGAAGTTGGCTGGTTTGACCGTGCCAATGGCCGTCCCGGTCATAGGCACAAACTTGGGCATGGCATTCGCAGCCAAAAGAACTGATTTGTATCCGGTCACTGTGCTCATGGAAGAGAGGGCGTCCATACGCTGGGCTCTGGAGATGCGCGGGATCCCGTCCATGGTCAGGGCAGTGATGTTTCTTTCCTTCAATCGCTTCACCATGTCATGATTGTCTGGTGTGGCAGGATGAAGAAAGGTGATCAAAGTTGCCCCTTGTTGCATCATCTCAACTTCGTGTTCATGGATTGCTTGGTTGAAGATTGGCTGTTTGACCTTGAGGATGATGTCAGATCCGGAAAAGAGGGCTCGAGTATCCGTGATCACCTCAGCCCCAGCACTCTGATAGTCACTGTCTTCTATCCCAAGGCCTTTGCCTGCAGAAGCCTCGACCTTCACCACAAAACCAAGTTCAGTATATTTGCTCACTGTATCCGGCAAAGCAGAGACTCTCTTTTCTTCTGGGAGAATCTCTTTGGGAATTCCAATGATCATCACTCACTCCTTTTCCATTCAGCTTTGCCTCTGGCACAGCTGAATTCTATTGAGTTGAAAACAGACACCTGAAGCCTGGATACGTGCGATCGAGTTCACACGAGGCATTCCCGGCAAGATTGGATAGCCCGATCAAAAATTGGAGGCTGGGGGGTCAGGTTGATTTTTTCGATCACTTTGCGGGCCTCCTGACGCAGTTCTTCAGCCTGGTCTGCTTTTTCAATGAGTTGTAAGAGGGCTGAGCTGGCTAGAATGCGCACCTCATAGTACGTATTGTCATCTTCAAGAATAACCAGCACTTCACGGACCAGATCCTGTTTTGGTTTTTGGATGTGTCCGGCTTTTTTGAGGACTTCCTCCCGGAGACGCCAGTTTCCCTTGTAGCGCAGTATTCTTACCAATCCTTGCTGACAGTCTTCAGCCTCGCCGTTCTGGAATGCTTGATCCAGGAGTTCCAGAACAGTCCCCCACTGACGGAGATTTCCAAAAGGATCCTGTGACATTTCTCTGCTCCTTGTGCTGCTGCCTGCACTTTGAATGTTGTGAAAGGGCCAGGGACGCGTGCCTGAACATCAACCAGGCTTTCGCAAGAGCGATGCCACATGGCTGTACATGTGCTATCATACTGATAGAAATGCATAAAAAGCAGATTGGACTGTCAGGCAGGGAAAATGAATGGGAACAAAGCGCCCACTTTTTAAAGAGCGCGCTATCCTGAGGGGTTGAATCGCTTGAGCTGCATCTGTGTGGGCGATTTCGCCCGATTCGGGCGTTTCAGGCACTCACACATGAGGGCACAAAGTTGTTGACTTTGTACCCGCTGCGCTCAGCATCGCGGGAAGCTCATGCTTTTGGCTGGGCTCACGGGAGACGTATGGAAATACCATGCTTCTCCCGTCAGCATTGGGAGGACATCTTGCGGAAGAGGGCTCTGCGGGAGATACCCAGGAGCCTGGCGGCTACAGTGCGGTTGCCTCCGGATTGCTGGATGGCCTGGGCAATCAGGGAAGACTCCAGATTCTGGACAGCTTCACGCAGGAGAAGATTGGGCTTGTGCTTTGAAAGCTCCTGCTTTGATTCAAGCAAAGGAAAATCGGTGTGACCAAGGGCGGCATATCTCTGGAGTACATTGCGCAGTTCCCGGACATTTCCAGGCCATTCATATTCCATGAACCGGTCCATGACTGAGCCTGGAATCTTGATATTCCCATAGTGATTCTGCATTTGGTGGCAAAAATGCTCCACCAGTAAAGGGATGTCCTCCTTCCGGGCGCGCAGGGGGGGGATTCGAATCTGGACAACTTGAATGCGATAGAAGAAATCCTTGCGCATTTCGCCCTGGGAAACTTTGTCATTCAGGTCTGCGTTTGATGCCGAGACAATGCGGAAGTCGGCTGAAAAGGACTCGCTGCTTCCCACCGGGCGGTAATCACGACCTTCGATGGCTCGCAGGAGCTTGGCCTGCATGTTGACTGTCAGCTGGCTGATTTCGTCCAAAAAAAGAGTTCCCCCTGAGGCCAGATCGAGATAGCCTGGACAGTCTGCATGGGCGCCGGTAAAGGCGCCTCTGCGGTGCCCGAAAAATTCCCGCTCGAAGAGAGAGTCCTGGATGGCCCCGCAGTTGACGGCAATAAAAGCTTTGTTCCTCCTGGGGCTGTGATTGTGAATGGCATTGGCTACCAATTCCTTGCCTGTCCCGGATTCGCCGAATATGGCCACACTGGTTTCTGTGGCTGCCGCTTTGAGAATCAATTCATAAACGGTTTGCATAGGCTGGGAGCGGCCGACAATGTCGCCAAAACGATACCTGTCCGTAAGGGAGGAGCGCAGGGCTCGATTTTCCTGCCGGAGCAGTTCAGCTTTACGCTGAGCAGCCAGCTGCTGTTCTTTGATGGCCGTGATGTCTTTGAACGTGGAGAGCAAAGCCGGTTTGCCCTGAAGAGTGATCGGACTGTGGCAGACTTGAATCCAGAAGGTCTTTTCCGCTCGATCCAGCTGGTGCTCTTCCTCCTGCCGCGATTCAGGCATGCTTTCAGTCAGAGAGTTGTAGAAAAGTGCAATTTCAGCAGCTGGACCTGCTGAAGGAGCATGCAGCAATTCTCCGATCAAGGCTTGAGGGTCAGGAATATTGAAGATGTTACAGAATTCCGGATTGAGATAGCAAAAACGGCCCTCCTGGACCAGACAAACTCCTTCGGTCACCTGTTCGGTGAGGATGCGGTAGCGTTCCTCGCTTTCTTTGAGGGCTTCTTCAGAGCGCTTGAGCCAGAGCACTCTGCTCAGTCTTTCCCCGATGGCCTTGAGCAGGCGTTCTTCTTCCCTAAGAAAAGGATCAGCCATGCACTCCGGGGGCGGGTCCTGGTAATAGACCTCAACCTGGCCCACAGGTTCGCTGTTGAGGATAATGGTGGTCTGCTGCGACCAGGGTGTGACCTGAAAATTTTGGGAGGCATACTCCTGCCCGTCCAGTCTGATCCGGGCGCAGGCCTGCTCTGGATACTGCCAGGCTGCAGGTATGAGCTCGACCGCCCTTTTCATGATCCATTCCAGTGAAACATCCTGGTTTTCAAAAAGATTGGAGATGCCGTAAAGACAGTTGAGCTCCTTGATGCGCTCGGCAAGGGCGTTGTGCTGAGCTGAGGCTGCCGGTGCAGGGGATATGCGGGACGTGTGTTCGCCAGAAGACGGGGAAGGCCATGGGTCGTGAGCTTTTTGGGAAGACATGGTCAATCCTGCTTGAGCAAAAATTTGGCAATGAACATTTGGCTGTGGACACAACTTGAATGTTTTGAAATGCCTGAGCTTCAGGAGGTTCGTGTGTGCAAAGAAAAAACCTCAAGTCAAAGTTGAGATTTTTTTGATGCCCTGCTTTTGCAGGACCACTGGCCAAGGCCGCATGAGCTGCAAACCAGATCAGGGGGAGCCGAGCTTCATCTTGATCCCGGTACCCTTGGCCACAAAAAAGTAACACACCCCGAGAGATGCGATGATCGCACCGAGGGAGAAGACCTCCGTAAAGGTCATCTGCTTGAAGTCAAGAACAATGACCTTCCGGGCAGCAGCCATGACCGCTGTGTCCAGGACCAGGCGGACATGGATGACCTCGCTCTCGAGATACATGACGATGTTCATGAAGATTTCAACGGCGATAAGGACAGCCATGAAGGCCCCGAAGGTGGCCAGAATGTCGTTGATGTTCAGGAGAAAGTAGGGCGGGGTCGAGAGCTTGTTGTAGAGAACCCAGATCACGTCCAGGATTCCCCAGATGATGACGAAGACCATGAGAAAGGACAGGGCCTTGACCGCGTAGCGGATGATGCGGTGAGCCAGGTCGATATGAGGGTCGTCCGAGCCCATAAGATGACATTTGAACTCCTCATCTTTTGCGTCCTGTTTATCCGCTGGTCTTTCCCGGGAGGGATGTTCACTCATGGGCTTCTCCAGGTGAAAATCGAGGCTTGTCTCGGCTGGCAAGAAAAGAGTACACTCGCAACATTCCACAAATTTTATACACTATTATCCAGCGTCCGGCAATTCCAGAAGGCCATCCAGGGGCACGCCCTGCCAGATTTGGGTTCATCTTGAGGAGAAAACTATGTCCAGCACCAGACTTCGGCCGACGCTGTTCGGCTCCTTGGCGGCCGGCCTGATATCGCTTTTCCTGGTTCAGTGCTCATGGGCAGATCCCCTCGTGGTCGATGGAGATGTACCCATTGAGCGCAACATTGAAGCCGAAACCGTGATCAGCGGCCTGGTCCACCCCTGGGGGATGGCCTGGCTGCCTGACGGGGACCTGCTGGTGACCGAAAGGCCGGGGCGGCTCAGGCTGGTCAGGATGAGCCCTGATGGGGCGGGTCGTCTTGACCCTGAACCGGTGGCAGGCGTGCCCCCAGTGTTTGCCGGCGGTCAGGGAGGGCTCCTGGACATAAGCCTGCATCCTGACTTTGAGACCACCAGGCTGATCGCTGTGTCCTACTCCCATGGAAATCGTTCCGCCAACCGGACCCGGGTTGCCCGGGCCGTGTATGAAGAGGGCCGGCTCAGCGATTGGGAGGTCATCTTTGAGACCAATGTGGCCAAGCCGGGGACCCAGCACTTCGGGTCCCGGCTGTGCTGGCTTCCGGACAAGACCCTGCTCGTGAGTGTCGGCGACGGGGGCAATCCCCCGGTCAGTCTGGCAGGGAGGTTCATCCGGGAACACGCCCAGAACCCGGCCAACCAGCTCGGGTCCATTGTCCGCATCAACCCGGACGGGTCCATTCCGGATGACAACCCTTTTGCGGGTAAAAAAAGTTTCAGTCCGGACATTTTCAGCTTTGGGCACAGAAACATTCAGGGCCTGGCCTATGATCCGATCCGCAACGTCATATGGGCAACTGAGCATGGCGCCCTGGGCGGGGATGAACTGAACCGTCCCCGGAAGGGGGCCAACTTCGGCTGGCCAAAAGTCACCTACAGCCGGGAGTACTTCGACGGCACACCAATTTCTCCCGATGTGACCAGGCAGGGCATGGTCGATCCCCTTGTGGTCTGGCTGACAGCCATTGCCCCCAGCGGGCTGGCCGTGTACAACGGAGGCAGGTTTCCCCAGTGGCAGGGCGACCTGTTCGCCGGGGCGCTCATCAAGCAGTCGGTCCGGCACATCGATCTTGATGCCGAAGGCAGGGTGACCGGCCAGAAGGAGCTGCGCATCGGCGCCCGGGTGCGGGAGGTGTCCCAGGGACCTGACGGCCTGCTCTACGTGCTGACCGATGAAGAGGATGGGAGGTTGTTGCGCATCAAGCCGAAGCAGGGCAGCGATCTTGCTCCATAAGACGATCAATATGGATGATCTCTCAGCCTGGCCAGCGGCCAGGCTGAGAAATGGACCCCCTTGTCCCTCAAACCTCCGGAGCCGCCATGGATGCCCAATTGAAGGATCGTTTTCTCCAGCTGTGGTCCAGGTACTTCAACGGAGCCGAGCTCCCGTTTGTCCTCATGTATGCAGAGGACCTCAAGAACACGGAAAAGGTCAAGACGCCCTCAGGCCATCAGTGCCTCATCGGAGTTCTGTCCCGGGTCCGGAAAGGAAAAGGAGTCAGCTTTGATGCCCAGTCTATAGGCTGCTTCGGAGGCAAACGATACCTGGGATTCTCCACCGAGTTGAGCCCCACCTTTGATCGTTTCCTCTCCTACGGCATTCCTGGCGAGCTGGAAGGGGAGCGGTACAAGAAGTCACCAGAGCTGGTCAGGGAGGTGGTCCGCCAGTGGCCTGACTTCCGGGCCCCGGCCAGTTACGCCGTGTTCAAGCCCTGGGATTCCCTCGAAGCGGACGACGACCCGGAAGTGGTCATCTTTTTCGCCCAACCCAGCGTACTCTCCGGTCTGTTCACCCTGGCCAACTTTGACCACCCCGGCCCCAATGGCGTCTTTTCCCCATTTTGCGCCGGCTGCGCTTCCATTGTCATGTATCCTTACCTGGAACAGGAGCGGGAGAACCCCAGGGCCGTGCTGGGCATGTTCGATGTGTCGGCCAGGCCCTTCGTGCCTTACTCCACGCTGTCCTTTGCCGTGCCCATGAACAGGTTCACCACCATGGTGGAGAACATGGAGGAGAGCTTCCTCATTACGCCGTCCTGGGACAAGGTCAGGAAACGGATCAAGGCTGACTGATCACCCGCCTTCGTCCATCAATCAAAGCCCCTGAGGGTTTTCGAGCCCGAAGCAAAGACCCAGGGTCTCTGGGAACCGAGCCGGCCCTGCTTGAAGCGTCCTTCCCGAGCGGCCGGGTCAGGCCCAGGGAATGACAAGCCCTGTCAGCCTTGGTCCAGCAGACCGTAGTCAGAAGCCAGTTTTCGATCATAGGCTGCCTTTCTGGAAGGACAGCCCTGCCGCGGACAGAGTTGACAACTCTCAAACGAGACTTCAGTGGGAAAGTAAATCCCGGACAGTGATTTGGACGGCATCATGAGCATGCTGGGTTCGAGATGGACTCCGATGCTCCCGGACACATCGCCAAGCAGCCTGAAGAGCTGAGCTTGCTCCTCGAGAGGCCAATCAGGGAGTGACCCTGGATTCATATACGCCAGTTTCTCCAGCTTGTATTGCCTGTTCAGGTACAGGCCAAGGCTCTTCAAGACATCAACCAGGGCCACATTGGCAATCGTGTCCAGATAGTATTGCTGCAGGAGGTCCTCTGTGCGCTGCAAAGTCTTTTCCACCTCATCCCCAAGGGTGACGACGAACGGAAAGACCCTTTCCGCCTGATCAAGGTTCTTCCTCAGGATTTTGCTCCTGAAGAGAACTCCCTCGACGGTCACAGTTGTTTCACTCTTGCCCTGAACATCAGCGGGCCTGCAGAGCCACTGCGGCCTAAGATGGTCCCGCGTCTTCAGAATCATGTCTGAGACCTGCCCCCAAGCCTTGCTGGAGGTGGACATGCCCAAGCGGCGTTTGACTTCCGAAGCATTGATTTCCAGGTCAAGATCACGCATGACGGTCATTTTTCAACTCCCTGAGTCGATTGGCCTCCCGGGCTCTCGTCCAGGCCCGTTCACTGCCGTTGAGGGACGTGGGCCCGGACATGACCCTGTCCTCCACCTGAGCTTCAGCCCTGGTTCGGGTTAAGGAAATTCAGCAGGATCCGGTTGAACTCAGCGGCTTTTTCCACATTGAGGAGGTGGGCACCATCCTGAACCACATGGAGCTTTGAACCTGGGATCCGTTCGTGGATAAGCTCAGCTGCCGAAACCGGGGTTCCCTGGTCGTGCTCGCCGACCATGATCAGCGTGGGGACGGAGATGGACCGGATGGACTCCCGCTGGTCCATGTCGCGGATGGCTGCGCAACTGGCGCAAAATCCCTCCACCGGGGTGTTCAGGATCATTCTGCGGATCTTTTCAACGACATCCGGCATCTGCTGCTGCCCGGCCCTGGTGAACCAGCGGTCGATGGTCGCCTCCACGACCGCATCCATGCCCTTGGCCTGCACTGTGCTTATCCGTTCGTCCCATATCTCCGGGGACCCCATGAATGCTGATGTCGAGCTGAGGACAAGAGCGGATACCCTTTTGGGAAAGGTGGCCCCGACCATCTGTCCGACCATCCCGCCTTTTGAAAGCCCGCAGAACATCACTCTGTCCAGGTCGAGCCGGTCCAAGAGCCCCACGGCATCTTGTGTCAGCATGTCAATGGTGTAGGGTCCAGGGGTGACAACAGACTGACCATGACCTCGGCTGTCATAGCGGAGGACCCGGTAGCCAGCGTCAACCAGGATGGGGACCTGAGCATCCCACATGGTCACATCCGCCCCCAGGGAGTTGGAGAGCATGATCACCGGGCCATGCTCCGGACCGTCGAATTGATAGTGGAGCCGGGTTCCATTGACTTCGGCAAAGGGCATACGAATCTCCTTTCAGCGCAGCCACCGGCTGCCCTGAATCTTTGGGTTGAAATTACAGAAATGACATCATGCTTCACTTGCATGGAGTATCAAGGTAATGCAACCATTTTGATCAAAGCAGAATGTTCAGAAGCTGATCTGATGTCACAAACATTAGCACGAAGGAGCCGGGTATGAAAGTCGCCATCAGCGCTCAGGGGGAGGACCTGTCAGCCATTTTTCATCCAGGTTTTGGGAGAAGTCCATTTTTCATCATCTACGACCTGGTCACGGATGAGTTCAGCTTTCTCTCAAATCAGCACAACCTGGCCGGGGCCAAGGGGGTTGGGGCTCGCACAGCCCAGGATGTGGCCAACACCGGGGTGCAGGCGGTCATCACCGGACAGGCCGGCCCCAAGGCTTTTGCCTTTTTGAGGGGACAGAAGATCGACATCTACCTGACTGACAAGGGGACAGTCCAGGAGGCCATTCAAGCTTTCAAAGACGGCGAGCTGCAGGCCAGGGACTCGCTCATCAATTCCTGACAACAGCGCTGCCGCGGCAACGCTGTTGTCAGGAATTGAATCGATAGAACCAGGGGCAGCTGACACAGGGCGGAACATGCAGAGTTGTGCCGGAGTCCATCAGCTCTTTTTGGCCAGGAGGTCCTGCCACCTGTTGTTCCAAACCTTGAGCGGCAGCAGGGGAAAGGACATCAGCAGTCCGGCGATATCAGAGTTTGAGGCGTGAGTGGAGTAGTCCCTGGAATGGAATGAGCTGACGAACCTTTGCGGCCATTCGGCCATCAATTTCTGGAGACCCGAGCTCATGAGGACGTCATCCAGTGAGCAGGACTCAGAAACGTCGGCCACAACCCCAAGGAGGGTATGCAGAGCTTTGCGGAACATGGCCATGGATTCCGGAAAGCTGATGTTCGCCTCGAGAGCCGCCCGGTCCATGAGTCCCAGCAGCCAGTGGAAACCAGGAAATGACCCTGAGAGCACCGAGTGCAGTTCCTGGGCCACGACAGCCTTGAGCTTGTCATGGTCTGGAGGGCTGGTGGCCAGATCTTCAAAGGCCTGACACATCGATGCTTCATCCAGGCTCAGTGCGCCCAGGACGATCTGAATCAGGCTGTTGCGCTCCTGCCTGTCCAAGGTGGTCAACAGGCTCCAGTCAAGAATAGCCAGACGGTCGTCCGGGGTCAGGAGCATGTTTCCGCCATGGGGATCGGCATGGAAAAAGGACTGTTCGTCCCTGGTCCACAAGGGTCTGGCCATGAGGTTGTCAACCATGGTTTCAGCCACCTTGCGGCGCTGGCCTGCATCGAGATGGGACACCTCGGTCACCTTGGCTCCAGGGATGAACTCCATGGCCGTCATGCGGGGAGTGCACAGGGGCAGGGTTCTGGGGATCCAGATGTCGGAACAGTCGGCGTACAGGGCCGCCGCACGCTCCAGATTGACCTGCTCCAGGTCAAGCCTGGTTTCCCGCAACAGGAGGCGGCGGATCTGCTGGAAGGTCTCCCGGTACTTGAGCCTGGGCAAACCATACAGATCGCAGCGGTCCTCGAGAAATTGGCTCATACTGGACCAGATGTCGAGCTCTTCATGCAGGAGCTCTGTGATGCCCGGCTTGAGGATTTTAAACACTCCCTTGATGGTTGAACCCCGGTCCGGCAGGGTCCAGGAAAAGGGCAGGACCACGGCCACGCTTGCTTCAGCCAGGGCACGGGGAGCGAGCTCCAGTCCAGGTGGAGAGCCGAGGTCTTCCTGGACGATCCGGGTGATCTCCGAGAGAGGGGTCAGCGCCGGCATGGACTCCAGGGCCTGCAGACGTTTCAGCAGGTCCGGGGAGAGGGACGGGTCATGAGCCAGGACCTGCCCCAGCTTGTGCAGGCTTGGGCAGCAGTGGAGCAGGGAAAAAACCCTTTCAACAAGAGTGGCCTGCAGAGGCAGTCCCATCTGCTTCCGGGTAATGGCCCACTGTCGATCCAGGGGAAGATTCTGGAGGAAAAACAGGAGGACATCCCGGATCACCGGGCGATAGGCGGCGTGACGCTCCGGCACCAGAACGCTCACATCCAGGATGCGGGCCAGGAGGGTCTCGCTCGATTCTAAAAAAGGGCTTTTCTGGTTCATGGCCAGGCTGCTCATTCTCGATCTCAAGGATGTCTCCACTGTCTTTTTTTTCCCTGCGACCGGGCTCAGAGCTGAGAATATGGGTCAGCGACGACGACCGGCGCATTCCCTTACGCTTTGCAGGCCAGGCCATGCTCGGCACCTGCTATGCAGAGCTCGTTCGCTTTGAGACGAGTGCAGCGTGTGCCGATACCCTCCAGAAGGTGCGGAGGTCCCCGGGTGAGCTTCCAGAGCCCGATCTTACAGGTGTCGCAGCACCAGGGCCAGCCCCAGGGCCAGGCTCGCATAGGACAGGGCCTTGACCGGCCAGCCGACCGGCCGCCGGCAGAACGAAACGTGTGTAAGCGCGCCACAACGGTTTCCAGGCCCTGCGGGGCAGTCCGAACTCGACCATGCCCACTGGTCCGCTCGGTCTGACCACCCGGACCAGCTCCTGCATGGTGGCGGCAGGATCGTCAAGGTAGCGCAGCAGGTATCCGAAGCTCAGTCCGTCAAAGCAGTCATCGACAAAAGGCAGGGCCTCGGCCCTGGCGTTGATGCAGCTCGCTCCGCGCTGGCCCGCCCGGCTCAGCATGGCCGGAGTCAGATCCAGGGAGACGACCTCGAAACCGCGCCTGGCGAGCAGCCTGGTGATGAGGCCGGTGCCGCAGGCCACATCCAGGACCCTGGAAGACTTCGGCAATGCGAGCCCGCGCACCATGGCCCGCCTCCAGAGTGGGTCCTGGAAGAGGCTCAAGACCCTGGACCAGGTTTCATACCCCGAACCAATTGGGTCGAAAATCCGCCTGGCGGTTGTGTTCCCGCAGAGTCCTGAAGATTGCTCTTTTTTCATCTTTGCATGATCATGCCAGAAACATGCCCGAATGTGAAGATCACCCGGGCTCCATGGCCCAGAACGGGTGCGGATGGTTCGGGACCACTCGAAAACCTTTAAGAGGATGCTCGTATGAAACTTCGGAAGAAAGAGCCCTCACCCCTCACTCAGTTCAGAAAGGTTGATCAGTTTGAGCTTCAAATCAAGTACATGGGCACAACGTTCATGAGCAGAACTTTTCATGGAACTGAGTGAGGGGAGCTCCCCCTACCCCTCAGTCCTTCGGACAGCTCCCCTTGGAAAGGGGAGCAGCTAGGGGAGCAGTAAGAGGAGCAACCTCGAAAATTTCTGCCATGATCAAACCGGCTCATGCTAGCCGGCTGCGGGGCTGTCATATGAACCTGAAAGCCATTGTCATGCTGATCTTATGCCTTGCCTTTGTTCTGAGCGGCCTGGGCTCAGCCAGCACGCCATCGGCCCTGGATTCCGTCAGCAGGTCCCAAGTGAGGAGTTTTCTGGAACGCTATGTGGCCCTGAGCAACGCCCGGGATTTTGAGGGGCTCAAGGCGCTGTATGTGTCTCAGCCATATGTGGAGCAGAAAGGGAAGGTCATCGAGGGCGATTTTGGGACCAACCTGGCTCAGAATATGAAATCCTGGGACGAGCATCATGTCGAGTTCGGCCTGCTGGAGATCACGAGCATTGTTTCCCGCTCGGAGGAGGTGGTTGTGGAGTTCGAGATGGAGGGCAGGGGAAAAGTTTGGGTTTTCCCCATCACCAGGACCTTCACCAAGAAGCTCGTCCTCGTCCAGGCCAATCCCAATGGTTGGAAGATCCGCGAAGACATCACCATGGAGTAACCTGTCAGCCCAAACCCAGATATTCAGCGCAGCCAGAGGCCGCGCTGACACTGACCTCGCTCACAATCAACGTGACCCGCTTTCAAATTTATGAGCGGCCTTGATTCACGACCCCTCAGGGCACTTTCCTGAAAACATCCTCCCCAACACCACCTGCCGATAATCAAAAACAGCCTTCAGACGCTTGCGGACAAAGAGCCTGTGCATCAGCTCCCCGAGTGGGCCCAGGGGCAGGGCGTAGCTGACGATGTCCTGCATGCGGACCATGCCGTCCTGTTCTCTGAACCGGTGCTGGTGGTGCCAGAAGGCGTACGGACCTATGCGCTGCTCGTCCACAAAGAAAAACGGTCTGTCCACATGGGTTATTTCCGTCACCCAGGATGTTCTGATTCCGGGCAGGGCCTGGACAGTGTAGGACAGGATCTGGCCGGCATACATAGGCTCCGGCGGACTGCAGGTGATCTGGAAACCAAGCCATCCCGGGGTGATCCGGCACAGGTTCGAGGGGTCGGAGAAGAACTCCCAGGCTGCCTTCAGGCTGACGGGGAGGGCTTGGCTCCGTTCAAGGGTGTGCAGCATGCCGTGTCCTCCTCGTGATGGCTTTGCATTCTCCCTGGCTCGTATGTTTCATGCCGGAAAAGCGGGTTGAAACTGCACCCGGCGGTCTTGTTCAGATCAGACTTCGCTTCGGTCATCCACTCCAACAGCCCGGAAAATTGCAAAAAAATTTGACAGGATTTACAGGATAAAGAGCGGATGAGAGGGAAAATCATGATCCTTTTAATGGGTGTCAAGAGAGTCTGTGAGCCATGACGAAACACTAACGGCGATCGAGTACCGGATGGATCCAGCGGTAGCTGACGCAGTCGTCCAGGACCTCGGGCACCCCGTCGAAAAAGGTGGGGAACTCCGGCTCAAGGCCCAGCTCTTCCCAGACCAGACCTTTGCGCACGGGGATGTGCAGGTTCCAGCCCCTTACCCCGTCCGGGGTCTCCAGGGTCTGCTTGCCCTGGAAGCGATACCAGCCGTGCAGGGCATAGGCCCCGAGAAGAGCCAGCTGGCGGGGAATTCTGATCATGCGCAGCCTGGGGTAGTACTGCTTGACCAGGCCGAAGAAGGCGTTCCAGTCAGCCGGCAGGTCGTCGGCAATGGGGCTCACTGCGGTCAGCCGCTGCCGTCCCGCCTCTACCAGGACCCTGGCCGCGTCGCGAACGTGGAGGTGGCAGTAGGTGTTGGTTCCCAATCCGGGCAGGAGCAGAGGTCCGACACGGATTTTGGAGAACACGGCGTCCCCGGCCCCATACACATGGGGCAGACGCAGGACGCAGAAGGCCATGCCCGCCTCTTTGGCCGCCCTTCCGAGCAGAACCTCGGCCTCCAGCTTGGCCCGGCCATAGCCTGTTCCAGGGGCCGGAGGCGTGTCTGCATCCACGACGCCTTCCCGGTTGGGCAGGGAGTCGTGAACCAGCATGCTGCTGGCATAGACAAAGCACTCCACCCCGGCTTTGACCGCGGCCTGCATCAGGGCCCGGGAGCCGTCAACAATGGAAGGACGGACCTGGCTGAAGGCCTCGAACGAAGCCCGAGCACCGAGGTGCAGGATCGTATCCGCCCCCTGGACTGCCCGTTCCAGGCTCATCGGGCTGAGCAGGTCGCCCAGGACCGGTTCGGCATCCAGGTGTGAAACGAGTGACCCCCTGAGCATGCGCCGCACCAGGAGTCGCGGCTGCAACCCTTCCTTAGCCAGAATCCTGGCCACCTCAAATCCGATGAAGCCTGTGGCCCCTGTCACCAGGACTTTTTTCATGCGTCCTTCTTATGAGTGAGGGAAATTTTACGCGCTGCACTCAGCAGCGCGGGACAGGAATTCCCGATCGCTTTGTGTGCGAGCCGCGCACCTGGCGCGGCTTTCTCCGGGGAATAGAAGGAAAAGACATTCTGCTCCCCCTGAGGAAGATGTGCGTTGAAGGGCCGTCAGCGCAGAAGCTTCCAGACCACCCAGGCCGCAAGGCAGCCGGAAAGCACGAATCCGGCAAGCCCGAAGATGGGGAGCTGTGCATAGTGAGGTCCGATGTCCGATACAAAGATCATGGAGGAGCCGATGACCAGGCTGGCGGTGATCAACCCGATGGACACGATGTAGGCTGCCCGGCGAAGGGTCTCCAGCTGTCTGGTCTGCTCCTCCTGAATGAGATGCACCCTGAGTTCGCCTCTTTCGATCTGGTCCAGGCGCACTCCGGGCATGTGATCCATGACCAGGACGTCTTCCCTGGTCAGGTCGTGAAACACACCGGGGACGCACACCGACTCTTCCTCTTTGAACAGGGAGGTAAAGAGGAGCATGTTCCTGGCTTCATTGGAAAAGTCAAGCTCGCGATTGAGAGTTTTCCGGATTTCCTCCACGATGTCGGGAATCCTTGCACTCTTGAGGGATTCAACCCGCTGGTCCACAAGCTCAGCCAGGTAGCGAAAGATGGCCAGATCGGCCTCGATGAGGTCCTTGATCCCCTTGCGTCGAACCTTGACCGCCAAAACCTCCCGGCTGTCCTTTTTCACCGCCCGGTGGACCTGGGACAGGGAGGCCGAGGCGATGCACTGCTCGTCCACCTCCTCAAAGGGCCAGTCATGCCCTGAATAGGCTTCCTGCAGGGTAGACATGACAGTGGAGAAGGGTTCAGGAGGGGCGTCCTCTTGCAGCTTCTTGAACTCTTCGCACAGATCCACTGGAACCATGTCCGGCCGCAGAGACAGGATCTGTCCGATCTTGATGGTGGTCGGTCCCAGATCCTCCATGAGCTTGCGCAGCTTGGCCCAGACCGTAAGATCCCGGCTCTCGGCGCATTCTTTGCAGGGCGGTTTGCGAAAAGGCAGGGGGAGCCTGGCCACAAGCTCGCCGAAGCCGTATCTGCCGGCAACCATGAGCACATGGCGCATCCGGTTCAGGGTCCGGCGGGACATGAAGATGGACTGGGATCGCATGGTCTGGAGTCTTCCTTGAGCTGTGGTCCGGCTGTTCTGCAACCTGGCGGGAGTGCGAGACCGAGTCCATTACAGGATGATGCTTTTTTATACTGCGAATGCGCTCTTTTCGTCAAAAAGAAAAATCTTCGGGGCGCTGTCAGCGCAACCTCTGGTGGCTGGTTGGAAAACACAGAGGCCGGGGCAGTCAGGAGGCCTTTCTCCTGGCCATGAGGTAGTGGGAGACCAGCCATTCATTGCCCTTGCGAAAGCCAAAGAGCTCTGAACAGGCCATGAGAAACATCCGCCAACGATTGAACTGAATCGTGGCATCTTTTGCGCCGTGGGCCTGGGCCAGAATTTCCAGGACCCTGTCCCGGCTGGAATCGAGAAGGGCCAGCCAGGAGTCCAGGGTTCGGGCATAGTGCAGCCCGGAGACCCGCCAATGGTCCTGAACCATGAGATCCTGCTGCAGATGGAGGGCCAGGGCGTCTGCAGGCATGATGCCGCCGGTAAAAAAATGCCGGCTCATCCATTCGTTCGGCCCCTCCCTGAAGGGATAAACGATGTCCCGGTGGCTGAAGACGTGCAGAAAAAACAGCCCCTGGTCGGCCAGCCAGATGGCTATGCGGCGCATCAGCTCGGGCCAGTTGCGCATGTGCTCGAACATCTCCACGGACACGATACAGTCATAGGGGCCGTTGTCCAGGGGAGGCTCGAAATGGTTCATGTCCGCGGTCAGGACCTGAACATTGGTCAGACCCCTGCCCTGGGCCCTGCTTCGGATGAAATCGCCCTGATCATTCGAGTTGGAGACCGCCACCACGGTCGTTTTGGGATAGTGCTCCGCGGCCCAGAAAGTGAAGGAGCCCCAGCCGCACCCCAGGTCCAGGATGCGCATGCCGTTTTCGATCCCGGCCCGCTCGGCGGTCAGGGCCAGCATGGCCTCTTCAGCCCTGGTCAGTCTCAGCCTCTCCTTGTCAGCCTGTCCAGCTGACGGTTTGCGCCCAAGCTCGTGTTCAGGCCAGTGGCAGGAGCTGTATTTGAGCCAGGGGCCGAGCATTTCAGTGAACAGGGCCGGCGGGACCTCATAGTGCTGGCGGTTGGCTTCGCCGGGGACCAGGGCCACTGGCGCGGTCTTCATGGTCTGGATAAAATCCCTGAGGGCCAGCTGCCGTGCTTCGGCCGAGCCGGGATCCTCACGCTTGAGAACTTTGCGGTGGCGGGTACGAATTGCAGCTCGAAGCAACCAGTCTGGAAGGCGTCCTGATTCAGCCAGGCGAAGAAGGCCCAGATTTAAGGCATTCCACGAGCTTCTCATGGCAGGTCCTGTTGAAAGGGTAAGAGCCGATTCGGGCGGGCCGGCAACCGGGATCATCAGAGGCCCTGTCAGCCCGGCAAGGCATCAGCCTGTGACGCTTGGTTCCGGGTACCCGGAGCATGATTTTCTGCCCCGGGCACCCGGAAGTGGTCGTGTCCGGATCAATACAACATGCCGCCGACATAGACCCCGGCCCCGACAAAGAGGTCAGTCTCCGGAACCCGGTAGATGTAGGTGATCTTTTTCCTTGGAGTGTCCTTGCCAGGCTTGGGCCACATGTATTCCACCCAGCCCTCGCCGGAACTGCGGGCCAGGTTGACGAAATGCACGAACAGGGCCTTGCCTGTGGGATCGGTCATCAAAAGAACATGGTCCTTTTTGGTCAGCTCCGGCTTGAAGGGGTGGGCCAGCATTTTTCCTGTCATGTCCATGAGAAAGACATAGGAGTCCTTCCAGACAAAGGGGCCGTTCTGGTTTCCGATCTGCTGGACCGCCTTCTCCAGACCCTGGGAGTTGATCAGGGCTGCAGCTTCGCGGCACTTGACCACGCATTCCTCCTTGGAGGCTGTTTCGTCGGCCATGGCTGGAGCAGCTGCAAACAGGGCCAGCAGTAAGGTTGTCAGAGTCAAAGAGCGGATCATGATGCACCTCCTGGTGGTGAAAACCCACGCTGATGGGCGAGCTTTCATCCGGATATAAGGTTTCCTGTACACAATCCTTTCAACTGATCCACGGCTTGCCCACTGGGAGCACATCGCGGCCGAAGACTTGAGCATAAATGGCGTGGGCCATCATGTACAGGGCCGAGGCAGCGCAGAACATGAGCTCGTAGCCGGCGATCACCGTGAACTGAGGGTAGCCGAAATGGGCGATGTCCAGCAGGATGAAGCCGATGAGCAGCAGGGTGAAGGTGATGGCCATGGCCGAGTGAATGCGCATGGCCGGAATCCACATGATGAAGGTGTACAGGGTCCAGCTGATCAGGAACCAGCCCACGTCAGTGGTGCTGGAATGATAAACGTTGAAGTGGTTGAGCATGAAAATCACGCCCAGGGCGATCCAGAAAGCCCCGTAGGAACAAAAAGCGCTGAAACCGAAGTTGTTGCCGACGTTGAACTCCAGATATCCGGCCACGAGCTGAGTCAGGCCTCCAAAGATAAAGGCCATGGCGATGATCGGTCCGACATCGCACCAGCCGACATTGTGGAACTGAAGGAGCATGGTCGTGATTCCAAACCCTGCCAGTCCGACAACAGCTGGGTTTCCTTTGGGCGAAGCTGCCTGGGTCATGTTCGTCCTCCTCGAGGTTGAAGCCGGCTTTGCCTGGAGCAAAGCCGGCTTATTGGATTGAAGGTGCAGAATTCCATCACTTTGTTTTGACCTTGCCGTAGCCGATCTTGGCCAGGCTCTGCTCCATCTCAGTCAGGATGTCCGGATCGTCGATGGTGGCCGGAATCTTGTACTCTTTGTTGTCGGCAATCTTTTGGATCGTGCCCCGCAGGACCTTGCCGGACCTGGTTTTTGGCAGGCGGGTGACCACCGAGGCATGCTTGAAGGCAGCCACCGGTCCGATCCGGTCTCTGACCAGCGCGATGCACTCCTTTTCAATCTCTGCCTCATCTCTTTCCACCCCGGCGCTCAGGACCAGGAAACCGACAGGAATCTGACCCTTGAGGTCGTCTTCCACTCCAACAACGGCACATTCGGCCACGTCCGGGTGTTCGGCCAAAACCTCCTCCATGGCCCCGGTTGACAGGCGGTGGCCGGCCACATTGATGATGTCGTCGGTGCGGGACATGACAAAGACATAGTTGTCTTCGTCCATGAAACCGGCATCAGCTGTGGTGTAGTATCCCGGGAACTCTGAGAGGTACTTCTGGACAAAACCCTGGTCGTTCTGCCACAGAGTAGGCAGAGCCCCCGGAGGCAGAGGCAGCTTGACAGCCAGAGTGCCGATCTCGCCGGGAGGCAGAGGGTTGCTGTCCGGGTCCAGGACATGCAGGTTCCATCCAGGAGCCGGCTTGGTGGGAGAACCTGCTTTGACCGGAAATTGATGCAGACCCATGCAGTTGGCAGCTATGGCCCAGGCGGTTTCTGTCTGCCACCAGTGGTCGATGACCGGGACTTGCAGGTTCTTTTCCGCCCAGTGCAGCGTGTCCGGGTCGGTTCGTTCCCCGGCCAGGAACAGAATGTTGAAATCGGACAGGTCATAGTTTTTGAGCAGCTCGGCCTTGGGGTCTCGTTGCTTGATGGCCCGAAATGCCGTGGGTGCAGTGAACATGGACTTGACCTTGTGCTGGGAAATGACCCGCCAGAACACCCCGGCGTCTGGCGTGCCCACCGGCTTGCCCTCGAACATGATGCTCGTGCAGCCTTTGAACAGCGGAGCGTAAATGATGTAGGAATGCCCCACCACCCAGCCGATGTCCGAGGCAGCCCAGAAGACATCTCCGGCGTTCACATTGTAGATGGCATTCATGGTCCACTTCAGGGCTACCAGGTGTCCGCCGTTGTCCCGGACCACCCCTTTGGGCTGGCCTGTGGTCCCGGAGGTGTACAGGATGTACAGAGGATCTGTTGCTTTGACCGGGACGCAGTCGTGGGGTTTTGCAGCGGCCATGGCCTCGTTCCAGTCCAGATCCCGGCCTGTTTTAAGGTCGGCTTTGTGCATGGGCCGCTGGAAAATGAAGCAGGTGTCCGGCTTGTGTGTGGCCAGGTCGACGGCTTTGTCCAGCAGGGGCTTGTATTCAATGATCCTTGTTCCTTCGATCCCGCAGGACGTGGAGACGATGGCTTTGGGCTTGGCATCGTCGATTCTCGTGGCCAGCTCGTTGGCGGCAAATCCGCCAAAGACCACGGAATGGATGGCTCCGAGCCGGGCGCAGGCAAACATGGCCATGGCCGCTTCCGGAATCATCGGCATGTAGATGATGACCCGGTCTCCCTTGCCCACACCTTGGGCAGACAGGGCCCCGGCGAACAAGGCCACCTGATCCCGCAGCTCGCTGAAGGTGAAAGTGGTGATAGAGTCTGTGACCGGACTGTCGTGGATCAGGGCGGGCTGATTCCCCCTGCCGTTGTCCACATGTGCATCCAGGGCATTGTAGCAGGTGTTGACCTCAGCCCCGGTGAACCAGCGATAAAAAGGTATGTTCGAGTCGTCCAGAACCTTGTCCCAGCGCTTGAACCAGTGGCAGTCCTCTGCCATTTCCCCCCAGAAGTCTTCGGGATCCTCAATTGAGCGCCGATACTCCCGGTCATAAGCGTTTGTCATTGTCCATCCTCCTTTGGTTTGTTTTCAGTCTTGCCAAGCCCTTCGCGCTCAGTAGCGATCAGGGTCGCTGACCTGACACAAAGCAAGGAATGTTCCAGGAGGTGGTTTTGGACGAAAAAATCATTTTTTTAAATGAGTTGAGTGGATTCTGGGATTTTCGCAGACCTGTCCGCTTGGGACATGAATGTCTCAAGGCAGAACGGCCGGCACATGTGAGTGCTGGGAGGGCAATGTCTGAGATGAAAATCACACTTTTCAGAAAAAAACAATAGGATATCTAAAAATTGTTGTCAGGACTTTTGCCGGGTATTCTTAGTCCTGACCAGGAGCAACGAGGCGGACCACAAATCAGGCCTGCAATCATGGGACATGAGCCTTAATGAGACATATTTGACCCGTATTGAGTCAACACAGTCCATGGGCTTTCATTTTGCGAAACAAGGTCCTGCGGTCTATGCCCAGGGTTTCCGCCGCCCTGGACCGGTGCCACCTGCTCATTCTGAGCACCTTCTCAATGTGCTCTTTTTCCTTGGTGTTCAGGACTTCCTGAAGGCTGCCCCCAGCAGGGCCGTCGTCGGCCGGCAAGCCCTGAGCTTCGGTCCGGGGGCTGGCTTCAGCCTTCAGGAAGTCAATCTGTTCCAGGGCCACATAGCGGTGGATGGTGTTTTGCAGCTCACGGACATTTCCAGGCCAATCGTGCTCCATCATAGCCTGCACAACGTCGGCGGACAGAGTGGCCGGCCCGTTGCCGCTGCTGCTCTGTTGCAAAAAATGCTGAATGAGCAATGGAATGTCTTCCGGGCGTTCCCTCAAGGGGGGGAGGGTGATGGGGATGACGTGAATCCGATAATAGAAGTCCTTGCGGATGTGCCCGGATTGCAAAAGCTGGGTCAGATCCCTGTTCGTGGCGGCGATGATGCGCAGGTCGGTGTGCCTGGCTTCCCTGCTGCCCAGCGGAGTGTAGCCCTGTCCTTCGATGGCCCGCAGAAGCTTGGCCTGCATGCTCAGGTTCAGCTCGCCGACTTCGTCCATGAACAGGGTGCCTCCGCCAGCCGCCTGCAGGTAGCCGGGCTTGTCGGCCTGGGCACCGGTAAAGGCCCCTTTGACGTATCCAAAGAACTCGCTTTCAATGAGGTTTTCAGGCAAGGCCCCGCAATTGACGGTCACAAAGTGTTGCTCGCCCCGATCACTGAGTCGGTGAATAGTGTTGGCCACCAATTCTTTTCCGGTCCCTGACTCGCCGTAAATGATCACATGTGCGCTGGAGCCGGCGGCCTTGAGCATAGCCTCATACACCTTGTGCATGGCCTCGCTTTTGCCCACAATATTCATAAAGCTGTTCGACCCGCGCATGAACGATTGCAGGCGCTGGCTGTGCTTTCGCCACTTGGCCTCGCTCTGTTTCAGGCTTTCTTCAGCCCTTTTGCGCTCGGTGATGTCGATCATCACGGTCTGGGTCCTGGCCACCCGGGACTGGCTGTTGTAAACAGGAGAATGGATGACATAGAACCAGCGCTGGTCTTTGGGATTGAAAAACTCGGTCCGTACCGTTTGACCCTGGAAAACTTCAGCCCGTCTGCACCAGGTGCAGGTCCCGTCCTGGCCGCAGATCAGGTTATGACAGAGACATTGTGCAGGGTTCTGACCGCAGTGCAGCTTCAATTTCTCGTTCATGAACAAGACCCGGCCCTCAGGGTCAGCTGTAAAAATAAAGCCCTCAAAAAAATTGATGATCTCTCTCAGCTGCTCCTCGCTGCGGCGGAGGGCGTCTTCAGAGCGCTTTCTCTGTCCGACCTCCCTGGTCAGCAAGTCGTTTGCTTCTTCCAGTTCCCTGCTCCTCTGCTGAAGGGTCAGGGTCTGCTTGGCGACTTCCTGCTCCAGATGTGTGCGATAGGCCTGATTTTCATTTTGTAAGCGTACCTGTTCCAGGGCGTTGTGGATGGAATGCTCCAGGACGGCCATATCGGCAATGGGCTTGGTGATGAAGTCAAAAGCCCCGTGGCGGACGGCAGAGACTGCATCCTGCAACACGCCGACTCCAGTGATGACAATGACCGGCAGGCCCTGATAATCGCGGGTTACTTCAGTCAGGACCTCCAGACCGTCCAAACCGGGCATCCGGAGATCCAGGAGCAGGAGATCGGGAGGTTCCCGGCGGATCATGTCCAGCCCTGAAAAACCGTCCTGGGCTTCCTGGACTTCAAAACCGCTGTCTTGCAGATAGACAGCCACACTCTCCCGGACCACGGCGTCGTCATCGATGATCAAGAGCCTGGTCAGGCGGTCATCTGCGTTGCTCATGCTTGAGCTCCTGAGTGGTTTGTTCCCTTAAGATATATGTCAGCTTTGCCAGAGGCAAAGCTGACATCAGAGCCCCACAAATTCATAACGGGATACAGGCAGAGAGATCACGAATTTGGTGCCGGCCTGGGGGGCTGATTCCACGCGCATGCTTCCGTTGTGGTTGTTGGTCACAATGAAGTACGCGACTGACAGCCCAAGGCCGGTGCCCAGCCCAACCCCTTTGGTCGTGAAAAAGGGTTCAAAAACCCTCTTTCTGGTCTCTTCTTCCATTCCCGGTCCATTGTCTTCGACCTCGATGACCACCCATTGGTTCTGTTTGTAGAGCCGGAGAGTGATTTTTGACCAGGTTCCTCCCACTTTTCCTTCTGCCAGGGCTTGAGCCGCATTGCGCAACAGGTTGAGCATGACCTGCTCCAGCTCTGTACTCACACAGGCAACCTGGGGCATATCGTCTTCAAATTGACGAATGATTTGAATATTTCGGAAATCATAACGCTTTTTTAAATCGTAATCATGGGATGCCAGCTCAATGGTCTTGTTGATCAGGTCGGCCAGACTGATGGGCAGCTTTTGGGATTGGCTGTTCCGGCTGAACGTGAGCATGTTGTTCACGATCCTGGAGGCCCGTTCGCCGGAATCTCTGATCTGCTTCAGGAAGTGATAAATTTTCCTCTGCTCCAGATAGGCCGACACTGTGTCCAGGTCCATATTCATTTGTTCGGCAACTGCCTGGTTTGCAGGCAAAGTGGTGGAGAGTCTGCGGGTCATGTTTTGGACATTCTGCAAGATCCCTCCCAGAGGATTGTTGATCTCATGGGCCATGCCCGCAGCCAGCCCCCCCACGGACATCATCTTTTCGGTCTGGACCATGATTTCTTCCATGCGCATCCTTGAGGTGACGTCATCAAGGCGGATCACCCCTCCCGAGGTGCCTTCAGACACCACTGGATAAATCATGATGTCCATGTACCTGTCAGTGTCCTGGAAGGTGAACCTGACTTTTTCTCTGGTGATGGTCCTGTTCTGTTCAAGGGCGGTTTTGAGAAGGTTCATGTAAGGCTGGAGCTGCGGCAGCTCCTCGGTCAACATCTGACCATGGGCCTGTTCTGGATCGATCCCGGTCAAACGGACCGCCTCCTGATTCCATTGGGTGATCCGCCCCGCATGGTCCACACTGACCAGAAGCGAGGGCATGGCATCCACGATGTGCTTGAGGTACTGACGCATGCGGAGCATTTCTGTTTCCGCCTTTCTGGACTCAGTGATGTCGTGGCCGATGCACAGGTACTCGATGATCGTTCCCCGGGCGTCACGGACAGCTTTGTTGGTCCAGGCCACCCACAGGCGTTCGCCGTTGCGGCGGATGTTTTCTGTTTCATAGTACTTGTAGTGTTCAGGATAGCTGGCCACCAGCTCCATGAGGTCCTGGGTCCTCCGGCCGGTGGAGTCCGTTTCAGGCATGATGGTCCCCAGGCTGGCCCGGCCAATGATTTCCTGCTCCTGATAGCCGAAAAGGTTCTGGGCGAACTCGTTAAAGAATGTGATCCGTCCCCGCATGTCCACCCGCAGGATGATGCTGTTCGCATTGTGAACCAGCTCCCTGTACTTGAGCTCACTTTTTCGAATATGCGCTTCGGCGTTTTTTCGGTCTGAAATTTCCGCTTCCAGGCTTTTACGGGATGCCTGGAGATGATCCATAAAGGTGTTGAAGTATCTGCTGAGCATGCCGATCTCATCTTTGGATTTCGGAGTCATGCGCACTGAATCATCGCCATGGGCGCCCCGCTGGAACTGGGACATGAGCTCCCGCAAAGGGTTGGTAATGGAGGAGCTGATGGCTGAAGTGGAGAGGATGACCAGGATAAGGACGAGAGCCATGGTTGCCGCAATGATGTGTCCCACAGTGTTCAGTGGGGCGTAGAATTCATCCAGATAGAGAGAAGAAGCAACAACCCAGCCAAACTCTGGAATGGCGTGAAAGATGACCATTTTTTTGCGCAGTTCATCCTCCCCGGGATTGCGCCAGGGGTAGATGATGGTCCCGCTTGATTCGGTGGTCATTTTTTTCAGGGGGGCCTGGTTGCTTGTCTGCATGACCTCGTAAATGTTTTCCCCTTCCAGGGCAGGATGGATGATCAGGGTTCCCTGGGAGTCCAGAACAAAGGAGTAGCCGCTCTGCCCAAAGCGCAGGGAGAGAATGCTCTCTCTGAGATCCTGGGCGTTGACGAGCTCATTGAACTCTTCCCGGTATGACGAGGCAGAGATGATCCAGTCCCAGGGCGCAAAGGTGGTCATGTACAAGGCCTTGGGACGCAGGTCCCTCTCATGGGGGTTTTTCCAGTCGTATTCCAGGTATCCGTGCCTGCGCTTGAGCTGTTCCCTGATAAAGGAATGGGACGAAAGGTCAGCACCCATGAGGGCATCGTGAGGGTGCATGACGATCGTACCTTCATGGTTCAAGCAATAGATGTATCCAGTTGTACCAATGGTTTGGGCTTTAAAGATTTGTTTGGCCCTTTCTTTGGCTTCCCTTTCAGACAGCACGCCCTGCTGATAGAGATTGTGGAAATGAACCGCTATTTCCCGATTCTTTTCAGCTATGGCCCGCAAGTGATGTTTGATGGACAGATCTGCGGAATTGCTGACCATATTCAACAGTGTCTGGGAGGAGGCCTTGAGCTCTGTTTCAATGTTCGAGCGGATATGATCTTTGACAAAGACGTAGATCAACCCTCCGGCCAGACTGAAGGCCAGGAAAAAAAGCAGGGAATAGACAAGAAGCAGTTTGTGCCTGATATCGAAATCAGCAAAGCTGAACATGTGCGGTATCCCTATTCAGATGCGGCTGCATCGTGAGTTTGTGCAGCCGCACCCTGGTGTGGCTCTTCAAAATTTTGTCATCTCCACCTCATTTTGAGTCATACATGTCTCAAAGAAAAAAGCAAGTCGTGGGTGAGGTGGTGAGGAGAGAACGGCCTGCGGTTCGATTTTTTCGGCGATGGTGTGGCCGCCGGTTTGGCATCAGGTCCTCGTATGAATCCTACCCGAAGGGAATGGAACGTGCCTTGAGTTTCAAAACAGGGTAACAGAGACACGTCTTCAAAGGGGTTGCAAGCCCAATTCATACGAACTCGACAACATTGTTAACGGAGTTATGACCAATCATGAATTTGAGTGTCTGTCTGCTTTCAAGGAAAGAAAACTCGAACCTTGCCAGGTCACTGGCTTCAGTCTGTGAAGCTGCTGATGAGATCATTGTCACAGACACCTGCGCATCTGAACAGGTTCAAAGCATAGCCGGACAATTCAGGGCCCGGGTGAGCGCTTTTCCCTGGTGCGATGACTGTGCAGCAGCCCGGAATCATTGTCTGGATCAGGCTGAAGGGGATTGGATCCTGTGGATTGATGCCGATGAAGTTCTCCTGCCCCGGCAGGGCCGGGATCTGAAGAGTATGCTCAAGAATCCAGAGGCGCTGGCCTACTCAATTTCCTGCCAGGAACTGATGGATGAAGACAACCTGGAGCGGTTCACGCAGAGCTGGCAGCTCCGGCTGTTCAGAAACCGTCAGGACCTTCGCTATCTGGGCCGTTGCCTCCCGCACTTCGAGCCCCCGATTCAGGAGATCGGAAAGAGGGAAAATCTATCCATACTTCCGTCTTCAGTCACCTTGCGGCATGTGGGTTCTGGGTCACGCTTACGCCGGGAACGGCTTCATCAGACCATGAGGCTGCTGGAGCTCGAGCTTCGGGAACGACCTGGACAGCTTGCGTATATCATCGAATACGGCCGGACGCGCTTGGCCCTGGGGGACCCTGGGGCCCCGCAGATTCTGGCTGATGCGACCAAGCAGGTCGTTCAACTCTGGGAGGAAGGCAAAACCCCACCGCCGGAAGCGGCGACGCTTCTGGAGTACCTGCTTCAGCTGCGGCCCAATGACCTCCCCGGTCATCTGACCCCGAAAGCTGTCAAGTCCATGGTCCAGGTCTGGTTCCCCAGGGCCGCCTCACTGCAATGGATTTTAGCCAGGGAAGCGCTTGTCCAAGGCGAATTTTTCGAGGCAGAAAAGGTGTTGCGAAAACTCATCAGTCTGGGCCAGGAGGAGAGCTTCGACCATTACGTGAGCTTTGAGCCCAGGGTCATCATGGAGGACGCAGTTTTGAATCTCGGTGTATGCCTGTTTCGCCTGGGCAAGTATCATGAGGCTGAGGAATGCTTCCAGCGGCTCCTGGAAAATGGGATGCGGGTCAAAGAGGCCCTCTCGAACTTGAAGGTCATGCACAAGAGGAAAGCTGAAGTTTGAGTTCAGCCACCGATGATCCAGGGGACTTCAGGCACGGCCTTGGGCATGAGCAGGTGGGGCAGGGTCAGCGACAGGGGCGGGAAAAAGGTCGTCAACAGCATCACCGGGACGGAGCAGGTGCAGATGAACAGGAGTTGGGGCTTGATGAGCTGATCCAAAGGGCAGTTTCCAACCCTGCTGGCCAGGTAGAGGATGGGCGCTGTGGGCGGGGTCTTGTTGCCCAGTCCGAGGTTCGTGCCCATGATGGCCGCAAAGTGGATGGGGTGGACCCCGATCTTGGTCATGACTGGAAAGAGCAGGGCGGCGGCCAGCAGGGTCCCGCTGAAATCGTCCATGAGCATGCCCAGGATGAGCAGGAAGACATTGACCAGGAGGAGGATGATGTAGGGGTTTTCGGACAGACCGAACAAAAGGGTGACCAGACGCTGGGGCACGTTCTCCATGACGTAGAGCTTGCTCAGGATCATGACGAAAAAGACCATCAGCACGATGACCCCGGTGGTGGTGATTGAATTGACCAGGGAGTCGATGAACATTCTGGGGCTCAAGGTGTTGTAGACGAAAAACCCTATGATGATGCAGTAGATGGAGGCAATTCCAGCCGCTTCGGTAGGGGTGAACACTCCGCCGTAGATGCCGCCGAGGACGATCACCGGCAGCAGCAGGGCAAAGAATCCTTTATAGACTGAGGACCCAAACTGTTTGGCCTGGGCGGTCAAGGTGCTTGGGGGCAGAACCTCGATGGGTTCTTTGCGGATGACCAACCAATTGACCAGGCTGTAGAGCACGACCATGATCAGCCCTGGAATGACTGTGGACAGGAAGCAGGCAGCCACCGATTGCCAGGTCACCCAGGCATAGAGGATCATGGGCACGCTTGGCGGGATGAGCTGGCCTTCCACCGAGGCGGCTGAGATCAGGGCCGTGGCATGTCCGCGGGGGTAGCCCCTGGCCACCATCCTGGGGATCATGATGCTCCCGATGGCTGCTACCGCAGCGGTGCTGGTCCCGGCAATGGCCCCGAACACGGCTGAGCTGACCACAGACACGGTGCCCAGGCCGCTCTTGGTCTTTCCCAGAAGGGAGTCGGAGATGGCGACCAGTTTTTCGGCTATGCCTGCCGAGCTCATGATTCCGCCCATGAGGATGAAGAACAGGATGCAGAGCACTGCCAGGGAGTTGATCTCGTTGAAGCCCGTGGAAATGAGGAAAATGGGGCTGAACCCACCTGTTGCGATGAGCATGAAGAGCACGGCCGCCATGAAGCACAGGGGGACCGGAACCCCAATGACCAGCAGGCCCATGAGAATGAGAAGGTCGAGAACGATGGTCATTGCGCAGCCGTCCTTTCATGGCTGATATGCTTGAAGAGCGGTGACTTGCCAAAGGCCTGGAGCAGGTTGTCGATGAACTCGGCCAGAAAATAGAGGGACATGAGGATGGAGCCGAAGAAGATGGCCGACTGAGACAGGACCATGGGCAGGAGCAGGGCCTGGGATTTGGCCCCCTTGGTCATGCCCCAGATGAAGTAGGGGTAGGCCCATTTGATCAGGATGATGGACAGGGTTACGGTGATGAACCCGGCAATGGACCTGGCGATGGCGTGCCCCCTGGGAGAGGTGATCCAGATGTGAACCAGGTCGGCTTTGATGTGGGTCCGTTCAAAGGCCCCATAGGCGGCGCCCATGAAGTAGAGCCACATGGCGATGAACAGGATCATCTCCTCGACCCCGAACAGCGGGGACCCCAGGACGTAGCGCAGAAAGACCTCCACAAAGATGAGCAAGGCCACCAGGCACCCGCCCACGACCATAACAGCCTTTTGGACCAGGAGCAGGACCAGCCAGAGAAGTCGAGCGAGATTCTTCATGGTATCACCCGGGACGACAAGGATACGGGGCCGGCCATGCCGGCCCCGCTCGTATGAATTTCAAACCTGAGGAAGAACTCCTCAACCCTCGACCTTCAGCTTTGCCGAAGCAAAGCTGAATTCATTCCACGTCCATGCCCACCTGTTCGCGGCAGGTGTCGATCAAGGCCTTCCCGACCACGCTTTCCAACTCGGGCCAGACCTCCTGCCGAATCTTGGTGGCAAACTTCTTGAGCTGGGCGTCTTCGGGGACGATGACCTTCATCCCATACTCTTCCATCTTCTTGCGGTAGTCCTCGTCCTCCTCGAGGAAGTAGTCCCAGCGCCCGTCGACCTGCTTCTGGGCGGCTTCCACCAGGACCCGCTGGTCGTGTTCGGTCAGCTTGTTCCAGGCCTCCATGTTCATGAAAAACCACCATGGCTCGAGATAATCGTTGTACTGGATCCAGACCCCCTGGACGTCCCGGAACTGGTAGCCCTGGAATGGGGGGCCCCCGCTTTCGCCGTCAGCCACGCCGCGCTCGATGGCGCTGTAGGCTTCATTGTAGGGGATGGTTGAGGGGATATAGCCCAGGGCCTTCCAGGTCAGCTCGCAGGCCTTGAGGGGCATGACCCGGATTTTCATTCTGTTGGGCTCCATATCCCGCCAGCCTTCAGGTTCATCCCGGGTGGTCACTCCGGCCCAGCCCACCGGGTAGAGTGCCAGGCCCTTGATGCCCTGGTCCTTGAGCAGATCGGCCACCATGTTGTAGACCCAGCCCCCAACTTTGTAGGCCTCTTTGGCTTCATCGGTGTTGGTGAACAGGTAGGGCATGTAGTAGCCGATGTTCAGGCGCGGGTCGTAGGTCGGGGCCAGCGGCTGGAGCCCCATTTCCACGTCTCCCCGCATGACGTACTCGTGGACGTCGGTCCAGTCCCCAAGAACCCCGCCGGAGTAGACCTTGATTTCGATCCTGCCGTCGGTCCTGGCTTTGACCTCTTCGGTAAAGGCCATGGCCCGCTTGTGATGGTCGCTGTCCGAGGGCATGACCTGGGACATACGCCATGTGAAGTTGTAATCGGCCTTGCCCGATTCAGCAAAGCTGAGGCCTGTTGCAGAGGCCAGGAAAATCAGTCCGCCCAGAAACACCAATCCCAGACACCTCAAACGTTTCATGCGCACCTCCTTTTTGGGCTGAACCTCAGCCGGGCCGCTGGCCCGGCTGAGAGGTTGATGGTCGAGGCAGGAAAAGAGCCCCATTTGTCACACAGGCTGGAACCAATGCTCAAAGCGAGTATCTCTGCCGCTGAGGAGAGAGCCGAGCAATTCGGCCAGTTGGCGGCTGACCGGACCTGGCGCTTCCGGGAGGGGTCGGTCTTCGAGCTGTCCGACGGGCAGGACTTTGAACGGCGTGGCCGAGGTGAAGATCTCGTCGGCATCCAGGAGTTCTTCGGGCGTGATCTGGGTCTGGACCACTTCAATGCCTGCCGCAGGCGCAGCCTCGATCACCGAGCGGCGGCTCACGCTTCGCAGGACACGTCCCAGGGGCGGCACCCTGAGTTCGCCGTTCTTGACCGTGAAGCAGGCTTCGATGGAGCCCTCAGCCAGGTAGCCGTCGGTGTCGAGCATGATCCCGACGTCAAACCCCCGGCGCAGGGCGTCCTGACGAGCCAGAAACCCGTTCAGGTAGTGGGCGCACGCCTTGGCCTCCACCGGCACGGTGTCCGGGTGTAGCTTTCGCCAGCAGCAGATGCAGGCCGAGATGGGCTTGGTGATGTCCATGCCCAGATCAGCCCCTGACGGGATGGCAAAGATGGCCAGGTCCAGCTTGGATTGCGGAACCAGGACGGCAAAGGCCTCCTCTGAGTAGTAGCCCATGATCTTGATGTGTCCGTCAGTGAGCCCGGTTTCCCGGACGGTGTCCCGAACCCCCTGGATGATTTCCTGCCTGGAATGGGCCAGTTCCATGCCTAGAAGCTGAGTGGTCCGAACGAGCCGATCGATATGGGCATCCATGCGAAAGGCCGACAATCCCGAAGGCCGGGAGTGGACCCCGAAAACCTCGAAAACGGCCGAGCCCCGGGACAGGCCATGGGACAGGAGATGGACCGTGGCCTGCTCCCAGGGGACAAAGGCCCCGTTGATCCACACCTTGGGTTGATCCGACACATCAGTCTCCTTGTTTAGTGGCCGGCCGGATCTGAATGCTGTCTCAACAGGTTGAGTCCATTCAGGCCAGCCGATTTGCTGTCTTTCGTTCGCTGATCTTGAGCGCTGTGCTGTGCACGACGGCTGACAGTGTTTAGGAAGAATGATTTTGTCTTAGCTCAAAATGTTGCCTGTCGCAATATCGTGGCTTGATTTTGTCGGGGAGGGATTGTGACCGATGAAGCAGATGGGACTCCCTTTCAAGTGCTGAGTTTTCAGGTGAAGTTTCATACGAGCTTTGCCAGAGGCAAAGCTGAAAAAAAGACTTCAGGATGAGGGTCCTGTGCCAAGGAGCGTGACCTCGATACGCCGTTTCCTGGGCGTTGTGTCGTGATTGATGGTCACCACCTGCTGCCAGGTTCCCAGCACAAGGCGGCCCCGACGGATGGGCAAAGCCAGGGACGGGCCCAGGAGGGCGGCCTGGACGTGGGAATGGCCATTGCCGTCATGCCAGGCCTTTTCATGCTCATGCTCCCTGTCTGGAGGGGCAAGCTCGGTCACAGCCCGCTTGAGGTCCAGAACCACCCCGGTCTCGTATTCGATCGTGGTCAGGGAGCCAGTGGAACCAACGCAGGTTGCGTTGAGGGTGCCGGTCTGAATCCGGGAGCTTCCCACCAGGGAGTGCAGCTCTGAGGTGATGTCCTTGATGGAGACCCCGGCCTGGGTGCTGACCTCGAGCGATTCCGCAAAGCAAAGCCAATCGGACATGTTCCCCCCTATCCAGTTTTGCCATCGGCAACACTGGATATGGAATCGAGCTTGAAGCGCAGCCGCAGCACACCGTTGCTAAAATCCCGGGTGGTGATCTTGAATCTGCCCAGCTCGGAGGTTTTGCTCACATGGCCCCCCCTGCAGGGACAGAGGTCATAGTCGCCGATACGTATGATGCGCACGGTGTCACCTACACTCTCCGGCAGGCGGGAGAGGTCGAAACGCTTCGATGTAGCTGCAAGGGACCAGTGCTCCTCCTTGACCTCCAGGTCCTCGGCAATGGCCTGGTTGACTCCCTGCTCCAGGGCCTTCTTTTCCTCTTCGGTGATGTCCCTGGAAAAACGGTAGTCGCACTTGGACTTCTTCCGGTTCAGGTGGGCGCTGAAGCAGCGGCTGCAGCCGAACATGCGGACCATGTTCTGGTTGAGCAGATGTTCAGCTGTGTGCATTCTGGTGTCGTGACCGTCAGGCATGGACAGGGCTCCTGGTAAGCTGCGGCTGCAAAAACTCAAGATGCAGCCGCAGAAATCAGAAGAATACAAGAATTATGACAGACAACGCACGCTCGGAAACCTCATTTTCAACTCTTTGCACCAACCTTTGGCAAGTCGTCAATGCGGATCAGGGATGGTGTGATGAACAGCCAGCGGCTGGGCTGAGTGCGCCTGTGAAGGCGTTTTGTCAGGATGGTGTGAGTCCATCC
>CAYOID010000028.1:0-36066 GCA_964403955.1 uncultured Desulfohalobiaceae bacterium | reverse complement strand
GCCTCTGGCAGGGCTGACAGGTCGAGGGTTGAGGGTGGATGGTTGAGGGAAGAAAAGATCCTCAATTTTGGCATATGACGGTCAACTGACGCTCGAAAACCTCACTGTCAACATGTTGCACCAACGTCTTGGTGTCGATCCACGAGAAACTGAGTGATGGGCCAGGGGTCTTCATCATACAGATGTATCATACGAGCCAATCCAAGGTATTTCAAGGAAGAGGCCTTCCCTGAATGGCACAGAGGGAATGTATCGGCCTTACTTTGATGACGATGATGCGCTTCCCGGCAACAACGGCCTCTACTGCCCAAGGATTCAGCTTTGCCAGGTGCAGAGCTGAATAAGGTGAGACAATGGATATCAAGGTGATCGATACAAATCAATTGGGCTGGATTTCTCCATGTGTCCTGTTCCTTTTTGCCTGTATCCCAGGGCTTCTCTTCCTCAGCTCAGGCTGTTTCAAAATGGCCCCAAGCTCAGATCTTCGGCCCTATGATCCCGGGACCTTTGTGGGCTCCAGGGGGCATACCCTCTCTGACAGTGACCTGACGCACAATCTCCGCCAGGCCGATTACATCCTGATCGGGGAGACCCACACCAATCCCTGCGACCATCAAGCTCAAGCCGGGCTCATTCGATTCCTGCAGGATCAGGGGCTGCGCGTGGTTGCTGGCCTGGAAATGGTTCCGGCTGATATGCAGCCGGTTTTGGACAGGTTCAACTCCGGAGACCTCTCGCTGGATGAGCTGGAAAACGCCCTTGAGTGGAGGCGGATCTGGGGCCATGACTTTTCGCTCTACGAGCCGGTCCTGGCGGCTGTTCAGCAGGCCGGGTACAGCCTTCACGGGCTGAACGTCAGGAAGGGTTTGCTTCGGTCCCTGCGGGACAAGGGGCGTTCAGGCCTGAGCCAGGAGGAGCGAGAGAGCATGCCCGAGCAGGTCATCCCTGTTCCCCCGGAGCAAAAGGAGTTCCTGCTTGAACAGTTCGAGGAGCACAAGACCTTCATGGACGACAAGGAAGGACAGGCCGATCAGGACCGTTTTTTTCTGGTCCAGGCCCTGTGGGACACCCAGATGGCGGTCCAGGCCAGGAAGGTACGCCGCCAGACCGGCCTTCCCGTGGTTATCCTCTGCGGAACCGGACACGCCGAATACGGCTGGGGCATTCCACATCGCCTGAGCATCC
This sequence comes from uncultured Desulfohalobiaceae bacterium, assembly GCA_964403955.1. GTDB lineage: Bacteria > Desulfobacterota > Desulfovibrionia > Desulfovibrionales > Desulfothermaceae > CAYOID01. Next base: position 34,881 of record CAYOID010000028.1, on the reverse strand, counting down.
TGGACCCGGAGACGTCGGTTCTGACCATCATCCCCTGGAGGGGAGCCGAGAGACCTGACGACCAGGCCACGGACCTGTTCTTCTTTTGCCCGGCGCAGCACTGGAGCAGGCTGGGGTTCACCATGGAGTTCAATGCCAGGGAGGTTGAGCTTGTGGATGTCCGGGATGGCAGCAGGGCGGCTCAGGCAGGGATGAAGCTGGGCGATGTTCTGGAAATGGTCGGGGGGGAGCCTCTGGAGGAGATCATGGATCTTCACCATGCGGCCATGAAGGCCATGCGGTCGGGCAATCCTCTGGCAATGACAGTTGTCAGGGATGGTCAGAAGCTCAATCTGGATCTGGACCTGGAAAGGCCCAAGTCAGATGAGACCTCATTCTGAGATCAGCATAAACTCTCATTTGGCAGAGTCGATCCGTCCGGAAGCAGGAAATCCGAATGAGGCTCGCCGCTTTCTTCCATCCGGTATCGAACGCAGCTCTCCCAGTCGCCGTGGCAATAGGCTTCAATCCAGGAACGGTCCAGCCGTCCCTGTTCGAAGAAGCGGCGCATGGGGCAGAGCGGGTACCAGCGACAGGGGCGGGACAGGACTCGGAGCTTGGCATAGGCCTTGGTCATGAATGGCTTGAAAGACCTGTCATGGAGCATGGCTGAAGGGTGGGGCAGGGGATAGATCTTCCTGTCCCAGGCCAGGGCGAGCCGGCCGTAGAGATTCTTGAAGTCCGCCCGGGCTGAGGGCCTGGAGACCCCGGTGCTGTCCAGAATATGGCGGGTGGCATAAAATCCCAGGGGAACGAGCACGCTCGGCTGGATGACGGCAATCTCTTTGTCCAGGTAGGGGCTGCAGGCATCGATTTCATCCTGCTTGGGCCGTCGGTTTTTGGGCAAATGGCACTTCACCAGGTTGGTCATGTAGACCTCGTCCCTGTTGAGGACAGCCTCTTTGAGAAGCTCGTCAATGATGGGCCCAGTTGGGCCGACGAACATCCTGCCTTCCCGGTCCTCCTTTTCCCCCGGGGCTTGGGCGATGAGCAGCAGGCGGGTATCCGCATGCCCTTCTCCAGGGAGGGCATTGTTCCTGGTTTCGGCCAGCCTGCATCGTTGGCAGGCCTGCACTTCGGCCTTGATTGCTTTCAGGGTGTGCTGTTTTTGCTCTCCCATGTCATCATCTCCCGGTTCTGTCTTGGTTCGGACACAGCCCATTTGCCTTGCGAGGTTGCTGGATCGCGGCGAGAGACTCGAGATGGAGCTTCCGTACGGCGTTGACAGGCAGCGAGAAGGGGTGAAACAGTGCCTTTCTCCGTCCACAGAACAATTTTAACACACAAGGAAGCATCATGAGGACGATTGTTGTCGACCCGGACAAATGCCAGCGGGATGGCATCTGCGTGGAGGCCTGCCCTTTCGGCATCTTTGCCGAGACACCGGACGGGGTGCCGAAGGTGGCGGACAGGGCAGGGGAGCTGTGCATCAACTGCGGCCACTGCGTGGCGATCTGCCCGGGGGAGGCCATATCCGTCAACGGTCTTGGCGCGGAGGATTGCGATCCCGTGGACAAAAAGCTTGCCGTGTCCAGAGAGCAGATTGTGCAGCTCTTTCGGAGCCGCCGGTCAATCCGGTGCTACAAGGATGACCCGGTAGACCGCGCCACTATGGAAAGTCTGCTCGATCTGGCCAGATGGGCCCCCACAGCCAAGAACCTTCAGCCTGTGCACTGGATCGTTCACCAGAACAGGGCGGATGTTGCAAGACTTGCCGGCATGGTCATCGACTGGATGCGGGACAAGGGGGTTCAGGCGGATGTTGTGAAAGCCTATGAAAAGGGCTGGGACATCATCCACCGCGAGGCCCCCTGCCTGCTTGTCGCCCACGCTTCGAGCAAGGGGGTCAAGCCTGTGGAGGACTGCTCCATCGCCCTGACCACAATCGAAGCCGCGGCACCGGCTTTCGGCCTTGGAGCCTGCTGGGCAGGCTTCTTCATGACCGCGGCCAGGGAGCACCAGCCCATTCTCGACGTCCTCGACCTTCCCCGGGACCATCGGGTGTACGGTGCGCTCCTTCTCGGGTATCCCAAATACACGTACAGGCGCATCCCGCCCAGGGAAAAGCCAAAAGTCGAGTGGCGGTAGCAGGCTGATTCAGTCATTGTATCAGCGGGACTCCTTGAGCAACCCGCTTGCGTACTTATGCAGGACGCTCCCGATTAAGGTTTGATATGGAATGCCCTCTCGGGCCGCCTTTCGCTGCAAGGCGCTGAGGTCGTTTTCTGAAATGCGGATATTGATTTTCCTGGATTTTTTTCTGGTGTTTCTGGCAACTGCCTGAAAGTCGATCTCTGAAGGCGACGGTTTGAGTTTTCCGTCTTCATAGGCTTCCAGAATCTCGTTTTCATACTCATCGAGCTGCATCTTTTTGTGTTTTTCACTCATTATTCCCTCCCAGGTATTTTCGGGTCGCCTTCCGGCTTGGGATGATTGTTTTCAGAAAAATTTCATTCTGATCGATTACAAAAGGAACCAAATAGGCATACCCATCAACATCAACTATCAGGATTTTTTGATTCGGATATTTCTCTGGATTCGGATGATCAGTCTCGATGATCATGGCGCCTGATTCGATTTTTTGCACGATTTCTTCGAAGGTTATCCCTCTTTCCCTGGCGAGCAGTTCGTTTTTTTCCGAATTCCATGTGAAATATTTCATTGTTTATAAGTAAGACAAGAGGTAGACAATGTCAACTTTGCAGGAGGAAAGGCAGGCCCTGGACAAGGAAACCGCAAACGTGCACCAGACCGGGATCTGCAGGTGGCAGAATATATTCTTCATGAAATCAGAGAGAAATGTTTTCAGCTGAGCCTTTGGATAAACTGAAAACACCAGGAGGACGGCATGGCCTTGAATCTGGAAGCGGTTGGTCAGAAGATCGGCCCCCTGACCACCGACTACACTTGGAAAGATGTGGTTTTGTACGCCCTGGGGGTAGGGGCAGGAAGCGACGAGCTCGACTATGTGTATGAAAAGGATCTCAAGGTCCTGCCCAGCTTTGCCATTGCTGCGGTTTTCGATTTTCTGTTCCAGGCCGGGGCCAGGGCCAATGTCAATCTGGCCGGGATTCTTCATGGGGACCAGGAGCTCATTTTCTATCGGCCCCTGCCTGCCGAAGGCACATTGGTCACCCAGGGGGAGGTCACAAAGATCTATGACCTGGGGCGGGACAAAGGGGCGGTGATTGTGGCCGAAGGCCTGACCCGGGACGGGAGCGGCCGGGAGCTGTTCACCAATGTGATGTCCATCTTTGCCCGTCTGGACGGAGGTTTCGGAGGGAAGAGACCGCCGAAGCGCCGGGTGGAGATCCCGGACAGGGAGCCTGATTTTGCCGTGGATGACCAGCCCTCCAGGGACCAGCCCCTGCTGTACCGGTTGTCCGGGGACACCTTCGACCTGCATGTGGATCCGGAGTTTGCCCGCAATGCCGGGTTTGAAAAGCCGATCATGCACGGCCTGTGCACGCATGGTTTTGCCTGCCGGGCCTGCATCCACAGTCTGGTACCCGGGGAGCCGGACAAGGTCAGCAGGATTTCATGCCGGTTTTCCAGGCCGCTGTATCCCGGGGTGCCTATCCAGACCAGGATCTGGGAGGTGGCATCCGGCCTGGCAGTATGGCGGGTGGTCAATGCCCAAACCCAGGAGGTGGTCATCGATCAGGGCGAGTTTGAGTACTGATAATCCAGCTCAGTTCCGAGATCTCAGGAGGCGTGATGGACATACCGGATTTCAAGTTGGAACGATACTTTGCCAAATATGAGTTTGACGTGGACTACGTTTTGTGCGGGTCGGACTGCGAGTCCATGACCGTAGCAGACCTTTTGGCCATGGAAGAGGGGGCTGAAGAGAGATTCAAGAGCCAGTGGCTCGGCTATACCGAATCCCAGGGAAGTCCTACACTGCGCCAGGAGATCGCTTCTCTCTACCGGAAGGTCGGGGCCGAGGACATCCTGGTCCACACTGGGGCCGAGGAGGCCATCTTCCTGTTCATGAACGCTGTCCTTGAGGCCGGTGACCATGTTGTGGTCCAGTGGCCCTGCTACCAGTCCCTGGCCGAGGTCGCCAGAAGCATCGGGTGCAGGGTCAGCCTGTGGGAGGTCCGGGAGGAAGCGGGTTGGGAGCCGGATATGGACGAGCTGCAGACTATGCTCAAACCAGAGACCAGGGCCCTGGTCGTGAACTCCCCGCATAATCCTACAGGAGGTCTGCTGTCCAGAGAATCCTTTGATCGGATAACGGCCCTGGCAGAGGCGGAAAGGATTCTTTTATTCTCTGACGAGGTTTACAGGGGTACGGAGCACAATTCTGCAGACAGGCTTCCGGCTGCCTGCGATGTGACTCCACACGGGGTCACCCTGGGAGTGATGTCCAAGACCTACGGCCTGCCAGGCCTTCGAATCGGATGGGTGGCCACAGCCAATCAGGACGTCCTGTCCAAAATGGCTGCTCTCAAAGACTACACCACCATCTGCAACAGTGCCCCCAGCGAGTTTCTGGCCGAAGTGGCCCTGAGGCACAGAGGGAGGATTGTGGCGCGCAACCTGGATCTGATCCGGAGCAACCTGGAGTTTGTGGAGGGCCTCTTTTCCAGATATGGGCACAGAATCGGCTGGGCCCGGCCCAAGGCCTCGCCCATCGCCTTTCCCCGACTGCTGACCGGCGATGTCGAGGCGTTCTGCCATGATTTGGTCACCCAGGAAGGGGTCCTGCTCCTGCCTGGAACCCTGTATGACCACCCCGGAAATCACTTTCGGATCGGTTTTGGACGAAGGAATCTTGAGGAAGCGCTGGCCAGGGTGGAGAGGTTTCTGGAGGCCGAGAGGTGACTGGTCAAGTGTTCAACGCACCGGGACGTGTCTTGTCTCGAGTGTCGCGGATAAAGAACCCACCCCTGGCCCCTCCCTCCCGCCTGTAGACAGGCGGGAGGGAGGGGAGCAAGAAGACGAGTTGAAACAATGCAAACTTGACCTGTCCACAGGCCTTGCTGACAGAGCTTCAAACCTCGCGTAGCTTTTTCTCTTGAGTCCGATGAACATGTCTTCGGAAATCACCATCCAGCTGCGGCTCTATGAGGAGCTGAGCCGGGTGCTGCCTGCAAAGCAGCGCAAGAGCACCGTCGCCAGGGTCCTGCCTGCCGGGTCCAGACTGGGCGATCTCCTGGATCTGCTGGGGGTGGAGCGTGAGGAGGTGGACCTGGCCCTGGTCAATTCGAGGTCCGCTTCGTTCCAGGCTCCCCTGAAGCATCAGGACCGGGTCAGCCTGTATCCCGAGTTCGAGTCCCTGGACATTCGGAGTGTGACCGTCCTGCGGGACAGGCCGCTTCGAGCCACGAAGTTCGTTGCCGAGAGCTCCCTCTCAGGCCTTGCGGACCTTCTTCAGGTCGAGGGCTTTTCCTGCATCTGTCCACCTCAAGCTTCTGATGAAGCTCTGGTCCGGATCAGTGAACAGGACAAGCGCATCATCCTGACCACCGACCCTGGCCTGGCCAAGACCTACGACCTGGATCGCTACTTCAGCCTCAAGGCAACGAAATTTGAAGAGCAGCTGCAGGAGGTCCTGGACAGATTTCAGCTTTGCCAGATAACAAAACTCGTATGAACTTCAGAAGAAAGAACCCCTCAGCCTTCGGCAGCTCCCCGGAGTACAGGGAAGCAGTAAGAGGAGCCAGCCCGAAAGTTTCTGCCTTGATCAAACCGGTTCATGAGAGCCGGCGGCAGGGCTGAAATCTGAAACCATTGCTCATGAGCAATTGAAGGCACGGCCAAGGTCTGCCATGGAACCCCTCCGCCTGTGGCGGAAGGGGCTTTCAGCCGCTCATTCGGAGCGGCTGAAAAGATGTCTCTCTTCTCCCTTCTTATCCTCGATATCCTGTTGATCCTGTCAAAAATTCCGGCTCTTTCCGCTTGAGCTCTAATCTGTCACAGCTTCGGTCAGGATTTGTGAAGCCGCCCCATGGATGACCAGGTCGGCCATGGCGTCCAGCCTGGTCTCGTCCTTGTTGATGATGACCAGCTTTGCCCCGGAGCGCTTGGCAATCACCGGCATGGAGGCCGCAGGCTGAACCACCAGGGAGCTGCCGATGGCCAGGAAGAGGTCGCAGTTGCGGGACTGGGTTTCGGCCTCCCTGAGAATGTCATGAGGCAGGGCTTCGCCGAACATGACCACGGCCGGCTTGATCAGACCCTGGCAGGTCCTGCAGGGCGGTGGAAGCTCGGCCTCCAGCAGGGCAAAGACCTCGTCCAGGGTGTAGCTCTGCCCGCAGCCCACGCAGGCAAAGGAGCGGGTGTTGCCGTGCAGTTCCAGGACGCTCCTGGACCCGGCTTCCTGGTGCAGCCCGTCGATGTTCTGGGTGATGACAGCTCTCAACCGTCCGTGCTCCTCCATGTGGGCCAGGAGCTTGTGGGCTGCATTGGGTGCGGCGGACTTGAGGACCGGGTACCTGATCTCCTTGAAGAAGCTCCAGTAGTAGGAGGGATCCTTGGTGAACTCGTTGACATTGGCGTACTTCTCAGGGTCGTACTTGTTCCAGACCCCGTCCGATCCCCTGTAGGTGGGGATGCCGCTTTCCGCTGAAATACCGGCTCCGGTGAAGACCACGATGTTTTGGGCTTCCTGGATCATTGCCTTCAGTCGTTCTGCACCCATTTGGCACCTGCCAACGTGTTCAAAAGTGAGTCAGCGAGCTCTTGCCGCCGGTTGTTCAGACTTCACAAGTTGAGAGATTGAGCGCATACTGTCAAGAATGATCGGAAGTGATGCGCATGGTTTTCTCTCACCTGGATTGAGCGATTCTCAGTGCAACACCTTGGAATACCCGTCATTGCGAGTACCTCAAAGGTGCGAAGCAATCTCATGCTAACCTCTCCAGATTGCTTCGCTTCGCTCGCAATGACGAGTGAGAATCGCTCAACTTTTTTTCATCTTGACTTTTTGTTTTTAACGGTAAAATATGAATAAAATGAATGTATTCAATAAAAAATTATCAAATCTCTCTACCCATCTATGCCCATGTCTGATTCTTTTTAATCTCTTTTGGAAAATCAAAAATGAACAGAAAATAACATACAAATTTTTGGGGTCCAAAAAATGGAGGTAAAATTTGTAAAGGATTCCAAAATGGAGAATAAAGGTACATCAGAAAGGAGGCTAGTGATCAAACATTACACCTAACCTGAAAAAGAAAAGGGGGATTGATCATGAAATCAAGAACGATAAGAATTACGGAAAGTTTTTGTGTCTTTCTTTGCTTTGTGCTAATTGGCTTTCTTGTCTGCCCCAATGCAGTTCAGGCCAAGTTTCCTGAAAAACCGATCACCTATATCATCCCCTTTAATCCAGGCGGTGAGTCGGATATCACGGCCCGTCTGCAGGAAAGTCATCTGCAAAAAATTCTCGGGGTGTCGGTCAATGTGACCCACAAGCCCGGGGGCGGCGGCGCTGTTGCCTGGAGCGAGTTTCAGCGCACGGCCAAGCCGGACGGCTACACGATCATCGGGGTGAACATCCCCCATATTATCGGCCAACCCCTGATCCGCAAGCAGGCCGGCTACGAGACCGACGGCTTTGAGCTGGTCATGTGGTTCCATTTCACCCCCAATGCCCTCATTGTCCGCAACGAGAGTCCTTTCCAGACCCTTGACGACTTCATCCAGTACGCCAAGGACAACCCCGCAGCAGCAACAGTGGGCGGCAGCGGCACTTACAGCGCCAATCACCTCGAGGCCCTCAGGCTGGAGCGGGAAGCCGGCATCAAGCTGACCTATGTCCCGCATACCGGGACCGGCCCAGTCGTGCCCGCCCTTCTTGGCGGCCACCTCAGCGCAGCCATGAACTACTCTATGCTTGGCGTGCAGTACAGCGACAAGACACGGACTCTGGCAGTAGCCTCTGAAGAGCGCGTTGAGACCCTGCCCGATGCCCCGACTTTCACGGAAGCCGGGTACGACATTGTCGGCGGCGCGTTCAGGGGAGTTGCCGCTCCAAAAGGAACTCCTCAGGAGGTCATTGACATTCTGGCCAATGCATTCAGTGAAACCAACAAAATCATTGCCCAAAAGCAGCGCGACCTGGGTTTTGTGATGACCTATGCCACCGGTGATGAGGCCTATGAGCTGGTGGACAAGATGAAAGCCAACTACTCAGGCATTTTTGAGGACATTGCCAAGGAAAAAGGTAAGAAGTAGACCCTCTGATTCAAGCTGTGATGCCGGCCGTCTCAGCCTCCCCTGCCCCTGAGCTGATCAGGGCTGGAGGTGGCCGGCGTCGTTCAAGAGCGAACAGACCCGCAGCACAGTCCTGAGCTCTAACCCAGAAATCAATTTTGCCACAGGCAAATCTCATTTGTGAGGACCCGGTATGGATGTTTTAGGACAGGCCCTGCTCCAGCTGGCCGACCCGATCGTCATTCTGATCGTCTTCGCAGGGGTCACGGCCGGCCTCTTCGTCGGAGCCATGCCCGGCCTCACGGCCACCATGGCCCTTGCCGTCCTGCTTCCCTTCACCTTCACGATGCCGCCGCTGCTGGGTCTGGTGGCCCTGGGAGCAGTCTACATGGGGGCCATTTACGGCGGGGCTTTTGCCGCCATCCTGGTCAACACTCCGGGGACTCCATCCTCCATTGCCACGGCTTTTGAAGGCTATCCACTGGCCAAACAGGGCAGGGCTCTGGAAGCCATCAGTGTGGCCACCGTGTCATCTGCCATCGGCGGGGTTGCCGGGACCATTTTTCTCCTGTTTCTGTCCCCGCCTCTGGCCAAGCTGTCCCTCAAGTTCGGCCCGGCCGAGTTTTTCTGGGTGGCCATGCTGGGTTTGACACTGATCGCCAGCCTGTCCGAGGGGTCGATATTAAAGGGACTTCTGGGCGGAACCTTTGGGATCATGCTCGGCACAATGGGGGTTTCCCCTATAGGCGGAGAAACCCGTTTCGTGTTCGGCCTGCCGGTCATGCAGGGGGGCATTGAGATGATTGTGGCTTTGATCGGGCTCTTCGTGCTTCCCGAGCTCTACAACATGGCCGCCCAGGGGAGGGCCGCCCTGGGGGAGGTGGCTCTGGACTCCAGGGAGAGGGCCTCCTTCTGGCACACGGCCAAAGTGGTCCTGTCCATGCCCGGCAACCTCATCCGCTCCTGCACCATTGGTGAAATTGTGGCCATCATACCTGGCGCAGGCGGCAACATCGCCAACCTGGTGGCCTATAACGAGGCCAAACGGGCCTCCAGGCACCCCGAGCGTTATGGGACCGGGGTGGTGGAAGGGCTGGTGGCCACGGAATCCAGCAACAACGTCACCGTGGCCGGCAGCATGGTTCCATTGCTCACACTGGGCATACCTGGATCGCCGCCCGATGCGGTGATTCTTGGGGTCATGCTTCTGCACGGCCTCCGTCCGGGAATCGAGCTTTTCACCACCAGCGGGGTGCTGACCTACGGATTCATGATCTCCATGGGGCTTTCCGCTCTGGCCCTGATCCCTGTGGGCATCCTGGGAGGCAGAGTGATCTACCGGATCATTTTCCGGACCCCATACTACTTTCTGGTCCCAACCATTTCCCTGGCTACCATCCTGGGAACCTTCGCCCTCAGAAACAGCATCTCGGATGTGATCATCATGCTCATTCTGGGGACTGCAGGCTTTCTGCTCAAGCAGATCGGGATCAATCCCGCCCCCATCGTGCTTGGTCTCATCCTGGGCAGCATTGCCGAGGTCGGTTTCGTGCAGACCATGCTGGGCGGGATGGCCTACGACTATCCGGTGCTGCGACTTTTTGAGAGCCAGCTGTCCTGGATCATCATCGCCATGGTGGCGGTCTCGGCTGCCTGGCCTTACTTGGCCGTCATCTGGAAACGCAGGCCTTCACGAAAACAGCAGAGCAAGGAGCAGGAGCAGTGATCAAAAAAGCCAATACAGACCTCATTGCCGGCATTGCTGGACTGTCAGTCACCGGCGTTTTTTGGTTCACTCTCGACCCGGAGATGACCCGGTTGAGCATCATGTTTCCCAGGGCCATGATCATGATCATGGGCTGCATTTCTGTTCTGTTGGTCATCAAGGGGGTGTGGAAGGCTGAACGGCAGGACTTGTTTGCTGAAGGCAGCAACCTCCGGGTTTTGGTCACTGCTCTGCACTTCTTTGTTTGGGGCCTGGCCATACCCCGTGTGGGGTTCTTTGTCTCCAGCGTGGTGGTCATGTCCTCGCTGATCGTATATCTGGCCCTGGCCAGGCGGGGTTACTCGATCAGAATCATGGCCGGCTGGGTGCTCATCGTTGTTGTCGTGGTCAGCTTTTTTTATGTTATTTTCACCCAATTGCTCCACGTTCCCCTGCCCCGAGGGCTTTTGATGTGACAACCCGGTCTGGTCTGTCAACTGCAACCGTTTCTGACGGAAAGGAGATACAGAATGACCTATAGCATCGCATTGATTCCTGGAGACGGCATCGGTTGCGAGGTGGTCCCGGAAGGCGTCCGGGTTCTCGAAGCCCTGGCCTCCAAATACGATTTCTCTGTCAGCTGCAAAGAGTTTCCCTATTCCTGCAGTTACTATCTCCAGCACGGGGTGATGATCCCTCCTGAGGGGCTGGAACAGCTCAAGGCCTTCGATACCATTTTCCTGGGAGCGGTGGGCGAACCTTCGGTGCCGGACCATGTTTCCCTGTGGGGACTGCTCATGCCCATCAGGCGGGGCTTCGACCAGTATGTGAACCTCAGGCCGGTGCGGCTGCTGCCCGGGGTCAGGTCGCCCCTGGCCGACCGCAGGCCGGATGAGATTGATTTTGTGGTGGTCAGGGAGAACACCGAAGGGGAGTACTCCGATATCGGGGGCCGCCTTTTTTCAGGCACCGAAAGGGAGATGGCCATGCAGGAGTCGGTCTTCACCCGCCTGGGGGTTGACCGGGTGATGCGTTTCGCTTTCGAGCTGGCCAGTCGGAGACCGGACAAGCATCTGACCGCGGCCACCAAGTCCAATGGGATCAAGCACACCATGCCCTTTTGGGACGAGCGGTTCCAGGCAGTCGGCATAGACTACCCGGAGGTCAGCTGCGACAAGTTCCACATCGACATCTTGACAGCCCATTTCGTGCTCCACCCGGACTGGTTCGACGTGGTCGTGGGCAGCAACCTCCTCGGGGACATTCTCTCCGACCTGGGTCCGGCCGTGGCCGGCGGCATCGGGATCGCCCCTTCGGCCAACCTCAATCCGGAGCGCCGCTTTCCATCCATGTTCGAGCCGGTCCACGGCTCTGCCCCGGATATCGCTGGAACCGGCAAAGCCAACCCAATAGCGGCCATATGGTCCGTTCAGATGATGCTCGAGTTTCTTGCAGAAAACAATGCGGCCCAGGCCTTGATGACAGCCATAGAAAAAGTGACCGCAGAAGGAGTCCTGACCCCGGACCTGGGGGGTACGGCCACAACATCAGAGGTGACCGACAGGATCCTGAACCTCCTGTAACCAAGAAGGATTGAGTCGCCCTCAGAAGTGCTCCTCAATCCTTCTTGGAATGAACGGCAAGTTGTAACTCTTTGAATTTTGTCGTTCCTCGTATCCAAAAGATCACAAAGCAGTTGCAGAAGGTTGAGGCTCAAATCCTGGCAGCACAGGGAAAGCAGTCAACATTTGAGCTCTTTTCACCAGGATTCGGCTTAAGAAACGATCCACTGATTCAATCAGGCAGGCAAGTGATGAATAACAGCAAGCATTTCAGGATTCGGGGGGCGCTTGACGGCCTGTGCATCGGCGACGCCCTGGCCATGCCGGTCCACTGGTACTACAACCGGCAGGCTCTGCAGAAGGATTACGGCTGGGTCACGGACTACCTGACCCCCCGCAACCCCCATCCGGACAGCATCCTGTGGCGGTCGAGCTACACAGCCCTCAACGCCAGGGGCGAAATTCTCCATGATCAGGCCAAGTACTGGGGTCAAAAAGGGATCCACTACCATCAGTTCCTGAAGGCCGGGGAAAACACCCTCAATATCAAGCTCTGCCGGATGCTGGTGGACTCCTTGAACGACAACAAAGGCTATGACCCGGACGACTATCTGAAACGATACATCTCCTTCATGACCACGCCCAGGACAATCCGCTGCTGGGCCACCCCTTTGCGAAGCTGATCCTGGAACCGGACGATACGGTTGTCGGGCGACGGTTCAGCCCGGCCTGCTATGTGGAAGACTCGGTCCCGGCCGTGGTCTACCTGGCTTTGAAGTACCACCACGACCCTGAAAAGGCCCTGGTGGTCAACACCAACCTGGGAGGGGACAATGTTGGTCGGGGGGCTGTTCTGGGGGCGATGCTCGGGGCTGAGCATGGCCCGGACGGATTTCCGGAACGCTGGGTGAGTGGTTTGTTGGAGCCCTTGCCGGACCTTGTGTCACGTTAACGGAGGAGGTGAATGCCAGAAATTGGTCTCGAGGGGTTGGTATTGTGGTGGCGGTGGCTATGCTGGTTGCATTTGCCATTGCCACGGGCCGTGCTCGGTATTGTGGAGACGATTTTCGCTTATATTGCCGGCAATTATCTGGGCCGTATGGCCAAGGGATTACATGTGATAGAACTGTTCAAAAGTTGAGAAAGTGGATGGAACAAGAAGCCTCAGATATCGGCCACAGGCCATGAGAGACCGCATGAAGATCATTGACCTCTCCCACCCCATCACTCCGACAATGCCTGTCTACCCAGGGACGGAACAACCGTTGGTCGAGACGAGGAGCTTTCTTGAGGATGATGGCTTTGTGGAAAAAAGGATGAGCATTTCGTCTCACATGGGGACTCACGTCGACGCTCCGGCCCATCTGCTGGAGGGTGGCAAGACCCTGGACATGTTGCCTCTGGAGCAGTTTTTCGGCCGGACCTTGACTGTGGATGTTTCCAGCTTGGGCCAGCCAACCCTTAAGATTCAGGACTTAGAGCCTTATCTGGAAGGCATTCGGCAGGCTGAGTTCATTCTCCTGCAAACCGGCCGGAGCCGTCACTGGGGAAGAAGCAGTTACTATGCTGGCTATCCTGTGCTCTCGTCAGAGGCGGCTGAATGGCTGAGCGGTTTCGGGCTCAAAGGGTTGGGGATGGACACCATGTCAGTGGATGCGATGGACTCCGAGAGTCTTCCGGTCCACAGGGCCTTCCTGCAGAGGGAGACTATCCTGATAGAGAATCTGACCAACCTGGGAGCAGTTCCCTGCAGTCCTTTCCTCTTCTCCTGCTTCCCTTTGAGTCTGGAGGAGGCGGATGGCTCTCCTGTCCGGGCCGTGGCCTATCTCGAGCTCTCAAGAGGTACGGGGGTGGTTTTCGAATGATTTCAGCAGCGACCCCTGCCTGGCTCCACACCTGGATGAACGATCATGGCGTCGATGTGTGGGGCGGGGCGGACCTTCAGGGGATTTCGACTCCTCAGGATGAAGCCGGACAGGGCTTCCCAGGCGCTCTTTCATTTGCCATCCCCATGAACCCGCAGGTCATGGCCGGCATCAAAGACGGTCCCAATCAGGCTTATGCTCAGGAGTACGCCAGAGTGAACAAGCTCATCAGCGACCTGAGCACAGAGCTTGCGGCCGCTGTCAGGTCCAGGGGCTTTCGGTCCCAGCCTCTGGCGGTTTCCAGCCGGACCGACAATGTGAACATCAAGGGCGATTTTCCCCACAAGACTGCAGCCACCAGGGCGGGGCTTGGCTGGATTGGTCGTCATTGCCAGCTCATCACCCGGCCATTTGGTTCATGGGTTCGGCTGGGGACGGTCTTCACCGACATGGAGCTGTCTTGCGGACCGGCAGTGGAGCGGAGCTTCTGCGGACGCTGCACTCTCTGCGTGGAGGCCTGTCCCGCAGGTGCGCTCAAGGGAAAGGCCTGGAAGCCGGGTCTGGACCGGGAAGAAATGCTGGATGTTCGGGCATGCGATGGGTGGAAAAAAGAGCACTACTTTGAGTATCACCAAGGCCGCAACTGCGGCATCTGCTCGGCAGTCTGCCCTTATGGGGCGAGAGCTCTGGGCAGAGCTTCACAATGAGTGGTCTGAAAACAATCGTCGATCAGACAGATGCCGGAGGACACATGACGATGAATGATATGAGAAGTTCATTCGTCCTGGGCCTTTGTATTTTTCTGGGCCTGGCTTTTCTGGGGTACTTCATGGGATCGAGCGCCATCACCTTCAAGGAGTTCGAGCGTTCGGTCACGGTCAAAGGGTTGTCTGAAAGGGAATACCCGGCGGACATAGCCTTATGGCCGATTCACTTTTCTGCTGCCAGCAACGATCTGACAGAGATGTATGAAATCCTGGAACGAGATGCCCAGATGATCAAAAAATTTCTGTACTCCAACGGACTTGATGATCAGGAAATCACTGTGTCCCCGCCGACCGTGACGGACAAGCTCGCCCAGGGCTATGAAAAATCGAGGATCGAGTTCCGGTACTCCGCAACGCAGTCCATCACCGTGTACTCGAAGAAGATCGAACAGGTCAGATCCACCATGAACAAGCTGGCCGACATCGGGAAGAAGGGCGTGGCCCTTACGGCTGGTGGTTACCAGGGCGGGACCGAGTATCTGTTCATCCGTTTGAACGAGGTCAAGCCGGGCATGATCGAGGAAGCCACGACCAAGGCCAGGGAGGTGGCACAAAAGTTTGCCCAGGATTCGAACAGCAGGCTCGGGAAGATCAAAAGGGCCAGGCAGGGCCAGTTTTCCATCCAGGACAGGGACAAGAACAACCCGCACATCAAGAAGGTCAGGGTGGTCTCCACAGTGGAGTACTACCTGTCCGACTGATAGCCAGCCAGGCCGGGCCTTATGGCTGTCCAGCGGTGAGATGTGAGATCGTGTCTTTCAGACTCCCGGCATGGTTTGAGTTGCTTTATGAAAGAAGACAGCGACAGGGAGATTGCAGCCAGGATTTCCCGGATGGGCATTTTGATTTGGTCGTTTTCACCTTGTCCCTGCACCACCAGCAAAGCGGATTGGCCTTGGGAGAAGCGGTCAGGATGCTCAGGAAGGGTGGCCGAGTGGTGATCGTTGAACCCAGGAATGGAGGTGAGGTGGGGCAGGTTTTCGGACTGCTGCAAATGATTGAGGCCGTCCCAGCACAGCAATGGGATAAGTCCTCAGCGCTTCACCGACGGCACGGGGCACAAGAGATCGCATGAAATACCTGCTCATTCTCCTGACTGTCATTGTCCTTGCCGCCCTGGCAGGCCTGCTCGTTCTGGGCCGGATGTCGCGATCCGGCCATCCGCCGGGTCTTTCGGGCGGCACACTGCAAAAATGTCCACCCAGCCCGAACTGCGTGAGCAGTGAGTCAGATGAGCACAGCGGACATTTCATTGAGCCCCTGGCCACGGCCCATCTCAAGGAAGACAATGCCCTGGGAAGGCTCAAGCCGATCATCGTCGAACTGGGCGGGAGGATCGAGGCTGAAACAGATTCTTACCTGGCAGCCACCTTTGCCTCTTCGGTGTTTGGCTTCGTCGACGACCTTGAGGCCAGGGTCGATGCACAGGAGGGGGTGATCCACATACGGTCGGCATCCAGGGTCGGGTTCAGCGACCTCGGGGTGAACAGGACGCGGGCCGAAAAGATCAGACGTCGTTTTCAAAAACCTGCACACGTCATCTCAAGGAGGAGGTCGTGAACCTTGACATGTGGCTGACCTTTGTCCTGGCGGCAGAGGTGCTTCTGATCATACCGGGTCCGACGATGCTTCAACCTTTTCGGGGGCACTGCCTTGATCGTCACCGGCGTAGCCACTGCCGGCGTGCAGCGCTCGCCATGTTGGAACCCAGAGTAGGCCCGCTGGAGATCAACTTGAGCCTGTCATAGGCAGAAAACCCGAAGGAGAAGATCTTCATGCGTCATGAGTATATTGCTGTCCGTGAAGACAGCCTGTTGCTGATCATCGACCTTCAGCAGGCCATGCTCAAAGCCGTCGAGAGGCGGGAAATCATTGTTCGCAAGGCAGGTCAGCTCATCCAGGCGGCAAATATCCTTGAGGTCCCGATTCTCCTGACAGAGCAGTATCCGCAAGGGCTGGGGGGAACTGACCCCCAGGTGCTCGCGGAGATCAAACGACCCAGGGTTTGTGAGAAGGAGCACTTCAGTGCCTGCATGGAGCCGGACTTTCTTCCCACGCTCGAGACCTACCAACGTGGGACGATCGTTGTGGTCGGGACGGAAACCCATGTCTGCGTCCTCCAGACCTGTCTGGATCTTCTCAGGGCAGGCTTCCAGATTCACCTGGTCGCTGACGGCGTGGCCTCCCGGGTGGATCAGAACCGGGATATCGCCATTGAACTCTTGCGGCAGACGGGTGCGGTGATCACCTCGACAGAGATCGTTATCTTTGAGTGGGCCAAGAAGGCGAACACCGAAACGTTTCGACAGATCCTGCCCATCGTCAAATGATCACATCCAAATATTCAGCGCAGCCAGAGGCTGCGCTGACACCTGAGCCTCAGCCCCTGCCCCGATAAAAGGTCAGGCGTTGAGCCTGGGGAGCGAAAATGCCCTCCAGCTCGTTGCTCTCATCCTCGGACAGAGGCCCGTGCAGTGCCGCCTGGACCAAGCTCTGAACCTCGGCCGGCGTCGAGCATCCAACAATGATCAGATCCATGCCTGAACCGAACAGGGCATAGCGAACCAGACTGTCAGCCGTGACTCCGTTGTGCGGTTGGACGTAGTTTCGACCTCCCAGGCACTTCATCCCTATCACGGCCATCTCTTTTTCCCTGGCCGCCTGGACAACAGTGTCCACAAAGCCTCCAAGAACGGTTTCGGCAGGGTTGGCAGGCAAGAGGACCGAGTCCAGAGGCCAGTTGTGCACGCAGGTCTGCAGGATTCGCGGGTCATGATGCCCTGTGACCCCGATATGCTTGACAACGCCTTCCTTCCTGGCCTGAATGAAGGCATTCAAGGCTCCGTCCTTGGCTTCGAGCTGTCTGAGGTCCTCACTGGTCCTCACGTCATGGATCTGCCACAGGTCCAGTGAGTCCGTGTGCAGGGTTGACAAGGAGCTCTCCAGGTCGTGCATGGCCTGGGAGAAGGTTCGGCTGGCGGACTTGCTGGTGTGAAAGATTTTTTTCCTGGCTTCAGGCTGTTCTGCCCAGATCGAGCCCAGATAGGCCTGGCTGCCGGAGTAGGCTGGAGCGGTGTCAAAATAGGTGATGGACTGGGCGAGGGCCTCCTGAATGACGGCCCTGGCCTCTGATTCTCGGCCGAACGTCCGCAGAACGCCTTCCCCGCCAAGGCCAACCCGGGTGACGTCAGGACCGTTGGAGGTGAAAGCTGTGGTTGGCAATCTGGACATGGTTCTTCCTTGGTTGCTGCTTTTGAAGCCTTGGGGCCAGTCCAGAAGCCAATGGTCCAGGACCCCTCAAAATCGAGGTTGAAAAGCCTCGTATGAAATTTGATTTTTGCATCAAGTTTCTTCCTTGATCGAACTGGCCCAGATGTGGGTCATCACTCGAAAGCTTGGAGATCTATTCTTTCCTCAATATGATCAAGAGATAGAACAGTTGTGGTCAGTGGTCAATCTGGGATGCCAGGAGGGCATGCAGCTATGGCGCATTCGTTGCCTGCTCTGTGCTCGATGATGCAATTGTGCGACGATAGACCAGGCCCCTGAGGTTCGACTGTGTCCAGCATGTGGCTGACTTTCTGGAATCCTTGTACTTGTCAGGCACGGTCCGGCAGGTCAACATGGCACCATAGTTGCTATAAATTGTGTTGAGATTCATCAAAAGTGCTGTTTTGAGCCCTGTCTTCATGTGATCACAAGCAAGAGACCCAAAGCCGGTGTGCTGAGGTGGCCATGGAGTTGACCATCATCTACGACAACGAAGCCTGGCTTTCAGGACTCCGCCCTGACTGGGGGTTTTCCTGCCTGATACAGGGAAAGGGTTTGCCCACTATCTTGTTCGACACTGGTGCCCAGGGGCAGACCCTGCTATCGAATATGGACAAGCTTGGCATTGACCCGCTGTCTGTCGAGATCGTCTTCATCTCCCATGGGCATTTTGACCACACTGGGGGGTTGTCCGCTTTTCTCAAGGTCAACAACGATGTCCAGGTTGTTGTCCCTTATTCTCTGCGCGGTCTGCAGGTTGACGGGAAGGTCATTCCGGTCCGGGACAATCTTGAAATCCAGGACGGTCTTTACTCCACCGGGGAGCTGAAGTCCATTGAGCAGTCGCTGGTGATTCAAACCGAAAAGGGATGTCTGATCGTTGTTGGCTGTTCCCATCCAGGAGTGGAAGCCATCCTCCAGGCCTCAATCGGTCTGGGCCGGCCATTTGCCCTGGTCGGGGGGCTGCACGGCTTTCATCAGTTCGAGATTCTGGAACCTCTTGAGTTGATATGCCCCACCCACTGCACGAGGTACCGAAAAGAGCTGGAAAGGCTGTATCCTGAGAAATACGTTGACGGCGGGGCAGGAAAAACCATCACATTCTGAACTCTGAATATTCAGGCAAGGAGATCTCACATGAAAATTGCTGTCAGCGCCCAGGGCGCTTCCCTGGAAAGCCGTTTTGAACCACGTTTTGGGCGAGCCCCGGGATTTGTCATCTTTGACACCGAATCTCAGCAAACAACATTCCTTGACAACAGCTCCAACCAGAATCTTCCGCAGGGCGCGGGCATACAAACCGCCCAGGGGGTTGCCAATCAGAAAGTCCAGGTGCTCATTACCGGGGACATCGGGCCCAAGGCATCTCAGGCCTTGGCCCCCACCAGCATCGAGATCGTTCGCTTTACTGGAGCTACTGTGGGTGAAGCCATAGAAGCCTATCGGAACGGGCAGCTTCAGCCAGCTGGCGGTCAGGGCCCCACACCCGGTGGAATGCAGGGGCCTGGAGGAGGAATGGGTCGCGGCATGGGTGGAGGTGGCCGCGGAATGGGCGGCGGTGGAGGTCGTGGCATGGGCGGCGGCCGAGGTATGGGAGGTGGCGGTCGATGCGGCCGTGGTCAAGGCGGTGGCCGTGGCGGAGGCATGGGAGGCGGCAACGGGTGATGGTTTGATCTGAAGAAGTTTCCTTGCTTTTGAGCAGAGCGTGTCGCCTTCATGCAGCCAGCTTGATCAAAAGAACACAGACCCTGGAAATGATTTTCACAGGAGCCCGGACGTCATCCTTGTTTTCGCTGAGCCCGCTTGACAGCTTCCTTCAAGGCGGCGTGGTGCAGGTCGGCGGCCAGGTGGACCGGGCTCTTGCCCCCGATGGGGTCCCAGTTGGCCGGGTCGGCGGTGCAGTAGAACTGAGTCTGCAGGCCCATTTTTTCCAGGGCCTGATCGACTGGGAGCCCTTTGATGGCCTTTGCAGCCTGCCAGGTAGCTCCGCAGGGCGCTCCGCGAACCACCTTGATGTCGGTGATCGTCCCATTGTCCACTGTGAGGTCAAAGCGGGGGTAGCCAAAAAACTGTCCATACTCTCCGCATGAGACCCTGGGCGAAAGGGCGCAGCAGACCGGGGGAGTATAGGCCCAGTCATCCTTCCGGTTTTTGCCTGAGGCTATGACAGGGATGCCCAGCTTTTGGCACATTTCGCCCAAATCCTGGGACAGATCGGGGTGAACCAGATAGTCCAGCACCAGGTCAGCCTCAATGCGGGAAGGAAGGTAGCCTGAAGAGTCATCGATAACCGGAGGCAAAGGGTGATCGACATTCAAGATCTGGATGTCAAAGCAGTCATTGCAGATTTCCCTGATGCCCTTGATCTTGCTCTCACCACGTCCCTTTTGCTGAATGACCAGGATTCGGGCGGGCTTGGTCTTGTTCTTGTCAGTCATATCCTGAAGTCTCCTTCACGGGGCTTGAAGAGGAAAACAGCTCTCTTTAATTTTTTCCAGAAAAACAGGTGGGACGCGCACGACTTTTCGGCTGGAGCGATCAAAGAAGACGATCCCTGTTTTGGCCCGAGCGATTTCAACTCCGTTGCGGCCACTGACAAAGCGGTAGACCATATCAAAACCTTTGCGCTCGATGTCCGCGACTCCGATGTCTACGTCCAGAACATCCCCATGGAATCCTTCGCTTTTGTACTCAATAGCCGCATCTGCAGCCAGAATGGCAGCCCCACCGATGTCCAGCTCTGTGAAGCCGAGCTCCTTCAGGTAGCGGACCCTGGCCTCATGGGCCAGGGTCAAGACTGCATCATTGCCCAGGTGGCCGCCATAGTTGATGTCATCGATGCGGATGGGCAGTGTGGTGCGGAAGAGGAAGGTGTCGGGCAGAGATATCCTTATGCGGGCCATAGCCTCTCCATGCGCGATCGGACAGCTGTTCTCGTATGAACCAAATATTCAGCGCAGCCAGAAGCTGCGCTGACAAGTGAGGGCAAAATGTCCCTCTGACTTTGTGCGCGCTGCGCTCAGCATTGCGGGTAATACATTCCCGCCAGTCAGTGCAGCCAGAGGCTGAGCTGACTGGAAAGGCCTAGCACAAGCATCCTGAGTCCTCAAGCCCTGAGTTCGGCAAAGAAAAACCTGACCAGCAAGGTGGGAAAGGGTACAAAGGGTGCAGCGACGTGGAAAGAGCAGTGTGCCGGGCCATGAGGCCCGGCACAGATAAGGAATCCTTCGGTTCAGACCCAGCTGAGCATCGGGTCATCAACCGAAGGCTGCAATGGCCTCCTGCACGGCAGTAGCGGTGAGGGCGAGGTTCGGGCCGCCGCCCATGACCGCTGCCACCTGGCAGGCTTCGAGAATCTCTTCCGAGGTAGCCCCGGCTTCCAGGGCGTCGTGAACGTGGTGGGCGACGCAGTGATGGCAG
The DNA here is from genome assembly GCA_964403955.1 of uncultured Desulfohalobiaceae bacterium. GTDB lineage: Bacteria > Desulfobacterota > Desulfovibrionia > Desulfovibrionales > Desulfothermaceae > CAYOID01. Next base: position 14,087 of record CAYOID010000028.1, on the reverse strand, counting down.
TTCTGGTTCACGGCCAGGGCTACAAAGATGAGCTTTTTCATCTTTCTGGGCAGAGCACCGTCCCTTGCCGCTTCTTCAGAGAGATCCATCATTTTCTGGACGAAATTGCCATGTGTTTCCGAAAACTTGGCGATTCCTGACTGCAGTTCCTTCAGAACCTCTTGGCTCATTTCCGGACTCCTTTCAACGCAGCCCCTGGCTGCCTTGAACTTCTCAGTTTTGGGTGGTCGAGCTACATGGCCTTCTGCAGGTTCCGGTCGGCAAACTCCCAGTTGGCCAACTGCTGCAGAAAGTTCTGGACATACTCACCGCGGCGGTTCTGGTAGTCCAGGTAATAGGCATGCTCCCAGACATCAATGCACAGCAGGGGGGTCATGCCCATGGAGATGGGTGTTTCGGCATTGGAGGTGTTGATGCAGGTCAGCTTTTCGTCATTGAGCACCAGCCAGGCCCAGCCGCTGCCGAACTGGCCGCCCGCTTTTTCGGCCAATTCTTCTTCCACTGCCTTCAGGCTGCCGAAATCGGTTTTGATTTTGTCCATCAGGGGGCCGTCAGGCAGCTTTCCTCCTCCCGGCTTCATGGAGTGCCAGAAAAAAGTGTGGTTCCAGACCTGGGCGGCGTTGTTGTAAAGTCCTTTCAAATCGGGATCTTTGGCGGACTTTTTGATGATGGTTTCCAGCTCCCGGCCTTCAAGACCGCTTCCCTGAAGAAGCATGTTGGTTTTTTTGACATATCCGGCGTGGTGCTTGCCGTAATGGAAGCTCAGGGTCCGTGCTGAAATAACGGGTTCCAGGGCGTTTTGAGGATACGGCAAATCCGGCTGCATGATCACATTCTGGGCCTGGGCCCCGCGGGTCCAGACCAGAGGCCCCGCCGCTAGGAACGCTCCTCCCACCATGGCTGCACCGAGGAATTGACGCCTGTTCAAAGTGCTCAAAGATTTCACTTTACATGTCGACATGAGTTTGACCTCCTTTTTTACAGTGCTTACCCGAAAACCCGGCTGGTTGAAAGGTGACAAAAAGGGTATGTTTCAGCGCAGCCTCCTGCTGCGCAGAAGTACTGGGTGAAACCTGCAGAAAGAGCCGCTTTCGATTTTAATCACCTTCAGGTGCTGATGTGAAGGGCACTTGCAGTAGACATCAGGAAATTGTAAGAATCAAGAGGGTTTGTCGGAATCGGTCTGCCTTGACCTGATGTGCGGCCAGAGTCATAGTGAGTTGTGGAATGTGAGGGAGCTGCAACCTCTGGAAGCAAAGTTCAATATGTCAGCTATTCAGCGCAGTCAGAGGCTGCGCTGACATGGAGCGTCTATGACCGGCAAAAAGGGCAAAGATCAGTACCAGAGCCTGGCTGATTCGCTGGCTGATGAGACGTTGACTGAGGCAGCGGATCATTTTTTTGGTCAGCGGGTGAGCATAGAGGAAGCTCTCCAGGTCTATCAGGAAAGGGTGGATAAGCTGCGCGAGATTCACATGAGGGTGGAGGCCTGCCAGGCCAATCTTCATTTTCTGCTCCGCCGCGGAAAGAACGAGACCGTGGCTGCCTTTTACCGTCAGATCGAGGTCGATCCGGACCAGGTCCCCAACCCAGAACCTCAAGATGCCTTAGATTTGAGGCAGTTAGAGCTCCCATTGGGGGTTGGCAGCAAGAGCCGCTACTCGAAGCTGGTCTGCAAAGCCTACTCTGCTTTTGCAACCGAAGCCAACGACTACATGAACGGTCGTTATTACGATGACCCCCAGGACGCTCGGCGTAAAAGGATCACTATCAACTACAGGCAGCTGGCCGATTTCTGCAAGGACGTGAATGAGCGAATTGAAAAGGCCAATCAGTACAACACTCCAACCCAGATCCTGCAGTTCTTCAAACAGCTGGACACAGAACGCCTGGAAAAAGAGTCTCTGATCGGGGTTCCCATGCACTACAGCCTTGATCAGGAAATGGCCTTCACGCCTGAAGACTTTGCCTGTGCCCGTCTTGAGTCCTACCCAGACTTTCCACCCGTGGATCAGGTAGAAAAGTCAATCAAAAGGTATGCAGCTAAAATCTTTGCCAGCGCTCCTGATGAGATTCGAGACATACTGGAGATGGTCAAAAAATCCTGACCTCAAAATCATGAACACGTGTTCATGATTTTGAATGACTTGTGTTGATATGAATTTCTATGTAGTCGCCTGTGCAAAAAGTCCAGCCGGCGTATTTTTGGCGCGAACAGCAAGCCATAGCTCTTTGATTTTTCTGGCTACTCCTGAATTCTGAATTCTTGCGGCTGCATCTTGGGTTTTTGCAGCCGCATCTATGTACGGTCATCTCCCGGTTTTCGAACCTCTTTCCTGAGCAGGTCACACGATGCTCAAGATCCTGTTGATTATTCTGGGGGGTTACCTCCTTCTGCTCGTCTTGACCTTTTTCTTCCAGGGCCGGATGGTTTTCTTTCCTGACCCCAACCTGGTGGAATCCCCGAAATCCATTGGCCTGAACTATGAGGATATCTGGCTGACTGCGTCAGACGGCACCCGTCTGCATGGCTGGTATGTGCCTGGTCCGGAAGAAGGGTCCAAAGCCACGGCACTGTTTTGCCACGGCAATGCCGGCAACATCTCCCACCGACTGGAGATGATTGAGATCATCCACAGGGTTGGGCTGAACTGCTTGATGTTCGATTACCGCGGGTATGGTCGAAGTCAGGGTTCACCATCAGAGCAGGGGCTGTACAGAGATGCGGAAGCGGCCTGGACATGGCTGGTCCAGGACAAGGATGTCAGTCCGGCCTCGATCATATGCTGGGGGCGCTCCCTTGGCGGACCAGTCGCGGCTCGGCTGGCCAGAGACAAGGGTCCCGGAGCGGTGATCATCGAGTCCACTTTTACCTCCCTGCCTGATCTGGGTCAGAAGATCTATCCGTTCCTGCCGGTCAAGCTTATCTCCCGCCTGCGCTTTCCAACCCAGAAGTACGTCCGCAATCTGAACTGTCCAGTGCTCGTGGTGCACAGCACCGGGGATGAAATCGTCCCCTTCGTCTTTGGGGAGAGGCTGTACAAAGCCGCGCCGGATCCCAAACGATTTTTGGCCATACGAGGGGGGCACAACGATGGGTTTGTGGTTTCGGGTCAAGCCTATGATCAAGGCTTGAATGGTTTTCTGAGTGATACTGGGATGTTGTAATGTCACATAAGGTTTCAGCTTTGCCTCTGACAAAGCTGAAACCTTCATAAAGTGTCGTGCAAGCCCAGCCCGGCCCGCTTCTTTTCAATGTGCCTGCTGATCAGGGTTGCGGCCTTGTTCGGGTCCGGCTCCACGGCAAAGGTGGCCCCAACCACGTCCTCGAGCCCTTCGGTCAGGAGCTTGACCGTGTTCATGCTCCCGGTGATCGGAGGCATGGGGCCAAGGACAGTAAAGATCCCTGAGGCCACCACATAGACCCCGATGGAGACCGCCTTTTCCGAGTACCACTCCGGGGCGGCCCCGGCCAGGGGCAGGCTGCTGATGTCCGTTCCCAGGGCATCGGCCAGGGCCGAGGCCAGGACCAGGATGCGCACGTTGTCCACGCAGCTGCCCATGTGCAGGACCGGAGGGATGCCCAGGGCGGAGCAGACTTTTTTCAGCCCCTCTCCGGCATGCTTCAAAGCCTCGGTGGTCTTGAACCCGGCCTTGGCGCTGGCCACGGCGGCGCACCCGGTGTCCACCACCAGGATGTCCTTTTCGATCAGCTGCTTGATCAGGGTCACGTGCCCGAAGTCGTGCTTGATCTTGGGGTTGTTGCAGCCCACCACGCCCACGGCGCCCCGGACTGAGCCATCCTTGATGGCCTCGAGCAGGGGGGCGGGGCTGCCGCCCAGGGCTTGGACAATGGCCTCGACCGAAAATCCCCCCACAGCAGGGACCGGTTCCACTGGAATGTAAGCCCGGCCGCGGTTGGCAAAGTTCTCCACAGCATCCCTGACCAGCTTTCGAGCCAGATTCATGGCATTGTTGGGGTGGAACTCGTGATGTTCCATCTCAGGGAATCGGGCCTTGTCCGAGGTGCTGATCATCCGGGTGTGGTAGCAGCTGGCGATGCTTCCCAAGGAAGGCATGATGCACTGGTAGTCCACCAGGATCATCTCCACGGCTCCAGTTGCGATGACCAGCTCGGTCATCAGGTGGTTGCCGGCCATGGGAATGCCGTGGCGCATCAGGAGCTCGTTCCCGGTGCAGCAGAGCCCGGTCAGGTTGATCCCGGACGCCCCTTTGGACCTGGCCAGGTCAAGCATTTCCCGCTCTTGACAGGCGGCCATGATCATTTCCGAGACCACCGGGTTGTGGCCGTGGACGATGATGTTCACCTGCTCCTCTTTGAGCACCCCCATGTTCGCCGAGGTCTCGATGGGCTTTGGAGTGCCGAAGAGGATGTCCGAGACTTCCGTGGCGATCATGGACCCGCCCCAACCGTCGGAGAGGGCGTTGCGGACCGCATGGAGCAGGATGGACTGCCAGCCGTTGTCCACCCCCATGTGGGTGCGGTGCATCATTTCCGAGGTCTCGCGGTCGATCCCCCGGGGGGTGACCCCGATTCTGGCCCACAGCTCCTGTCTGGCCTTGGGGGCCCTCCTGGCCAGGGTCAGGCACTTCTTGCGGTTCCCGTAGTCCTCCTGCATGGCATCGGCCAGCTCCCCGGCCAGGTTGAGAGTGTCTTTGCCCTGGATATCAATGCCGTATTCCGCGGCCACTTTTTTGAGCTTGTCCTCATCCTGGACAGAGTAACCCGGAGCCTCTCCTTTGGCTACCGAGGCCAGGACTTCCACCAGATCCCGGCCATGGTCGGAATGGGCTGCAGCACCCCCTGCCACCATTCTGCCAAGGTTCCTGGCCACGATGATGTCTGCGTCCGCCCCGCAGACCCCTTTTTGAGGTCCCTCTCCAAAAGGATCCACCCGGCAGGGACCCATATTGCAGATCCGGCAGCTCAGCCCCATCTCGCAGTACCCGCATTGAGGAAGCTGACCCTCATAGCGGTCCCAGACGGTCTCCAGCTGATCCTGCTCGGCCTTTTTGAGCATGAGCTGCCCATCCTGGGTGATGGTCCTCTGATGATGCTTATCAGCCATGATGTCCTCCTTTTTGATCACAGGGAGCCGAGCTCGACCTGCTGCTTCTTGATGCTCCGGAGCAGATCAAAGCCCGGGGCGGTGTCCGCGTCTGCGGATTGATGGGACACCGACCTGGCCACCTCCAGGGTTTTGCGCTTCATGGCCTCAGAGGTCTCTTCAAAGGTCAGAGCCCCTGACTTGCAGACCTCCACACAGGCAGGGATGCCCCCCTGGCGCTGCCGGTCGATGCAGTTGTCGCACTTCACGGCCACGAACTTGCCCGGTGGCGCTGACTGGTCCTGATGGTAGCGGATGACCCCGAAGGGGCAGGCCATGGCGCAGGATGCGCAGTTGATGCAGGTGTCCGGATTGATGAGCACGGTGCCGAATTCCCGGTCACGGTGAATGGCCCCGGGCAGGCAGGCCAAAAGGCATGGTGCCGGGTCGCAGTGTCGGCAGCGGTTGGGGAAGCCTTCCTGAAAAAGGCCTGCGCCCACATGCACTCTGGGTTTGGGCAGGGGGCTTTCACCAATGGCTGCGAACAGGGATTTGGATCTGGAGTGTGCCGTGGCACAGGCCAGCATGCATTGCATGCAGCCCACGCACCGTTCCGGGTGGACCACAACCTGTTTCATAAGCCACCTCCTTATCCAGCTTTGCCGAAGGCAAAGCTGGATATTTGGATTTGAGATCAAAAAACATTTTTCTCAATTTCATCAGCGCGATCAGTGAGCGCTGATGAGCTGCTTCCAGTTCAGCCTTGGGCTGAGGAGCTTTTCTTTGAACATATCGACAGGGCGCTGGTTCTGAATGAGCGAGACCAGCAGGCCGGACTGCTCGATATCGTTGACCATGACCGCACCCACGAGACGATCCTGCCTGAAAACCAGCTTGCGGTAGGTGGAGCGTCTTTGATCCCAGTGATTGAAAACTTCGTACTCCTCCTCAGGAGGGTTGATCAGTCCGCAGGTCATGATGTCCAGGTCAAAGATGCGGATCATGTTCCTCCCAAGGCTCCCCTGGGACTTCACCGGTCGACCGGCCATGTTCATTCCGGCCAGCCTGCCCTGGTTGACCGCTTCGGGCCAGATGGCATTGACCCATGGGGTCTGCCTGGCCAGGTCAACGTGCTCGGCCACATCCCCGGCAGCAAAGATGCCCGGGCAGCTGGTTTCAAGGTGATCGTCAACCCGGATTCCCAGATCCACGGTCATGTCCTGCCTGGGGACGAAGTCCAGGGCTGGAAGAACCCCTTTGCCGATGACCGCCAGGTCGCAATCAAGGCTTGAACCGTCAGCCAGATGCGCCTTCTGCAGCCAGCCGGGGCCTTCGAAAGCCGTGACCTCTTTGCCCACCTGGACATCAAGCCCGTAGGCCAGGAGCTCGTTCAGCACCAGCTGTCCGGCCGGAGGGTCGAGCTGCATGGACAGGGGATGGGCCGAGGTGATGAGCATGGTCACCTTGAGGCCGCGTTTCAACAGAGCAGTGGCAGCCTTGAACCCGACCAGCCCCCCGCCGAGGACCAGGGCCTTCTGACCCGGCCTGATGACCTGATTCATGCGGCTGACCTGGGCCAGGTTGCGCAGAAAAAAGATGTTCTCGAGCTCCAGGCCTTGAGCTTTGATTGGCCTGGGATCCGCCCCTGTGGCGATCAGGAGTCGGTCGAAGGGGAGGGTTCGCCTTGCGCCGCGGATGTCGCCCTGATCGATGATGACCTGACGTTTCCGGGTGTCGATGGAGGTCGCCCTGGAGCCAAGGACAGGTTCGATGCCCAGGCGCTGGTAGAAGTTCGGATCCCTGATCAGGATGCCCTCCGGTTTCAGGGAGCCTTCCATGACCAGGCTGATCATTGGCCTGGAGTAGGGCGGCCACTGCTCGTCGCTGATCATGGTGATGCTGCACCTGTCGTCCAGGTGCCTGATGCTCTCGGCAGCCTGGGTGCCGGCGATCCCGTTGCCGATGATCACGTGCCGCATGTCCGCTCCTTATCCAGTTTTGCAGCTGGGAAAACTGGATTATGGGTTTTTGGCGGAAGACCTTCTTTCTGAAGTTTTTGGCAGCATTTTGTAGTTATTGCAGGAGCATATGTAGTGCTGGAAATGGATAAATTGAAGTTATTCTATCACGTCCTGTTGGAAAACAAAAGGTCGAGAGTCTTTTTTCCCGGTATTTCTCCTTCTCCGGGAAGGACGTTCATACGAGGGGCTGTTGCTGCAGCTGGGCGGCATTGATGACCAGGCCGTGGGCTTTGCCGAAATCGGCCACTTTGGCCGGGTCGAACCCCCCGGAGGTGTAGAGCTTGAAAAAGGGTTTGTTTCTGAGCAGGGCCAGAATGAAGCTCAGATGCCCCGAGTACCCGGTGGCATCGAGCTGCTGGATGAGGCGGACGGTGTCCCTGGCCAGCTCTAAGGCCTGGGGATGGACTACAGGACCGTGCTCGCCGCACTTCTTCAGGGAGTAGAGCTGCCGGCAGCTGAAGGGCCGGACATCGTAGATGCGGCAGGTCTGGTCCTCAAGGAGAAAAGGGCAGACAGATGGTTTGCCGCCTTCTTTGTCCCGCTTGTTGTCCTCAATTTTTTGCTCGATCCGCTCCTTTTCCGTTTCCTGAAATTGCTTGATCCGCTCTTGGATGATCCATCCTTCAAGGGTGGTGATGTCCAGGTGACCAAAATGGGTGCAGCAGTAGGCGCATCCCGGCCCGCAGACCGCCTGCTCTTTGAATGTAGCCGACTCGCGATCAAAGCTGCGGTAGATCTCCTGGAGCTGCTTTGCCTTTCGGGTCAGGTCCATGGATTGAACATGCCTCATTGGTGACCAGCCTTTTTGAAACGTTTCTTACGAGCCTCTGGTCCTGCACGTCAGCAGGTGGTGCTGTACAAGCCTCTCTGTGCTCATCCTTCTCCACCCTCTGTGTCCTATTTCAAACCCTGATTCAAGGGTCAGATTTCGATCACAAGGAATGATTGGAACTATTTTATATTTCTATGCTACACCGCTGAAATCACATGCCTGATGGTCGGGGCTTTGGGAGCGGCTCTGCTGGCCCAGGAGCTCTAAGATCATGGCCCTTGGATCAAACAGGGGACGCCTTGTCTTGCGGTAAGAGATGCATGTTGAAGTTCCAAACAAAGGAGTCAGAGCCGTCATGAACAACTTTCTGGCCACGAAATGGGGCATCGTCTGTGTGGGGGGACTGATCGGCGTGTTTGCCGCGTTGCTGCAGAAATGGGGGAACCCCGGCAACATGGGCATCTGTGTGGCCTGTTTCGAGCGGGACATCACCGGGGCTGTGGGCATGCACCGGGCCGGTGTGGTCCAGTACATGCGCCCGGAGATCATCGGCTTCGTTCTGGGGGCCCTGATCGCAGCCTTCAGCTTCAGGGACTTTCGCCCCCGGGCTGGGTCCGCGCCTGTTGTCAGGTTTGTCCTCGGTGTGTTCGCCATGATCGGGGCCCTGGTGTTCCTGGGCTGCCCCTGGAGGGCCATGCTTCGGCTGGCGGGCGGGGACGGCAATGCCATCCTCGGCCTTGCGGGGCTGGTCTTTGGCATTTTCATCGGGACCAGGTTCATCAAGACCGGGTTCAACCTGGGCAGGGAGACGAAAACCTATCCGGCCGTTGGCCTGCTCATGCCAGGGATCATGGTTTTGTTCCTGATTCTGATGCTGATCTTCCCTCAGGTTTCAGGCGAGGCAAAATCCGGGGTTCTCTTCTACAGCCTCAAAGGCCCCGGGGCCATGCACGCACCTCTTTTCGTCTCTCTGCTGGTGGGGCTTGGAGTCGGTTTTCTCGCCCAGCGCAGCCGTTTCTGCACCATGGGCGCCTTCCGGGATCTCATTCTGTTCCGGCAGATTCACCTCTTCGGCGGGGTGATCGCCCTGATCGCTGCGGCTTTCATCATCAATCTCATCGTGGGTCAGTTCAATCCCGGGTTCGTCAATCAGCCTGTCGCCCATGACCTGCATATCTGGAACTTCATGGGCATGGCCCTGGCCGGTCTGGCTTTCGCCCTGGCCGGAGGGTGCCCCGGCCGTCAGCTCTTCATGGCCGGGGAAGGGGACGGCGACGCGGCCGTTTTTGTTTTTGGGATGATCGTCGGGGCCGCCTTTTCCCACAACTTCGGGCTGGCCAGCTCTCCGAAAGGGGTTGGGCCCCACGGTATCGCGGCTGTCTTTCTGGGCCTGGCCGTCTGCCTGGCCATTGGTTTTTTTATGCGCAAGAAGCTGGCCTAAAGGAGAAGTGACATGAGCGAGGTTATTGATGCCAGAGGTTTTTCCTGCCCCCAGCCGGTGCTCCTGACCGTGGACAAGATCAAGCAGCTCGGACAGGGGGAGCTGGTCATCCTGGTGGACACCCAGGCCTCCAGGGAGAACGTCAGCCGGGCCGCCAAGGGCCAGGGCTGGGAGGTCAAGGAGATCAAGGAGGAAGGGGATGACTTTCATATCCATATTGCGAGAACCTAGATGACCCTGATGAGGCTGTTCAAAAAAAAGTCCCGGTCCAGTGACGATCGTTCCCCCTGGGGCAAGGGCATTCTGGTCTTTTCCAATACCAGCGAGGTCATCCGGTCCGAACAGGTGATCAAGGGAGCGGGGTTTGAAATAAGGGTCATGGGACCGCCGCCTCAGATACGAAGCGGCTGCGATCTGGTCATTGAGTTCCCCCTGATCGAAGAGCTCAATATCCTGCGCCTCCTCAGAGAGTCGGCCATTCATGTGGAGCAGGTGGTCCCGGTGACAGACCACCTGCTCAAGCCTGTGGACCTCTATGCTGTCAAGGAGCTTGGACACTACCTCATGGTCCGGGCCGCGAACATGAAGATTACGGTGGACACACGAGACTCCAGGATCGTCAATATCTCAGGCGGGGGCTGTCCGGATGTCCCCTATCTGGCCAGGGAGATGATCGGCACGTCCCTGGACCAGGCGCCCAGCCCGGCCGATATCGGGCATACCCTGTGCGGGTATGCCCTCCAGCTGGCCTACGAGGAGGTGAAGAGACGATGCTTGCCATAGTGGGCACGGTTCCGGAAGAGGATTTTCCACGTACTCACGGCCGGGCCATGTTCGACGGGACCAGGTTGTCAGTGTCCGGCAGGGAGATCGATGTCAATCGGGGGACTCCAGCCCTGCTGGCCACAGCCTGCCGCATGTCCGAGGTGCTCGGCCAGGAGCCGCCTGTGGCCTTTCTGGCCGGGGACACCGGCCTGGGGCACGGCAGCAGGGAGCTCTACAGGTGGCTTGCAGGCCATGTGGCCGACTACGAGCTGACGACCATGGTCTTTCACTACCTGCAGCCTGATGTGGACGGGCACAGCAGGGTTCTGCTGGCCGTTCAGGCCATGGGCAGGCCGCCCAGGCTTGTGGCTGATGCCGGATTCATGTACGCGGCCAAGATGAGCGGGCAGAGCCAGGAATACGAGCTGTTCACCCCTGACTCCGGGGAGCTGGCCTTTCTGGCGGACGAGAAAGCCCCGCACCCCTTCTACACCCGGGGTTTTATCCTGGCCGAGGACAACGATGTCCCGGAGCTCGTGGCCACGGCCTACAGGCACGACAATGCAGCCAGGCATCTGCTGGTCAAGGGCAAGACTGATCTTGTGGCTGATCGAACAGGAGTGCTGTTCACTGTGGATCACCCCCATGTTGAAGCCCTGGAGGCCATGGGCGGCACCGGGGACAGCCTGACCGGGATCGTCAGCTGTTTGATCGAGGCCGGCTTGAGCACCCCGGAAGCAGCCAGGCTGGCTGCAGCCGTGAACAGGACCGCCGGGGCCATGGCCGACCCTGACCCCGCTTCCCAGATCCTGGACATCATTCCCTATGTGTCCAAGGCCTATGTGTCTTTGAGGTCCAAGTCCGATGGCTCGCAAGCCGGCGCAGAGGTGTCATGAATCGAGTGCATCGAACTGATCCTGTGATTGGTCCGGAGATGACCGTGTTGGACGTGGTCTCCGCCTATCGGGGGACCGAGGCGGTCTTTCAGCGCTACGACCAGAGGGCAGGGGAGTGCATCTGCTGCAACGCCCTGTTCGAAACCCTGCGGGATGTGGCTCGCAGGTACGGACTGGACCTGGAAGACCTGCTGGCCGACTTGAAGTCCGAGGTTGGTCAAGCTTGGTGAGGTTTTTCTTATGGCTTTGATCTTCAACTCTGTCCATTTCGCCAAGAAGCTGCACAAGCTGAAAAAAGCCGGAGGCAAAGCCGAAGACGCCGCTGATCAGGCCTGGGAGATCATGGCCAAGGTGGCGGCCAGGGAACGTTTGACCCCTCAGATCCGCAGTAAGCTGACGCCCCGGGGCGAAGCCAGAATCCAGGGCTGCCGCAAGTTCGATCTCGGAGGCGGGTATCGCCTCCTGTATTTCAAGAAAAACGGACACGTGGTCTTTCTCTTTGTCGGAGCCCATGACGAGTGCGATACCTGGGTCATGAACAATCGGGACATTGATCCTGATCTGGACCAGGCTGAAATCGTCAAGTGTCCTGAAAATCGAGGGGCACCAGAGGGAAAGGAGGTGTCCGCAGACTCGGCCAAGGTTATGGATGACGATCGGCCGCTGCATGAGTTCATCGACCAGCAAACCCTGCGGGAGATCTTTTCAGGCCTCTGTCAGCGGACACGTTGAGGTCATAGCTTTTCATTGTCAGGTGATTATGCAAGCACATCACACTTTTCCCAGGACATGGACAGGCCAAGAGATCGGGGACAAGCAGAATACGCGCAAATGACCGCCCGCATCCTGGAAATGCTTGAACAGCCAGAGGGGGTTTTAGTGTAGCAAGGCATATTTCTTATGAGAACAAAGTCTATGCGGATAAGCACCCTTATTCAGAGCTCTTATCGGGAGAGTGGATATGGCGGATGAAACAAAACAACTGCGTTTGACCGAAACCGTGGCCGGGGCCGGGTGAGCCTCCAAACTGGCTCCAGGGGACCTGGACAGGGCTTTGTGCGGCCTGGTCTTTCCCACGAACGAGCGGGTCCTGGTCGGTCTGGACCGGGCCGATGACGCCGGGGTCTACAAGGTCAGCGATGATCTGGCTCTGATCCAGACCGTTGATTTCTTCACTCCGATCGTTGACGATCCCTACTGGTTCGGCCAGATCGCCGCTGCCAACGCTCTCAGCGACGTTTACGCCATGGGCGGGGTTCCCAAGACCGCCATGAACCTGGTGGGTTTTCCAATCAAGGACATGGAACTCACCGTGCTGCGCCAGATGCTGCAGGGCGGGCTGGACAAGATGGATGAGGCCGGGGTGGTGCTCATTGGCGGGCACAGCGTTGAAGACAAAGAGCTGAAATACGGCCTGTCCGTGACCGGTTTCGTCCATCCGGAGCGGGTGCTCACCAAGAAAGGCCTGCGCACCGGGGACAGGCTGGTACTGACCAAGCCCCTGGGCACGGGCATCATCAACACCGTGATCAAGGCCGGCATGGCTTCCGCTGAGCTGGCCGAACGGGTGACCCGGCTTATGGCAGAGCTCAACCGCGGGGCCGCCGAGGTCATGACCTGCTTCGATGTCGGAGCCTGTACCGATGTCACGGGCTTCGGCCTGTTGGGACATCTCTCTGAAATGGTCTGCGGCTCCGGGGCCGGGGTCCGGCTTTTTTCTGAGCAGTTTCCGGTGATCCCGGAGGCTCTGGAGTTTGCCGCCATGGGGCTCATCCCGGCCGGGGCCTTCAAGAACAGGGAATTTCGCGAGGCCGGGATCACATTTGCCCATGCAGTCCAGCAGCCCCTGCAGGACGTGTTGTTTGACCCTCAAACCTCTATACCCTCGAAGCCCAGCCCTTTTCCGGGAAAGGTTCCAGCTGCCATTCCATGTCTGGCTTCCCATGCACAGGTGGGGCATGGTTTTGCTGGCCATCCTGGCCATGATTCATTTTTCCTTTGTCGAAGGTCATTTTGAGCTGGGGATCAACCATAGCCTTCTTCTTTTGGCTTTAGGCGGATTCATGATCAACAGTGCGACCAATCGTGGAGCCTTGTTCAGAGTCACGAGGATTCAAGAAGTGGGCAGATCCACTTTCGCTGTAGACTTGGCGCCTGAACAGAATGGCCTGGCGGCCCATGCCCCTGGCCAGTTTGCCTTGGTGACCTTTCAGGCCGCGAAACTCCCCAGGGAAGAACATCCCTGGACGATATCCTCCTCCCCAGTACAAGGACCCGGCCTGCAATTCACGATCAAGGAAGGTGGAGATTTCACCAGGAGAATCAGAGAACTTGAAATAGGTGATCTGGCCAGAATCCGCGGACCGTATGGACTCTTCAGTCACCTCGCTCTGGAAACAGATCAAGGGACTGAACTTATCATGATTGCAGGCGGCGTCGGGGGGACGCCTTTTTGAGCATGCTTAGATACATTGCCGATGCGGGAGACGCCCGGAAGATCACTCTGATCTGGAGCAACAAGACTGAAGAGGATATCCTCTGGAAAGAGGATCTTGAAAAATTGGCTGAGGAGCTTTCAGGTTTGAAAGTGCACCATGTTCTGACCAGGCAGCATGACTGGGGAGGATTCACCGGTTACATTGATGTCAATGTATTGCAGCAACTACTCAAGGAGACTGCAGGAGAAAGTCCAATTTTACTTTGCGGCCCAGACCCCATGATGGCCTTTGTGAAAGAAGAACTTCAGAAATGTGGCTTCAATCCTGAGCGATTCCATACAGAGGAGTTTAGGTTGTGATTTGGAACTTTGAATTTTAGATCAAATACCGAGCTGGACCGGGCCAGAACAGCCTCTCTTCAGCAGAGTCCCGAATACCCTGGAGCGTGGCTCTGTCCAGTCCATTGAAAAAGACTTAATGTTCAATCAAGAAAGGATTTTCAACGGTCAAACTGTCGATACTTTGTCCGTGCTGCAAATCTTCACTATACAGCCGCTTACAACCAGCCTCTAAGGCGGCAGAGACAATCAAAGAATCATAAAAGCCGAAATGATAGCGATCCTGGATGTCTAAAGCCCGAAGATAGAGCTTTTGACTCGGCATAATGCTCCACAATGGGAAGAGT